>JAKSIG010000015.1 GCA_024398955.1 Fibrobacter sp. | reverse complement strand
CCGAAAAACTGAATGTCGCCGTGCAAAACGTTTCCGAAATGGAACGCGGAAAACGCCCGGTATCCAGGAAAATGGCCGTAAAATTGGGAGAAACATTCGGATGCGCACCTAGCACATTCTTCGCCTTCCCAGAGAATCTGTAATTCATTCAAAAAAATTCCCCGCCGTGGTCCGCTCTTATCGCTAAGATTGCGCGGTGGGTACTATCGTTACCTATGTTAAAAAATTCGGATTTTTTTAACATACGATTTCTAGTATGTTAAATTTTCGACGATTTTTTAACACGTTTTGGGATTTTTTAGAATTTCGTAAAAATTTATTTTCTGAACTTTATGAGTTCTTCACCTTTTACGTATATTGGGGCGCACCTAACATAGCTACTCCAAGGATTCCTGGCTTAAGTTTTTTATTTAACCAATCCCTTCACATACTCTCTATTCAGCCAATAGCACATCTTCTTCACCTGATTTCCCTGAGCACTTTCAGTAGTGTCAGCAGCATTTTGTGCTTTTGGTCGAATATGGCAAACCGGATTATCTGCGGTTTTCATAAAATGGTCGTAATTACCCATTTTGACCTTAAACTGCGTATCTTCCCAAAGGATTTTACCTTGTTTAAGATCCTTTACCGGCATAGTCCAGAACATCACCTTTTCTAGGCGAACTTCCTTGTCGTTTTTTAGTTCCGGTTTTCTGAAAACAACAAATAGGAATCTTTGGGTAAACATTTCATAGAGCGCCGAATTTTCCCAGCTATCTTCCTGAACAATTTCCTTGTAGTTCACATTGGGGAAAGACATCGCTTCCTTAAGGTTTCCATTCTGCTCCAAGCGGATAGTCTTAATGGCAATGCCAGCTTTTTCAAATTCAGCGATTTTGTTTGCCCTTACACCAAGAATTGCTCGACAGGCATTATAGGCCATGGACTTACTTTGACCAAGGTTAACACCTGTTTCCACCTCAATTTCCGCAATGGTCTTGCCATAGAACTTTTTGAACTTACGTTCAATCAACTGTTCAAAAGTCTCGCCTTCCTGGTAATCCTTAACATCGCGAACAATGCTTTCCGTATCAGCAATCGCCATCTCAATCTTTTGGCGTTGCTTTTCGCTTATGTACACATCGTTGAACATTTCAGGATGCTTGAGCGAATCAAGGATAATGGAATTGATGTATTTGGACTTTATTGAATAGGCGCGCTGCGGCGCCTTCTCACTGGAATTAGGCTGTTCACGCATTTCGGCGCCCGCCCTGGAGCCCTTGGTGCATGCCGCTAAATAGAAGGTATCACCTTCAGAAAGTTCATGAGCCTTGCCAGCAAGAATCTTATTATGGATAACAGTCCAGTCATCTTTAATGATTTTCAGATCAGTCTCTGGAAAATTCCACAAACGGATAATTTTGAACAATTCATCAAAGGAAAGCTTCAGCTCTTCATGCAAGTAGAACATCAAGAGCAATAGTTCATTCTTTTTCCAGAAACTACTCTCATAAAACGTCTTCTTAGATTCTTCAACATAATCAATCATGTTAAGAACCAGACGTTCCTTAGAAACCATGCTGC
Organism: Fibrobacter sp.; assembly: GCA_024398955.1. Taxonomy (GTDB): domain Bacteria; phylum Fibrobacterota; class Fibrobacteria; order Fibrobacterales; family Fibrobacteraceae; genus Fibrobacter. The sequence goes on along the minus strand of JAKSIG010000015.1, from coordinate 62,419 downwards.
CATCGGGCAAACGCTTCAACGGTGTACATTTTAGTTCGATTCCTGCTTCGGCAAAATCAGCCTCAGACTTTGAATTAGGATCATAGCCAAAATGATATTTTTCTACGGCATTCCCAAGGCCGCCTTTTCCCGATTGAATCTGACGAGCCTCAGGATGTAACTGCCACAAAGACTTGCCCAGCAACAGCCGAGCATGTTTTAAAATAGACTCCTTGGAGTGCTTGTCATAAGGCAGATCCAAGTTGCCCATAATTTAAATCCATTTCAAAAGTTGTTCGCCAATAGCGGTAACAATTCCCGTAACCAAAGCATTACCCATCAAGAAAGCTCTACGCAAATCACTAGCTTCCTTGGTGTGGTTATCCGGGAACATGTTCAAACGTTCCAACTCAATAGGAACCAGACGGCGATAGCGCCCGTCCTTAGTTTGAATAACGTGCTTGAATCGAGAAGCGCCCTTGCCACCTTCGCCAGTGATAATGGTACGAGAAGGCTTGTCAAGGAAATCAGGGAAAGCCATGGGGCCTTCGCTGTAATTGTATTCAAAGCCCTCGGCGGTTACTCGCTTTTCAGATTTACCACCCTTCTGGTATTCCCACTTCGGCAATTCTTTTTCATCAATGTAGAAGCTTGCAGGAACATCTTTTTCGTCAACAAGAAGTTCGCCAAGAGTCAGACACTTACCTTTATAAATCGGGGTAACGTCAAAAGTGCAAACCTTGCGTTTGCTCATGAAACCTGCAGTAAAGAACGGAGAATTCTTCTGACCCTTGTTGAATTCATTAGAAACTTCAACCAGGTCACCATTAATTTCAAACTCGTTCAACTTGGCCTTTGCCGACTTTTCACATTTGAAAGCCTGCGCCATAATGCCAGTTTCAAGAATCCAATTTTCTGCATCATTCTTTGTACTAGTCTTGGCAAGAGAAGTTCCTTCCTTGTAGGCAACCATGTAGGTGCGACGGCGACGCTGCGGCATACCATAATCAGCAGCATTAATCACACGCCATTCTACGGAATAACCAAGATCAGCCAGAGAAGCCAAGATAATGGCAAAGTCACGACCACGCTGTTTCACCGGAGACTTCAAAAGGCGATCTACGTTTTCAAGCATCAGGTACTTGGGAGGGTTCTTGCTATCGCGAAGAATGCGGTGAATCTGCCACCAAAGAACGCCCTTCTTACCTTCGATACCACCAGAGCGCTTGAGGGTAGAAGCAACAGAGTAATCCTGGCAAGGAAAGCCGCCCACGAGAAGATTTGCGGTCGCCATTTCTTCTACAGGAACCGTAGCAATATCCTGATTGGAATGCCCTTCTACGCCAAAGCGAAGCTGATAAATATTAGACGCATCCTGAGTCTTTGTGGAAGGTTCCCACTGACTACTCCAGACAGTCTTGTAACGTTCAGAAGCTCGTTCCAAGCCGATACGGAAACCGCCAACACCAGCGAACAACTCCATGACTCGGATATCCTTGCCAGACGTTTTCACAGCATCGTTAAACAGATTGGTCTGGTTTACAGATGCGGAATACTTTGCAATAGGTTCACAAATCTGATTATCAACAACTTTAGCAGGCTTAGGATATGCCTTTTGTCCCATTTTAACGTTCCTTTTCTTTACACATTAAAGATAATTTAAACCGTTTGACAAATGATGACATATCGGGAGAAATAAGTCATAAAACAATAAAATAATGGAGTGGAAGTAAGTCTCATTTAAACGAACGTTTCTTTAAAACAATCAATTGGAGAGGTTTCCCATGAGCTATATCATTGAGACTCGTTCTGTCAGCGAATTCGTTGTTGACAACGACATTAAACTTCCAAGATTTCAAAGAAAATCAACATGGACCGCAAAACAAAACTTTGAGTTAGCCATTAGTATTTTCCAAGAATATCCTGTTGGAGTTGTCATTATCAATGAAGAACGGGGAACTCAATGGCTGCTTGATGGAAGGCAACGACGAACTGCCCTAATGGAATTGAGAGCAAATCCGGATTCCGTATATGAATGGGCAAAGAAGTACATAAAATTCAAACCCAACGAAGATATTAATAGTTTAAGGAATGCCTTCTGGGGAACTGTTGATGCGTATCTACAGGCAGATAATGAAGATGATGATGAATCCGATTCGGAGTACATCAATGACGAAAACCAAGAAGACGACATCAATAAGAGCCGCCAAAAAGAAGGTTTAACAACATTACTCGACATAATCTTAATGGTTCACCAGAAGAAATCTGGATTAGGTCTATGGGAACGAATTTTCTCTCTTAAAGATTATGTTAACAGATTACCTTATGCCCCCAAGCGAGAAAACTATACAATTAACCCAATTTCATTAAGATCATTTCTATTAGATTATTCGAGTCAAAACAAAAATTTCTCCATAGATAGTTTCATACAATTTCTAGATGATCGTGGAGAAGTCAAAGATGAAAAATTCAATGAATTAAAAAATCTTATAGAGAGACAATGGAACGAAATATCGTCCATTATTTCCACAATTTCAAAATCCGAACAAATTTTTAAGGCTGCAAGAATTGGAGTCATTCTTATCAAGAATGTTACACCCCTTGATGCCCAAAATATTTTTTCAAGAATCAATAGCGGTGGCACGCAATTAAAGGCAGAAGAGCTCTTATCCGCAAAACCATTCTGGAACGAGAAAGTAATCAATCACGATTCAAAAATGGTTGAATTGGTAAAACAATTGTATGACAAACTTGGTGTTGAAACACCCACTGATGGTACAGTTGTTCGTTGGGATTACGGAGCAACCTTAATCGCAAGAATCAAGGATAAGGGATTACTTTTTGACATCGATAAAGATGCAAAAAAAGAAATTGACATGGGAATTATCACCCTAGGCTTCAAACTAATTAGCTCATACTTTGAAAAAGGAATGTCTGCTGTTGTTGTTGGAGAAATAGAACGAGACAATAAAATCAAATGGGGGCAAAGTATTGATGAATTAGTCGACAACATCAATAAAATTTGCGAAATTCTTCACAACAACGATTTCTTCAAGTTCTTAAGTTATTGGAAAAAATCAATTTATCATTTGATGGGTAGTGCCATCGTTCTTGAATTTATCACAATTCTTTTGTTAGATTGGGAAAGCCGAGAATGTCCTACAACAGCATCTAGCGAAATGAATGGATTCTTACGCGATGCAAAGAATCTTTTTGACAGGCTCGTTTTTGAATACGCAATTGGCGCATGGAGAGGATCTGGCGACTCAAAAATGGCAGCACACATCAAGAACTGGGATGATCGAGTAAAGCCTCTAGAGTCAAGCCGATGGAAAGATTTGCTTGATGCAGTTCCTACCGCAAACTACCATGGGCAAAATCTTGACATTAAACACTTAACACCTATTCTTTGTTATCAATACGCACTTCAAAAAATCATTCCATATGAAACATTGGAAGAAACATCTGAAGTAGATCACATCATCCCGCAAGCTAAGTTGTCGGATAATCCAGCAATTCCACAAACTTATAAGGACGCTTTATTCAACTTAGTTCTTCTACCAAAACCAGACAACAATCAAAAGAAAGACAAATATCTTAAAGATATTCCCAAAAGTTCATTGAGAGAATCTTACGCAAAATACTCCGGTATTTCCGTTAAAAATTTCGAGAAATATTCAGATGTAGCCAACATGGAAGCCCTAAAAGAGGAACGTATGAAAATGCTGAAACAAATCTTTGGAGAATTACGTTCTAAAGAGCTCGCTAACTAACGTTTTGTTTTAACCAGCGATACAAAGTCCCTCTAGAAACATTTAAAGCAAGAGCAATCTCGCTCTTGCTTTTTCCTTCCGACATCATCAAAAATATATCTCTCTTCCTTTCCTCACATTTAACATTTGGAGCCAATTTGCATCCTTTACGTCTCCCCAGAACCACTCCTTCAGACTTCTTTCGAGCCAAAGCCTCCTTTGTTCGCTGGCTAATCAAGTTTCGTTCAATTTCGGCAGTCAACGCAAAGGCAAAAGCCAACACCTTACTTTGAATATCACCACCTAACCGAAATCCATCTTTAACAGTCCATACTTTGCATCCCCTATTCATGCACACACTTAATATGTCCATAATCATAAACAAACTACGTCCTAATCGTGAAAGTTCCGCACAAATAATAAGATCATCTTTTTGAACTTTTTCAAGAAGGGTTCCTAATTGTCTTTTTGAATAATCTTTAACTCCACTTATAGTTTCTTCAATCCAGGAATCAACGGATATTGAATTACTCCTCGCAAATTTTTTTATCTCGAATTTCTGATTTTCCACAGTTTGTTTTTCGCAACTGACACGAACATAACCATAAATCATAAAACCTCCTGTAAAAGGAGCTATAACATAATCAAATGAATCAAGACTTTTTCAAATCACCCATGCTTTATTTTATACCCTCCCGTGGCGAATTCCTCAAGATTCTGCCGGGTACGGGCGACAACCTCTCTCCCGAAGACATTGCCCAGGGGTATACCGATTATGTAATCTGGAACCGGTTCCGGCTGGAGTGCCTCGATATCGACGGGGAATTGCCCATGGAATGCGTGGATAGCGGGATGGTGTTGCAGAAAGGAGAGTTTTTCGATGTCCTTGGGAAGGTGCTGAACTATGCCTACGGGCGGAACGCCCCAGATGCCATACCGCTTCTATGGTGAGGAAAAGACAAGATTCCAATTATATTAGAGATTCCGTCACAAAATGTCCGTTGATTTGTATTAGATTTATTCATATGGGTTTTAGTTCAAAAAAAGGGAGCTAATATGTTTTGTTACAAGTGTGGTGCCGAAATTCTTCCAGGTATGCAATACTGTGGAAAATGCGGAACAAAGGTCGGAGAAATCCCTGCCGAGGCAAGCATTCCAAACGTTCTCGACGACGAAGCAACAGAATATTCCGAAAAGAGCGGCACAAAAACAGCTATCTTAGCCACGCTTTTCGGTCCCCTCGGAATCCACGACTTCTACACAAATAATGCAACCAAAGGAGCCATCAAGCTCATCCTGACATTCTTTGGATTTTTTCTTGTATCCGCTGTTTGGACTCTAATAGACATGTATCAATTGGCGGTAGGCTCTTATAAAGATGGAGACGGCGATACGATAGAGCCTGCGCCATGGGTTTTTATTTACGCAATCATCTTTATTGTATTGAGCATCGTCATATTCATTGCGCTCATCAGAATATTGATGGCTTACTTAGCCTAAACACGAAACATTCCCAACCCGCAATGCGTTAGGGCGTGAAGCCGCGAAGCGGTTCGGACTCGCGCGGCGCTTGTATTATGCTGTTGTCGGGAGCGCGAGGCTGAACGGACGGCGAGCTCTGCGAGCCGATAACGCAAGGGCCCGCCCCGGCGGCAATTCCCTAGCGCGGTTCCGGGGAGCCGGGGAACGCCCAAAAGTCGAGGGCAACACGAACACTCATGTTCGTACTGCCGAGACGCATGGGAATGCGCTTGCGCCACGCCCCAGGCACCATACCGCTTCTATGGTGAGGATGCGCCGACATTTGCAAAAAAAAGGACCCGCAAGGGTCCTTGGAACATTTCTTATTTCTGCATTTCAGCAAGTTTCGCCTTGAGTTCGGCAATCTCGCGATCCTTTTCGGTCAACGCACGAGCCTGCTCATCGATGATCTTCTGGTTTCGCTCGTGTTCTTTTTTAACGGCAAGCTGAATTTCTTGTTCCCATGTCATATACTGCCTCTGAGTGTCTTCGTCTGCCTGGTACCACTGGACCTTGGTGTGGATATCCTTGGTCTCTGTGGAGTCGGCAGTGTTGGTTGCGAAATACTTCAGATACGGTTTAAGGGGATGCGTATCCGGAAGCTTCCCGTAGTCATTGAAAATATAAAAATTCTTGAATGTGCGATCATCAAGAACGATGTTTTTATTTTCAGCGGCATAGTTTTGGAAACTGTAAATAGGCAAACCCGCGCCAAAAATATCTTTCGGACAGATGAAAAGCACGTACTGATCCTTAAGGCTGTCGTACATTGTTCCTTTATGCAACTCGCGGGTGTCGTGGATGGACTGGTAGTAGCGAGCGCGCTTGGGAAGTTCACCAGTATCCTCAATCTGCATTTGACGCCTTCGGCGTCTGCGGCGTCACTCGGTCATAAAAATAAACAAGTTTATTTTTGCGACACTCGTTTAGCACGCTACTCCAAAACAAAGGAACTGATTGTTTTGCCCTTCTCATCGATTTGCTGAGTGAACACGTCGTAGCGGACACTTTTGACGCCTACGGCGTCCGCGGCTGCACTCGGTTATAAAATTATGCGAGCATAATTTTGCAACACTCGTTTTGCATGCTTTTGCTGAAGATGCCCACCTGCTCCGTCTTTTCCTGCTCGGGGTCCTTAAGGTCATAGATCTTGATGCCGAGAGCCGCCTCGATGAAAGGCCTGGCAATTTCCTTGTGGCTCATCACCAGCGGGAACATGAACCTGTCGGTGATATAGATTTTCGAGAAGTCTATAATCTTCTCCTTTTTGTCGACGCCAGTTGCATTGTCAACGCATTCCGCGAGTTTCGTCTTGTTTTTTTCCATTTGAATCCTGAATAATCCGGCAACGCGGCCGGTTCGCAGGCAGAATTTTTCTACCTGCTTATATACACGCAGCAAGCGTCTATTTTGCACAAGAAATTTTTGTAAAAAATATTTTCCCCATCCCAACATGGGATACCCGTCATTCATTTTTGACATGGCATTTTTATTTGCGGGAAAACGAATTTATTCTGCAATGCGTTAGGGTGTGAAGCCGCGAAGCGGGGCGGACTCGCGCGGCGCTTGCATCGTGCTGTTGCCGAGAGCGCGCTTGCGCCACGCCCCAGGCGCCATACCGCTTCTATGGTGAGGATGCGCCGACATTTGCAAAAAAAAGGACCCGCAGGGGTCCTTATGTTCTATTTTCTCCATTTCCGGCAGCAGCGACTCGCACTTTAACATGTCGAGGGCGTGGTCAAAATATTTGATAGAGAAGACGTTGGCTACGAAAATATGTGTTCCGAGTGTATGGGCGAAAGTACCGTGAAAAGTTTGATGCAGTATATCCCGACAAAAGCAAGGATTGAAATGCATAAAACCAAGTAACGTTATCAACATAAACATAAAGACGAGGCGACTCTCATGCAAACAACTGTTTGCAAAATGATGTCTTATAACGAGAGCCCTTGTTTTTTTCACGCGCTTATTCTAGTTTATGGATACCAACAATCCTCCAAGGTAAACAAACATGATTATAGATCCAATCGCTATAACGAACTACAATCTTGATCATCTTGAAAGATCCAAAGAAGCTTCGCTCAAGCGCTTGAAGGGCGCAGGCATTTTGGACGAGGATGGAAAACTTGCAAAAATATACCAGAGTTCCAAACAACCGCGAAAGTGACACAATCTACAGTTCACGTCCAAACCTTTATTTAGGTTTTCACGGATGTGAAAAATCCATTGGTTTCAAGCTTTTAACCGAACCCAACGACATCAAGATCAGTCAGAATAGCTACGAAAGCAACATCGAAAAATAAAAGACCTGCCGTTCGATTCTGCAAAAGACGAATTATTGAGAAAACTGGACTGCGCTGTAATTCAACATATGCATTACGTGAACGAACTGGACAATAACGGGAATGTATATGATACTGTTCGCGGTGCTTTTTCTGAAGGTTTGCCAGCCTATAAAGGTGCAAAAATTTACTCAAAAACACACATACAGGTTTGCATCCGCAATATGGACTGCATAAAGGGTTTCTTTCTGCCAAGATAAACAATGCGTTAGGGCTTTTTCGTCCATCAAGGCTTCTAGATTATCAGCATTTCCTTCCGGATAGTCATGACATCAGTGCGAAGCAGGCTCGCCGCTTTTGACATGGTAATCAGTTCGTTTTCAAGAGCCTTATATACCAGGGACTCAAAACGATGTGAGGTTTCTGCAGGAGAATCGGATCTTTCAACGAACGACTTGTATTCTAGACTTTGATTTTTCCTTTTTGTGAGATGCGGACTTTACAAATCCTATTCACTAAAATCGAACGGCATTGTCACCGTGGTATTTCCTTCTTTTACCTTGCTGAATTTCCAGCGGCCAACTGCAGTCTTGATTTCTTCATCGAAATCCTTGTAGTCTGTTGTAGAAGAGGCTACACTAATGCTGATAATTTCGCCACCCGGAGCGATCGTGAACTTTAAGGTCACCTTCCCTGCGAATCCTGGCTTCTTTTTCAAGAACTTATTATAGATGTTGCGAAGCCCAGGAGTTCGCTGACGTACAACCTTCATGATATCTGCAGCGGAACGAGGACCTCCGTGGTTTATGTCAATATCTCGTTCAGAGGGTGTCCTAATGGAGCCTTTAGCCTTAGTAGCGATACCGCCACCTCCGCCACCAAGCAATCCTGCAAGGCCATCACCAATACCACCGGAACTACGTTTTGAATAGTTTTCATCCATGCCACCGTCTGCCTTGCCACGACGCCCGCCTAGAACAGTCTTGCCAGTAGTCTGGGAGCCAGCCACATCCTTTAAAATTCTTTCAACTTCATCATTAATGATTTTGTTATCATCTTTGGGATCTTGCTTTGCGGGCTCATTTATAGGCTTTTTGGGAGTCTTTCGAACATAGGGTTTACCATCATTACTTCCGTATTGGTGATGGAACGTATTACGGCAAAGAGACACATCAGCCTTTTTAACGACCTTTTCGTCAATAAGGATACCAAGTTCATCGAACGTAATCGTTTTTACAGCATTTAGTCCCGAAAAACAGTCAATTTCTTTGATAGGGATTTGCTCACCACACACAATATTTTCTGTTCCATTTTCATCTACCTTTACGTAAAAATCTTCGCATTGCATTTCGACGTAGCTATCAAAAAAATCTTCTCTTGAGATCAAATAGAAGCGCATTGTCTTTGTATTGAAAATAGCGCCTTCAGCATCGTCGTAGCCAATGCACTTGTACGTTACACCCTTATTCACGCACTTATTGGGCATGCGTCCAGCCCCCTTGAGAAAATCATCAAGATCGTAATAAATCGGCTCCGCAGCAATAGAAAATGAAGCCAGGCAGCAAAGTGTAAGAAGCAAATGTTTCATGCCATATAAAATACCCAAAATTTTTGACACTTTAGTGTCAAAACAAAAAAAATCCGACCTCGGGTGAAATCGGAAATTTTTTTTCGGATTTGCTAAAATTACTGCAGCAATCGTTCGTTAATCTGCCTTGTAGAAGTCAGGCCCAGTTGCTGCATAGAGCAGAACCTAGAGGCGATGCTTCCGCGGCCATCTTTCAGCTGGCCCATCGCATCGTCGTAGGTGCCGCGGGCTGTTTCTAGCTGGCGACCCAGCTTTACGAAGTTTTCGCTAAAGGTGCAGAACTTGTCATAAAGATCTTCGGCGGCCTTCATGATTTTTGCGCAGTTTTCCTCCTGGCGGGTATTCTTCCAGGTAAAAAGAATCAGGCTCAACGCCAGCATCAGATTGGTGGGGTTAATAATCAACACGCCCTTCTTGTAGGCCTTGATTCCAATTTGTGGGTCATGATTCATGGCCAAAATGTAGCTGCCTTCGTTAGGCACGAACATCAATACATAGGGCAATGCGTTAGGCACATGGCTTGGATAGTTCTTGGCTGCAAGTTCTTCCACATGGTTCCAGACGCTAGCCAAGTTTTCTTTGCAGGCCTGTTCGCGGGCAGCGTCATTTTCGGCAGCGACGTAATTGGAATATGCGGTCAGGGATACCTTGGAATCCACGATGATCATGGATTCGTCGGCACTTTTCACCACCACATCGGGGCGGTACTCCTTGCCATCCTTGCCGGTGTAGCTCTTTTGAGTAAAGAATTCCTCGCCTTCGCGGAGGCCGCTATCTTTCAGGATGTTGGTAAGAACCTGTTCGCCCCAATCGCCCTGAACCTTGCCACGGTTCTTAAGGGCGTCGGCCAGATTTTCGGCATCGCGCCCCAGCTTGACCGACTGTTCCATCATGTTCTTGATGGCACCGCTCAGTTCGGCGATGTTCTTGTCGCTACCTTCCTTAGTCTCGCCGAGCTGCTTGCGCATGTTGTCCAGTTCCTGGAGCAGGGGCTTTGTTAGGGTCTCCATCTGTTCCTTGTTGGCACCCTTGAATTCGTCGGAACGTTCCTTCAGCATTTTTTCGGAAATTGCCTGGAACTGAGACTTCATTGCTTCAAGCTGGCGGTTGAAATCTTCTTCGCGCAGCTTTCTGGAATCTTCTAACTGGCGTACGGCTTCTTTTTTAGATTCCTCGAGTTGTCGTGCAGACTCATCTTTTGTCTGGGCTAGGCGACGCTCGGCATCGTCCCTGATTTCGACTACGCGTTGCCTGGCGGCATTGGCGTCGTTTTCGGCCACACGAAGATCCGCCTTAAGGGATTCTACGGTCTGTGACATTTTTACCTTGACCATCAAAAAGCCAAGAGCCAGGCCCACGAGGGTACTCACGATACCTACAACAATAATCATTGCAATTTCCTTTTTGTTTTTTTTTGCAGTTCTACTTATCTTTCGTATATAAAAGCTGCTTTTGTCAAAAAACTTTACAAAAAAAATTGCTATTGTCTCTAGATGCCCCAGCCTAACAAGAGATTGTGCAAGAATCAATCCTCGAATCTTTCTTCGCCGTTCCCAAAAACGGCATTCTCTTCGGCAGCTTCGTTTTCGGCACAGGCTAGCCAGAAGTCGAAATGACCGTCGATGTACTTTTGCACGGATTCTTCGGCAGACTTGGCGGCGTGTTCAAAAAGCTTGTGGAAGGTAAAGTCCTGCTTTTTGGGCGTCTTGGACTTAAGCTCGATCCCTCTTACAAAGCTGAGCAGCTTTTTGGACGAGACCTTTACTTGTATATGGGCCTGCAGTTTTTGTGAAATCAGCCGGCAGGCTCTGTAGAGTTCCTCATCAGAATAGCTGTCTTCTTTCGGGAAGAATCGAACCGAGAAGGCTGACATCAAATGTTCGTAGTCCCTCTTTTCGTAGACGATTCGGCCACTGACATTTTCGTAATCGAAAAGGAATGAGACATACTTGTCGAACCTTTCGTTCTTTACGAATGGTTTTAAAAACGGCTGTTCATTTTCGGCCATGCGCATAGAGCGGAATATGCCCCTATCGTTCATGGGAACAATATTCTTTTCTAGGTAGTAAGGGTCCTCGATGGCGAGGATGCCTACTTTCAAAGTATCGCTCATGATTTTGCCGCAGTCAAGAATCAATTCACTACAGGCTTGTTCTGGGCAGGAGCCTTGGGGCGAATGGTAAAGCATTCGCTGAGGCCCATTTCGGCAAGCAGGTGCAGCAGAATCTTGTATTCATCGCCAGCCACGAAGGATTCGTATGTACGCTGGAAGATGTTGAACATGTGGGCGGCATCGTCCTTATGCTTCTGCGGCACTTCGAACATTTCGGTAAGGCTTACTGCATAGAGCTTCTTGAAAAGGAAGGTGGGCAGAATCATCATAAGGCGGAACCAGCCGGTTATCGTTTCGGACTTCTGGGGCTTTTCGTTCTGCTGGCGAACCACGTTCACATTGGTGCGCAGTTCCTTGCCCATGGCGTTTAGCTGCAGCGGGCGGAATTCTTCCATCTGGTAGATTTTTGCATCGGCCATCATGTCGAATACGGTGCAAAGGAAGTACTTTGTAAAATCGGAATAGATGGAATAGCACATGGATTCCACCACTTCTTTCTGGTTGGCAGGAACGATGGATTCGATTTCGCTGCGGAACTTGCCGGTGGCATTTGCGATGTTTGCATCGGTGCAGCAGATTTCGTAATCTTCGCCTGCCAAAAGGGACTGGCGGCTCATTTCGAAGCGGACGATTTCGCGAAGTTTCTTGTAGGCGTCGGTAGCGTCTTCGCTGAACTCGATTTTTGCGCCGTACTTCTTTTCGGCTTCGGCCTGCTTCTGGCTTACCAGGGCATCAAAATCAGTTTCGTTGCAAATCTGCATAGAGGCAGAAATCATCTGCTTGAACAGGCCGTTGTACTTTTCTACGGAGCTCTGGTCTACATATTCAAAGTTCAGCAAGCCTTCTAGCGCACTATTAAACTGTTTTTGCATTTAGTAAAGTCCCGATTTAACGCGATAACAATGTTGACGATGGCAAATATAGCATTCTCAAATAGGTTATGAACGGCACTCCAACGGTGAGAACCGCCTTCTGATTTTTTAAAACCTGAAGAATAAACTGCATTTTTTGAAAAAAACAGTCCCGGCAGACAATCCTTTTCAACTAAAAAATGATATTTTTCTTATAAATTAAAGTAAAAAAGGTGTTTTCTATGGAATCTTTAACTGCGGTTTATGTAGCCAATATGTTCGGCATCGTGCTGCTTTGCATCTTGCTGGTATGCAACTGGCGACGCCTACGCGAAAAGACCGTAGAAAGCAACAGCCTGCTGTTAATGATACTGTTCGTGTTCATGGGTTGCCTCATAGACCCCTTTGTCTGTACTGCCGATGGCCAGCCTGGCATGCTGAACAAGATCATAGTGCTGGTAGGGAATTCGCTGCTTTATATTGCGGATATGTTCAGTACCTTCTTCTGGCTGGTCTTTATGCTAAACCACCTGAAGGTAAAGCTGTCGCTTTCCCACCGCTACATTCTGCAATGCGCCCTGATGCTTGGAGTCGCCATTATCATCGTAAACCTGTTCATGCCCCTGGTGTTCGACGTTTCAGAAAACAACTCCTACACCCGACAGGCAGGCTACTGGCTGTACTGCTTAATCGATTACGGAATGATGATCGACAGCGTCGTAATCTACCTGATTTGCAGACACAGGGGCGGCCCCATGAAATCATTCCCCATCGGGATCTGCATCGCGCCGGTCATTTTAGGTACCGTAATGCAAACCATGCTCTACGGGATTTCGGTAATTTCAGCAAGCTTTACCATCGCCATCGCAGGTGTCATTGCCAGCCTGCAAAGTAAGCGCATCTATAAAGACAGGGCAACAGGAGCCTACAACTACGCTTACCTCGCCCTATTGGAAAAACAATACCTGGCCACCAGGGCTCACAATGTTTCGGGCATCATGATCAACATGAATGGCTTTAAGAAAATGAACAAGGACTTTGGCCGTACCGTTGCCAACAACGCCCTTAAGAATGTCGCCACGATCATTGCCGACACCATTGGCGAATTAGGCATCGTTGTGCGGTACACTAGCGACGAATTCATCGCCTTCGTAAACACCCAGGACGAAATGGCCGTAAACATGAGCATCGCCAGCATCAAGTCCAGCTTTAGCGACTTCAACAGGGAACCGAAAAACATCTACAAGATTTCGGCCTGTTTCAGTACCTGCAAGTTCGATGTTAGAACAAGCATGGATACATTCGTCGATGAACTGAGCAGGCGCATGCATTTTGAAAAAATGGACTTTTACGCCCAGGGCGAAAATAATCGCCGCAGGCGCTAGAACGCAGTCTTAAAAAAAATGTCGAAAAATCACTCGGCATTTTCGATATCCAGAACATCTGCCTGCAGGGTTGCATCGTTCGGATAATACTTTTGGGCCAGCCTCAATATTCTCAAGGCTTCATCGTCGCGCTTTTGGGCATGGGCGTCGTAAGCCATATTCTTGAAACCGTAGATCGCTTCGGCATTGCCATGCATTGCAGCCAACTCGTAGGCGGATTCCGCACGTTCCAGGAACTTTGCATCGTAGGCCAGATTTCCAAGAAAGATTGCGGCATCAACAAAGTCTGGCTTTATCTGGACCACATTATTCAAAATATCCATGGCCACAAACTGCTTGTTATCTTCTACAAGGACATCCGCCAGCTTATACATGGTGTTCACGTCATCGGGGCGTACGGCCAGAGCCTCGCGATAGGCTCCTGCACTTTGCTCATAATCCTTATGGAGGCGGAACACATCGCCAAGGTAAACCAGAAAGTCAATTTCCTCGGGATGGGCGGTATAGCCCTCGCGTATAACGGCAACGGCGCGACCGAAGTCGTCTACGGCGATGTTGGCTTCAGAAAGCTGGTATACAATGCTAATGTCAGACTTATCCAGAGCGTAAGCTTTTTCTACCGCCTTGAGGGCGCCGATCTTGTCGCCAGTTTTGCTGTAGGCTTCGCCCAGGTACAGCCAGCCGCTGATATTTTCAGGCTCCAGCTTTAGGGCGCGATGGTAGGCGGCAACGCATTCGGGATATTGCTTAAGCCTAAAGTAGACGCTTGCCATATTGAATAGCGCCGGCGAGAATGTCCCGTTGGAAAAGTCTACGGCCTTACGGTAACTTGCGGCGGCCTCCGGGTACTTTTCGGTCTGGTAGTAAGAATTGGCAATGTTAAAGCTGACTGCAGTAGGATCGGCTCCGCGGTCAGCGGCCTTGCGGTACAGCGTAATGGCCTGCTTGAAACGGCCTTCTTTATAAAGAGCGTTAGCACGGTCCATCAGGTCGGCTGCAGACTGGGCCGCAAACGCAGGGAGCGCCAGGATCATCGAGAGAAGTACTGCGCGGGGGAACTTAGTCATGGAACTTTACCTCGAACGGTTGCTCCATTCCGCAGAAGGGCACCGCCTTGCCATCTTTTTCTGCAGGTTCAAAAGTCATACGCGCAAGAGCCTCCTTTCCCGCCTGGCCAAGGCCAGAGCCTGCAGGAGATTCCTCAATAATGCGAATGTCATAGACGTGTCCGCTGGCATCTACGCAAAAGGTAAGACGCAGGCTGGCGTCAATTTCGCGATCGCGAATCTGGGGCGGAACCTGGAACTGGGGCATGGCACGGCTATTCGGTTTCTTGTCTACATCGCCCGATTGATTGGCCATGGCGCCGCCACGAAAATCCGACACAAGTTCCTCGCTGATGGCAGCACCGCCGCCGTTCCCAGCAACGCCAAGATTCATGGCCATGCGGGGGCCCGCCTTAGGAGAACGGGAATTTGACTTCTGACGGTTGGGCTTGCGGGCAGGCTTTTTCTGTTCCTGCTTTTTCTGGATTTCTTCAGGTTTCTTGACAGCTACTTCGGTCTTTACGTATTTCTTTTGCTGCGTCATCTTTCCAGAGATGAACAAGTTCGCGACCGTTACAGAAAACACCAGCAGGAGGCTGCTGAGTACCGCAACGATCAGAACAGAAAAACGTTTAACCAGCTTCTTAATCAAAATCAAGACCTTCCAAATTTTTCAACAACCAAATCAAATCTCATAATTCGTAATTAGCGCTAGTCCGCCTGTGCCGCAATAGAGACCTTCTTGACGCCGCTTAAATTACAGGCATCGATGACCTGCACCAGCACTCCCGTTTCTGCCCCCTTGTCGGCAATGACAACGGCCTCGCGATCCGGCGTTTTTGCAAGAGTCTGCTTTAGAATATCCTGAAGGCTAGCCAAGTCCACCTGACGTTCGTTGATATGGATTGTCCCCTCGCGGGTAATTGCCACCAGGATGTTTTCTTTTTCCAGCTGGGAGGCGCTTTGAGCTTCGGGCTTTGTCACGTCAACACCGGTCTCACGTGTAAAACTTGAGGTCACCACAAAAAAGATCAGCAAGATGAACACAATGTCCATCAGCGGGCCCATATCGATGCCCATATCCTTCTGCTTTCTGCGAGGTAAGTTGAAATCCATTATAAACCTTAGAAATACTTTTCTCTTTTACTTAAACACCAAACAATCTGCAAAATGTTACTTGAGCTTGTATAAAAATTTTGAATTTTGTTATTCAAAGAAGCTGAAAGGAATCGTTATAGTAGTAGATCCTGATTGAACTTTACCAAAGCGCCACTTGCCAACCGCATTACTGATTTCCTCATCAAATTCATCATAACCAGTTGTTGAATTTACGATGGAAATAGATGACACATTACCTTCCGGAGCAACCTGAAATTTCAAAGTCACTCGTCCCTGAAATCCAGGACGTTCTTTTAGGAACTTGTTATATATATGGCGAAGACCAGGAGTTCGTCTACGAACCACACTCATAATCTGATCTGCGCTACGATCGGCGGGAACAGACTCACTTGAAGTTTTTTTAGTCGCAGTCGTTTTCGCAACCAGCTCTTTCGCATCTTCTGCAGGATCTGCATACATCTCACTTTCCGACACTGGCGCAGAATAAGTATCAACAGAAGGAGAAGTGCTAAAAGAAGACTGAATTGCGGGTTCTGGCTTTACAGCAAGCGAAACATGATCTTTTGACACATAATCATCTGAAGAACATTGATTCATTGTAAAGGCCACCAGAGCTAGAATCAAAAGTCCACCGATTATTAAAAACTTTTTCTTTGACACTGAACGGGCATCTGCCGATTCTGTTTTTTCTTCAAAAATCGGTTTGGCTTCAAAATTAGGTTGCGGTTCCAGAACAAACTTCGACGCAAGGGTTGATTTTAGTGCAGGCTTAGATTCAACAAGCAGTTCAATCAAAGAGCCACACTTTCCACAGAACTTTTGATCAGCAGAATTTTCAGAACCGCAATTGGAACAAATAACCTTAGGAGATTCTTTTTCAACAGGTTTTAGATCTTCAATCTTTGAAACTTCTTCCCTTTTTGTCGTTTTTTCGGGTTCTTTTTTCTTCGTTGATTCAACACCAAGCCAACTCATCAAATTCTTTGAAAGTTTCTCAAGTTGTTCCGTTTTCTTTGCATCAATATAATCTGTTCCACCAAATTGAAACTCATACCAGCCCGAAAGGCCCTTTCCTTCAATATCAACTGGCACAATTTTCTTTTTGTGATTGGACGCATACATGATTTCCTTTTTCGTCCATCCCGACTTCAAGGAATTTTCTGAATGCATAAAAAGAACTATTTCCGACCGTTCAATTGCAGAGATGATTACATCCACAAACTGGTCACCGCTTTCAATACCGTTCAGATCTATCCAGAAGAAGTCACCTACATTTTCTTGCAACCGTTTTACGATAGGGAAAACAACATCCTTATCGGCACGGGAATAACTGACAAAAACTTTCTTACTCATAGAACACTCTTAAAAACAGTGCAACTTTACTTTTTCACGCATCTTACAGAAAAGCCTTCGGAGTCTTCGGCATGAATCACATTGCTGACATATTCGCCTTTTTTGATGGTGTAAACGTCTTTGACACGCCCATTGGTTTCAGCCAAGAAGAAGGCAGCAGAGCCTACGTCAACAAACTTGCTAATATGCAAGTCATAGCGACCAACAGCCAAGGCAGAAAAACCTATTTCATTGGAGCCTTGATTTTCAGAGGGGGCCCATAGGCAAAAACCAGGATTCTTCTTGCAGTTCTTCTGCATATTGGCAAAGTCCTTGGTACGAGGCATTCTCCAGCCCTCGGGGCAGAGGGATGCAATATCGCCGGGAGTGTAGTAGCGACCAAACTTCTCGCAGCCAGCTGCATTGCAAACGCTACTGCCAAATGCGTAACGCAGGTTCTCACTCATCCAGACAACATTACCAATCTTGACGGATTTGTATTGCTGATTGTCGCGACCGTCGATGAATGTTGTTTCGTCTACTGTGATGGTCTTAGCGATATCTTGCTTTTGAACGACCTCCTGCTTTTGAGCGGGAGCAGCAGCAGGCGCGGATTTTATTTCTGCGCCACTCGTTTGCGTAGGTACAGTTGCGTATGTACTTAGATTTTGGGCGACGGCTTCTGGAGCATCATTAGAGACGCAACTCCTGACAACCAACACCAAGATGAGCAACGTTATTCCTACCCCAACAAGCAACGGAATTTTCTTTGAG
The DNA here is from genome assembly GCA_024398955.1 of Fibrobacter sp. Taxonomy (GTDB): domain Bacteria; phylum Fibrobacterota; class Fibrobacteria; order Fibrobacterales; family Fibrobacteraceae; genus Fibrobacter. The sequence continues at coordinate 44,677 of JAKSIG010000015.1, read as the reverse complement.
ATGGAAGGTGTCTGATCAATCTTCAAATCCATTCCCACGGCGACGCCACACTTACCGCAGAACTTTTGGTCATGAGGATTTTCAGTACCGCAGTTGGAGCACTTTACCATTTTCACTGGAGGTTCTACAGATGCAGATTTTGCATAAGTCTGCGTAGGAACATCCACTTTGGGAGCTGAGGGAGCAGGCGCAGTTGGTCTTGCCACAGTAACCTTTGGGGCGGCAACTTTTTTGATTGCAGTTTTTTCAGCTACAGGTTTTGGCTCAGGCTTCTTATCTACAATAAGCGGGCCAAAACCAGCAATAGGCTTACGCTTGTTCAACCACTTGTGGATATTGCGAATAAGTTTGTCACTCTGTTCAGCGTTTCGAGGATTAATGTTATCACGTTTGCCATATTCCAAAACAAACACGTCTTCGTTCAACTTGCCATCAAGTAGTATTAGCACGATTTTTTTGTTTTTTTTCTGAGCAAAATGGATTTCATTTCCTGCCCACTCAGATTTTTCTGAGTTTTGGGAATCCATAAAAAGGAAAACATCCATCGTGTTAATGGCATTGCAAATAACCTTGCTGAAATTTTCAGCATCGCTTTCAATACCATCCAAATCAATCCAGCATTTTACATCTAGACGTCGTTCAATCTCACGGACTAAAGGTTCAACGATATGGATGTCTTTTCGGGAGTAACTGATAAATATTCTTTCGTCTGCCATACACATAATCCTCTTTACTTATTCAAATATACACTATCCAACCTTTTTACAAGTTGCTGCAACAGCGCAATAAATATCAAAGCGGATATTTCTTTTGATGAAATCCAGTGTATAATAAACAAAACTGCAACAATCAGTGAAATCATGGCAGGAAGACCAAAGGATCCGTGATAGAAATTATCATGGAATGCCGCCAGGGTAGAACCCAACACACCAAGAATCAGCAAGATTAAAGATATACCCGACTTTATTTCGTATTTCAGGTCCCTGGCAAAATGAGAACCCAGAGATTCCATAACGGGAGTTTCACTCAGTACGTGAATGCTGTAGGCTCTGGCAACCGATTTTAAGTTGAATACTACTGCAGCAGATTCAGAAGGCTTTTTCACCCCATTTTCATTTTCAAGATTGCGTTTATAAATATGAGCCAACCGATCAAGGCGCTTATCATTCAGCATATTGTCTAGCAACGAGCCCTTTTTCGAGAGTATTCGCCACATAAAAAAACAGCCAAAAGTCAGCTTGGTACATTGGCAGCTTCCATAAGCGGCAACAATCAACAACAGTACAAGAACTCCCTTGGTGCTCGTAGGTTCAACGCAAGCCTGCACAAAATCAGTGACGGCAACGGCGATATCATTGATTAACTGAAGATCTTCTTCCATACCCAAACTTTACTTGTTGTCGATCCAGTTCTCGATAACTGTCGCTCCCAATTCCAGCTGCTGTATTAAATATTCAATGCGTTCATCCAGACGCTGTTTTAATAAAGTCAGCGGGAAAGCGATGAGCAGTCCGCTCTGTGTAGAAATAAGGGCTTCTGAAATGCCGTCCGCCATAAGTACCGGGTTCTGATTTCCATACAAAGTAATAACCTCAAATGTAGACACCATCCCCGTTACGGTTCCAAGCAGGCCTAGCAGCGGGGCGGCTGCAGCCATCACAGAAATAATGTGAGTTCCCTGCTGTATGTAACGCACGGTCTTTATCATGCGCACCTGCATGTAATCGCGATAATCCGCGGGTGTGTCCAGAGCCACTTTTAGTGCCAGGTGCAATTCGCGAGCAACAATGCCACTGCGTTTTTTTAGATGTCTGCGGGCGGTCAAGGCCTGTCCGCTTTCGCTATCCCGCAAATCAACGCGAAGACGCTCAACAACCTTATGAATGTCCTTGCGGAAAGAATCTCGACCAATGCGGATCCATGTGGAGTACAGGTAATAGAAGCCGATGACTCCCGTAATCAAGATCGGGAGCATCACCACGCCGCCAGCACCGTAGGTGCTGCGAAGCGCTTCTAAAAAGATGTACCAGGAATTGCTCATGAACTAGGATTCATCCTTCGGGAAAATCTTGTTCAACAAACTCGTGCTCTGCACATAAAGTTCGCTAGTCACCTTCTCGATCTTTTCACTCAAAAGACCATGAAGAATCATCACGGGAATTGCAATGATCAAACCCGTTTCCGTAGTCACCAGAGCTTCGGAAATACCGCCGGCAAGAACGCGGGCGTCATTGGTTCCTACTTCGGTAATCACGTTGAAAAGCGTGATAATGCCCGTCACCGTACCCAGCAAGCCCAACAGTGGAGCGATGGAACCCATGGCGGCAAGCAGACCCATGCGACGTTCCAATTTCGGCTGTTCGCGAAGGAGAGCCTCCTGCAGGGATTTTTCTGCAATCCCTCGTTTTTCGCCAGCCTTGTTCAGCACAGCAAACAGGACCATAGAAAGACTGCTTTCCTTTTTCAGGCAAAGATTGGCAGCATCTTCATAACGTTTGGCAGAAACGAGATCGTGAATTTTCTTGAGGAATCTGTTGCCGATGCGGCCGCGGTAAGTCAGCAGCAGGAAACGTTCCAGGGAAAGGAGCAGGGCAAAGATCGCTACCAGCATCAAGGGGTACATGACGATGCCGCCCTTCTTGAAGAATGCCTGCAGTTCTTCCTTGAAAGTCAGTTCCTTGGTGTCACTGATGGAATTCTTCACAGCCTTGTTCTGAAGCACATCCAGAGGAATCTTGACGGTAGCGTTGGAGGCCGTGGCGGATTCCGCGCCAGAATTTACATCGTTAACAGCCGTGCGAATGCCTGCGGCCAGTTCTGCGGGCAGCGTATTATTCCACTCAAAAATCTTGCCTTGCAAAGCGCCGGAACGGAGCAGGGCCTGCACTTCGCCCAGGCCGTCGGCAGAACCGTCTGTTGCCACTTCACCAAGGAATACGGTACCCAGGCGCAGGCGATTGACGTTTACATCGGGGCGGGATCCCACCTGAGAGTGGATTGCGCCTGCAGACTGCGTGTAGGTCAATTCATGACGGGTAAGCAGGTCTTCAATGTAGGCGCGCATGGCGGCATGGGTGTTGGGACTCTTCGCATCCACATCGTTCTGGGCCTTTTTCAGGTTCAGCAAGCGTTCATTCATTCCAACGGGGTAATCGCCAGTAACTTCGCCTATGGATTTTTCTACAGCCAGTTTCACCTGGGTATTGAAGTTGTCATAGGAACTTTCGTCGGACTTTGCCTTTTCTTCGGCATCCGTCGTCAGATCCTTGCTGGCCTGGACTTCTTCGTTGACGCGGCCCAAATCTGTAGACAGCTTGGAGTAGCGTCCGTCCAGTTCGCGAGTTTCAACCTGATGTTCTTCGGTCAGCTGAGTTTCGTTATAGCGCTTGCGCCAGTGTTCCGCTTCCAGCTTTTCCAGGGAGTCGGCCTTCTGCAGGCGAATGCGGGTCAAGGCATCCACTTCGCGTTGCAGGTTCTTGAATTCTTCGCGCTTCAGGGAATCCTGGATCATGGCGCTGTCAACAGCGGCAGACTTCTTGTCGCTGGACCAAGGCCACGCAAAGGCAGAGATCGCGAAAAGGCAAATGATGGCAAAAATTTTCATTACTTACCCTCCCTTACAATAGAAAGGCTTACGGGAAGCGTTACCATCTGAGGCGGCTTCTTGGCCTGCTTTACATCGATGGCAAACTTGACGGCAGCGCGTTCTTCCAGATTCAAGTTTTCGTTCCATTCGTATTCAATGGCGGAACCCGCGCGCTTGCGAACCAGGGAACCGTAAACAGTTCCGTTTTCATCGGAATAAACCATCCACTGATTTCCAATGCGAAGAATCTGGGCGTTGATGAGTTCGCCATTCTTGCGGGTCAGCGGAGAATTGATGATGGCCACTTCGTCGCCGAACTTGGTTTCTTCGGCAATGAGCGCTTTTAAACGGGAGAAACTTTCTTCAGCGGAAGCGTTTCCACTTTCGATGTCGCGGGTCAGGGACTTTACTCGGTCCAGACGGGTATCGCGGTTCCAGGGAAGCGTTTGCGAAACTTGCGATTCCAATTTCTTGCTGAGGGTTGCCAACGTTGTCATTAAGGCCTTGCGTTTGGCGGCCACATTGTCGCTGCGGTTCTTGGCACGAGCCTGCTTATTGCGTTCTTCATTCAACTGGGATGCCACCGCCTTGATCTTTGTATTCAGGGAATCGATTTCGGACTTGCGACGTTCCGAATCGTTCTTGTAGCGTTCCTGCAATGTTGCATAACGTTTATCGTCCGCCTTCAGCATGGAATCGGTTGCCGAAATCTGGGAATTCAGCTTTGCAATTTCGCTATTCAGCTTTTCCTTTTCCAACTGCAGATCCCGAATATCGGAATCCACATCGGCGAAGGCAAAACCGACAAGGCTCGCCATTATGCAAACAATATTCAACAACTTCATTTTCATATTCTCTTCTTTAAACACCTTCAAATTAGAAATCTGTCACCTGATTATCTTTTGCACTGCGGCTCATTGGAATTTTCCTTACACCAACGGTCAATTTCCCGTTTTATAACGCTTGATTTTTGTTCCTCTAGATAATATTGCGATATCAAGGCCGAAGCGCACTGCGGGAACTGATCGATATTCCAGGCGCGATCACTACACCATTCCCAGAAATCTTCCTTGCACTCATTCTTTTCCTTGTCAACGACACATTTCTGACGGAGGTCCTTACAAGCATCATTTTCAAAATCGGTTGCGAAGCAGAATTTTTTCAGGCCCTTTTCAAAGTCCTCTTTTCTTGCGGCTCCATATTCAGGATTCTTGAATTCATCGGATTCCAAATTATAGGTTTTGCCCTGCCACATAGCCGCAGCATACATCACCGCCCTACAATTATCCGGAATCAAGGCTCCGTCATTCAGATCATTATCCCATGCCATCCTATTGCCTTCTATAAGGTCATCAAAACTATAAAGGGTATCGTTGATAACGCCCATGCAATAAATATCCTCATAAAGGCGGCAAGTTTTGGTAGCCCACGTTTCCTGGCCAAAATCACTCCAATCACAATCCAGATAGGCCAGCTTCGAATACTTGATAAAACTTTCAGCTTTCATTTCCAGGTCAAGGGAAATATGTTTCATGCCAGTCCACACACCCATTCCGCCCTCGATGTTACTTTTGGCAACAATGCGGGGGTCATCAAAACTTTCTATGACATAATCTCTATAGTCCATGTAGGCGCGGGTCGTTGCATAAAAGTGAATCGTACTCCTGCCAACAGGGAACGTAAAGTTGGGAGCCATAAGCGTGTCCAGATTTCGGAAACCACCAATAGTCAAGTTACCCTCAAATCCCATGCTTCGGGTATTTTCGTAAGGGCTCTTCATGGTAAAACCAACAAAACCATCTTCACCAGGGCCATCAGAAGCAAAGCCACTGATCATATTCGCCATGGTGGTATTCATGCTTTCACCACCATTATAGTTGTCATAGTTGATAGACAACAGAACACCGCCAACAGCAGAATCATAGTCCATGGCAAACTTGTAGATTTCCATATCCAGGGGAAATTCCAGGAAATCCGCGTCCACTACGCTACCGTCATTTTCATGCCAACGGTACTTGTCCTTTCCAATGGGAATATTCACACCCTTAAGACCAAAGTTCTCGGGGATGTAAGTGGAGGACGTGTAGGTACTCGAAACATTGTGTCCGGCGCTATCCCACTTGATGGAGGCATGGAGTTCATAATGTTCCCCTTCAACACCAGAAATGCGAAGGGGATCTCCAACAAAGCAATTTGGATTTCCCTCTATCGGGGAAAGTTGAACCTGGTCAAGAGTTGAATCTTCACGCACCCACTTTACAAATACTTCAGCACTATCATAGAATGCAAAGCCCTCAACAGCGGCTTCATCGAGCTGATATAACTTCTTGAAACAAACATTGGGACCTTCTCCATCTACGATATAACCATAGACAAAAACGCCTTGGTAAATTTCCCGTTCCTCGGGGTAATAGCTCCAAGGTCCCTGGAAATCACAGGCCGCAAGAAGAAATGCGAGAAACAAGAATAGAGCCGCTCTGGATCCTTCGACTCCACGCTTCGCGTTCCGCTCAGGATGACGTTTAGAAATAATACTCATAGTTCAGCATAATCGGTAAAAAGGGAAACTGAGAAACGGTATTATACTCTGGCGGGTTCTTGCTCGTATCATAGTAACCATAGAACATGTTCTCATGGTTCGTCAAATTGATAATCGTCCAGCTAAAGTTCCACTTGTTTTCGCGACCAATGTCAATCGCCTTCACATCTACACGGAAATAATCCGTTTGACGGCCTGCATTGCGGCTGCCCTGCATCACCAGGATTCGGTCATCATACTTCTGGCCGCCCAATCTCTGTTCATACATATACCCCACCTTCTCGGTAATTGGCATTCCCGCAGAATATTTCAAGACAACAGAAGACCTGAAATAACGGCCCTTAATCTCGTGTTTCTTTCTGGCATCCTCGTCACCTTTCCAATTAATACCTGCATCCAGCTTTATGGCATAAGGCTGATGCCAGCTGGGGAAATAGGCTGGAGTCCCATCATCCGTTTTCAGGACACTTAAACTCTGGCTCCAGTTAATGCCACCAAACCACCAGCCACGATCCTTACGCAAGCTCAATTCATAGCCCAGGGAATAACCTTCCGCCGTACCAAAGTAGTCACCCATCACAAAATCTTCTGACTGATTTTCTTCTGTAGAATCCTGCTGCATCACAAATGTCTTTAGGTTATTTTGAGTTTTGTAATAAGCACCGGCAATTAGGTCATAGCCATCAAATAAATTGCGCTGTTTGTATTCCATGGCAAACAGGAGAGAAGACGCAGGTTTCACTTGCTCTCCATTTGTCTTCTTGATAATCGGATAGTAGAATTCGTTCAGGGATTCGTTGTCTGTAAACATGATGGAATTCATGTACTGCAAATAGCGACCTGCATAAAGTTCCAAAGTTTTTTCGTCATCAATATTGTAGACCAGGGAAAGGCGCGGTTCGACACCAAAATGTTCCGCCAAGGATTGATAATTTAGACGCAAGCCATAGGTAAACGTCAAGTCATTCGTCAAACGCCAGGCATCCTGCCCGTAGATTACATGATGGAACGGATTCTGTTCATCAAGCAACCTGATAGAAGAGACATATTCCCAGAACTGCGACTGGTCATATTCAAGTTCGTAGCCCATGGTCAGCACATGGTTATCGACACCGCGATAATTAAGCCACTGCTTGCCTGCAAAAGTATACAGGTCCATACCGATGTTTATCAAGTCGGACAGTTCCATGGTCTGGAAAAAACGGGAGAACGCAAACGTTGCATTGTAATCCCAGTCTCCATCGATACGATGCGTTATATTGACGGGAATGGCCACGTTGCCCCAGTCCACATAAAGGGGGTCAAAGGCCAGAACATCCTTACCCAGATAAAAGCTAAACTTGACGCGGGTGTCGGGAGTAAAGTCGTAAATGAAGTCTCCCTGCAGGTCCACAAATTCATAATCAATGTCCAAATCAAGAAGGCCGATGGCATTGCACAAGTCCAGAATGTAACCGATGTAAGTTGTACGCCCTGCAAGAATCCAGCGGGCGTTACCCTTATGACCTTCGGTGTGGAGCTGGGCAGCAAAGGTACTGATCTTGATACTGTTCCTGCTAAACCATTCCTCAGTGGTATCGCTTCCGCCGGCACGTCCGTCCATCTTCAGCACGGAACTGAGACGGTTGCCGTACTGCGATGGAAAACCGCTCTTGTAAAATTCTACGCCGTCAATGGTTTCTACCAGGAAGGTACTGAACAAGCCGAAGAAATGGGTAGGCGAATACACCACCGCGTTATCGTACAGGAAAAGGTTCTGATCCGCTGCGCCGCCGCGAACGTAAATTTTAGTGCTGAAGTCGGAACTTGCCACCACACCAGGCAGCTGCTGGATACTGCGAATCACGTCGGCTTCGCCAAGGCCAGGCATGCGCTTGATGGACTTGGCGCTAACAACGGACTCGCCGGCCTTGCGCTTGGGGCGACGGCGCAACTGCACCACCACCTTCTTCATCTCGGTCACCTTGCCGTTATTGCCTGCTGCAAGAAGGGCGTCCACATCCACATCGTCGGAACTATCCTTCGTGGCGGAGGCACTAGAACCCGCAACGTTTGAATCCACAGCATTCGAAGTTTCTGCACCCGATACAGCAGCAGACCCCGAGTCTGCAGGAGCGTTCGCGCCAGCACCCTTTTCAAGCGGATCATTGCCAGCAGAAGCAACTTCAGCAGGAATCGCTGGCGGCATAGAATCCGTCAAGCCCGCGTCACCGAGCACATGGCTAAATACGGAATCCTGACCCGTATAAACCAGCTCGTAGCATTTTTCCTTTTCGGCGCCAGAGGTGTCAGAATTGGTGACACACACATTCCAGAGAGTATCTTCGGGAAGATTTACCTGAAAATTTTCGCCCACCGCCGTCTGAATTGCCTCGCCGGACTCAAGGATTTCCACATTCAGTTTTTCGCCAGGAGCAAAGGACGTATCCTGCACCACGCCATAAAAGAGAATTCCCTTAGACGGAGCATTCATTTGCGACGCACCGTCCTGAGCCACCGCCGGCGTCAACAAAGCCAGCAGCAACATCACGCAGGGTAAAATTTTGGACAATCCGAAAAGGGGCAAAATCAATTCTCTTCTTTAGTATAAATTTAGAATTTTACAGCCCTTAAACCCACTCACAAAAACTCTAGAAACGTCCCAGGGTAAGTCCTGCGTAAAAACCTGGCCAGAAACGAGCTTCGTGCCTTTTAGAACCGAAGTCGTCATGATATTCTCCCAGGGGCTTCAAGGGATTCTCGGAAGCATAGCCCTTTGAGGTTAAATTCAAGGACAAGCCTCCAGTAAGGCCAACTCCCGGCAACAGCTTTGATGTTGCACCCAGGCGAATGCGGTGATGGAAAGCAAACTTGTCATCTTCATCACTTCCGCCATAGCGACCCTTATACTCATCAGAAACATTCAGGAACATATATTCCAGGGCAAAGTGATGACCATACATGCCAAAGTGGGTTCCTACGCCAATACCATCTTCCCAGACATCGTCATAACTCTTGAGCAAATGGCCGTCCTCGAAGTTACGGGAAGTTTCAAAGCTGGTGTAGAAGTAGGCTGTACCCAAGTCCAGCTTGACACCGGTGCCGCCCATTTCATTAAAAATGCCCGAAGCGCTCCACACTCCGTTGCCAACAATGTTGATAAGGCCAATAGGTGTATTTTCGCAATTTCCGCATACATTGATAAGGCCAATCTGGCGACCCGTCGAGGAACCTGCCACATTAATGACGCCAACATCCACGGAGTTGTTGTGGCTAGCCACATTGATGGCTCCCACCATGGTTTTCTCCACAGAAGCAGCGACGTTAATGGCCGATACCTGAACATCCGATGCTCCGGCCACATTGATGGAGCCTACCTGGACAGGCACGTAACCAGCGTAGTTGATGGCACCCACCTGCACAACGCTAAGCGAATCCAAAGCCAGATTAAAGCTAGAAACCTGAACACCCTCGGAATTATCCTTCGCAATGTTGATATGGGACAATTGCAATCCATCAAAACTTCCTGCATAGTTCACAATGCTGGAAATTTGAGCACCCTCAATATGATCGCGGCTAACGTTGGCAATGCCTGCAACCTGGATGCCATGCATTTCTTTCTTGGAAGCGTTTACAAATAAGCTCAACTGACCGCCAATCATGTAATCATTCGCAATAGAAGAAAAGACACCAATCTGCAAGCCCTTGCGAGGAAGTTCATCTTTATCGACGGCATTGAAGGTGGTGCGGAAAGTCGCATTGTGATCCAACGAATCCAAGGAGCACATGACGGTATCGCCATTGGCGCAACTTCTCTTTCCACCTAGTTCTACGCTAGACTTTTCATCTGAATTACCGCGAGCCATCGTCTTTTCGGCGGCAACCTTCTTGAAATCTCCATCTACAATCTTTTGCTGTTTGCCGTCAGCCAGAGCAATAGAAACTTCCTTCAGTTCCGCCTTCTTTTCGAGACGCACCTTGTAGTTTCCGGCAGGAAGCCCAAGGCTCATTGAACGACCGGACTTCTTATAAAGTTCGGCAACAAGTTCATCGCTTGCATCACGAATAAAAATTCGACCTTCAATATTCTCATCAAGAGTCATGCCTGCGCTAGTGCTGCGCAAGTCCGTCATCACAACGTCGCCCGTTCCAGTCAGATTCATGTCGCGGCTAGGATGCTGGGCGCCACCCATTGTCGTTTCGGTCTTCTGCAAAGTTTCGTTAAAGGCAAACTGATATGCCTCAGACAAAGTCACCTTTCCATCGCCACTCAGGTCGCCGGCACCGCGAAGTCCGCTAACCAGGGAATGGGTAAAAAAACTGCCACGCAGCTTATCGCTTTCCTGGCTAGCTTCGTCCTGAGTGCTGCTGGTAATAAAGGCATAGCCCTTCATGTCACTGCTCTGGTCCACCATAAAGGCAGGCACCGCCACGCCACCCTTGGCGCGGGTAATGGCTCCAGAACCGCAGGCATCGATTACGGCAATCTTCACGTCGGCATTCAAGGCATCCACACGCTTACGGAACTCCTGCCAGCTGTAGGTTTCTTCACCCAAATGCAGGCCGCGTTCATCCGCATGTCCGCTGTAATAGACAAGCACTTCTTCGCGACCGCTCTTGCCTTTTGCACTGGCTAGAATCTTGTCCAGGTTGTCAAGGCGTGCATTCAAGAATTCAATGCTGGGTTCCTGAATCAGGTAGACGTTCTTCTGTTCAACGCCACCCATATCCTTAAGCACTCCCGCAAAGGACTTGGCGTCTGATTCCGCATAACGCAACATGGGGCGACCCTTGCCGCCATTGTTGGCACTAATGGCAATGACGTAGCGATCAATGGATGCAGATGTTCCTGCTGTTGGGGCGGCATGGATCTGTGTTGCCACCAGCAAAACCATGGCCAGCGAAAGCAGACACAAACCCGCCATGGATTCATAGGGGCCAGCCCCGACAACCTTATCAAACAATGTATTAATAAACTTTCTCATATTCTCCCCCATTACTCGCTAACCTTAGACACCGTAAATTCTACAACCTTGATACCTTCCTCTTTCAAGATTGCGTCAATATCATTTTCATCGATTGCAAAGGTCTTCCTGGAAGTCAGCAGGAAAAACTTTTCGAAGTGAGGAGCATTGTCCAGCTTGTAGGCAAAAGGCAAGGTCACCATCTTGCCGGATTCCAAAGCAACAGAGCCGGAGCCGTTCCCCATGTGTACCGTCAGCACGCCATTGCCATCCATGCTAAAGAGCAGGCCATAGCATTTTTCGGGAACGGAATAGCGCAGCTGCAGTTCGTCGCCTTCACGGGCGTTACCCAGATTCACCATCTGCACGGCGGAATCGCCAGTCTTCTTCCACACTTCCAGGCGGGTTTCCATGCCCTTAACGCGGGTTTCGCCGTAGCCTTCGGCAGATTCCATAACCATGGCGACTTCGGAACCCTGCCCTTCGGCAACCTTCACATTCAAGTTCCTTTCGCTGTCGAATACAAAAACAGCTGTAAAAATCCCCAGGGCAACAACCATGACTGCAGCCACACGAAGCAAAACGGATAGAGGCAACATACGGCCACCGCGTTCCTCACCGTCAGCGGAATCATTCATCCTTGCCTCTAGGCCGCTAAAGGGATTTGCAGCCAGAATTTTCGCATTCTCTTCACGCAGGGCCTGCACTCGTGCGTGAAAAATTTCGTCGGTATTTTCACGAAGGCGAAGTTCCTTCATTTCTTCTGCAGGCAGGTCGCCTGTCAGATACTTTTCCAACTTGAAGTCAGAAACGTTTAAGTTTGCACTCATTACTTGACCTCCAAATTCTTTACCTTGGATTGCAACGTACGCAGGCGCTTGCGAACGCCGCTTACAGAAAGCCCTACAGCTTCGGCAGTTTCCTCGAGAGTCATGCCATCCACAAAGTGGAGCACCGCCATGGTGCGGGTCGACTCAGGCTCCTTCGAAAAGATCCTTGTAAGGATATTGCCGGCTTCATAGGCATCGGCCTCGTCGTCTACAGAAGCGATCTGCAAAAGCAAATCCTCGCTATCCACATTGACACCGCGGCGGGCCTTATCGCGAATGCGGTTCAGGCAGAGCCTGGTTGCCGTGTTCCACAATAGACTTGAGGGATTTGTCAAATCCAGCGAGTTCCTGCGTTCATAAATACGCACAAAAACGTTCTGCATCATGTCACTGGCCTCGGCATCATCCTTAAGCAAGGCCACACAGCGACGGTACACCATCGGAGCATAGCTTTCGTAAAGCTTCGAAAAAGCCAATTTGCCTGTGATTTCTTGCCTATTCATACCAGTTAAACACCTTTGGAAGTCAAAAGTGTCACCCAAATTTAAAAATTTGATGGTTCATTTGTGTTTTTTAACAAAAAAGTGATTTTTATTACAAATTTCTCACAAAAACAGCAATTTTTGTTTAGATTTTAAGAGGAATACGGGCTTAAAATGGTAAAAAATCAAATTTTGATTGTAGATGACTCAGAAATCAACCGGGAAATGCTCCGGCTGATTCTTGAAGATGAATACGACATTGTCGAGGCCGGCAACGGCAAGGAAGCCATCGAGATCATCGAAAAGGGAGACCACGTTTTCCGTTTGGTTCTTCTGGATTTGGTTATGCCTGTCATGAGCGGCTATGAGGCTCTCCAGGAATTCAAGAATCGCGGATGGCACCATAACCTGCCGGTCATCATCATTTCTGGAGACTCTACCGACGAAGCGCTTTCCAAGGCCTACGATCTGGGCGCAGCAGACTTTTTTGCCAAGCCCTACAATCCGCAAATTGTATTGCGCCGCGTAACGAATGTCATTTCTAGCCGCGAGTACGCCTACCGCGACCTGCTTACGGGGGCATACAACCGCCTCGGCTTTTTGCAGATGGCAAACAACTTCCTGCAAAAATGCGAAGACCGAACCAAGTTCGCCATCATGTTCTTTGACTTAAAGAACTTCAAGGCCATCAACTCTCTGCTAGGAACAGAAGGAGGCGACGCAGTACTAAGGCAAACCTTCAATGGCATGGTACACGCAGAACTTGAGCCAATCTTTATTTCCAGATTCGAGGCAGACCATTTTGTATGCCTGGTAGAAAAAAGAAAAATTGATGTCGCCAAATTAATACAGGAAAGCAACCAGACACTGGAATGGAACGGGCACAGCATGCAGTTCCGATTCCGTACAGGCATTTGCCACATCGATAACGACAGTGACGTTATCAACTTCGTAGACCGCGCCAAGCTTTCCCTTAACTACATCGACGACGAATACCTAAAGCCCTACGCCATCTTCGATGACAACATGGCGCAAAACTATATCAATGCGGCGGCTGTCACCTCCGAGTTCGAAACCAGCATGGCCAATGAGGAATTCAAGGTCTACTATCAACCCGTCATGGAAACCGCCACAGGGAAAATTGCTTCCGCAGAGGCTTTAATCCGCTGGATCCATCCGGAGCGCGGATTTGTTCGCCCCGACTTGTTCATTCCGGCCCTTGAAAAAGATGGCTTTATATCAAAGCTGGATTTGTTTGTAGACAAGAAGGTAAACCAGGTCATGCAACTTTGGAAGGAACAGGGACTCGTCACCGTTCCCGTTTCCATAAACCTATCCTGGATGGATTTCTACGACCAGGACATGATCCAGAATATTCTTGACAACGTAGCACAGCGCATCACCACGCCGGGATCCGTACGCTACGAAATTACGGAATCTTCCTTCGCCGCCCTCAAGGAAAACCGCGGAGATGTTCTAAAGGCCCTGCGAGAACAGGGCGCCTGGCTTCTGATGGACGACTTCGGCAGTGGATACTCCTCCCTGGGCATGCTCATGAACTACAAGTTCGACATCCTCAAGATCGACATGAGCTTTGTTCGCCAGCTAGAAAAGAACCCCGATGTAAAGCACATTATCAAGATGATTATCGACATGTGCCACCTCCTGGGAATGAAGGTGGTGGCCGAAGGCGCCGAAACCGAGACTCAGGTAAACATTCTCCGCGAAGACGCCTGCGACTACATCCAAGGCTATTACTTTAGCAAGCCCCTGCCCGAAGAAGAATTTAAACAGTTCCTGGCCAAGTGCAAGGAAGAAGGAAAAATCTAATGACCCTCCAAGAATTGTACCTTAAGATCAATGGTAATTTTGCAGAAGCTCAAGGCCGCCTAATGAAGGATTCTTTCATCGAAAAATTCGCCCTGATGTATCTGAAGGACGACAGCTTCATCAACCTGCAGGCCGCAGTCGACGCAGAAAACATTGCCGACAGCTTCCGTGCCGCACACACCCTTAAGGGCGTCGCCGCAAATCTGGCTTTTACCGAATTGCAGTTGGCCGCCACCAACCTGACAGAACAGCTCCGACCCCAGACAGAAACCGCAAACATGGAACTGTACACCATTGTCAAGGCAGCACACGAAAAGGTAGTTAACGCCCTGAACGAATACAGCGCAAGCAAGTCCTGATTCCAGAAGGACCATCCTAAAGTATTCCGCAACTAAAAAAAACACGGCTCCGTTTTTCGGAGTCGTGTTTTTAATTTTCTGGAATTCCCGTAGAATTACAGTTCTTCGCTCTTCGCACGTTCCAGGCCTTCGTCCAGTAGCAGGTTCAGACTGTTCAAGTCCTTTTCCATCTGGTCGTAGTAAGCCTTGGCACGTCGCAGCTGCTTACGCAACTCAAAGATTTCAGAAGTCAATTCCACCGTAAGCAAAGCCAGACGCTTACGGTTATCCAACTGGAACTTAGACGAACGCTCGAAACGCTGGTCGATAAAGTCGCCAATTTCCTTAAGTTCCGAATCAGGCAGATCAGTACGGATCTGGATCTGTTCCTGAGCTACGGTAACGCTTACTGATCTGAGAGGTGCGATTTCTGCCATTTTACTTCATTCCTACGCCGAACGGATCTTCATCCATCAGCCAATTTAATCTAAAAAAACTTGTCTGCGAGCCCTCCCCGCTCGCATGACTCTTGGAATCATCCTTTTCGTTAGCGCCATGGACTTCGATTGTCGGGAGATCGTCTTCTGCAGGAGCCTGGGCCACGTCCTCGGCAATTTCTTCGACAGGTTCTTCGGCAACAGCCTCTTCTGCAACAGGTTCTTCTGCAGCTTCTGCGGCAACATCCTGAGATTCTTCTGCAATTTCGGCAGCAGGTTCCTCGATAGTCAAGTCAGTTCCAAGTTCGCTTTCGATGGTTGCTACCAGCTGGTTGAACTTTTCCTGGGCTTCGGCGATTTCGTCGGCCTGGGCCTGGAGCTGATCCATAAGCTTGGCGATGGTAGAATCCTTTTCGGAAACCAGGGCGTTCAGGGCACTCAGCTGTTCCATCTTTTCGTTCAGCTGGCCATTCAGAGAGGCAATGGCGGCATCCTTTTCGTTTGCCTGGCTAGTCAAGTTTGCAATGGTCACCAACTTTTCGTTAAGAGCTTCTTCCTGAGCGTTCACCTGGTTGGCGCGGGCTTCGAGAGCGGCCTTGGCATCGGTTAGGCTAGCACCAACAGAAGCGAGCCTCATGTTGGCATCATTAAGGCTGGAATTCAGAGAAGCCAGATTTGCGTTGGCAGTATCCAAAAGAATAGACTTGTCCTGAAGCTGAGCCTGAGTGGCTTCCAGTTCCTTGCGGACCTTTGCATTTTCCTGCTTGAGGGTGCGAACGGTTCCCAGAACTCCTTCGACCTTCTGGGAAAGCGCATTCATATTTTCAAAATTCATCTTTGCTCCATAAGTTGAAAATCTTTGAAATCTTTCTAACCATAAAATAATATAAAAATGAACAATGAACAACGAGCAAATCACAATTGATCCGCTTTTTTGCACCCCAGTCATTTACTATCTTGAGACTTGATGATTTCTGTAAATGAGCACATTCAGCGCAGGCTTGACGAACTGCCCGACCGCCCTGGCGTCTACATCATGAAGAACGCCAACGGCAAGATCATTTACATCGGTAAAGCCAAGGTCCTAAAGAACCGTGTTCGCAGCTACTTCGACGGTAGCGACCACCAGGGCCACAGAGCAGCCACCCTGATGCTCCCCTACATCCGGGATATCGAATGGATCATTACAGAAACCGAGGCCGAGGCATTAATCCTTGAAGCAAACCTGATTCGCAAGCACACGCCTAAATACAACGTGCTGCTAAAAGACGACAAGCACTTCCCCTACCTGGCATTCAGCGTACGCGAGCCCTTTCCTCGCCTGTTCTTAACCCGCAGTGTCAAAAAAGACAGCAATCAGTACTACGGCCCCTACATGAGCTCCCGCTATGTAGACAAGCTAAAAGACATCTGCGCCAGGCTTTTCAAGATTCGCGAATGTACCATGGAACTGCCGGCTCGTTCGCCCCAGCGTCCCTGCCTGAACCATCATATCGGGCGCTGCAAGGCCCCATGCGCAAACCTTGTAACAAGAGAAGAGTACTACAAGGACGTAATGCAGGCAAGGTTGCTTCTAGAAGGCAAGCGAGACGACCTTCAGGAAATCTGGCAAAAGGAAATGGAAGAGGCTGCCGCCAACCTGGACTTTGAAACCGCCGCAAAAAAACGCGATGCAATCCAGGCTTTGCAATCTACAGGCATTCACGCCAAGACAGACACCTCGGACCCCAACCTGTCCCTGGACATTGTAACACTACGTCGCAACGGGAGCCTGGCCGCCGCCGTAATCCTGGAATACCGCGCAGGCGTTCTCACAGGCCGCCGCCATTACCGCCTAAAATGTGAACTGGAAGACGACGAAACCGAAATTTTCCGCCAGATGATATTAACCTGGTATGCCGAGGCAGAATTCATTCCCGGAGAAATCGCCACCGACATCCCGCTGCCAGAAGACGCCAACCTTTTGCAGGATACGTTAACACAGCAGGCCAAACACAAAGTTTACTTCAACAACCCGCAGCGTGGCGAAAAGCTTGGATTCTTGAAACTGGCGGGCGCCAACGCCGACATGATCCTTGTGGAAATGCGGGCCGAAGTCCAGAAGTACAGCGAGATCGACCAGAGCGTTTTTGAACTGCAGAAAGTCCTTGGGTTAAAAAAGACGCCCTTCCGCATCGAGTGCGTGGATATTTCTCACTTAAGCGGAACCAACACCGTGGCAAGTCTCGTAGCCTTCAAGAACGGCAAGCCCGACAAGGCCAACTACCGCAAGTTCATCATCAAGACCGTTACCGGCGTAGACGACTTCGCCAGCATGCGCGAGGTCATGACCCGCCGCATCCGCCGTCTCGAAGACGAAGGCACCCCCATGCCCGACCTGTGGGTATGCGATGGCGGTAAAGGCCAGGTAGACGCCACTATGCAGATTCTAAAGGAACTTGGGCACGACCAGGATTTACCGCTGATCGGTCTCGCCAAGCGCCTAGAAGAAATCGTATTCCCCGACGAGCGCAAGAGCATCGTGCTGCACCGCACTAGCCCCGCCCTAAAGTTATTGCAGAACGCCCGTGACGAAGCCCACCGCTTCGCCATTACCTACCAGCGCAGCAAGCGCAAGAAGGACCTTGAGGTGGAATGGCTGAAGCAGCCCGGCGTAGGCCACGAGACCCGCATCAAGGTTCTCAGCAAGTACAAGAGCGCCGAAGCCTTTATGTCCGCCCCGCTGGAAGACATCGAAATTCTTTTGGGCAAAGTACGTGGCAACAAGCTTCGGGAACAGGTCGCCCAGTACTGCGAGGAGTTTATCACTCCCTTTAGGGATGAAGAAGCCTAAACGCGGTCCACCCTTCGTGATGAATCACACAATACGCACCTTTCCCAAAGACACAGATAGTACAGTTCCGCCCTTTGTTGCATTCTGTAAGGTTTATTTATTTGTTTTGCGCTTGTTTTTGTTTAGGTAGTTAGGTATATTAAGCCTAGGCATCCTCACGGATCAACGCCCGATCTAACAGTATTATTAAAGCTCGTTGCTCTTCTGGTACAGTTTAGGCCCGCGGCTCCCTGACATGGCTTGACCATGCTCCATAGCTTAAAAAGGCGGGAAAAACGAACTCCTAAGGCACTGCTATCTTTTTATAAAGAAGTAGAATCGAGTGTTTCGCCGTGGAACGGATGCCATCCCTTTAAAAAAACGCTAGCCCCTAAGGACTAGCGTTTTTTTTGGTTTTGGATACCCATCCCAACCTAACACTCTCAAAACACTCCACATTGAGAGTGTCCTTAATATTAGAAATGTTTTTATTAAAAGTCAACATTAAACAATATTTTTGATAAAAATTGCATTTTTATATTGCTATTTCACTATTATTTGTCTACATTTAAAAAGACGGACGCAAGGGATGTGCGACGTCGCGGTTTCCCGCAAGCCCGTTGTCTGCAGGCAACAGCGTTCTTTAACGGCCCTGTAAAAGCAAGCAAAATGAGGGTATTTTACAGGGTAAGGGAAATCGTACCCTCAAAGGGATATGGTGTTTATGGGTATTTTCAAGAATTTAAGGGCCGCGGTATCGGCCCTGGCGCTGTCCGCAACGGCCTTCACGGCATTTTCCGCCACCGAGGCGGACGCCAGTTCCGTGGCGGTTCACGATCCGTCGGTGGTCATCGTCTACAAGGACGCTGCAGGCAATTCCTATCCGGAAAACGATGCCGGCAAGACCCGCGAAAAGTTCTACTACATTTTCGGCACACAGAATGGCGGCGCCTTTTCCAAGGACATGCTGAACTGGACGGAATTCACTCCCAAGTTCAGTGCCGGAGGAAAAACGACATCTAGTTTTTTGGATGCATTCAAGGCGGCCGCCGACTGGTCCGGCCACAAAACCAGCGATGCCGTGAAGGGCAACATGTGGGCTCCGGACATCATCTGGAACAAGAAGTTGGGCAAGTGGTGTCTTTACACTTCCATCAATGGCGACGACTGGATGAGTTCCGTCGTGCTCCATACTTCCAGCAAGATTGAAGGTCCCTACGAATACGTGGGCACCGTAGTCTATGGCGGCATGGACACACAATCCGCAGGCAAGGCCGGCAATCTGGATTACCAGAAGGTGACAGGTTCCGCAACCATCGACAGCCGCTACTATATGGCAAATAACGGCGTTACCAACTTGGGTAAGTGGGACGGCGGCTACGGCGTCAGCGCCATCGACCCCAACGTTTTCTATGACGAAGACGGAATCCTCTGGATGCTTTACGGTTCCTGGAGCGGCGGCCTCTTCTTGCTGAAGCTGGACGAGGCCACGGGCCTTCGCGATTACAGCTACAAGTACGAAACCAAGTGGCAGGGAACCGCCTTCAAGAGCGCCATGACCAGCGACCAGTACATGGGCATTCACGTTGGCGGCGGTTACTATGTGAGCGGCGAAGGTTCCTACATCCAGTATTTCAAGGATGCTGATGGTAACGGCTACTACTATCTGTTCATTAGCTACGGTTTCTACAGCCCCGACGGCGGCTACACCATGCGAGTCTTCCGCAGCAAGGACGTGAAGGGGCCCTATGTGGATGTAGACGGAACCTCTGCACTTTTCAGCAAGTACATCTATAACTACGGAACCAATACGGATTACGGCTTCCCCATTATCCAGAATTACAAGTGGAGTTTCTGGCCAGACGGTAACGCCGAAATCGCGGACGGGCACAATTCCCTGCTCCGTGACGAAGACGGTTCCATGTACCTGATTTACCACCGCAAGATGGATAACGGAACGCCCTGGCACAACGTGGAGACCCACCAGCTTTACTTCAATAAGATGGGCTGGATCGTGGCTGCACCTTTTGAATACAAGGTGGGCTTCGGCATGACGGCCAAGGCATTCAACGAATCCGAAATTGCAGGCGCCTACAAGATCATCATGCACGAACCTTACGCCCAGGGCGACGGCAAGCTCCCCATCAACACAGAAAAAAGTTTACAGCTGAACGCCGACGGTTCCGTTACGGGCGCCTATACTGGCACCTGGAAATACGACTTCGCCAAGGGTCGCCAGTACATCACTCTCGAAATGAACAACACCACCTTTGAAGGCGTCGTGCTGGAACAGTCCCAGAATGATGTAGGCAAGGTTACGGTCACCTTCTCCGCCATGAACAAGAACGGTTCTCGTGCATTGTGGGGCTATCGCGTTCCCAAGACGGAAACCGTGAACGAAACTCGCTACTTCGAAAGCAAGAAGGTTGTGGGCACTAAGGACATGAAGACCGCCTGGGATGCCTACGACGACTTCGCCAAGGTCAGCGTGTCCGGCGACTTTGTTGCGGAATTCGACTTTACCAACTACACGGAAGCGAAGGAAAACTGGAACAACTGGGTTCTTGCATTTAAGAATGGCGAAAGCTCCTGGTACCTGCGTTCCGATGCCTACTCCGTAGAAACCTTCAGCGGAAGCAACGTGGGCTATTACGGTTCCTGGGGCTCCGACTGGGAAAAATTCAGGACCATGTTCAAGAACGCCAAGGTGAAGGTCCGCGCGGTGAAGGACGGAAGCGTCATTAACGTTTACGCATTCCTGCAGGATGCAAGTTGCGCCGCAGGAACCGCAGGAGTCTCTGGCGTCGCTGGCAAGAACTGCGCCGACGAGTTGGTGTATCGCGTGTCCGCCACCAACGCACCATCCGGCAATTACGACATTTACCTAGGGGTTGACGCCGCATATCTGGACGTAAGCCGCATCGCATACGGCTCCCAGGGCGACCGCGTCTTTGTGGGAACACTTGACGCAGGCGGCGTCTATAACGCAGGCTTCAACGCCCTAAAGAGTTCCGACTACAAGGCAAGCGGCGACTTCAACGTAACCTTCAATTTCAGAAACTACGGCAACGGCGCCGGTTCCGAGAATTGGGACAACTACATCGTCCGCGCCACCGCAGATGGCAAGACCACATTGCTTCGCGCCGACGCCTACGCTCTTGACAATACGGGAACATTTGATTTCAAGTATGACTGGAACTGGGATGACTTTAGCGCCATCATGCAGCGGGCTAACGTTTCCATGAACATTTCCCGCAAGGGCGATGCAGTAACATACAACTCTACAGTCACGGCCGCAGACGGCAAGAGTTACAGCATCCAGGCAGTAAATGCGGGCGCTTCCAAGAGCGAAATGGCCTTCGGGTTTACCTGCGAAAAGAGCGGCGTGGACCTGCTGCGAATTGCAACCAACAGCGTCGTTGGCGATTCCACCAAGGTTCCTGAAATTCCTGAAGTTCCGTCAAAGGATCCCCAGGAAACCGAAGAAACTCCCGCAGACACGACCGTCGTGACACCGCCTGAGGGTTCTGAAGACTCAACAACGACAAGCATTTGCGATTTCCGGAATTCATCCGTCAAGCAATCCGACTGGACTATGGAACGCAACAGAAACTCCATCCAGCTGCGTAACGAAAGTTCCCGCGGAACACGATACTTCAACATTTTGGGCAAAAAAATCCGAATGAAATAGCATACAAACTTTCTCTCTCTAAAACATCTATCAAAAAAGCGCTTGCGGCAAAATCGCAAGCGCTTTTATTTTGTAACTTTAGATTATGATTAAGTCAATTTTTGCCGGCCTCATGATTAGCGTAGGATGCGTAAGCTTCCTATCCGTCGACAACAAGATTGCGGGAACATTCCTGTTTTCCCTGGGTCTTTACACCATTATCCTGCTGAAATTTGATTTGTTTACCGGCAAGGTGGGCTATCTTTCCACCAACAGGAACCTGGATTACCTGAAGTATCTGGGCAAGGTCTGGCTGGGCAACCTGATCGGCACCTGCCTGGGCGCGGCAACCGTAGCCGCCACCCGACTTACCATCAGCACAGGCGCCCTGGTTGCGGTCAAGCATAACGACAACCTGCTGAGCCTTTTGATCCTGGGCGCATTCTGCGGCATGCTCATGTTCATCGCCGTAGAAGGCTACAAGCGCTGCAGCAATCCGCTAATTGTCGTGCTTCCCGTCATGGGCTTTATCCTGTGCGGTTTCGAGCACTGCATTGCCGACATGTTCTACTTCGCCTTCGCCATCATCAAGGAAATCACAGGTGGCATTGCGGATGGGAATGTTGCTGGAAACGTCGCGGCTTTTGGCGGCGCCGCAGAAATCGGCAGCACCTTGTTGCGACTGGCAGTGATTACCGTAGGCAACCTGATCGGCGGATGCGCCGTCTGCTACGCCAGCGTGAACATCAACAAAGAAGCTCAGTAAACAACCTAAATTTTATACAGGAAAGGCCCGCATTTTCGCGAGCCTTTTTTAATAAATCTATAAAGATTGCATTTTTACACTGCAATTTTTATAAAAATCATTTGGATTTTTTCTTGTCCAGTTTTGCAAAGATTCCTGCAAGAACCGTACCGCTAATGGAATGGTAGGCGCAGCTGATAGCGCAGGGAACCACACATAGGGCGGCTTCAGGATGGGCCGCAATATTTTCGGGATTGGCGAAAAATCCTGCAGCGAGGACTGTAGCCATTCCCGCATTTTGCACGCCAACTTCAATAGCGACGGTACGCTTCTTGGCGGTGCTGAACTTAAGGACGCGTCCCACGCTATAACCCAGCACATAGCCCAGCGCATTATGGCAGAACACCACAGCAAGCACCAGCAACAAAAGGGTTACACCGTTTGCCAGCAAATGAGGGCGAACCGTCACGATAACGCCACCCACAATAAGCGCAAGTCCAATGACACTGACACTTGGCATGTTGGCCTGCAGTTCCTTGAATCCGTCGCGATGTCCAAAAAAGTGATTGCAGAGAAAACCGATCATCACGGGGCCGATGGTCACATAGAGAATGTTCAGGAACATGCCCACCGCATTCACATTGATGCTGGTGTCCGCAAGCCACAAGACTAGCAGCGGAGTCATGATGGGAGCGAGCAAGGTGCTGACGGTCGTCATTCCCACGGAGAAAGCCACATCGCCCTTCGCCAGGTAGCTCATCACATTACTGGAGACGCCGCCGGGGCAGCAGCCCACCAGAATGATACCTACAGCGAGATACGGATCCAGTCCGAAAACTTTCGTAAGGCACAGGGCAACCAGCGGCATGATGGTGTACTGAGCCAAGGCGCCAGCACAAATATCCAGCGGGCGCTTCGCCAAGTTCTTGAAATCTTCAATGCGAAGGGTCAAGCCCATGGACAGCATGATGATTCCGAGAATCACGGAAGATACATTGCCGCGAACCCAGGCGAAAGTGACAGGAGCAAAGAAGGCAACCACCGCGCAGGCGATTACAAAAAGAGACGTATAGGTGGAAAGAAAACGGGTCACCGCCCTGATTACTTTAAGCATGGCCCAAATATAAAATGGTTCCGTCTTACTTGCAAGCCACGAAATCCTGGAAACGGACGAGAGCTTTCAACATTCGTTCATCCAGGCGGTTGACGGTCTCCTGCTGGATTTCTGCAGGAATGCCGTAGACAGCTTCGGCCATGGCGCAGGCGATACAGCAGAGGGTATCGCTGTCGCCGCCCAACGAAACAGCCAGGCGGGCTACTTCCTCGAAGGAGTTCCCTTCGCGGAAGGCGCAGAAAGCCTGTGGCACCGTATTCTGGCAGGATTCATCCATATGATAAGCGGGGCGAATTTCGTCGCAAGTCATCTGGCTAATAGGATAGCCATAAGTTTTTTCCACATAGTCCAAAATTTCAGCCTTGGACTTACCAGCACGACCCAGGAAGATGGCGGCGGCAACAGCCTTCGCCCCATTGATTCCTTCAGGATGATTATGGGTGACGCGGGCAGAAATTTCTGCAAACTTCTCTACTTCTTCCAGGGTGTCGTAGGCCCAGCCAACTGCAGACACTCGCATGGCGGAACCGTTTCCCCAGCTGTTGTAGGGCTTTGGATTTTTATCTACCAGCCAATAGCGGAAATTGCTGCCGTAGCCTGCATAGGGGAATGCCTGCCCCCACTTTTGCATAGAAGAGACCATGGCCTTTTCGGTAAGGGCGGGGTCAGGTTTGCAAGCATCGGGGTGGTCGCCCGCGAATCCAGCCATTACCGCTTCCGCCACAGCCACCGTCATGACGCTGTCATCGGTCCATTCCGACGCACGATTGAACAGCGGGAATTCCGTGGTCTTGATGTTGTTGCAGTCAAATTCGTAGGGAGCCCCGATGGTATCGCCAGCGATAGCCCCCAGAAGGCAGGTATCTCGCTTAAGAGAAGCCTTCTGTTCTTTTTGGGCCGTCTCGCCTTCCAGTTCGCCTCTACACATGTTGCTTGCGGCCTTGCGGAAAACTTCCTTCATTTTCTTTTCATGTTCTGTCATAAAGACTCCTTTTTCCTTCCTATCGTCACAAAAATTGCATTTGTCAACTGGGATAAAAAAACGTATAACAATAACGTTCGTTTTACAATCACCATTTCTTCTCAAGAAATTTAGACTATAGGAATAAAGAAAAGGTCGCCCCAGAGGCGACAAAGTACATCCATTTTTTTAGTAAAAATTATTAAGGGACTTCAATCACATTCTTATGGGATTGCCGCATGGCATAAAAATTTTCCAGAAGTTGCAGAACCGTTTCCTTTTCTCGCGGGGAGAAACGGCGATGGCTCATGACAAAGCGCTGGGCAAGACATCCCTTCAGGAATTGAATCTGCTGGTAAAGCAGTTGTACATTGTAAAAATCGGGACCGTTATGATTTACCGTAGGGTAAGTGGAATCTCCCAGGAAAGCGATAGCGCCACGGGACTGCTCACCGCAGCAATCGCGATCGGATACATCGTCGCCTACAGTGAGCATCAGGGAACCTTTGGCGTGACTGCTGGGAATTGGGTCAATTAGAATCTGAATGCCATCTTCAAACTGCAAGGGCGATTCCACAACCTGAGTGCCGCTGCGGGCGCGAATGTTCTCGTCGCAATGGCGGATGGTCTCGCGTCCAACGAAAAGGTTATCAAAATGAACCCGCGAAAGGTTGAAGAAGTGGTCCCGATGGAAATGGGAAATGATGATATTTTTCTTGAAGGACACGGCATCTTGATGCAAGCGTGGCGCAGTTCCCTCAAGAAGTTCTCCCGCAGAAACATCGCAAGGCAAATTGTTGATGAAATCCACCGCCTCGTCGCTGGCGCCCACGTCAAAAATCCACCAGGCGGTCTCGCCTCGAATGGCGTATACATCGGCACTCAGCGGGCTTGTTTCGCTAGGCATCGACGCCGGCAGATGAAGGATTCTTGACTGCAAATCGCGGAACATGATTCTCAAATGTAACTATTTAGAATGCGCAGCAAGCTTTTTGGAGATTTTTTGTCACCAAAAGGCTCTTTTTTTAAAGTTAGTGACAAAAATATTATGTTGTACAAAATCAAACTAACATTTTTAAGAGTTTACGCCAACTCAAATTGTCACCAAATCAGCCACACCGTTCTTTTAGTGACATAATTCCCGTGACACAGGCTAAATTTTAGTTACTTTATTCAAAATTTTTGTCACTAAACAAACTTTTTTTTCAATTCAGTGACACAAAAATCAAAAATTGGCATCAAATCACGGATATTTAAACCTTCAGCGTACGCAAATAGGCCTTGTGCTCGTCGGTCACGCGGAAGCTTTCGATAGATTTCTGGATGGCCTTGTTGTGAGTCCACGGGTCCAGCTTACGCTTTTCAATATAAGGCACAGCGTCGTCCCACTGTTTTGCAAGGGCGGTAGCGAAATACCAGGCCACTTCCATCTGCACGTAGTATTCGGGATTCGCAAGCGTAACGCCTGCGGGAGTTGCAGCAGCCACCCTCGGGTTCGGCGCCATCACCGCGGCCGGCCCACTTGGAGCCCCTTCCGGTAGCGACCTGAACTTGGCCGTATCCACAGCGGCCACCCACTTCAAAAACTTCGGGTCGTAATGGTCATCCAGGAACAAGTCCATCAGCATGTTGATGCCGAACCGCACCACATAGGGATGGTCCGACTTGACCCACGCCTGAATACGCTTCAGGAATTGCGGAACATCCTTCAGCAGGGCGCGGGGCTTCTTGCCATCGCAAATGGCCCAGTTGTCAATGTAGGGCAAAAACTGTTCCGTACGGGCAAGGCACTCGTCAAAATCCTTGATGTGTTCCAACAGCATAGAATGGATATGGTTTTCCTCGAAGTACTTGTGGGGAAGCGAGTCCATGAACTTGGCCACATCCGGCGCGACGGAACATCCAGCAGACTGTGCAATTGCCCCACCAACGGTCCGCGCGGTCACAGCCTGCGACTTGTCCGAAGTTTTAGCAGTACCAAAAAATTCCTTGGCCAGCTTTCGCAGTAGAGGGACCCTCACCCCGATAAGGGAATCGCTGGAAATCCCCGGCACCAAGGGCAGATGGAAATCCTTATACTTCAAGTCCTGATTTTCAAAAAGTTTCTTGACAAGTTCCGTATGGGTCATGAAAAAAATATATAAAGAATAAAAGTCCCCTATCGCAATGCTACAATAAAAAACTATATCTTATAGAATCATGAATATATTCAAATATTCTCTTTTACAAGCACTTACCATTTGCAGCTTGGCAAGCAGTATCTCAGCCGTTGAAATGCAAATTTTCGAAGATTTCCGCGACGGGAAAAGATATCCAGTCATCAAGACAGAGGAAATTTCCATTTTCGCCAAGAATCTCGCTTACAACGAAAAGGGATCCTTCTGTTACGACGACAGTGACGCCAACTGCGAATTGTACGGCAGATTATATACTTGGGATAAAGGACTTTTCGCATGCCCCATGGGCTGGAACATGATGTCCGAAGACGACTTCAATTCTCTTCAAAAAGATGAGGCAGCCTTCGCCAAATTCAACCCTGTTGCCGGCGGGTTCAGAAATGCAAAAGGAAAGTACGAACTCCTAGACAAAAGAGCCGACATCTGGCTCCAAGATCGAATCGACAAGGCCAAAAGCAAGTACCTATTCTATAGCGTCAAGAATTCTTCCTACAGCAATAGCACTTTTTCCAAGGAAGCCGCCATGTCAATCCGTTGCGTCAATTATTTTGATGAAAATGATTGCAACTATGAATGTGGTTGCGACAATGGCTACGAGGCTCTCCTTAATAAGGAATTTGAAAACGAAAATATCTTGGTCTGTTCCTATGTCAATGTCACAAAATCAGGAACTGTAAATCCAGTTTGCCCTCGAGCCTACAACATCATTGCCCAATTCTGGGTAAAGTCAAATTCAAAGACAATGGAATGCCCAGGGAATTCCTACGACGAAAATCCCGAAGGCCTTGAATCTATCGAGCAGAACACCCTGTTTAAAAACTATTCCGACAAAGACAATCTGGCCTTCACGTCCAAGGGACTTTGTTCATTTGAAAGCGAGCCCGATGATGGAGAAATGCATTACAAAAAATGCTTGCCTTTTGGACAGGCAAGCAGGCTAACATCCTTAGCCAAAAAATTGCTAGGATTATAATTAAAAAAGGAGCCATTCGACTCCTCCTTTTAAACTTTGAAATTTGCTGCCTAGTACTTTTATTTCTGAGGTTTCACCTTGGCACTCATGTAGGTGAGCACCAGGTTCTGCCACACCACATAGCAGGTGGGAGCGATGGCCGCCACGGGGCCTGCGTAAAGGCTTGCAATCCAGATGACCAAGGTGGTGTTCTTCTGGCCCATGCTCTGGGAACTTTCGATGGGGTGTTTCTTGTCGCAGAACCAACCCAGCACAAACTGCAAAATGCAAATGACCAGTGCAACCACGGCAAGAAGCGGCAAGGTTCCGCTATTCCACAGTTCTGCAAAGCCCATTTCGCGAATGTCGCGGCTGGCCTTGGCAAGAATCACGAACACGCTGAAGGTCCAGATAAAGATGGTGTACTTGGAAAGCTTTGCCACCTTGTCGGCAACTTCCGGATAGAAACTGCGAACGCCCAGGGCCAGCGCCAGCGGGATAGAAATGATGGGCTGGATGGAATTGAAGATTCGCAGGGCAATGTCAGCAAAGCCCGCCTCGGAGCCTGTCAGGTAACCATATATAATAGGGATGCTGAAACAGGCGATCAGGTGGCCGCTCAGGAAAATCTTGAGGGCAAGCACCGGGTTTCCGCCCAGCATCTTGGCCATGGCGGGGGCCGCATTTGCCGGTGGACAAAGGCAGATGATGGCGCCACCCAGCAAAACGTCACGGGGCAGGCCAAAAACTTCAACGCTCACCCACAAAAGGGCAAGCAGCAGCATGCTGGCGATAAAGGCGCGAACCTCGATCTTGAAGGTATAGCCGTGCTCCTGGGGCGGGACCTTGCCGATAAAGGTCAACAGCATCATGGTTCCGATCTGGAACGGGAGGGTCGGCGAAAGAACGCTGGCCTGGGGGAGCAAAATGCCGAGAATAATTGCAATCGGCATCAAAATGGCACGCAAATTCTTCATAGCGGGCCGCAAGATAGAAAATGGGCGGGGTCACGGCAAGAGCGACCTCAAGTTGCTCTTGACATAGCCGACCCATGCTAAATGGACGTCTTCAAAAAAGCTATCTTTACAGATATGCTGCACTCTAGATATCGCGCTTTCGACTATGTCGAAAAAACCATTGACAGAAAGAAAAAGAACGTCAACCCCATCATGTTGATCGTGGCAGGCTATATGGCTCTAATTACATTAGGCGCCGTTCTCCTGTCATTGCCCATTTCCCAGCGCAATCCTGTCAGCTTTCTAGACGCCCTTTTTACGGCCACTTCCGCAGTTTGCGTCACCGGACTTTCGACCATTGACATTAGCTCTAGCTTTACGGGCATCGGCAACTGGATCCTGGTATTCCTGATGCAGGCCGGCGGTCTCGGTATCATGACAATTTCTACGGTGATTATCCTTCTGGCAGGCATGCACCCGGGATTCAACCACCAGTCCGCCCTTCTCGCCAACTACACTCAAGAAGGTAACGTAGACCCCAAGAAAATTCTAAGGGCGGTTCTCCCCTTCATGTTTGGGCTAGAAGCAATCGGTGCAGTCTTCTACTTTACCCAGTTTACCGAAGAAGTCCTAATAGATTATAGCCTGTACAACCGAATCTTCGGAAGCATCTTCCAATCCATCAGTTCCTTCTGCAACGTGGGCTTCACCCTGTTCCCCGATTCCCTGGTCCGTTTCCAGCTGAATCCCATAGTCAACATTACCACCTGCATTCTGGCATTGGCCGGCGGGTTCGGCTTCCTGGCCATTACCGAAGCGCGTTACATGTTTGACTTCAAGAAGCGTTCCTTCCAAAAAATCTCTCTACATACCAGAATCGCAACCGTGTTCACGGCAATCATCATTGTTGTTAGCATCGCCTTCTTCATCTTTAGCGAATGGAACAACACTTTCGCCGACCTTAGTTTTGCCGAAAAACTGGAATCAAGCCTGTTCATGGCCTTTACCAGCCGTACCGCAGGCCTGAACAACATCGACACTCCTTGTCTCAGCGTAGGATCCCTGTTCTACTTCGTGATTATCATGCTCATCGGCGCCAACCCCGGTAGCTGTGGCGGCGGCATCAAGACAACGACTACCGCCGTAATCTGCCTCCTTGGCTTCAACCGCCTGCTGGGCCGCAACAAGACCCAGATTCTTGGCAGGACCATTCCCGAAACTACCGTCGACAAGGCCGTACGAATCTTCGTGGTGGCAATCGTCGTCATCGTTGTAGCCACCCTGATCCTACTGGAAACCGAGGCCACCGGCGATACCAACGCCCAGGGGTCCTTCCTAAAGGTATTCTTTGAGGTGGTCAGCGCCTACAGCACCTGCGGCCTATCCATGGGGCTAACCTCGGAACTGTCCATTCCAGGCAAGATTATCGTCTGCACGGTCATGTTTATCGGTCGAATGGGCCCTCTTTTCCTGATTTCCGCTGTGGCAATGAAGCAGGAAGACGGCATGTGGTACGCCGAAGAAGACATTATGGTGGGTTAAGTTTCACTTAACCCACAGGTATGAAGTATGAATTATGAATTACGAGAAACAACTCCAGAATTCATGATTTTACCTCAAGCAAAGTGTCGCGGCGAAACTTTCCTGCGAACTTTCATACTTCATAAATCATAACTAGTAACTGCAAAAATGGAAAAATGCTAAGCATTTTTCTATCTTTGCTTATATGGCTTCTAAACAATTTGTAGTTATCGGCCTGGGTAACACCGGCTACTTTCTGGCACGTCACCTGACCGCCCTTGGTCACGACGTCATGGTTGTGGACCCCAGCCCCGAAAAAATCCAGGACATTTCCAACCAGGTGGCCCAGGCCGTAGTTGCCGACGGCACCCGCAAGAAGCAACTCCAGTCCCTGCCCCTGGCCAAGGTAGACAGCGTCATCTGCTGTATCGGCGAAGACCTGCAGGCATCCCTCCTTACGGTTCTCAACCTAAAGGAACTTGGCGTCAAGCACATCATCGCCAAGTCCAGTAGCCCCGCCCACACCACCATCCTCGAGAAGCTTGGCGTCGCAGACATCTTCCATCCGGAACGCGACATGGCCATTTCCCTGGCCGAACGTCTCAACCGCCCCAACATGCTGGACTACCTGCCCTTCATGGAAGGTTTCTCCATCGTGGAACTGGCCTGCCCCGAATCCTTCTGGGGCAAGACCCTTAAGGACCTTAGCCTTACCCACAAGTACGGCATCCAGGTGATCGCCATCCGCGACCCGCTGGAACCCAGCCCCAAGATCGGTAACATTGCGGACTACCCCCTCAAGGAAAACGACGTACTGTTCGTCATCGGCCCCAACGAGGCCCTGGACAAGTTCAAGGCTTAATACAAAGGCTGCAGGACCACACCGCAATTTGAATAAAAGAAGAGCCCCGGCAAGACCGGGGTTCTTCTCGTTTAGGAAATAAATTCCCTTTGCGCTACTTAAGAGTTGCGTCTAGCGCTTTGGAGCACTTGTCGCAAGTACCGAACAGGCTGAGCTGAACCCCCTTCAGGGTAAACCCTGCAGGAAGCATGGTTGAACAGTCCGGCGGAGGCGTCATCAGGTCGTATACCTGGCCGCAATGGCTGCACTTGAAATGGCAATGAGGACTGCAATCCGCGTCGTAGCGCAGAAAGCCTTCCCCAAAGTCCAGAGCAAGTACCAGCCCGTTCTCGTTCAGAAGCTGCAGTGTATTGTACACCGTAGTCCGCGAAAGGGATGGATTTTCGGGAAGCAGGTCCTGGTAGATCGTATCCACCGTGGGGTGAGTCTTTACACCCCGCAGGTAATGCAGCACCGTCACCCGCTGTAAGGAAGGACGAATGCCGTGGCTCGACAATATTTCCGCAGTCTGTTTCATATCATCTCAATGGATAGTTTTTCAGGGTTGCAGCCCAGCCGGAAAATTCACCCAACGGGAATTACTTGCTGAAGTAACGGTTCAGGAGGCCTTCAAACGCGCCACCGTGGCGGGCCTCGTCCTTGCACATTTCATGGACGGTGTCGTGGATGGCGTCGTAATTCAGTTCCTTGGCACGCTTGGCAAGAGCAAGTTTGCCCTCGGTGGCGCCAGCTTCTGCTGCCACGCGGAGCTGAAGGTTCAGCTTGGTGTCTGCATGAACCACTTCGCCCAGGAGTTCCGCAAACTTGGCGGCATGTTCAGCTTCCTCGAAGGCAATGCGCTTGTAGGCTTCGGCCACTTCGGGATAACCTTCACGATCAGCCTGGCGGCTCATGGCAAGATACATACCCACCTCGCAGCATTCGCCATTGAAGTTTTCGCGAAGTCCCTGGACCACTTCAGGATCCAGACCCTTGGCAATACCCACCTTGTGTTCGTCGGCGAATACGGTCTTCACCATCTTAGCACCGGCGGTTGCCGCTGCAGGAGCGGAATCACCCTGCAAAACGAAAGCAGCCTTCTTGGCCTTGCACAGCGGGCATTCATCCGGAGCCTCTTCGCCCATGTGAATGTAACCGCAGACCTTGCACTTCCAAACCTTCATAATTCACTCCTTCGGACTTTTCCGAGAAAGGGCGCAACGGCAGTCATTGGACTTTTCATAAAACCATTGCGCCGGGTTAACAGTTATCTTGCCTCTTTGGAATCGCGGAAGCGAAATTCCGTTGCAAGAATTGTTTGTAACAATTACAAATTTATAATCATTACATGTTATTGTCAAGAATAATTTGATTTTTTTGATCCACCTCCCAAAAAAGAATTAGGAAAGCGCATTCAATATACAGAATCCCAGTCCCAAAGGCCACTTCGGGACATAAAAAAAAGCCCCGCCAAAGCGGAGCATTCTTTTAAACATCGACAATCCGTTAGAATACCGGGCGTTCCGATCCGCTCTTGGGCTTCTTGGAAGATCCAGAAGAACGCTTTTCGGAAGCGATCTTGCGGTGAACTACGTAACCACGAACAAAATAACGGCCATCTCTCTGGAGGATAGAAATGTCTGCGTCCATGGAACGTTCCTGGGTGCTCTGGTCCTTAATGGAAATCCATCGCTGGTAAATGTTGGGGAGAGATTCCTTGAGTTCGGAAGTTTCATCCAGCGGAGGCGTAGGAGAAGGCTTACCGTACTTGAGGGTAAACTGGTCGGACATATAGTCGGCAGCTTCGAAAGCCTTGCTCAAGCGGGCGCGTTCTACACGACCTGTGCGGATTTCAAAGGACTGGAACTTGTCGTTCTTATTGAAAATGAAGTCGACCTGGACAGGCAGTTCACCGAACAGGAATACAGGAATCACAATGCGTTCGCCCGCGCCACTCTGACCATAAGGGTCATACCCCATCTTCATGACTTCTTCAATGACGGTTTCGCGAGAAGCGCCAAAGGGGATGCCGGCAAATTCATTGCTACGTTGAGCAAACGCCCCTGCAGACAGGAGTGTTGTCAATAACACAATTAAAAAAACTATACGATGCACAGCGGTCTCCTAAAAACCAATGTAAAAGATAGTAAACTTTTTGATTATGGTAAGTCCTTAACTGATATTTTCTTATAAAAATTGCGATTAGCTATATTTTGGGCATGTCTAGCACTTTTGGTAAGATTTTTTCTGTTACGACCTGGGGTGAATCCCATGGCGCAGGCGTAGGCTCCGTCCTTGACGGATGCCCTGCAGGACTCCCCCTCGACGAAGCCGATATCCAGGCCGAGCTGAACCGCCGTCGTCCCGGTCAAAATAAAATGACCACTCCACGCGACGAAAAGGACCAGGTCCGTATCCTTTCAGGCGTTTTTGAAGGAAAAACCACAGGAACCCCCATTTCTTTCGCAGTTTTCAACGAAGACCAGCGCAGTCACGACTATGCTGAAATCCAGAAATGGTATCGTCCGGGCCACGCCGACCTGTGCTATGACCTAAAGTACGGTTTTAGAGACTACCGCGGCGGCGGACGCAGTTCCGCCCGCGAGACCATCGGCCGCGTGGCCGCTGGCGCCGTAGCCAAGAAATTGCTGAAGCAGGTTGCCGGCACCGAAATCATTGCCTGGGTAAACTCCATAGGCAACGTGGACTGCGGCCCCCTGGACCTGAACACTCTGACTTTGGACCAGATAGAAGCATCTGCCGTCCGCTGCCCCGACCCCGAGGCCAGCGCCAAGATGGAAGAAGTAGTCATGGAAGCCCGCCAGAACTGCGACAGCGTCGGCGGGACAGTGTGCCTCCTGGTAAAGAATCCGCCCGTCGCTCTCGGCGAACCGGTTTTCGACCGTCTAGACGCTCTCCTTGCCCAAGCAATGCTTTCTATTCCTGCAAGCAAGGGTTTTGAAATCGGCAGCGGCTTTGCCGCAGCCCGCATGCACGGCAGCGAACACAACGACGAGCTAT
Source organism: Fibrobacter sp. (assembly GCA_024398955.1). Classification (GTDB taxonomy): domain Bacteria; phylum Fibrobacterota; class Fibrobacteria; order Fibrobacterales; family Fibrobacteraceae; genus Fibrobacter. The sequence continues at coordinate 10,922 of JAKSIG010000015.1, read as the reverse complement.
TCTTTGACGGAAACAGCTACCATACCAAGACCAACAATGCAGGTGGATCCCTGGGTGGCATCAGCAATGGCGAACCCATTTACTGCAAGGTGGCCTTCAAGCCCACAGCAACCATCAGCCAGAACCAGAATACCGCCGGCCGTGGCGGCGAGAACGGTCAGCTGCTGGCCAAGGGTCGTCACGACCCCTGCGTAGCCGTTCGTGCCCCCGTAATCGTAGAAAGCATGGCTGCACTGGTCCTTGCAGACCTGTTCCTGCAACAAAAACGCAACTGCCTGTAATGATGCAAGGGGGTACCGCCCCCTGGCCCCCGCCGCACCGAACCTGCCGAGGGGGCGCAGCCGCAACGGACCCGCCAACCTTATGAACTGTATTGCAGTATTCAAGCGAATAATTGCCGTCTGTTACAGGGCGGCTTATTTGCTGCACCATGCAATCTGTTTGCGTCCCGACCGCAGTCTGCCAGCAAAATTAAAACCGGCGAAACTTATTGTAGTAGGAAGCTATCGCGCAGGGGGCGCAGGAAAGACCCCCTTCTGCCTTTGGCTCGCAAAAGAGCTTGGCCGGATACGGCCTGCACAAGCCGCAGGTCCTCAAAAGACAAGGCACATCGCAATCCTCTGCCATTCCTACGCCTACGACGAAGCCCAGATGTATCGGGAGGTTCTCGGAACGGAAGACTGCATCGAAATCATCGAGACGTCAGACCGATACAAAACAGTTCTAGCCCTGCTGGACCGGAAATCCGGTGACGGCAACTGCAGCAGGCAACGTCCAGACTACATTATCTGCGACGACGGGTTCGAGGACAGCCGACTTGCGGGGGCGGTCAACATCCATGTGATTTCAGACGAAACACCTGGCGGCCTGCAAGACCTGTGGCCAGCGGGACCTTTTCGCAGTCTCCCCAAGGACCACACGAACGCTACGGCCACCATCAGCCTTAAACGCGCTGACATCAGATTCTCCATCAGGAAAATTACAAACGCACTTGACGAGAACCTTGCCGACGCCGCGCCGAATTACAAACAAGTGAACATTTTCTGTGGTATTGGAGATCCGGGGCGATTCATCCTCGACCTTGAAAATTACGGCATTACGCCTTCCAGAAAAACTTTTCTGAAGGATCACGACCGCCACTTCGCAAAGAAAATCCAGCGGGCTCTAAAGAAATTTCCTCAGGATGCCTTTATCATAACCCATAAGGACGCCTGCAGGCTAGCCCCCCAATTACGTAAAAATCCCCGGATCTTTACTGCATACCAAACAGTCTGCGTAACCCCCTCTGCAGTTTCCAAAGTAATGGAAGCACTTAAGGCCTAATAAGGCTACACAAAGTCTCATATAAATTGCACAGAACCAGCCCAGTTGTTATATTATTCTTATCAAATGGGATTGTAACTTATGACTCTTACCGAAAGAATTTCTGAGCTTCTTCAGGCTATGAATAACGGCATTCCCGAAAGGGAAAGCTGCATTCAGCTGGCCTTTCTCGCAACCGTGACCAACGAACCGTTTTTTGTATACGGCCGTTCCGGCTCCGGCAAGTCCCTGCTAACAGATCGTCTTTCCCAGGCATTCAAGGAATCCCACGTTCTGAAGATGGGACGCCGCCAGCAAACCTTCCCCAACAAGCTGAACGCTTTCGACTTAATCATCTTCCAGAACTTCAATCCCGCAGACGAGGAGTCTAAGGAAAATCTCCAGATTGCCCTTCACGACCGTGAAAACGCCGCGCTTGTCGTTTCTAGCGACCAGCGTCCAGAAAGCGTTCTGAGCCGCGCCGAGATTACCGACCATATCACCCTGACGGTAGCCCTCCCCGACAGTCTTTCGCCGGATGCCCTCTGCGAACTATTGCAAAACCTCGGCTATCTGGAAAACGTTCACATTCCTGAAGACCTGACCATTTCTCCCGAAGAACGCAAGCAGTGGAACGAGGATTTCAAGAAGGTTGAACTTTCTCCCGAAACGTTGCGAGTCATTGGCGCCCTGGCGGAACTTTGCGACCAGAACGACATCTATGTCCCTATCCGCAAATGGCTCTCGCTGGCAAACATCGTAAAGGCCATTGCCCACTTTAACGGACGCAAGCAAACGGTACTTAACGACACCTTGTTCCTGGGAACTCCCATCTGGAGCAAGGCCGCATCCAACAACGTAATCGTCAGCAGCTTTAATGACATTATCAAGTCTGTAATGTTCAGCGAATGTCCCGAAGTACTGAACTCCGGCTTTGATGCACAGGCTCTATACAATAAGGTCAAGACCCTGCTTCATAGTAGCAATAACCTGTACGAAACCAAGATGTTCAATAACGAGCCCTGCCTTTCGTACCGCATTACTATCGCCGGCGAACCGGCCCCGCTGTATGTCCCCCTGCGCTATATCGAAACAGACGAAGACTTCAATCCGTATAATGAACTGCGTCAGATCGAGACCCGCGTCCGCTGCAATTATCATGGCACCTCCAGCTGTACCATTTCCATTGACAGTTCCGTCAAGGGTGTCGGACTTCGCAGTTCCATGCCGCGCAACAATTCCACTCCGGGCAAGTTCGAAGATTTCGCTTCGTTGCCGAGCTACATCCTTCGCGAAAACGATCCCGAAATCGCCGAGCAAAAACGCATCAAGCTAGAAGAATGCAAAAAAGAAGCGCATGCTCAGATGGAAAAGCAGACAAAGTTCCTGTTCGCCCTTCGCGATCTGTACCAGGCCAACAAGGTCTACCGCAAAGACCTGTTCTGCATTACAAAGATGTTCGACGCCCTGCAGGTGGAATTGCGCAACATCTTTGAGGCCAACAACGCCATTGCAAACAAGCTAAAAGAAACCCTGGAACTGTTCAAGAATACAGACAAGCAAACCGCCATCTAACTCAGGCATTCCCTTTGTTTTCTGTTTAGAAAAAAAGATTGCATAAAAAAATGCGCAGCCATAAAGCTGCGCATTTTCATTGCAATTCTCAAAATATTCGTTTATGAAAAATCATCCTAGACGATAGAAGAAACATCGTCGGGAACCTCGGGACGCACCACCAGAAGAACCGCATTCTGGGGGATAATGATATAGCTTTCGCCGTTTACCTCGAGTTCCGTTCCGCTGGCATGCAAGTACAAGGCCTCGTCGCCTTCCTTTACCTGCAAGGGGACGTAATTTACGTTTTCATTAGACTCGCCACGAAATACAGCATCCGGATCCTGGCTGGCGGGAATCGGATAACCCGGGCCCACTTTTACAACGAGACCCGTATGTACCGCATCGTGTTCCTTTACACTAGGGGGCAAATACAAGCCGCTGCCAGTCTTATTGGAAGCTTCTAAAGGTTTAATCAAAATTCGGTCACCGATGACCACAATATTCTTTAACGGATTCAGCATACCGCAAAGATAGAATTCTCTATATTTACAGGGTGATCTTCATAGCCGTATGGACAACCGTATTTGCAGTTCTGGCAGCCTATTTGCTACACAGCCCCAAAGTCAGGAGCTGGCTTGCCGTTGCAATCCACGCAAAGATCCTTAGACGTGTGGCCATCTGCAGTATCGCCATCGTGGTCTCCATTGTTGTCGCCTACAAAACTCACCCGCAGCAAGAGGCAACACAGACCAACGACCTTAGAATTTTTGAGGAGTATTCCGCTAATGCCGTGCTAAAATTGGACTCCATGGGCCGCATGTCAGTCGATTCTTCATGCAACCTGGGCCACTCAAAGCCAGAGCTCGCCTACGTAATGCCAATCCTCCTGAATACCTATGTGGAAATTGTAGAGAAGCCCACCAAGCCTATTCTGGTCCGTATTGACGACACCCTACAAATTCAAATGCGGGGTTACAAGCAATTCAAGAACCGCGGCATACGTCTTACAAAACTTCTACAGAAAAAACTTGGCAACCGTTACGACATCAAAATCTTCAGCAACGAGACTGTACACACCTTGCAGGTCGTCTACATCGGAACTCCCTGGGACAAGGAACAGCTAATGGCCCTGCCAGTAATGGAGGCCGCCCAGAAAAACCATGTGGATCCGGCCCTCCTGATGTCATTGATTCGGCACGTTTCCAACTTTGATTTTGACTTTAAGGGGCCTAAGGATACCTATGGACTCCTGGCCATGGGTGGCCATTCTGAAGCAGACCACAAGGCAGGTGGCGAACATTCCGAAGAGAACTGCAATCTTGATGGACTATCGCAGGTCTTTGTAGGGGCAGAACGACTGGGCAAGCAGCTTCAAGTTCTTAGCCGCGAAAACGCGATTGCCACGTTCTATCCGGAACGGGGAATGGAATATCCCGACGCCAACTGGACAAAATCGCCACTCATCAAAAGCTGGGTCAACCAGGTTCTGGACGATGTAGAATTCTACCGCAACAACGGATTGAAGCCGCTAGAATAATATTTCTATCTTTGGCTTCGTGATTCAGGTACAGAACGTTACAAAGTCTTTTGGCATGCAGGTCCTTCTGGACCAGGCAAGCTTTTTGGTGGGTCCCCGCGAACGCGTCGGTCTCGTAGGCAGAAACGGTTGCGGAAAGTCAACCCTATTCAAGATGATTCTTGGCCAGGAATGTCTGGACGGAGGCGTCATCGACATTCCCAAGAAGTATACGCTGGGCTATCTGCAACAGCATATCAACTTCACCAAGCCTACGGTTCACGAAGAAGCCTGCAGCGTCCTAAAGCCCAATGAAGACGGCTGGCTCGAAGAGCATAAGGTAGAAGCAATCCTTTTCGGTCTTGGTTTCGACGAGGAATCCATGCAGAAAGACCCAATGCTACTTTCTGGCGGTTTCCAGATTCGCCTGAATCTTGCAAAGGTGCTGGCCTCAGAACCCGACATGCTGCTGCTGGACGAACCTACCAACTACCTAGACATCGTGTCTATGCGTTGGCTCAGCCGCTTCCTTCGCAACTGGAAGGGCGAAGTGCTGCTCATTACCCATGACCATCACTTCATGGACGAGGTCTGTACCCACACCATCGGCATCCATCGCCATAAGATTCGCAAGGTCAAGGGCACTGTAGAAAAACTCCGCGAGACCATCGCCGAAGAAGAAGAAGTGGCCATGCGCACCCAGGAAAACGAGGCCAAGAAAAAGGCCCAGCTGGACCAGCTCATCGAACGCTTCCGCTACAAGGCTGCAAAGGCCGCCATGGTACAGTCCAAGATCAAGGCCGCGGCAAAGCTTGCCACCGGCGAACGCCTCACCCACGAACGCAACCTGGAATTCAGCTTTACCGAGGCTCCCTTCCCCGGCAAGCGCATGCTTCAGGTCCATAGCCTCCACTTTAAATACGGTGACGGCCCTGAACTTATTACCGACCTGGAATTTGAAGTTTTCAAGGGCGACCGCATCGCCATCATCGGCCCCAACGGCCGCGGCAAAACCACATTGCTGAACTTGATAGCAAAGGAACTGCAGCCCTCCTCTGGCGAAATCTGCCACAATCCCAATCTGCAGATTAACTACTTCGGCCAGACAAATATCAACCGCCTCAATCTCGACAACACCGTCGAAGAAGAAATTGCCACCGCCATCAAGGAAGTTTCCCAGAAGGGCCGCGCCCGCGGTCTTGCAGGACTCATGATGTTCAGCGGCGACAACGCCCTTAAGAAGATCAAGGTCCTTTCCGGTGGTGAACGCAGCCGCGTCCTGTTAGGCAAGATTCTCGCAGAAGAATGCAACCTGCTGCTTCTCGATGAACCCACCAACCATCTGGACATGGAATCCATCGAGAGCCTTATCGACGCATTAGAAGACTACGAAGGTTCCGCCATGGTGGTCACCCATGACGAAGAACTGCTCCACGCCTTTGCCAATCGCCTCGTTGTCTTTGACGGTGGACAGGTCCGTATCTTCGAAGGCTCCTACGCCGACTTCCTTGAAAAGGTTGGCTGGGCCGCCGAAAAAAAGCCCGGCGGTATCGATGGCGAAAACGCCAAGCTATCCAACATCGATGTTACCAAGGACGCCGCCCCTGCAGCAGGTTCCGCACCCTCCGCCAAAATGGACCGCAAGGCCCGCGCCGACTACATCGCCGAACGCTCCAAGGTCATCAAGCCCCTAGAAAAGGCTGTCGCAAAAATCGAAGACGACATTGCCAAGGCAGAGGAACTTTCCGGCGAACTGGAGACAAAGCTGGTAGCCGCATCCGAATCTGGCGATGGAGCAGCCATTACCGCCATTGCCAAGGATATGGACGACAACAAGAAGAAAATCGACGATCTATACAACCAGTACGAAATAAAGAACGCCGAACTCGAGGCCGCCAAGGATAAATACCCGCTGGATTAAATTAACTCCTTACCTACCGCGCTTAATACCTAAGGTATACGTGTCCTCGGTATCCCCAACCACGTTGTCTCCAGAATAAACCTTTACCTTCATCTTGGTAATATAGGCTCCGGTACCAACAAGGCGACCCTGCTCGCTTCGGGCGTTCCATTCAAAGAAAATGTTTCCCGGATTGTCAAAGCAGTTCGATCTTTCGGGATCGCTAGGGTTATAGAAAATTTCCTTGTCGTTGCAGGCAACAGTTCCGTGGGCATCATTTACAAAGCTTCCCAAGTGCGAGAAGTAATAACCCTCCCAAACAATCTTGATCAGGGCCAGGGCAGAATCCCTGTCGGCTCCAGCAGGCAAGTCCAGAATCAAGGAAGTCGCCAGTTCTCCAATATCGAAATTCACCAGCAGGCCAGGCATGCCGAGGCTATCAATGATATCCTTAACAGTCTTGTTGGTCGGCACAGAAATGGCAACCACAGGATCCTTGTACGGCCACACGCTTTCGCTACTGATAGACACCACTCCGGGAGCCTCAATTTCAGTTCTCTGTTCGCCCACGATCCTTACGCGGGGATTATTGACATGGGCGGCATTGTTGCTACGGTCCGTCAGCACGCCTGGCGTCAGGCGAATGTAGTCGCCTACGGCAGGCAGGTCTCCAGTAGCCGACCTCTGGAAATAGATGGTTACCAAGTTTCCCTGCTTGTTCATGCTTGTACTTGCAAACAAGATAGAACTGTTAAAGAGCAATGAATCCCTGTAAATTTCAAAGGCCAGGTTTCCATCAAGATCCTTTACGTCAGTACCTTCACTCAAGTGGAGGCTCAGGACGCTCACATCTTCCGATCGTGTTTCAATAGTCGCGCTCATTACGATAGGAGCAACTTTATCCTCAATGGAAGTATTCATTTCCAGTTTAACTTCTTCGCCAGAATCCTTGTCCGTATAGGTATAATGATACTGCAAGGTACCGGAATACTTTTTATCCAAAAGTCCCGTAAATACTTCTGACTTTAAGCCTTCGGCATCGTAGAGCGAGACTACAGAATCCATAAGCACCAACGACCAGATTCGCTCCATTCCTGCAACGGTCTTAAATTCGGCTCCGCCAAAATTCCATTTCAAGGTATCGGGAACAACTTCCTCAAATGGCTTGCTGAAGGGTATAGCCAAGCTATCCGGAATGCCATCGCCATTCACGTCATACATGCTGGCACCGACAGCAAAAGGTACAGGAGGCTCCTTAAAGTTGATATTCCGCCAAACCAGTTCATTGCCGACTCCAGTTCCGTAAATTTTAAAGGAGCCATCGTATACTGCAGAATCGCCAACAACATAAAAGCGAGCATAACCTGTAGAATCCATATTCAGCTCCGTAATGCGCTGCTTGTCTTCATTCAGGAATCCAATAGGATAGTCTGTCTCTAGCTTTAAAGTGGCGGAACAGTTCACATTCGAATTTGCATCCATGTTTCCGCAGGGCCTTGTTCCGTACAGCAGTACAATTTCAAGCGGCACCGTGTCAGGATAGGTGACATGAGCAAGCAAGGTATCATTCTTGCCGCCATCGAGACCGAGCGGCTCTCCACGTAAAGTCAAGCCAGCAGGGTCCAGTAACTGCAGGGAATCCGAAGCGTTAAATACATCAACAAAGGCTATATCGGGCAACGGATATTCCGGAACAACGAAGAAGATAATCTCATACTGCGACAGGTCCGAAGCCAGGTAGCAAATCAAAAGGTAGTTGCCCGGATCAAGCTGACGGGAGTTCACGAATGCACTGGTATCCACAATAAAGCCAGACATGGTTTCATTAATCCAAATGCCGCCATAATTCAGGCCTGGTTCCAAGGTAACCCCCTCTGTCGGCAGCGAACCGCCCACCAGCGAGAAGATAGACTGAGCGTCACTCGTATCCACCTTGGTTACGCTGGAGACATCGCAACTGAGGGACTCGTCAATCAGCAGCTGCTTTAAGTTATACTGGATTGTTCCATCGGCAGTAGGAACCTCCTCCGTGTAGAAGGTCTTCTGTGTCTGCAAATTGATGGAAGTACGCATTTTGAAGTTTGAACCCGTTGCATTACGTTCCGAGAAGAAAATATGGAAGGGATACTCCTTGCCTTCTTCCAACTTCAGGCTTGGATTGCTCTGACCAATAGTGTCCAGATTTACAAAACCTTCTTCAGGGTTGTGGCATCCACCAATGTCAACCACAAGACGATTGTTGATAAATACCCACACATCATCATCACCGCGGAACTCAAAATACTGACCCTTTATGTACTTGAACTGGGCAGAAATCTTCATGGCAAAGCTGAAGTTGTGCTTGCAATTTGAACGAACATCCCAGTCAAACTTCGGATTACGAATTGTCTTTGCGGAATCCAGGAATTCCAAATCATCAATGGGGAAGAATCCAAAATCAGTTTCAGCATCGCAACCATTCTTGTTGGTAATGTCGGCAAGCCAGAAGCCTTCGTCATCCATATGCAGGTCGATATCACGGCAGACCGCATTGGTATACTCCTTACCCTGAGCATCCGTTGCAATCACCTGCGGAACAAACCAGCTTTCTATATTTTTTGCCGCAGAACACTTTCCCCACGGGTATTCCAGGGAATCTACACGAGCTGGCAAGCCATTAACCAAAGTTTCCTGAACCATTCCCTTCACTAGGCCTCCGCAAACCTTGTTCGTTGCAAGTTTGCCGGTAGAATCAATGTAAGTTACGGTAGTATAGTCGTTACCGCCATAAATATCGCCGAAGTCAGGGTCAATGCTAGGATCGTAGCTTTCGCCAGCCCAGTCCACCACCATGGCAGAAATCTTCATGGTCGGGCAAATGCCCAGACGTTCCGGATACTTTTCAGAAAATCTTGGACCACTCTTAGAAAGCGGATACGGATACACCCAGACCATGTCCGTAAGGGCAAACATAGAATCCAGGGCAATGTCAGAACCCATGCCACCATCTTCACCCATCAGGCCTTCAAGACTATAGAATTCGTATCCGATAGTCTGTTTAAACTGAACATTCCACTCATCCACATGCTTGTAGACAATTGCCTGATACCAACCGCAGGTATCACCCTGGGAGGGGTCAAGTTTATTGCGGGGAATACTTCCCATGGGAATCGAATCTCCATCCACAATAAGAGTCGGGGTCATGTTGTCCCAAGGGCTCAACAGACGAACAGTCCTGGGTTCCAGCGGGCTAAACAAGAATTCATAGGAGCCAGAAGTTCGTGTATAAAGCCATGTCTCGTATACTCCTGTTGGGAACAACTGAGAAGCCTGCGGACGAGCGCCTTCCTTAAAGAAGGTTACCTGGGGCCATTCGTTCTGGCGACGGTAGATATTAAACGTAGCCATGCTCGAAGCCCAGTTCGAAGAAGCAACCGTAGGTGCATCGAAATCATACTTGTACCAGTAACGGAACTGCTCCTCAGGTTCAGTGGCCACCGGGTTATTCAGAATGTTGTTTCCGATGGAAATAAAAATAAGGCTATCCCTAAAAGTGGAATTTGTACGCCAGGGATGGTAAATATGGAGTGTTCTCGTAGAGTCAAAGCATTCCCCAAGGGCACCCATCTTAAAGCCTGGAGTCAGGTCACCGGCAGTACCATCTATGAACACGGAATCAGAAGTCCCAAGAGCATCAGCCAATTCCACCACACCCTCTGCAGGCATAGACATATAGGGCGTACGATTGCGAATAAAGTGTGCCGCGCCCAAAGGGTTCGACTTCATTACCGCTGGAGATATTGCACCATAGAACCACCCGCATTTAGACTCGTCATCCTGAGCAAAACGCATCAAGATGGAATCCTTACCGAAAATCATCACAGGCAAGGCCTTGTTTCCCCAGGGGCTCTTGAACCACACCATCTTGGAACCTGGAGCAACAAAGGACTTCTCGTAAGTCATGCCGTCTGTTTTTGTATACAGCCATACTTCTACATCCGTACCGAAAATATCGGCAACCTTCATATCGCCGGCAACCTTCCAGGCGGTTCCGTTATTATTGTTGAAGTTGTTGTCGGCCGTATTGGGGTAAATTCCAATATTGAAGGATTCCCAGCTCTGAAAATCAGCAACATCCTTCTGCCAGGTATAGCTGAACCATCCATCCCCCTCATCCGTCATCCTTGTAGACGAAGTCTCACCAAACTGCGGGTTGTATCCACCACCGGCACCGCCCAGCATATGCAGGAAATATCCGTCCTTAGAAGCATCATCACGCCACGGAGACTGAACATGAATTATCAGCTTCGCATTTGCAAAAACCGCAAAAAATGAGACTATAAGGAAAACCCAAACATTGTGTTTCATAAAACACAACTCCTTTAATTTCAAAAACACTCCAATATGGAAAATAAACTTTTTATTCCAAACAGGAATAAAAAAGTGGGAGCATCAAGAAGTAGTGTTGTGAAGATAACAAGGTCCAGAAGCGTACCGATTACGCCGCCAGGCGGGCATCTCCGAGCCACAGCCATATGAAGATAGTCCCGAAGGATGGCCGAGGGATGCAAGGTCCTCGCCCTATGTTTTGTACCAGGAACAAGATCCTGACAAAAACATGGGAACGACATCCTTCGGCGAACGGTTGGCGAAGCCAACCTCCTGCGC
>JAKSIG010000014.1 GCA_024398955.1 Fibrobacter sp. | reverse complement strand
TTCACTTTTTTTGCGTTTTTCCGCAGATAACGGGATTTATTCCACAAAAACTACAACTTATCAACTTTTTATTCACAATCATTTTCATAAAATCAGATTTTACCCCCTTCCTTTTTCCCACTTTTCTAACTGATTGATATTCAACAAGCTACGGAATTTCACCCTTCTAAACGAAAAAGAGCCCTTCAACAGGGCTCTTTTTTGCATTAGCTCATCAAATTCAAATTACCGACGTCCCATATCCCTTAAGCGGAACAGTACACAGGCAATGTCTACGGGGCGAGGCAAGCTCATTTCGCGGCTCATGCCCTGGGGCAGGTTGCGGAAGCCTACGTTCTTTATTTTGTCGCAAAGTTTGGCAATGGCGTCTGCGATGGAAGTCCCCGGCTGCACCGCAGATTTGGCCGACTCGTCGCCACTAGCCGCACCCTGGCAAAGGTTCAGGAGCATGAAGCCCGCGCCAAAACGCTGCTGCTTTCCGGCAAGCGTCACAAGGCGGCTGGTATCCGACACCAGGAAGCCGATTTGAACAAGGTAATCACCAGTCAGCTTTACCTTAACCTGACGTTCCACAGCGGACAGAGGCTTGATGGATGGCTGAAGAGGCTTGACGTATTCAGCAAAGGAACGACAAACGGGAACGGCAAAAGGAGCAAGACCCGAGGGCGGCACCAATGTAGATTCACCCAATGCAGCGCAAGGCTTTCCAACCGTCTTTGCACATTCGGCCTTGTAATTGGCCATAACAATTATGTTGTCTGCAAGTTCTAGATAGTCACCGCAAGCACCAGCCACTAGGATAAAGCTACGAGCGGCGCACTTGTCATCTGCGGAGTTTGCGGAGCACTCACCTTCCGAGGCATTCGCAGTTCCATAGCAGATTTCACGAATCCTGTCGGTCAACGGGATCAGAGGTTCGCGGTCGTCGCCCAAAAGCTTGCGGACGCGACTATCGCGAATAAGGAAGTTAACTGCGGAGGAATCCTCGTCAATCAGATACGTAGAAGAACCAGCCTCCATGGCTTCAAGCAAGTTGGCGGCTTCACTGGTAGAACCGGATGCGCCCGCAGTTGTAAATTCCTTGGTACTTACTCCGCCAGGCAAATCACGAACAAACTGCGACAGATCCGTACCGCGGACACTGCGGCCATCTTCAACGCCCACACGAAGAGCGGATTCATCTATGACAATGCCTTCGCGACCATCCCCGGGAACATGGGGATAGACGGCGCGGGTCAGGGCCTGCAGCAAGGTGGATTTTCCGTGGAAGGCACCACCGGTAATCACCGTAATTCCCTTTGGAATTCCCATGCCGCGAACCTGGCGGCCATTTACATCCAAAGTAATTGCCATTTCCTCGGGAGCCACAAAGGGTACGGCTCCTACCATGGGCGCTTCAGAAATTCCGGATTCTCGGGGCAGAACGGCTCCATCGGGCACAAAGGCCACAAGGCCCCTAGCCTCAAGCTCACCAAGGATCACAGCTCGATCCGCAAGCGCCTGGTAATGAGCGTTAAGGGCTGCGTCGTCCTTCTTATTATAGTAGAGACCTGCAGACACCAGATCCGGCAAGACCATGGTCAAAATTTCGGCAGCGGCCTCCGCCTGAATCTTGCGACCGTCGCCAGGCAGGCGCACCTGCAGGACTGCACGCAAATCCCCATTATCTATCCACAGGGAATTGCGGACCAGCATCTCGGGGCCAGACACGTCGAACACAACCGCGGCATCCTTGTCCGGATAACGTTCCAGCACAAGGCCACTCAGCCTGCGGTACAAAAAATCGCTCAAAGCCAGACGACGTTCAAAACTGGAACCCCATTCGGGACCGTACCCCAGCATCTGGAGGCTCGCCTTTATCATGACTCTAGACGCCGGAGCATAGGGATCCCCCTGCACATGGAGAAATTCCAGTTCAAAGTCGCCAAAATCCCACGGTTTGTCCCCAAGGGACTTGTAAAGGCCGTAGTTTTTGCCATTCAGCATTCGAATTCGTTGATAAAGAGCTTTCATATGGGCAAAGGTAGTTCCTTTTTCGCCAGGTTCACAAACTTTTTCAATAAAAAAATTTAAATTCCTGTAAAACTTTGTATTTTTAAGGAAAACTAATAGGAGTACTCCATGAAGAAAATGTTCCTGTATGCCGCGCTGATGGCATTCCTCTTTACAAATGTCAATGCCAAGGAATGCGAAGACCCCGATAATCCGCCTCCTCGCGGCAAGGACGCAGTCGTCAACATCGTAACCAATCCTCCTAACAGCGACGTGTACCTGGGCGGCGAATACCTGGGCAAGAGCCCCATTGTCAATATGAAGGTTAAGTCTGGCCGCCAGGACTTCAAGGTTCAGGACCAGGGCTTCGATCTGGTTTCTAAGCGAGTCAACATTTGGCCGGGTAACGACGAATGTAACAAGATGGACTACGGTACCACCATTCCCAAGGGCCACATCAAGGTGACCACCAATCCTGGCAAGTGCATCATCTTTGTTGATGGCGACCAGGCAGACAAGACCGATGGCGCTCCCCTTACCATCCACAACCTGGATGCAGGCGACCACGTGGTTCGTGCAGAATGCTCCAACCGCAAGTCCGCAGAAACTCTCGTAACCGTCAAGGGCGAAGAAACTGCAGAAGTTACCCTCGACGCTACCGGCAAGAAGAAGAAAAAGTAATTTCTATTCCTACGTCAGGCTTCTACAAAGGTCCGCAGTACTGTACTGCGGGCCTTTTTTGTGTAACGAAAAATTATATTTGCTTCAATAACCTATTCCTGGGAGAATCATCATGAAACGACTTGTAGTGCTTCTGGTAACAGCTCTTCTGCTTTGCTCTTGCGCCAACAAAGCCATGACTCGCTACGAGACAATTGTCCCCGTCCTAAAAAAGGAAGGCTTTGAAGGTGCCGCAAAAAAGATCGAAAGCAAGCCCGACGAACTCTATGGCGAAAAGAGCGAATGGCTGTACCACTTCGACCTAGGAACGCTCTACCACTACAACGGCGACTACAAGGAAAGTACAAGGCACTTCGAAAAGGCCGAGGATATCTACGACGATCTTTTTACCAAGTCCGTAACCAACGAAGCTGCAGCTGTGGTCACCAACGACAATATCCGCCCCTACAGGGCAAGACCCTTCGAAATCATCATGATGTACCAGTACCAGATTCTGAACTACCTGGCCATGAAGGATGTCGAGGGCGCTCTGGTTGAAGTCAAGCGAGCTCAGATTGCGCTAGAAGGCCTGTACCAGAAGGACCAGAATCGCGTTAACGACAACGGATTCCTTCGCTACCTCTGTGCTATCGTCTACGAAATGTCTGGCGAAGATGACGATGCCGCCATTTCTTACATTCAGGCCACCAAGGCCTTTGACAACGGCAATATCAAGATGCCTTCCGAGGCGTGGCAGTTCATTAACGAAAGCCTTGCCAAAATGGACCGTAAGGACGACCTGAAATCCATGAACCGTACCCCGCTGGAACAGACTCCTATCGCGACAGAGGCACGGGAAAAAGGCCAGGAAATCATCGTAATCGGTTATGCCGGCCACAGCCCCATTCTTGGCGAAATGTATATGTCAGGAACTTTTGTCAGCGGTGGATCCATGCATCTAAACTACAAGGATGGTAAAACCGGCAGCATGGGTTCCATAACCCTGATTGCACCTCCTGTTCCTAATGGCAATGGCGGCACCTTCCATATCGGTTTTGCACTCCCCGAAAAGAAGGAACTGCCCCAGAGAGTCTACAAGTTTAACGTAAAGGTCGATGACAGGCAGGTCAAGCCCGAAAAGTTCGTTTCTGTAGATGCAGAGCTGGACAAGAATATCGAAGAAGAAACCCCGACGACCATTACAAGGACTGCGGTACGCGTTACCATCAGGACTATCGCTGCCCAGATCGCCAAGGAAAAGACCAATACCGACAATGGTATATTCAATCTGCTCAAGAATATCGCAGTAGACGTAGGTCAGTCCCAGCTAGAACAGGCAGACCTGCGCATCGGTCTGTTTATGCCGAATTCCGTCTACATGACCCGAATTCCCGTAGACGCAGGCGAACATAGCGTAAGCGTCAACGCCCTGGGAAACAACGGTCAAATCTTCAGTACCTATGATTTTGGCAAGGTTAAGGTAGGCAAAGGCCAGAAAAAGGTGCTAATAGCCCCCGCAATCGAGTAATTTTGGAGAATTGGGGTGAATTAGATTTCCTTTTTTCGGAATTTTTATTTAGTTTCAAGTCAAAACGTTTTTTTAAGGAGTACTCATGAACTTTAAGGCTCTTATCGCAGCCGGCGCTCTGCTCGCCACCCAGTCTTTTGCAATTATCGGTATCGGTGGCCATTACGCACCGGGCTTCGGCACCAAGATGAATGGCATGGACGCACCTGCTCCGGTCACCACAGATGGCTCCATCCTTCTGCAGCACGGCGGTTTCGACGGTACCATGCAGGGCTTTGGCTTCAAGCTGTGGGTTGACATTCTTCCCATTATCGACGTAGAAGCAACTATGAACTTCCAGTTCGGTTCCTACGACGCAAGCCTTTACGTGTCCAACCCCATGGACGGCAGCCTGCAGGAAATCCCCCTTGAAATTGAACTGGGCGGCACTCCTTTCGGTAAGGCAAACCCGAAGTTCGTATCCATGAACGGCGACCTCTCCATTACCTACCCCTTTACCACCCTGCCCATCATTCGCCCCTACATCGGCGGTGGCGTAACCTACCGCATGAACACCTTCGTCCTGAACCAGTCCTTCGTATCCCAGCTGATCGATGGCCCTGTGCAGGAAATGATCGGCATAATCGCATCTGCTGACATTACTGATCCTGTCGCCATGCAGGCAGCTGCCGAAAAGGCAAACGAGCTGGGTGAATCCATGAAGGCAAAGGTCCAGGAAGCTGCTCTTGACGAAGGCCTGAAGACCTCCATCGGCGTACACGCCCTCATTGGCGTTCGTGCAAAGCTTCCCATTATTCCTATTGCTGCCTACGTGAACGGCAAGTTCTATTTCGGCGGCGACTATCCTGACGAAGTCGATCCGGGTATTTTCGCTCTCGAAGCTGGTATCGGCCTTGCCATCTAATACGTGAATTTTTTTAGGAACTATAAATGACTCAGAATACTAGCAGCACAAACATTCTTATTATCGAGGACGAAATAGCCATTGCCGAAGGCCTTGTAGACCTTTGCGAACTGAACGGCTATCGCGTCAAGCATGTAATCAACGGCGAAGACGGCCTTGCCGAAGCCCTGACCGGACAGTATGGTCTTGTCCTTCTGGACCTGATGCTCCCGGGCATGGACGGCTTTACCGTTTGCGACAAGATTCGCGAACAGGACAAGAGCCTTCCCATCATCATTCTTTCTGCAAAGAACGCCGACGAGGACATCATCAACGGTCTTAAGTTCGGTGCCGACGACTACATCCCCAAGCCGTTCTCTGTTCCCATGCTCCTGGCCCGTATCGAAGCAGTGCTCCGCCGCAGCCGTCAGTCCATGGAAAACGAAGGCAAGCTTGTTGCTGGCAATCTGAAGGTTAACTTCCGCGAATACACCGGTACCCGTGGCAGCGAAGAACTTGCATTTACCCGCAAGGAAATCGAAATTCTCGAATACCTGTGGACCAACCGCGACCACGCCGTACCTCGTTCCGAACTCCTCCGCAAGGTCTGGGGGTACGAAAACGCAGAATCCGTGGACACCCGTACCGTGGACATTCACATCACCAAGCTTCGCAAGAAGATTGAAGACGATCCTTCTCACCCGAAGCTCTTGGTAACTTTCCGTGGCGAAGGCTACCAGATGCGCTCTGCTCCTGAATGCGAAAGATAAGCCTAAAAGAATCTCTCTCATACATTAAAAAACACCAGGCGATCATCAAGGAACGCCTGGTGTTTGTTTGCATTTTCTTGGTGATCGCCATACCGCTGTCGATCATGTTCGTACAGTCTTACAAGCAGACCCGAGACCTAAACGAACGCAACATACAGGAAGAACTGCAGAAGGCCTTTTCCTATTTCGAAAACGGCCTGATTACAGACCTGAACCAGGAAAACCGCCGTTCCTACAAGGCTTACGGCATCTTGAATTCAATCGCCGTGATTGGCGGTAGCGGAATCCAGCTGTCAGCCTTCTTTGTCTATCCGGACAGCATTGGTCCCTTCTGCGAATACGATCCGAACTATCGTTGCACCAAGGGCCTGATCGGTCACTTCCAGATTTCCCATAACGGAGACCTGCTTACTCCCTTCTACCCGGATACCAGTACCCGTATCGGCAAGTCCATCTGGGACAACCCGCTTTTTGACAGCCGCGAAGAACGAAAGAAAACCCGCGACCAGATTCAGCACTTGCTAGATACTCTTGGGATTAAAAACAGCTTGCCCAAACAGGCAACCCAGATGGTGGATTCCACAGAAGCCATCGACCAGCTGTACGAGGAAATTCCAAACCTGGCAATTTCTGCAAGAACCGAAACAACTTCCGAAAACGAAGCCATATCCTACATTGCGGAAACCCAGAAGAACGATTCTACCTTCCAACCGGAACTTCTCACATTCTCCGGCGCAAACACCAACGTAGAAATCGAAAACTTCAAGGCTCGAGCCATTAACGACACCATCGTTTTCTTTAGAAAGATCCAGATTGGCCAGGTTCCTGTTATTCAGGGATTCGCGGTAGACATGTTCCGCTACCTGAACATCATGGTTCAAGACAAACTAAAAGACATCGAAAATTCTCCATACGCAGTCGATGTGACAATGAACGGAGAGCTAATCGCTTCTGTCGGTGTCCACCGGAGTTCACACACTCTTAAGCAGGTACGCCATCTCGAGGCACCGTACAACAACATCGCTCTTTACATGTATGCAGACAAGAGCGTCAATTTCGGTTCCACTGTAGCCCTTATCTCTGGCATCATCCTGTTGATCGTGATTGCAATCGCCCTCTGGACCATTTACCGCTTTACCCAGAGCAAGGTTGCACTGGCTTCTAAACGTCAGGACTTTGTATCGGCCATTACCCACGAGCTGAAGACTCCACTGACAGCCATCAAGATGTACGCAGAACTTCTGCAGAATTCCTGGGTTGTAAGCGATGAAAAACGCCAAAAGTACTACACACAAATTGCAAGCGAAGCCGATAGACTTTCGCGCCTGATCCAGAACGTTCTTAATTTGTCTAAACTGGATGGAAACCGGTGGAATGTTCAGTTAAGGCGGGAACGTCCTAAGGCCGTACTGGATGACTTTGTCGCCACCTACAGTAAGAACGTGGAAAAGCAGGGCTTTGAACTGACAGTTTCTTCCGACACGGATGCAAACAACATCAGCCTGCTCATTGACCGCGACGCCATCATGCAGATCTTGATGAACCTGGTAGACAACTCCCTGAAGTTCAGCAAGAAATCCGATTACAAGATGATCAATATCGAACTGACCATCAAGGGTACAGACATGTATCTCGCTGTACGAGACTTCGGCCCGGGAATCCCCCCTGCAGAAATGAAAAAGGTATTCCAGGAATTCTATCGTGTCGAAAACGAAATGACGCGCCAGACCAGTGGTACAGGCATCGGCCTTTCTATGGTAAGCAAGCTTTGCTCCCTGACCAACATGAAAATCGAGCTGGAAAACGCCAACCCCGGTTTGCGAACCAAGATTCATTTCCCGCCGTTGGACCTGTAGTTGCCCATTAGGCACAATTAAAAACGTTTTTGCAACATACGCTACATTTTTGTTTATGTATTTTTAGGGAGCAAGGGCAAGTTCTATAACTAGCTACCATAGAGGATGCTAATATGACTCAAGAAGATATTCTGCAAAACCCGTCTGAATATGATCTTTCCATCGAAACTGTAGGTGTAGGGACACTGAAGTCTCCCCTAAAGGGACTTCAGTACGTTTCTGACAGTGAACAGGTATGCCTTACCACCGACGTGAAGCGTCTAAAGCATTTTTACGAGAATAACATTCCTGTTCCCAGCCTCGAAGCAGCCGGCCCTCGCGAAACCATTTTCCACGATCCGGCCTGGACTCGCGCAGGTATCATTACTTGCGGCGGCCTTTGCCCCGGCTTGAACAGCGTGATCAAGGGACTTGTGCAAACCCTTTGGTTTGACTACGGCGTACGCAACATTTTTGGCATTCCCTATGGCTACCGCGGTCTTAACCCCAAGTATGGCTACTCCCCCAAGGTCCTGAATCCGGATGTGGTTGACGCCATTCAGGAAGACGGCGGTACCATCCTCGGCAGCTCCCGCGGCGAACAGGATCCGGCAATCATGGTAGACACACTGATGCGCCTGAACATTAACATCCTGTTCTGCATCGGTGGCGACGGAACCCTCCGCGGAGCCCACGCCATTGCCGAAGAGGTGAAGAAGCGCAAGCAGCCCATTTCCATTATCGGTATCCCCAAGACTATCGACAACGACCTGAACTTGATCGACAGAACCTTCGGCTTTGAAACAGCAGTGCTCAGTGCAACCGACGTTATCACCTGCGCTCATAACGAAGCAAACGGCGCCTTTAACGGACTCGGTCTGGTAAAGCTTATGGGTCGCGACTCAGGCTTTATTGCAGCCTACGCAGCACTCGCTACGACCGTGGTGAACATCTGCCTGGTTCCCGAAGTTCCCTTTACTCTTGAAGGGCTCTGCAAGGCTCTTGAAAGTCGCTACGACAACGGCAAGACACACGCCGTGATCGCAGTGGCCGAAGGTGCCGGTCAGGAACTATTCGTTGACCAGCCCGAGCGCAAGGACGCAAGCGGAAATGTTCTTAAGAACGACATTGGCGAATTCCTGACCCGCAAGATTAAGGAACACTTCAACAAGGTGGGCAAGGAAATCAACATCAAGTACTTTGACCCCAGCTACATGGTTCGTAGTACTCCGGCAAAGGGAACCGACGCCATCTTCTGCTTCCAGTTGGCCGAAGCCGCTGTACATGCAGGCATGGCCGGCAAGACCGACATGGTCGTAGGCAGCATGAACAACGCATTCTCCCACGTGCCTATCGAATATGCCGTGAACGAACGAAAGAAAATCAACCCCAACGGAAACCTGTGGCATGCCGTGCTTGGTATGACTCGCCAGCAGGACTACTTCTCCGGAAAGGGCAAGGGCCACAAGTAACCGCATCCTTTATCGAGACTGGAGGGAGGGAACCAACGTTCCCCTCTCCAGCTCGTTAACTACGTTATCTTTTATGCTGAAAAAAGAAGACAAAGTTTTAATTCGTACTGCACTTATGGAGTACCGCTATCTGTTGTTCAAGACTTATCACGGTACCGATGACGAAAAGTCCCGCATTGCACAGCTGAACAAGCTGTTGCAAAATTGGAAGGTATGAGAAGGCTTATCGCCACTTTGCTCCTGGTCATAATTTCCGCCACCTTAGGGTTTGCGGACTCTACAGCCGTATCTTTCGAAAAATATAACGGTAAAGACGATTTGCGAATTGCCGACTCCTGTTACGCAGCCCGTGCCGAACGAGCCAACGGCGACAAGGCCGACAAGAAGAACGCAAACCTGATGATTGCAAAGTACCGCGCCGCACTTGCAGATTCAGCGCTGCAGGAACCCGCCACCGAGGGACTTGTAAAGAGCCTCTACTTCAGCTTTAGATTTGTTCCCTTCGAAAAAAATAAACGCAAGCAGAAACTGGACAGCCTTAAGGTCATTAGCGAAAACGCCTACAGACAGTTCCCTAAGAACAAGGAAATTGCACACGTGTACGCATCTACCATTTCTATGTGGGGAAACGAGCGTGGCGCCCTCACATCCGTAAAGGAAGGAGTGGCTTCAACAGTCCGAGATGTAGCCACTGCTACGGAGAACTGGCAGATTCTAGGCCGAGCCCACTTTGTACTGCCCTATATCCCGCTGGTACTTTCGTGGCCCGACAAGAAGCTGGCGGACAAGTACCTAACCATGGCACTGCAGCAGAATCCGAAAGACCTGTACAACTATTTCTTCTTGGCAGAACTGCGCTTCGATCAGAACCGTTACGCCGACGCATTGAATCTTATTGACCGCGGATTAGCAAGAGGCGTACGCACCAGCTTCTTCCTAGAAGACAAGCGCGGCCGCTGGCACCTGAAGGAACTGCAGAAAAAGATCAACGCCAAGCTGGATAAGAAGTGATTTTTCTACGGACCGTCTCTAATCTCTAGTCCCTATTTTTCCGATTCACAGCAAAACAAAAAACGCCCCGTATTTTGCGGAGCGTCTTTGCATTTTACCGATGTACTGAGCCGCCGGTCTCCTAAGCCTGGGCCTGAACAGCAGTCAGGGCGATGGTATAGACAATGTCTTCCACCAAGGCGCCACGGGAGAGGTCGTTCACCGGCTTTGCAAGGCCCTGGAGCATGGGGCCGATAGCGATGGTACCCTGGGCAGAACGCTGCACAGCCTTATAGCCGATGTTACCGGCAGAAAGATCCGGGAACACGAACACGGTTGCCTTGCCAGCCACAGCAGAACCGGGAGCCTTCAGGGAGCCAACGCTGGGGGTAGTTGCAGCATCGTACTGCAGCGGGCCATCCAGGGCCATGTCGGGGCGGGCAGCCTTGGCGATGGCGGTAGCTTCCTTCACGAGGTCAGCGTCGGGGCCCTTGCCGGAATTGATGGTGCTGTAGGAAAGCATTGCAACGCGGCTGGGCAGGCCGAATGCCTTGGCGGTGTCATCGCACTGGAGGGCGATACCTGCAAGTTCTTCGGCGGTGGGGTTCAGGTTGATAGCGCAGTCGCCATAGACGTAGGTCTGGCCAGGCAGGCACATGAAGAACACGGAGCTGACAGACTTTACGCCGGGAGCGCACTTGATGATCTGGAGAGCCGGACGGAGAGTGTCTGCAGTAGAATGGATGGCGCCGGAAACGAGACCGTCCACTTCACCCATCTTAAGCATCATGGTGCCGAGGGTTACATTGTCAGCGAGAGCTGCGCGGGCGGCTTCTTCGGTCATGCCCTTGGCCTTGCGGAGTTCAACCAGGGTGGGAACGTACTTTTCAGCAAGTTCTGCGCTGGGTTCGATAATTTCGATGTTGGCGGGGAGCTTCACGCCCTTTTCCTTGGCCACGGCTTCGATTTCAGACTTCTTGCCGATGAGCACGGGAACTGCTATGCCGCGTTCTACGGCGAGAGCTGCAGCCTGGACGGTACGGGGTTCGGAGCCTTCGGGAAGCACGATGCGCTTTACGGACTTGGATGCCTTCTGGAGGAGGCCTGCGCGGAACATGGCCTGGGAGGTCTTGCGTTCGGCAGCGGGTTCAGCCAGGTCGCGGGCAATGCACTTGGGGCAATGCATGATGCGGCTGGGGCAGTACAGGTCAGCATCTTCGTCACCGCAGAAGATCTTTGCATCGAGGGCGGTAGCAAGCTTGTCATTGAACTTGTAGGCAGCGGCACCGCTCATGTCCTGGGCGCCTTCCACCACTACAACGTCCACGGCGTCGAAGTCCTGGGCGATGAAGTCGGCAGCGATCTTTTCCATAAGGACAGCGCTATCGCCGGACTTGAGCATTTCCACAGCAGCGGAACCATTAAGGCAGGGCTTGTAGGTAGCAGCCTTGAGGCCTGCGGTGGCTACAGCGTCAACAGCAACCTTGACCTTGGCGGCCATGTCGGCGGCGGCAACGAGATATACACGATTCATTCTAAATCTCCTATTTTTTCATAAATTCTTTATTCAGACTGCAGTCTGTTCCCTATTCTGGCCTAAAAATTAGGATTTTGGCACCTTAAAAACACGCTCATTATCAAAAAAGTCCAAATTTTTCATAAACATTAGGCATTTTTTTGTCCATTTATCACGCATTTTCAGCACTGCAGGATTCTTTAATAAAACTTTACAACTTATTGATAGAAAAGCATTTGAGTGCACGTAAAAAAAATTTATTTTTAGTCTGGTTTTGTTGTTTTGGGATTATTTCAAGGAGAGAACGGATGAGGTTCAATTACCTGTTCCGGGGCTTGGTGGTGTGCCTGGCTCTATTTGTTATTTCTGCTAGCGCGGCCAAACGCGATTCTGTGGCCGTGGCGCACGTTATATACGATGGCAATAGCCTTTATTACGCAGACAACGAAAGCAACCTTAAGTACAAAGCCTTGACCAAGGGTGACGATGGAATGTTTTCCATCAAGTTTTCAAATGAACGTCTTGCCGACGGAAAAAAGGACGTCAGACAGCTGCGTTTCGGACTTGTCTGCAGCAATGGAACCTGCAAAACCGACTTGAACGAACTGAACCGTCCCTATCTTGCCGAACTCTTCCCGGCATACGACTATCCCAGCGACATTAACGACGACGATCTGGCCCTGAAGCCAGTTCTTGAAGTATGGATTGTCATCAACGAAGACGGAACCATCAGCACCTACGATTCCAAGCCCAACATCCAGATTGTTGTGCCTGGCAAGAAAACCATTCGATTCCTGGCTCCTTGGACCAATACAAGCGCCATCATGTTCATGGGCAGCAACGAATACTACATGACCCCTGTAGGAAGCCCCTACTGCGGCTGGTTCGAAACCAAGATTCTCCTTGACCCAAAAGATGTATTCGTTTCCTTTAAGCAGACCATTGGCGAAAACTATATCGGCAAGGATGGTCTCGAAAACAACCCCATTAGTGTAGAAAACGAAATCAAGCTGGACTCTGTCCTGCAGCTATCCGACACCGTTTGGATTACCTCCATCATGTACAGTTCTCCGGATCTCTACACCGAGTTCCCCGACGAATTGGGAGAATGCCCCATCAAGAATCTTCCGGTAATGGTGTTCGACTGGCTCCATGGAAGTGGCAATGACGAAGAGAACACTGCAAGCCAGAGCGGCACAAGCCAGGATTTCGGAACCGGCGGCTGCGTCGGTCCGGACAACGCCTATAAGGCTTTGACCGGCATGGTGGAAGTGGACCTGGGTCCCAACGGCGTTCCCGTTCCTGCAGCAAACTTCCCCTCGAACTGCAAGACCACAAACCATCTGGCCAACTGGTTCCTACCCGAAGACCTCGCCAAGGACAACATGGGCAACGTGTACACCAACGCCACTTGCCGAGACCTTGAACTTGTCCTGGACGACGAAGGTTTCTGGCTGGGACAGGAAGATATTGACAGCCCCACAAAGGGTATGTTCCTCCTGGACGACTTCCAGTACCTGGATAGCGCCAAGACCATTCCGAACCCCTACTACGACAATATCAAAACGGATCTGGGAACCCATAACTATGGCTTTACCATGAAGATCCAGGCGCAGTTTGAATATGTCCCCGGTCAGGAATTCGAATTCTTTGGCGATGACGACGTATGGGTATTCATTAACAACAAGCTTGTGGTAGACATTGGCGGACAGCACCATCGTGTAAATGGCAAGGTCAAGCTGGACACCATCGGCAAGGGTGGTGGCGAAGCTCTGGTTCCTGGCCAGACTTATCCCTTCCACATTTTCTATGCCGAACGTCACCAGAAGGAATCCAACTTCAAGATGCGTACGTCCATCGACTTGAAGACCGACGCAAGCATGTTCTTTATGGACCTTTCTCCGGATACCACCACCATCGTAAAGGAAGTGTGGCAGAAGGTTCGTGAACGTAAGCTGGCCTGCGACTTTAGCTCCAGCCCCGAAACAGAAACTACAGAACTCGGCCCCTCCAACTTCGTTCTTATGGGCAAGGGCGTTGCCAAGGGCGGCGTTCCCCTGACTGTTCTGGATTCCCTATACTACAACGGCATTTCCATCACTGGCGACTTTACCAAGATTACCATTGACCAGAAGGCCATTGCCAAGGCACAGAGTCTTCCCCCGGGAACCTACTACGTACGAGTATCCCTGAAGAGCAATCCCAAGGAATTCAAGGACATTACCTTCACCGTGGCCCCCTACGAGCTCCCCAATCTCGCTTACGCAAGCGTGAAGGACTCTGCATACTGCGTTCTGAACTTTATTGACGATTCCGAGGATGCAGCAGATTCCCTCTGCTTTACCCAGTTCTGGAATCCCTATGGCAACGAAATCAGCCGCAACGTTTCTAGCGACACCCTCCCCATTAACCTGGACAAGTCCGAAAAGATGTGGGCAGGACGCTCTTACCCCGTTAACATCATGTATGCCGAAGACTGGGCAATCATGTACAGCGGCATCCCTGTTTCTATCAAGACTTCTACCCCCAACCTGGTAGCCTGCGACTCCCTGGGCAACGTCATTGACGAAGTACTCCTGACAGGCGGCCACGCAAGCTTCTTCGTGAAGGCCCTGGACGAAGTGGTTAACGGAACCCTTACCATAAAGAGCGCCGGCGCCAAGAACGTTTCTGTAGACTGGACCAACATCAACATGGCAGTGCCCCCTGTTCCCCAGGTAGACACCGCCTACATTTATGACCGCAATGGCGATGGCCGCGGCGACAGCCTCTGGCTCCACTTCAAGAAGCCCCTTGGCGGCCAGAGTGTTCTCGACTCCCTGAAGTTCGTATTCGGTTCCAACTTCGACACCCCCTACAAGGCAAACTATAAGGACGGCGACGTCGTAGCAACTGTCGTGGCAGACGGTGACGGATTTGGCACAGCGATCTTTACCGGCGGCGCAACGGATGTATACCACGGCAAGGTTACCGTATTCTACACCTACACCGATGACGAAGGCAAGGTCTCCTACTTCCCGGTTGAAGGCGATCTCCACGACAGGATTGGCCCCGTGATCATTGCCGCCGAAGTGGAATACATGAGCGATGGCAACACCTTGCTTAGACTCTCCTTCAGCGAAGGCCTTAACAGTGCCAACGCTAGTTCCAGCATGTTCAGCTTTATCTGCTGGCGCGACAATGCCATGGAAACCAACATCAAGGAAGCCGGCGATATTGGAACGACTCCGGCAAACCAATGGGGTCTGGTATTTACCAAGGGCGGCCTGAAGGACGTTGTTCCCGCAGTAGGCGACTCAGTCCGCTTTACACCGCCCTCCTTGGGTGGACAGGCTCTCGACCTTGTGAACGCCGCTCCTCACGAGGACAACCCATGGGTCCGCATTACCGGCGAACAGAAGGTTACCGTTACCAGCCCGAAGGTTGTAACCCTCTCCCCGGAATCTGCAAACTTTGACAGTGCCGCAGCCATTATCCGTAGCGAAACCGCAACCGTCACGAAGCTCGTAACTAGCGAACAGACTTTGAGCGCCGAACAGGTAGGCGCCATCTATGGAACCCAGGGTCACTACCTTGGCGACCTGGATATGGCCCAGCTGGTAGAAAACGAGATTGCAGAAATCGTGAAGGCTGTTCAGGGAACTCCCGCCTACGTCGACAAGAACGATCCTGCTGTCAACGGAAGCGACGGATCCGCCGGAAGTATCGGTCCTAACGGGTTGCCGATTGGCGCCAAGACCTACACCATCGAAGACATCATTACAGCCGTAAGCACCGGAAAAATGACCATCGATGAGGCTCAGGACCGTTTCGGACTTAGCGACGTTATTGTAGACGCCTACGAGAACGGCCTTCTGACAAAGGAAAACCTGGTTTACTACTCCCGCGGAACCGATGCGGACATCAAGCATATCGTATCCGCGGTTGCCGACAAGACCGTTCTAACGTACCAGACCTACTACTACACCAGCCTGGGTCACTATGTCAATGGCGAATCCGGCACCATTACCTGCAATGACGACATATTCAAGGCCGATGGAAAGAGCAACTGCCTGGATAGCGAAGGAAAGCTGTTCCTGGCCTGGAACATGCGTGCAGAAAACGGCAAGCTGGCTGCCACAGGCGTCTACATTGCACGTCTCGAGGTCAAGATTACCGTAAACACCAAGGTCATTACCGACCGCACCCAGGATTTCCTCTGGGGCGTACGCAGGGGAAAGGTGAACGCCATCGATCTTGGGCTTTAGTTTCTCAATAACGTTCTCAAAAAAAAATGTTGTCTTTTTTAAAGGTGCCCCCAAAAGGGCGCCTTTTTTTGATACGATTTACCCCAAAAACACACTATTTTTTCCATAAAACACTATTTACACAGAAACTTTTCTTTACCTTATTGATTTCTCACAAAAAAAAATCTATTTCTTGACGAACCTGGGGTTTTCAAATGGTGTTCGAAAACCCATAAGGAGAGATTGGATGGTGTGTAGAGAAATTCTCGAGAAGGCAATAAAGTTGCCCTCTCTTTTGTCTGTTTTAAAGCATAGCCCAATGCGGAAATTGCGCATGGGTGCATTCCTTGGACTTTTAGCAGGCACATGCGCTTTTGCAGCCAACTATAACGCAACCGTATACCATGAAGGAGACCTTTTCTATCAGGTCGTTAACGGACGCGAAATCGTGCAAAAATGCACATCTGCTGCAAATGGCGTCAGGTTTAACCTAGACAGCAAAAAACTCCCCGCAAGCGAAATCCGGTTCTTCAGCGACGCAACGTGTGAAACAGCCATTACGTCTGTGGCAGGCAACACATTGTTCGTAGGCAGCCAAAGGGTAACAGTCACCCTGAATGAGGATGGCTCCATTACCCAGGGCAAGCCTGCAGCAGCTTCGTCCTCCTCTGTAGCAAATCCTGCCGATCCTACAAAGCCTGTCTCTTCTTCTTCAGTAAAAGATCCCGTAAAGCCGACTTCCAGTTCTGCAGTAGCACCCCAGAAGAACGGAAAGAAGACTATCGCATTCTTTACCCCCTGGAGCAACACCAACGCCATTCTCTACCTCAATGGCGAATCCATGGGCACCATGACTTCTCTCAAGAATTATTGTGGCTGGTTCGTCACTTCTGTTACGCCTCCGGCAAGCGGACTTAAGGTTTATTTCAAGCAGACCATTGGCATGCACTATGTGGGCGCCGAGGGCATGGTCCTGGACGAACCCACGACAGCTACCGAAATTTCCCTGGATTCTATCGCCGCCATTTCTGACACCATCTGGGTACAGGGTTACAAGGGCGACGCACCGGCACAGTTCTCCAAGTATCCCGGCGTCCTTGGCGACTGCCCCCTAAAAAAATTCCCCGTTACCGTATTTGACTGGTATGGCAAGGGTACCGAAGGCCCCAGCGCAGACTTCGAAAGCGGTGGCTGCGGCGGCAGCAACAACGATAAGGGATTCATGTCTGGCATGGTGGAATACAACCTGGGACCCAACGGAGTCCCCGTTCCTGCAACACCGTTCCCCGAAAAATGCAAGTTGACAGAACATCTGGCAGACTGGTTTATTCCCGAAGTTGTCGCCAAGGATGCAGCAGGCAATGAATACACCAACATGACCTGCCGCGACCTGTACATTTCTATGGACAATGAAGGATTCTGGTTGGCAGAAGTTTCAAAGGACCGCATTTCCGAAGGCAACGAAAAAAATAAGGGCGGCATGTTCCTTATCGATGACTTCCAGTATCTTGACGATGCAAAAACAATAAAGAACCCCTACTACGACCAGCTGAACGGCAGTGGCGGCACTCATAACTTTAGCTTTACCGTAAAGATCCAGGCAACCTTTGAATACGTTCCCGGACAGTACTTCGACTTTTACGGCGATGACGACGTGTGGGTATTCATCGACAACCGCCTAGCTGTGGATATCGGTGGGCAGCACGGGCAAAAGGCCGGCGCCGTCGACCTTGACACCATCGGCCAGACCACCGGCAAGAAACTGGTTCCCGGTGAAACCTACAACTTCCACATTTTCTATGCGGAACGCCACACTAGCGAATCCAATTTCCGCATGCGCACTTCTATCGACCTGCAGGTGGACGCATCCATTTTCATCACTTCCGATGAACGAGGCGATGTTACCAATTATGACATCTGGCAGGTTAACAAGAAGAATAAGCTGTCCTGCGGTTACGACGCCAACACCACTGAACAGGATACTACAGGAGGTACTTCCACCTTCAAGCTTACTGGTGGCAACCTTTCGGAAGCTCAGATTCTCGAGGCAGGAAAGACGTATTTTGAAGGTTTGAATATTACCTCCGACTCCACTTTCAGCGTCAATGTCGAAGCCATCAAGGCAGGCGGCGCCCTGGCTCCGGGCCATTACTTCCTGGAAATCACCCTGAAGTCAGATCCTTCCCAGTCGACCAAGGTCGAAATTACCGTTCCCGCCTATGACATTCCGAGCGTTGCATTTGCGAAAACCGACTGGACCATCCTTGGAACAAGCGTTTCCGGCGACACGGTCCAAATCGGCGACTTCGCCTACGCAACCTATCAGGTAAACATCAGCTTCTTCGAAGAGTGGGCAAAGGTCAATAACTATAACAGAAAGATCAACCTGTCCTTCTCCGACGTGAACATGGACATTCTGGATGCTGTCGGCGGCAGAAAGATCACCTCGGTCAATCTGGACTCCAACGGTCGTGCCACATTCTACGTTCATGCCAACGCACCAGTCTCTGGCGTTACCCTTACCGCCAAGGGTGCTGCAGCAGGCGCTTCTGTATGGACCAACCTGAACTTTATCGAGCCTCCGATTCCCCAGGTGGTTCAGGCAGTCATTTCTGACAGGAACGGCGATGGACGCGCCGACAGCCTTTATGTAAAGTTCAATAAGGACCTGACCGGAAAAAGCAGGCTGGATTCCATTCAGTTTACATTTGGAGAATCCTTTACTACGACCACCAAGTTTAACGTGGTTAACGGTACCGACATTATTGCCGTCGCAGAAAACGTAAATCCAGAAAAATGCTCTGGCGATGTATGCGGCTTTGGCAGCAAGCAATTTACTGGCGGCCAGGCCAGCGTTTATACAGGCACCCTGAACAACTGGTTTACCTATCAGGACAACGGCAAGGCAAGTCAATTCTACAAGGAAAACGAGCCTATAAGCGATGGAGTCGGCCCCATTGTCATGAGCGCCGTAAAGAGCAAGAGCAGTGACGGCAGCAGACATTTGAACATTACCTTCAGCGAAGCCATCACTGACGATTCCCGCAAGCAGTTCGAATCCATGTTTGAATTTATCTGCATGCGCTCCGGCATTAACGAAAAGCCCGAAGTACCCGTGCAGCAGGCAGGTTCCGGCAATACAATGACTCTCGTCTATAGCGTAAGCACACAGGATGCGGTACTCCCCACCAACGGAGACCTGATCCGCTTTGTTCCTGGAACCGGAAATAATGACGATACCAGGGACCTGCTGGGCAACATGCCTCACGAAAACAACCCGTGGGTCACTATTACCGGCGATCAGGAACTTTCTAACGAAAGCCCCAGCGTCATTGGAATTGGCGCAGACCCCTACGGCATCATCAAGAACGACACTGTAACCCAGTCCCTCCTGATCAGCAACAATTTCCAGGACGCACAGGAGATTGGCGACTCCCTTGGTGTACAGGGCAGCCTGATCGACTACGACATTTCCAAGATCATGATCGAGGAAACCCAGAAAGCCGTAAACGCTCTGGACGCCTTCATTGAGTCTCGACTGGGCAGCACTACCTTCTATGACACCACGGTCACAAGCATTACCCAGTCAGAAGCCCTTGACATGGTATTTGCCGATATCAGTACAGGAATAGTCGGCGAAAACTTCGGCTTGAGCGAAGCCGCCGTTACCGCCATCATGGAAGGTTCCGTTACGGTGGAAAACTACAAGTCTAAGCTGACACCCAACGAACAGGCGATTATAACCAAGCTGATACAGGACAACATTGAGGCAAGCCTCGACACCGTCATTTCTGTAAGCGACATCGCCAGCGTTACCCAGGCAGACCTGTTCGAAGCCATCAAGAGCGGGCTCCTTGACGAGGAACTGGCAAAGGCCGGTGTAAGCCCGGCCCTGATTGAAGCAATCAAGAACGGCGACGTCAACGAATTCAACCTGGAAGAATATCGCAACGGATCCAAGTCCCTAATTGCAGACGACGCCGTAGAACTCTTCTACCGCACCCGTTACTACAGCCAGTTCGGCGAATACATTGGCGGAACATCCAACACCATCAAGTGTTCCGACAAGTCTGTATACGGCGAGGAGGGCTGCCTCAAGAACAAGGGCAGAATTTTCCTAGCCTGGAACATGCGTTCCGACAACGGCCGCTTGGTGGGTACAGGTGTCTATATCGCCCGACTGGAACTGAAGATTATCGTTAACGGCGAAACCACCCTGCACCAGACGCGCGACAAGCTGTGGGGCGTACGCCGCGGCAGAATCAACGAGCTTGGTCTGGACTTCTAGGCAAAGCAATCCCTAGCAAGACCTTTTAACGGCAAGGCCCCGCATTGCAAGTGCGGGGTCTTTCTATGCTGACAGCGATTCCGACTAGCCCCTTGCATAAAAAGGAACCTCGCAGTGCTTACGAGGTTCCCATTGGATTACATCAGATTGTCACGAACAAATTAAGCGAAATTGTACAGTTCGGTAATATCTTCGTTGTTCTTGTCGTACATCCAGTACTGATTGACGTGAGCGTACTCGTCTTCCACCAGGTTAATCTTCATGAAGTGCTTTGCTTCCAGGTAGCGATAGATGTCGCAACCGTTCTTGCAAAGTTCATCCACCAGGGCGGGGCTAACGACCAATGTAACCTCACGCATGCGGCCCTTGTTGCGGGCACGGCTCATCCAGCGGTCGATCATGCCAAGAGTGCCATTGACGGAGCCAATGCGGCCACCGCCACAGCACACGGAGCAGACTTCAGTCTTTTCGGTCATGAGGTTCACGCGGACGCGCTTGCGGGTCACTTCCATCAGGCCGAAGGGGCTAACGGGAGACGGGCTGATAGGAGCCTTGTCGCGGCGAATCGCCTTACGGAATTCCTGATAGATGAAGTCGCGATAGCTGTCGAGGAAGTGCTGATCGGGATTCGAGTCCTTGCCAAAGTCAGGGAACTTGATGATGATAAGACCACCAACGTCGCGGAGACGCAGCTGCTTTGCAATCTCGTGGCAGGCGACGGCACAATCATTCAATGTTGCGCCGCACTCCACCTTGATAGAAACGAGGGCTTCAGTCTGTTCAATTGTCAGCCAACCGCAGGGATGACCGTTAACGGACAGAGGAACCTTGCGCTGCAGGGAGCGAGCATAGTCATTTTCAATCTTGAAGTTTTCAAACAGGCTGACGTCTTCGTTCCACAGCTTCACCTTGTTCAGCTTGTCCGGGGACAGGCGCTGCAGGTAGTCGCGGAGGGCGTAATACTCTTCGCGGTTATCAATGTAGACCACATCGGTATTGTCGCTGAAGTATTCGCGGACAGTCTGTTCGATGGAATCGGATTCCTCGTAGATGCAGGTTTCGGCCGGCTGGTTCTCGAAGTTGAACTTCGTTTCTTCCCACTTGGCTTCCAGCTCACGCATCTGCTTGTTGATTTCAAATTCGGATTCGTTGAGACCGTTGGTGCGGACAATGTATCCCACGTCGCGACCCTTCAGGCGGCGAACCACCTTCTTGAATTCGCGGCGCTTTGCCGGATCACGTTCACGCTTGGACACGCCAATGAAGTTGGTTCCCGGCATGCAGACAAGAAAGCGACCGGCGAAGCTCAAGTGCGTAGTCAAACGGGCACCCTTGGTACTGATGGGTTCCTTCACCACCTGCACCATGATTTCCTGACCTTCCTTGAGGATTTCGTCGATAGGAATTTCCTTGGAGGAACCGCTTTCGTCATCGTCGTCACCGTATTCTCGGCGCAACAGCTCGGAACGGTCCATGGCATCTTCCTGATGGAGGAAGCCTGCCTTTTCCATGCCGATGTCGATGAAGGCAGCCTTCAGGGCAGGCAGGACCTTCTGGACAACGCCCTTGTAGATGTTGCCCAGCACGCGGTTGGAGGATACGCCTTCCACCACAAGTTCCACCAAATCACCATCTTCCATGATGGCGATACGCTTTTCGTAAGGGGTCTTGCTGATGAGGATTTCGCGCTTGGCCTTGTTGCGGTTATCGTGACGGGCTGTCTTTTCGGCCTTGCCCATGTCGGCAAAGTTGTACTGGTCTGTAATGTCTTCCTTGTTCTCGTTGTACATCCAGAACTGGTTCACATGGGCGTTTTCATCCTGGATCAGGTCGATGGACATGCCATGCTTGTATTCCAGATAGTTGAACATGCGGCTGCGGTCCTTGGCCAGCACATCAACCACGTAGGGATTGGTCACCAAGGTCACTGCATTCATGTTACCCTTGGCACTGGCGCGAGCCATCCAGCGGTCGATCATTCCCAGGGTACTTTCCAGGGTGGCGGTACGGCCACCACCAGAACAGACCGGGCACACATGAGTCTTTCCGCCGACGGGATCCACATGAACACGCCTACGTCTGATTTCCATCAGGCCGAACTGGCTAATGGTCGCAGGTTCCACCTTGGCCCTGTCGCGACGAATTGCCTTGCAGAACTCGTTGTAGACCGTGGTATTGTCCGCCTCGGTCTCCATATCGATAAAGTCTACGATGGTAAGACCATCCACGTCACGAAGACGCAACTGCTTTGCGATTTCACGGCAGGCATCGATATTGGTTTCAAGAATAATCTTGCCCTGGTCCTTTCCATGAACCTTGGGACCGGTATTCACGTCGATGGAAACGAGGGCCGCCGTCTGCTCAATGACCAGGTTTCCGCCTCGAGGCAGGGGCACGGTACGCTGCAGGGAGCGGGCGTAATCGTTTTCCACCTTGAAATATTCAAACAGGCTTTCGGCGGAACTCCAAAGCTTCACCTTGTCCAACGTGTCTGGAGATATGGTCTTCAGCACATCGCGAATGGCAAAATACTCGTCGCGGTTGTCGATATAGACATAGTCCGTATTCTCGTTGATGTATTCGCCAATGGCTCGCTTGGTGGAATTGGATTCCTCATAGACGAGGCCCGCGCCATCCAGGTTTGCATAGTTTTCCTTGATGCCTTCCCACTTGGCTTCTAGACCACGCATTTCCTGGGTCAGTTCCACTTCGGATGCGTTCACGCCTTCGGTACGGACAATATAGCCCACATCCTTCGCCTTCAGGCGGTTGATCATGCGCTTCATGTCGGTGCGGCGAGCCGGGTCGCGTTCACGCTTGGAAACTCGGATCAAGTCTGAACCGGGCATGCAGACAAGAAGGGATCCGGCAAGATTCAGACGCATTGTCAGCTGCGGGCGGTGTTCTACACCCGATTCATCCTTAGAAGGTTCACTGGTTGCCTGGACCATGACCTCGTCACCCACATGGAGCAACTGCCCAATGTCAGCCACGGGAGCATCGTCTTCGTGATTCCTTCCCCTGGAAGCACTGCGGTCAACCACTTCTTCCTTTGCAAGGCTGCCGACCATGTCCAGGCCAATGTCCACGAACGCACACTTGCCGGCGACGATCTTCTTGACAATTCCCTTATAGATATTTCCGGTAATCTGGGTAGCATTCCCCCCATCTACGATCAGTTCCACCAACTCACCATCTTCCATGATGGCGTAGCGCTTCTCGTAGGGCGTCTTGCTAATCAGAATTCCACACTTACACTTGTTCGTCATTCAATTCCTAAAGTAGTTCAATAAACAGGATAGTCAGTAAAACTTTCCCCCTAAAATACTAGGGACCATAAATATAATTATGAATTACGAATTATGAATTACGAGACACTGGCAATAGGGGCAAAAACAGGCTCTTTTTGGGGGAATTTTTCTACATTTTCATAAGCAAACTAAGGATGCCATGTCCCTAATCCTGTCTATCATCTTCTTCGCCTGGTTCACAGGCAACATCGTCCGCGGAACCATTTCCCATCAGGGTAGCGACTACCATTTCAGGGAACACCCCGTTCCCTTCATCATCATCCAGATCTTTCTACTTGGATTCGGCCTTTTCTGCCTGAACCGCTTCCTGAACGAAATGGGAATTCATTTGTTCTAAATAAACTCCCGGCTTTTTTACTGCAAATGAGTCGGAGGCGCGCCGGCACTGTTCTTGATAGCAGCCTGCTTAGTCGCCACAATCTTGTCGGCAATGGCACGGGCCCTTTCTGTAAGCCACAACCAGGATGTGGTCGCCTCGCAGTAATCCGCTTCACCATACATCTGAACACGGCCATCTCTACGCAAGGATTCCACCTGGCGCATGCCATTCACATCGCCCTTGGGGTAAACTGCAAATGTGCTGCCGCCATTATAATTCAGGATGCTGAATGCAGGCACGTCACTGGGACCGTCTGCCACATACACCATGTTTTCGAAAGGGACTCGGCGACTTGCGCGGGCGATGGAAGAATTTACGTCGATGGTTTCAGGGTACTTGTTGCTGCCCTTGTTGATCTCAAAAAGATAGCGGGTCTTGGAAGTGTTATCTAGGGCGCAGGCAATCTGGGAAATCTCGCCGGATTCGTCGCTTCGCTCCTCAGGATGACGCGGGGAATCCAGGAAGCCGGGCTGCAGAACATCTTCAATAAATTCACAACCAAAAATTCCATCTACAAAGTCTGCAATGGCACTCCCGCGAATCGTCTCGGCAAAGCCGGTACTAACAACATAATGTTCCAGGCGAATGTCAAAGGCCTTGTACTTCGGGTCGTCTTCGATCAGTTTCTTCACTTCGCCAAAGAAATGGGGAAGTCCCGGGTAAAATTTCAGTTCCCGGCCAAATTCCCGCAGCATCTTGTTGTTAAGTCCCTTAAAGATTCCCGCCTTTACGTAAGTCAGAATGTGGTTCAGGTAGCTCGTATCGGAATTGACAGAAATTCCCTGGGCGCCATAGCGGGTCTTGAGAGCGTTGACTTCGGCCCAGAACTTGCCTCCATCCACATTGAAGCGGCGGAACAAGGGTTCCTGCATATAGGAACTGATGAGGGTCTTGTCGCAGTCCCACACCATGGCGATCACATTCTGTTCAAAAGCGGAGTTTGTCATTTTGTAATGAAGAAGCTTTCGGGATTGATGGAATTACCGTCTAGACGGATTTCGTAATGAAGGCCGACGCTCGTTTCGCGGCCGCTTTCGCCGATGATTGCAATGGGTTCGCCACGTTTCACAAAGGCCCCCTGCGCAACGATGGCCTTGCCAAGGTGGGCATAGAAGGAACGCACGCCCTTAACATGTTCCACCTTCATGGAAAGTCCAAAACCACGATGACTGCGGACCTCAGTTACGACACCCGCTCCCGTTGCGTAGACAGTGTCCCCTTCCACCGCCACGTAGTCTATACCGCGGTGAGGCAGCTGGCTGTCGGTAAAGGGGTCGTAGACCATCTCGAAACGTTTCTTGACGGCATGATTGCTCTTCATGGGGTGAAGTACCGGCAGTTTTGCGGCCAGGGAAGAATCCTTCTCCAGGGCATCGACTAGCTTTCGAAAGGAATGCTCCAGCTCCATAAGGCTCTTGCGCTTGCGGGCAGCCCGTTCCTCGTCGGAAACCGTTTCCAGAGTAAAGCCAAGGCCACCCATCTTCAAGGTGCTATCGCGCAAGATCCTGGTTTCTTCGGCCTTAAGGATAGAGGAATCTACAGAAGCACGAATGGACTTAAGCTCCTTCCTGATGGTTGCATTCTGGCGATAGACATTGCTCACGTTTCCACTTGTTACGTTGTCTACAATACTGACCGGCGAGAACATCAAAAAGCCAGCGACGGCCGCAATAACACCAACAACGGCAACAACTGCGCCAAGCAGTGACACGCGGTAACTTTTGCCCGATGTCGTCTTGCTGGGGAATACATGTATTTCAAGTTTTTTCACAGCGCTATCTAACCTTCGTCCTTATTGCCATCGATGCGGTTGCGCAACGACTTGATCCTGCGTTTCTGTTCTTCGATGGCCCCCAGCAGTTCAACTACCGAGGGATCGTCCTTGATAGCGGCCAGCAGGTCGTCCCGGACCGCCCCGTGGAGTTTTTGCCCCAGAAGCTGAAAGCGTTTTTTCAGCTTGGATTCCTCAGTAGCCAGTTCCACCCGTAACAGAGCGACAGAGGCCATGTTCATGGCTGAATTTTTTAGCTTATTTAAAGGGATTTTACTCATAAAGTCTTATCCATTGTCTGTAAAAAAATTAGTTTTTTATCCGTATAAAAAATGGAGAAAAACCATGAGTCGTCGCGATCGCAGACACGCAAAGCAAGAAGTCAAAAAGTTTACACCGAATAAGAAGAACGCTCTGGATACCAGAGTGATTGTGGTCCTTGCCGCAATCGCCGTCATCTTCTTTGTCGGCACCATGTTAATCCAGAGAGGCTAAAATGAAGTTCGAAATCAAGAAGTCCGACCTGCAGGAAGCCCTGCAGACCGCCATTACCGCAATCCCCAACAAGTCTACCCTTCAGATTTTGAACAATTACTCTCTTCGTCTCGAGGGTAACGTTCTTGAGCTCTGCGCTACCGACCTGAACATCGGCATCCGCTCCAAGATCGAAGTTTCTGGCGAACGTGATGGCGAAGTCCTGATCCACGCCCGCAAGTTCTCTGAACTTATCAAGGCCCTGTCCGACGCCTCTATCGATAACATCAGCATCGACGTGCAGGACTACCTGACCCGCATCAAGTGGAGCGAACGCGGCCAGGCCTCTATCATGGGTTTTGACGCAGGTGACTTCCCTCCGTTCCCCGAAGTTGAAGGCGCCAGCCTCTCTCTCGCAGCAAGCGAACTTGCATTCCTAGTCGAAAAGACCATCTTTGCAACTTCCAACGACTCTACCCGCATGAACCTGAACGGCGTGTTCCTGGAAGCAGGCGACAACAAGGTTTCTATGGTCGCAACCGACGGTCACCGTATGGGTCGTGCAAGCATCGACCAGGAAGGAGCGTCCCTTCCCAGCGGCGTTATCGTGCAGCCCAAGGTTCTGCAGCAGATTCTGCGCATTGCCAAGAGCGACGACATTATCGAAATCCGTACGACCGAAACCCACATCCTGTTCAGCACCGGTTCTACCCAGATTATTTCCAAGCTGTACGAAGGACCGTATCCTAACTACCGTACCGTTATTCCCCAGAATTTCGAACGTACTGTACAGGCCAACGGAGCAGAACTTCAGGGCAAGGTCAGAAGCATTTTGCCCATGGCAAACCCCCGTACCCACCAGATTCGCCTTCACATGAACGGCAACATGATGGAACTTTCTGCAACCGACCCGGATGTCGGTGGTGAATGCCGCGAAGCAATCGCAATCACCCACAACGGCGAAGGCAACTTCAGCATGGGCTTTGACGGCCGCTACTTCTCCGAAATTCTCGGCATGTGCAAGAGCGAAGAAGTCATCCTCAAGATGAACAGCCCCCTGGGCGCCTGCATCATCGAACCCGTTGGCGAAGGTCAGAACTTCAGCTTCCTGCTGATGCCGCTGCGCCTGGCCGACTAACGAGACACAAAGGAAAGGGAGCATCCCTTTCCACTGGACTCCTTTCCCCAGACCAAGACATTAAAAAGGACTCGCAAAGGCGAGTCCTTATTTTTATGGTCATCAAAAAAGATTGCGGTTTAATCAATTACTTTGTTTAAAATCCACAACAAAGTAAATAAACCAGGAATCCAGTCTTTAGATTAGCTTTTCGATTTCGCCTTCGGCGTACTTTCCATAAAGCATGGCGGCGACATCCTTCTTGCCGACCTTCTGGTTTGTTTCCTTGAGGCTTACATTCAGGCGGTCCAGCATAGCCTTGTCAATTTCTTTCCAGTACTGATTCGTTTCAGTAAGGGTCCACAGCTTGTCGCCATCATCGCTCATGGAAACAGTCACCAGCTTTGCCTTAAAGAAGGTTCCCAACGCACGGTTGATATAGCTGCTAGTCGTCCCGGGAATGTTCATGGCAACGATTTCCTCGACCAGCATCTGCTTGCTCATGGGCACGAACGAGGTGAGATCGCAAGCCGCCATGTAAATCTTCTTCAGCATATTCTTCGGAAAAATATCCCAGCCCTTGCGCTTCAGGGCCTTGGCAAGAATCATCTGTACGTCTTCCTCTACCGAGACTTTCTGCTCTGCAAGGGACACCGTGTAGGAACCGCCGCCGATATCATCAATTTGTACAAAATCAGCAGACTTGACAAATTCCATGAACGTCTTGAATCCAAGGCGCTTTTCGTTGAAGGCGTTGTCCAGCCCGATCATCTTGGGCTTTACCGCCGCAAGGGGAAGCGGGCCGTCTTCTTTCTGGAGTACAGATCGGAGCATTTCCATAGAGTCAATCTTTTCGGCAACCAGGCGGCTGCTGCGATCTCCATCGTCTTCGTCGCCATCATCGGCCTGACTTGCGGCGGCATCGTCGGTGTAGATGTAGCGGGAACAGGAATTCTTGACGCACTCGCTGAGAGGGGACTTAGGGCCAACGCCAATCACTTCCTTCCCCTGCTCACGCAGCTTGCGGAACAAGGGCGAGAAGTCGGAATCACCGGTAGCAAGAACAATCCACTGCACCTGGGAATCCAGGGCAACTTCCATGGTGTCTACAGTCATCTTGATATCGGTAGAGTTCTTGCCACTTACCGGGTGGAACGTGTGCACCAGTTCAAAGCCATTCTCGTTGAGGGCAGACTGCAGGGGCGCCAGCTGTGAGGTCGACCATTTACCATAGGCCTTACGCACCACGATCTGCCCAAGGGGAAGAAGTTCGTCCATCAGGGACTGCACACCATCGTTCCTTACCCAATTGGTCAGGTTCTCCGCATCAATAAAAATTGCAATATGATTCATACGGCTCTAATATATATATTGTGGGCAATGAGCCACACCTTGCCACAACGGAACATTAGCCGGCTGCGCCACACATTGTGCGCAGTGGCCCTTGCAGCGTGTGGAATCCAGGCCGGGGAACAATCATCGGACCTGCAGGAAGGTTCGGCGACAGCACAACGATCAGAACACTTCCAGAGGTTTTCGGCCTTGCCAGTGCTAGGCTACTCCGAAGAAACCAGACTGCAGTACGGCGCCATGACGTTACTGTTTTTTGAGCCCAGTCACCCCGGCGGCAAAGTCAACGAAATCGACCTAGCTGCCTATGGTTCCACCCGAGGGCAGTTCCAGTTCCAGGTAACGCCCTACGCCTACCTGATTCAAGACAAAGTAAGCGTCACCCTGGACTTCAGGTACCAGAACTGGGTAGGCAGCTACTTCGGCATGGGCAACGATGTGGACTTTGACGACTACGTAAACTACGACAGGGAGCGCCTGCTGTTTAGCGCCGAAGTGCAGTCGTCCGTAGGGTTACCTCCGGCCTTCAAGTATGGGCTCAAGATCCACTACGAGAATTCAGCCATAGACTTCGACGACTGCGAAAGAGACTGCAGCGTAGAGTTGCCGGACGTACACCCCGGATGGCGCAATGGCATAGGCTACCAGCTGGCTTACGACACCAGGGACAATACCAACTGGGCTGTCCACGGATTCCTGGTGCAGTGGCAACAGATATTCTTCGACAACCATCTGGGAGACTACACCTTCGATACCGAAAGCCTGGACCTGCGAGGCTACACGCCCCTGTTCTGGAACATCTCCATGGCCACATCGGCCTTATGGCAGCGGGCCGGCGGCGACGTTCCCTTCGACATGCTGTCTGGACCCGACGGAATCAAGCGATTCCGCGGTGTAGAAAGTCTTTACTTCAGAGATTCACAGGGGCTGACCCTACAGGCAGAATTCCGCAAGTACCTCGGATGGAGGTTGGCAGGAGACATCTTCTTTGAAGGTTCCAAGGTAGGCGATCACTTTAGCGAACTGATGCGAAACCAATGGCATCAGGCAATCGGCTTTGGCGGAATGCTAGCCCTTAACTTAAAGGAACGATTGTACGCCCGTGGCGAATTTTCGCTCATTGACTACAAGAAGCTAGGCATGACCGTCTATATACGTTCGGCCTTCTAATTTTACAGAAAAAAGTGGCTACGACCCGAAGATCGCAGCCACCATTTTTGAGATAGAATATCCGTTTGGACTTAAGGATTAGTCCTGAATGCGAGTCCAGCTCAGCACACCCTTCTTCATGAGGTAGCAGTAGCCGGCTTCGAGAATCACCAAGAAGGCGAGAAGAACAAAGAGGAGTTCCCAACCGCCTGCCAGGAACTGGATGGTCCAGGGGTAGAGGAATGCCACTTCAAGATCGAACACCAGGAACAGCATTGCTACCATATAGTACTTAACCGGGTAACGTTCATTGGAAGTACCAGAAACGTGAGCGATACCGCATTCATAGGAAGTGCCCTTGATAGCGGTTTCCTTAATCTTGCCCGGATGCAGGAACCAGTTGGCCAGCAAAAGGATGGTAGGAATGCAGAGAGCCAGGACGACCAGAATGGTCATGGCAAAAGTAGTGTCGAAAATTTCAACGTTCGTCATAGTGAGCACAAAGATAGTAAAAATCTTTTTGCTGGTTAGGGGATGATTTGTAAACTATATTTGGGGGCATGAAAAAGATCACTGCATTTTTGGGATTAGTGGGTGTAGTGAGCATGATTTCAGCTTGCTCCGATACTGTTACGGGCGTTAACGAAGAGGAAAACGAACAGGCTCAGGCCATTACCTCTAGCTCCAGCTCTGCGACGGGGGCAAAGCCAACCTCGTCTTCACAGAAAACTTCCAACGGAATCGCACTGGACGAAATCACGTCTTCCGGTTCCGTAACTGGTTCCGGTGAAGTCATTCACGATACGATTACGACTCAGGTCATCATTTCTTCTACCAGCAATTACACCGCTCCGTACTACAGCAGCGGCGGTCCGTTCTGCTGGAGCGACAACTGCCCTGGCGCAAGTTCTCCTTCTACGGCGACCAGTTCCTCTTCGATCAGCCTCGAAGTGACACTGTCTTCCGAGGCTCCGGTGTACCCCACAGTTACCGAGACCCAGATGATCGACCAGCGCGACCAGAAGATGTACAAGCTGCAGACCATTGCAGGCATGCACTGGATGGCAGAAAACCTGAACTACGAAACAGCGGACGGTTCCTTCTGCAAGACTGCCTCTAGCGAAGACATGTGCGGCACTTATGGTCGTTTCTACACCATTACCGCAGCCAGAAAGGCATGTCCCCTAGGCTGGCGCCTTCCGACCCAGGAAGAAGTTGAAGCCTTGGACGCAGCTGTTCCCCACGAATGGTGGTCTGTTGGAGGACGCTTCAAGCTCTCTAACGGCGAAGCCACCGACTACGGCGACGCCGACAAGCAGGGTTACTTCTGGCTGAGTACCGGCAACGCATGGAAGATCAAGAACTTTGATGGCGACCAGGTTCATGGCCTGCAAGAAGATGCCGCCGACCGCGCCTACAACATTCGCTGTGTCGAAAACAAGTAGAATCTAGGCCTGGCCGAAGGTTTTATAAACAAATTAATAAAGTCTGCGTCCAATGCGCAGGCTTTTTTTATTGGCCTGCAAAAGGGAAGGCAATTTTTATGAAGTTCATTATACGAGTAAGCCATTTTAAAACGACACTGCAGGAACTGGAAAAAGAATAGCTATATTGCCCGCCGGAGGAACACATGATCGACATTGTAAAAATCGTATTTGGCATTTTGGGGGCAGGACTTGCCGTAGCCATTACCGCAATCATTATTACGACGATTATCGGCGGAATTAAAAGCGCCCAAAAAATGGGCGACGGCACTGACGAAGATAAATGAAATAGGCATTGAAAAAACTCCTGCGAGTGAATCGCGGGAGCTTTTTAATTACGAATCATGAATTATCAATTACGAGGTAAGGCTAGTTACACTTGTGCTAATGCCTGTTCCAAATCAGCGATGATATCTTCGATGTTTTCGATACCGACGCTGAAGCGGATCAGGTCAGGAGCAACGCCTGCTTCGATGAGCTGTTCGTCGGAAAGCTGACGGTGGGTGTGGCTTGCGGGGTGCAGCACGCAGCTGCGGGCGTCTGCAACGTGGGTCACGATGCAGATCAGCTTCAGGGCATCCATGAACTGGATGGACTTGTCGCGGCCACCCTTGATACCGAAGGTGAGCACGCCGCAGGGCAGGCCGCCCTTGAACTGCTTCTGGGCCAGAGCGTAGGAAGCATTGTCTTCGAGACCTGCGTAGTCAACCCAGGCAACCTTCGGATGCTTCTTCAGCCACTTGGCAGCGGCGAGAGCGTTTTCGCAATGACGGGGCATGCGGAGGAACAAGGTTTCAAGGCCAACGTTCAGGAGGAATGCATTCTGCGGAGACTGGATGGAACCCAGGTCGCGCATGAGCTGCACGGTAGCCTTGGTGATGTAGCAGAGCTTGCCGAAGGCTTCGGTGTAGCGAAGGCCATGGTAAGACGGATCCGGTTCGGTAAGGCCCTTGAACTTGTCGTGATGGGCTTCCCAGTCAAAGTTGCCGCTATCCACAATGCCGCCACCCACAGCCATGGCGTGACCGTCCATGTACTTGGTGGTAGAGTGGGTCACGATGTCCACGCCGAATTCAAAAGGACGGCAGAGGATCGGAGTGGGGAAAGTGTTGTCCACGATCATGGGAACGCCATGCTTGTGAGCCAGATCAGCAAAACGCTTCAAGTCAAGAATCTTGCCGGCGGGATTTGCGACGGTTTCGCCGAAGACGCACTTGGTATTGGGGCGGAAAGCCTTCTCGATTTCTTCGTCGGATGCGTCCTGGTCAATGAAGGTGCATTCGATGCCCAGCTTCTTCATGGTGACGCTGAAGAGGTTGCTGGTGCCGCCGTAAATTGCGGAAGTGGAAATGAAGTGGTCACCAGCTTCGCAGATGTTGAACACGGCGTAGAAGTTTGCAGCCTGACCGGAGGAAGTGAGCATGGCACCTACGCCACCTTCCAGCTGGGCGATCTTGCTTGCAACAGCGTCGTTGGTGGGGTTCTGGAGACGGGTGTAGAAGTAGCCGGATTCCTTCAGGTCGAACAGGTCAGCCATCTGGGCGGAAGTGTCGTACTTGAAAGTGGTGCTCTGGTAAATGGGGAGAACGCGGGGTTCGCCCTTTTTCGGGGTCCAGCCAGCCTGAACGCACAATGTTTCGAGATTTGCCATGATTTTTCCTTTTTTCGCGACGGAACTGCCGCAATTTTTATGGCTTAAATATAGATAGTTCCTATAACTTTTGATATAAAAATTGCATTTCACTACCTGCAGGCCATATCGTAAACTATGACCATAAAGGCTTTTCTTATAGATGGTAATAAAAAGAAACTATAATCAATCAATGACTGCGGCGATCAAATTCGACGTTACTGGCATAGAATATCTTCTTGTCTTCGTACATGCGCTTGTCGATTTCGTTGATGAATTCGTCGATAGTGAACTTATCGAAGTCCAGCTTGCAGCTGCCCATAGAAACCGCCAGCTTGTAGGACGCACCAAAATTGCGATTGAACACCTGCAAGGTTCGGCGGATCTCGGACATGCAAGAGGCAATAACGCGATCTTCCTGGGAGTTGATCAGCACAATAAACTCGTCGCCGGCATATCGAATGACAATTCCCAGGTCCCCAACGATGGAACGGAAAATTTCGGCAGACTTAATCAGGGCTTCATCGCCCACGGCGTGCCCATACTTGTCGTTAATGGACTTAAAGGCATTCAGGTCCAGCATGACTCCAGTGACAGTCTTAATCCGCCTCTTGGAATACAGCTTCAGGAGATAATCCAGATAAGTCCGGTTGTACAGGCTGGTAAGGGGGTCCCTAAAAATCAACTCGTTCTGCAGGCTAGATAGAATGCCCGCAACAGAAATGGCAAGGCATACGGAATTCAGCGATATGCCATAGAACATGGACTGAATAATGCCACCAGCAGCTACAGGTATGGCGTAAACCCAGAACGGGAAAAACTTGAGAAAACCGCCGCGCAGCCTGGACTTAAAGTAAATAACAATGGAGTCAAGAAGCAAAATATAGTTCGCGGCGGCAAAGCCAAAGAACAAAGGCTTGCGGGAATACACGTTGCTACTGGAAACATCAAAGACAATAGGAACAAACAAATTAACAAGCAGCAGAATGGCGCCCCCAGACATCACAGAAAACAGCAGAACCTGCTGGACCCTGGAAATTTTACCGTTCAGGTGCCTGCAAAAGAAAAACAGCCAGCAAACCGCGGCGGATAGCTGACCAAAGAAAAGCCAGCTGTTTCCAAGCTTCACGATAAGA
Organism: Fibrobacter sp.; assembly: GCA_024398955.1. Lineage (GTDB taxonomy): Bacteria > Fibrobacterota > Fibrobacteria > Fibrobacterales > Fibrobacteraceae > Fibrobacter. The sequence goes on along the minus strand of JAKSIG010000014.1, from coordinate 38,547 downwards.
TAGTTCAGCAGGCCAGGGTGGCCATCCACCATATACACCAGGGGATCGACGATACAGTCGGTAAAGGCAAAGAACATCAACAGCATCAAAAAAACGTTTTCTTTTGTCCTGTCTCTAAAACGCCACACATTGCCCGATAGCAATATGCCGAGAAGCATCACCCCAAGCATATTTGGAATGGTAATAGCGTTTAAGTCAAATGCCGGAAATACATTATCCATTGTCATAAAATATAGCAGAAAAGCGTTCGCCCTGGTCGGGACGATTTCTATCTTTTGGGCCATGATTTGGCATCTGCTCGCAATCGTCACCGTAATTTTCTGGGGAACAAGTTTCGTCAGTACAAAAGTGCTGATTGGCCACGAATTTTCTGCCATCCAGATTTTCTTTATCCGATTTGCGACAACCTACCTAATGCTTTTAATTGCCAACCACAAAAAATTCCGTTCAGATAGCTGGAAGGATGAACTGAAGTTTGCCCTAGGGGGATTTACAGGCTGCACCACTTACTTCTGGGCAGAAAATTCCGCACTGACTCTTTCACCTAGCAGCAACGTTTCGCTAATCGTCTGCACCAACCCGCTAATGATCATGATTGTCGGCGGACTGCTGTACAAGGCAGAAAGGCTGAATCGACGTCAGATTTTAGGAAGCATCATTACGTTTCTGGGAGCAGCCCTTGTCGTTTTAAACGGAAAATTTATCCTGAAGCTTTCGCCGCTTGGCGACCTGCTGGCGTTCGGCGCCGCCATATCCTGGGTCATTTATGCTTTTAGCACCCAAAAGACTCGCGAAAAATACAGCACCAGTTTCGCCATCCGAAAGGTGTTTTTCTACGGCGTGCTGACATCTCTGCCGCTGTTCATTTTGGACTGCGTCGGCATTCCGGGTTCTTCGCTATTCGAAACGGCCCATCGTATTCCGTGGGAAGCCTTCCGTGAACCAGTCGTTATCGGAAACTTCTTGTGCCTCTGCATTTTCAGCAACCTCTTCGGCTACCTGGTTTGGAACAAGGTAATGATGAAGCTGGGAACAGTTCTTGCCAGCAACTACATTTTTGCAATCCCGCTGATTACCATGATTACCGCAGTCATTACCATCAGGGAATATATCTCGCCCATGGCCATTGCAGGCGCAGCAGCAATTGTCGCCGGCATGATTCTCGCGGAATACAAAAAAAAGTAAGCCCCGATTTTTACCGGGACTCACTTACAGTTTCTACAAAAATTACCTTTCCAGGAATTCCTTTAGGGCGGGGAGCAACCGTTCGCCATCGCGAAGGCCCATACGATAGAGTTCCTTCAGCTTTTCTGTATCCTTTTCGATACGGCTAATCTTGAAAGGTTCGCTGGGGCGGAATACAAAGGACTTGCCTGCAGCCTCATATTCCTTCAACTTTGCAAGGGCCTCGTTATAGCGGATATGGCGGGTAGCTGCCGCGGCAACGAACTTAGGATACTTGCGGTACATCAGCTTGAACAGGGGTATCAGGGAATTCGGCTTCTTGACGTAGCCTTCCTGCTGGGTGAGGATCACCACCTGCTTCCTGAAGCCCTTGCGGTCCATGAATTCAAAGGGGATACTGTCGGCAATGCCGCCGTCCAGAAGTTTCTTGCCGCGGAGTTCCACAATCTTGCTCATCAGCGGAAGGGACGCCGAAGCGCGGACGCATTCCAGGCCATCACCCTTGTCCACATCCTGGGTCAAGAGGTATTCGCCCTCGCCAGTTTCCAAATTGGTGCAGACAGAATAGAAATCGGAAATGTGGGCATTCTCCTCGAACTTGGCGTAGTCAAAGGGATCGATTTCGCGGGGAATGGTAACGTAGCAGAATTCACGGGGGAAGTAATCCCCAGTCTTTATCAACTGCTTGAAACCGCTATAGCGCGGATCCTTGGAATGGATCGTATCGATACGCATGTTGCGTTCACGCTGCTCCGAAATAAAGCTGCAAATGTGGGTGGCGCCAGCAGAGGTTCCCGCATAGCCACCAAACTTTATTCCGCTATCCAGAAGGATATCAAGAACGCCTCCAGAGTAGGCGCCGCGCATGCCACCACCTTCAAGAACTAGGGCTGTTTCCTTAAACATCATATTCCGTTCTCCTAATTATTTTCCAGCCAAGCATAATCCTTGGGATGGTCGACAAACTTTTCGGGGGTTAACTTGTGCTTCGCGAAAAATTCCTCGCGAGTCATCCATACAAAATCATCTACTTCACCGGGCTGGGGTACAAGATTTGCAGCCTCTTCGTCGGTCAATACAATTTTGTACGTGTCATAAAATTCATTGTCCAGATAGGCGCCACCGTTAAGAACGCTTTCGTGACCGGATTCAAACAGATACTCCAGTTCTTCGGGACGCTTAATCACCCCAAGTTCCTCACGCAATTCACGAACGCCTGCGTGGCGACTGTCATCGCCTGCGGAAATGTGGCCCGCGCAACTTGTATCCAGAAGGCCGGGATTATTTTCTTTTACCTTGGCGCGAAGCTGGAACAATATGCGGCCTGACTTATCGAAGGCCCATACGTGAACGGTCCTATGCCAAAGGCCCTTTGAATGGACTTCGGTACGGCCGCGGGCATAGCCGGCAAAGGAGCCATCCGGATTCAAAACATCGATCTGTTCTTCGATACCAACTGCAGACATGTCAGCCCTCACTTCCCTTTATATACTCGTCAAGAACCTTCAGGAAGTTTCTGTATTCGGCCATCAGTTCCTCGTGATGCATCTGCACGTAATCATAGCGGCCTTCCTTACAGGCAAATTCCATGGCCTTGGCGCGGCTAGAAAATTCCACGGCGCCAATGGTAAGCGATGTACTCTTGAGAGCGTGTACAGAAATTCGATAGTTCTCGTAATCCTGTTCCCCAAGGGCGGTATTCAATTCCGCCTCCTTGCTGGTTTTTGCAAACTCCATAAGCATTTCTCGATAGAAGTCTTCATCGTTCATGCAATAGCCAAGCCCGATTCCCACATCTACAAATCCCGTATCCGCAAGGCTGGAAAAGTCATTGGAACAGTTTACATTGTCAGACAGCATTGGTTCAGAATCCTTCTTGCTATCTTCAACAACGCTATTGGCCAGGGGTACAGAAGCGCCTGGCTTCTGATACAAGTCGTCAAGGGACTTGGGCTCGGCAACGGGCTTGGCCACGTCGCAGATCATGACCAGTTCCTGGGGCAGATACTTCAAAAGCATATCCAGCAAGTCAGCTTCGCGGATTGGCTTAGAAAGGTAATCAGAGAAACCGGCCTGCAGATAGAAATCGCGAGCCTGCTTATCGGCATTTGCAGTAAGCATAACTACCGGGGTACGCTCGTTGGGGTATCCCGAAAGAGTACGCATAATGGACATCGTCTCGACGCCGTCCATCACGGGCATCATATGGTCCAGGAAGATTACATCATAATGTCTGCGCTTGATGCGTTCCAATGCTTCCATGCCATTGTAGGCCGTTTCAATTTGCACCTGGGTTTCTTTCAGCAAGCCACCCATAACGCGAAGATTCATGGGAACATCGTCGACTACCAAGATGGTCGCATTAGGAGCCTTGAAACGGTTGCGAACAATATCTACGTCAGAAGCCTTATTGCAGCGTTCGTTAAAATCGCCCATAGGCTCACTGCGCTTCACGATCTGCGGGATTGTCACGATAAAGGTGGAGCCCTTGCCGTATTCGCTTTCCACCTGGATATCGCCACCCATCAAATCCACAAGACGCTTTGTCAGGTTCAGGCCCAGGCCGGTACCCTCGATATTGCGATTTCGTTTTTCCTCGAGACGTTGGAAGGTCATGAACAACTTATCAATGTCTTCGCTACGAATACCGATGCCTGTATCCTGTACGGCGATAATCACATTCACCATACGAACGTCGGAATTATTCTGGACGTTTTCAGCATCATAGCGTTCATAGGTTACTCGCAAGGTCACGCTCCCGTTGGGCGTATACTTCACGGCATTGGACAGCAAGTTATTTATGATCTGGCGGACTCGAATTTCATCACCCATGAGCCCCGAAGGCATTGTCTTATCGACTTCTACACGAAGATCCAGTGATTTTTCGTTGGCGCGCAAGGCCACCATATTGCGGCAGTCATTCAGCACCGTGAACATGTCATATTCCACCGGGACAATTTCCATTTTGCCCGATTCGATCTTGGAGATATCCAGGATGTCGTTGATAATGGAAAGTAGAGTCTGGCCTGCGCTTTGAATGTTCAGTGCATATTCCTTAAGGTTGGCATCCTTGCATTCCTTCAGAAGCATTGTATCCATGCCCAAGATGCCATTGATTGGCGTACGGATCTCGTGGCTCATGTTCGCCAGGAACTGACTCTTGGCAAGGCTAGCCTTTTCGGCCAGATGCTTTTCTTCGCGAAGGGTTTCATTTTCTTCTGCCTTACGTTCCGAAATAAAGATGAATCCGAACCCTACCAGGAACAGTACCAGCAGCAAACCGAACACCCAGAAGATAAGGAAGGTGATATTGTCTACGCCGCGGGCTGCGGCAGATTCCGGAACCATGCCTACCAGGGATAAACCCGGCAACTTCAAGTCCGCCATAAAGAAGTAGAAGTAACTACCATTGATTTCTTCACGAACAGCCGACGCAATGGAGATATTCAGCAACTTCTTTAGGCGAGAGCGAATGCCATCAAAATTATTGCCTTCCCACACAGGATTCCTGGACAGCTCATCATTCGAAGAACCAATTACCACCTGATTGTCGGCATTGCGAATAGAGGAGTAGCATTCTCCATCATAACAGCGATTATCAAAGTACTTTAGCGTCTGCTGTTCCGTATACAACTTGTAAAGAACATAACGAACATTTCGCCCCCTGTATACAGGGACACTAAACAGGAAGCCCTTGCCCTCGCTATAGCTTACAGCCTGATTGCCTCGGAAAGACTGGGCAATACTCGAAAATTCGGCAGCAGAAACATGAGTTGCAGTATCGCCAGCAACAAGTTTTCCGTTCAGAGAAATGACTCCGTAGGATACACCTTCATCGGAACTGTATATTTCAAGAATTGCAGAAGTTCTAGCGCTGTCCTTTTCAATTTCCCTAGAAAGACCAGACAGCATCTCCAGCTGAACGCCCACCTTTTCGTCGGCAAGTTCAGCCATGATGGCAGCCTGTTTAGAAACCTGGCTGGAAACATAAAAACGGAAAAGTTCATCAAGGCGGAATCTAAGCAATCCTCCCACCAAGCACAGGATAGCGGCAAAAGCCACCATCCAGAGAATCATCCTGACACGAACTTTATTCTTCATAGAGGTTCACTCCATCTACAAACCAATCCATATTTTCTCGCAGGAAGGAATCGCTTAACACTTCATCCTTTCCACAGCGTTTCTTACCCTGGTTGTCGCTTATCGGCCCCTTGAATACTTCCATGCCGTTCTGCATCTGAAGAATAGCATCCTCTACAACAGCCTTACTGGAATCATCTACCGCGGAAGAATAGAATGTCAGTCCTACCGCAGATTTTTCAATACCAATCCAATAATTATTGATGCTCTGCTTTTTCTGTAAAAAGTCCTGTATCAATTCCTTATACACCATCTTCCAATGGGTACTTACAGAAGACATGACCAAGGGCGAATAGCCTGATGAATCCAGATTGTAGCCAATGGAAGGAATGCCCAGCAATTCAGCTTCCCTGGGAACCCAGCCCTGATTCTGGTGATAGGCGATAAAGTCCACCTGCTTCTGTTCTACCAGCTTTCGGACATTCGCCCTTTCTACTTCGGCGTCATCCCATGAATTTGTCCAAGCCACAAAAACCTGGGCCTTGGGATTTGTCTTGCGTACGCCCAATGCAAATGCGTTAATACCTCGATTCACTTCGTCGTTACTCATGGCGGCCACATAGCCAACCTTATTGCTCCTTGTAACGCGGCCTGCAATCAAGCCAGACAGATAGCGGGCCTGGTACACTCTTGCAAAATAAACCCTATAGTTGTCTTCCTTTATATCGGCATCTTGACTATAGAACATGACCTTCGGATATTTACGCATGGTTTCCGCAACTTCCTTGGCATAGTTGTAGCTGACAAGAATAATCATGCTGGCACCAGCCTCCACAAGGCTATCGATCGCCCTTACCGCGGCTCCCGTTTTTTCGTGGGCATTTTCCGCAAGAAGAATCTTGGCACCCAGCTCCTGGGCAGCATCGCTAACCCCCTTGTAATGGGTTCCATTCCAGCCCAGTTCAGATGCACTTCCCGGCAATACCACCCCTACATAGGATTCCTTACTTTCCTGTTCACCGCCAAACGTAAGAATCAAGGCAACAATAACAGCAACAAGAGTCACGCCAAGAAAGGAAGCCACAAATAAAGACTTATTCATTCACGACCCCCTTAACATACCAATCAAAATGCCCAAGCATATCGGCATCCGTCATGCTTTCGCCATCACCGATTCTCAAATTGCCCCGGTTATCCTCGATGGGTCCGTAAAAGACATCAAAGGCGCCGGACTTAAGACGTTCCATTTCGGCAGAAACAATCTGTTTTACGGAATCAGGCACCAGACTTGTCATAGGAGCAAGATCCATAATGCCGCTTTCTACCCCCTGCCAGGAAACCTCCCCTGTAAACTTGTCCTGCAGCACCGCCAAAATATGAGGTTCGTAATAGTTTTCCCAGCGCCACACCGGTGCCGTCAGGAAGCTATTGGGAAATCGCTTGGCATTATCCAGATTATAGCCCACCATACGGACATTCTTGCTTTCGGCAATTTCATAGGGAGAAATGGCATCCGCATGCAAAGACAGCACATCAATATGATGCTTGCCAATAAGGTCGTTGGTGGCATCTGCATTCAATGTCGGATCAACCCAGGAGTGGCTCCAGCTCACAAAGACCTTGGCTTCGGGATTTACCTTTCGTACGCCCAGGGTAAAGGCGTTAATACCACGGTTCACTTCGGAAATATCGAAGGCCGCCACATAGCCAATTTCGTTCGTCTTTGTGGTAAGACCGGCTACAATGCCCGACAGATAGCGCATCTGATAAATTCTACCAAAGAACGATGAAAGATTCTGTCGTTGGTTCAATCCAGTCGCATGCAGGAACTTTACCTCGGGATACCTTTCCGCCATGCGCAGCACCGAAGAACCAAAGCCAAAGGAATTGGCAATTACAATGCGGGCGCCACCCTTTATGGCCTGCTCCATGACATTTTCAGCCAGCGAATCTTCCGCAGTATTTTCGTAATAGGTAACATCCAGATTCAGGTTCTTCGCGACCTTCTCCATGGCAATGTAATGGGATTCGCTCCAACTATGGTCCTCGCGAGAACCATTCATTATCACCGCGACCTTCGCCCGCTGAAGGGTCACATCCGTTTCTCGCATTTGAACCTGTACCACCATAATACCTATGGCGATAACCAGCAAAATACTTCCGAACACAAATCCTACAAGTTTCATTTCTCCTCCAAACCTTTCCTGATCCGCTCAACAGCAGTTGCATAGCTGGCAATCATATGATCATGATTCTGCTTAACAAAGTCAATGCGATTTTCCTTGCAGGCCATTTCCATGGATTTCGCCTCAGCAGAAAGATCATCGGCTCCAATAGTCAGAGACGTACTCTTCAAAGTATGCACCATTATCTGGTAGCTGGGCCAGTCTTCCTTTTCAAAAGCATTCTGCAGCTCCTTACGCTTGTCGTCTGCAACATACTCCGTCAACATTTCCCTATAGAACGTTTCGTCATTCATGCAATAGCCAAGACCCGACCGCACATTCAAAAATTCCGTAAAGACAGACATTCTTTCTTCAGGCTTCATTGGCGTTACCATGTCTAATTCGGCATCCGCAGAAGCGGCGACCTGTACCTTTTTACTGCCCGGCCTTGGAGCATTATCGTTCTTGACAGGAAGCATGACACTTGGGTTCGCCTTCAGGTCTTCCTGAGTCAAGATCAGATGCTTTGGCAGGTACCACTTTAGGGCTCTTAACAAATCCTCTTCCATCAGCGGCTTCGGAATATAGTCGGCAAAGCCTGCGTTCAAGATGGATTCCTTTTCCATAGGAATCAAGCCTGCAATAAAGATAATGACAGGAGTATCCTTATTCTGGCTATCAACCAGACGCTTCATGCGATCAAAAGTTTCAGGTCCATCCATCATGGGCATCAAATTGTCCAGGAAGATTAAGTCATAGTGCTTTGACCGCACCATTTCCAGGCACTGGGAGCCATTCAATGCGGTATCGATCTGCACGCGGGTTTCCTTCAGCATGCCACGTATAACCTTCAGGTTCAATTCCGCGTCATCCACAGCCAAAATACGTGCTCCAGGAGCGAACAGCTTTTCTGTCTTCGCCCTTGCAATGCTGATATCATTCTTGTAGCGGGAAGCAAAGTCCCCCATCGGCTCAACGTTCAGAACCATCTGCGGAATCGACACCATGTAGGAGGATCCCTCACCAAATCGACTCTTCACCATGATCTCGCCACCGCACATAGCAATCAGATGCTTTGTCAGGTTCAAGCTAAACCTGGATCCTACCGCATTTCGGCTTTCATCAAAGTTGAACAGGCCCCACAATGAGCCTGGAGCCTCATCGCGAACGCCCATACCGGAGTCCTTCACCATAATTTTCAGGTTGATGCTTTCATCCAGAAGGCGCCCAGTCTGATTGGGAATCACATCGTATGAAACAATCAGGCGGACTTCGCCCAGTTCCGTATAAAGGATTGCATTGGACAGCAGGTTCACGATAATCTGGCGAATTCGATCTTCGTCACCCCATAGGCTCGAGGGAATTTCCGGATCGCACTCCAGGGAAAAATGCAGGTTCTTAGCCGTCGCCTTCGGTGACACAATATCAAAGCATTCCTTCAGCACCGAATACAAATCGTACTGTGACGGATTCAGCGACATTTCGCCATTTTCGATACCGGCGATTTCCTGAATGTCATTCACTACCGAAAGCAAGTTTACCGAAGCCACCTGCACATTCTTGACATAATCCCGCTGGGTATCATCGCGCAGTTCCCGTAAAAGGATACGGGACATACCCAGAATGCCATTAAGTGGCGTCAACAGTTCTCTGCCAAGGCTTCTTAGGAACCCGGACCTTTCCCTTGTAGAGCGGGCCAGTCGAACTCGATTCCAGAATGTAAACGTGCACAGGACGAACAGCAGCAAGAAAATGACGACATATATGAAAATCCCCCACACCAGGGCCTTTCGGGATTTTTCAAAAAGCGTGTACTCATCCTTTAGGGTCACTACATACCAGCCACCCTGTATGACTGTAGAAAAGACCTTGTAGTTCCTATCCTTGTACGAAAAATCAAAGGGCCTTTCCATGGCCATCATGATTTCGCGGGCAAGCTTCTCTTCGCTCATGCCCCAGGCCTCGGAAGAACGGCAGTTGAAGCCCTGCCTGATTTCGCCGGAGCTAATGATTACCAGGCCATCCTTGTCCATAACAAGCCAGATATCCGAGCTTCCCTTTTTGCGAGCCGTAAAAAACCTGTTCAGACTAATGAGCGGAAACGTAAAGGTGATTACACTTTTCTTATCCGAAAGGGTCTTGCTGTAGGAAACAATGGGATCAACAATGCGGGAGCCTGCAAATGGTTTTCCAAGAACGGTCTTTCCGTGAGTTCTTAACGCATCGCGATACCAGGGCCTGCGGGTAGGAACAAAGCCTTCACTTGGCTTCCAGTTATTTCCGTGGATAAAAGTCCCATTCACATATCCAAAGAAATTGCCCGAAAGGGAATCCATATTCTTGGCGGCGAGCCCCGTTTTGGAAACCAGCAACTGCTGAATTTCCTCGGTACTTGCATCCACCGCCATCATATGGTCAACAACCAGGGCGGTCATTTCCAGCGCGCCCTTACCCTGAAGCATAAAGCTATCCAAGGCCACCGCATCCTGATGCGTCCTCAGTTCCGCAAGGCTAATGACATCGTCCCTTGACATGTCCGACAACTCCCGCAAAGACACAAAGGCGGCGGCACACACGCATCCCAATATCGCTAGAATTGCAGCGATATAGTACAGGATGTACTTGTTGTTGCCTTTTACCTTTTTAGGAGTCATAACGATCTAACAGCCCTGTTGAAAATTCTTTTACGGTGTCGTGACTACACCTTAATACCTGCCATAGAATCCCTCGTCGTGCATCTCATAGTCCGCGTCATCCGCAATCATGTCCAGCATCATGTCGGCAATCTGGGGATCGAACTGGAATCCACGCCCTTTGACGATTTCCCCGCGAACAACTTCCTGGGGAAGAGCGCCACGGTAACTACGGCGCGAGGTCATGGCGTCATAGGCATCGGCAACGGCAATGATTCTTGCAATTTCGGGAATCTCGTTCCCCTTAAGGCCGTCGGGATAGCCCTTGCCATCAAAACGCTCATGATGCCAGTGGGCGCCAATTTCCATGTTCGGCATTTCGGAAATGTTCTTCAGGATTTCGGCACCAATCCCAGGGTGAGTCTTGATGGTATCGTATTCCTCATCGGACAACTTGCTTGTCTTGTTGATGATGGCATCGGGAATACCGATCTTGCCAATATCGTGAAGCATGGCAATAAAGTATATCTCCTCCAGTTCCTCGGGAGTCTTGCCCATTCGGCGCCCCAGTTCCCTGGAATACTTAGCCACTCGCCTGGAATGACCATTGGTATACTTGTCCTTGGCATCGATGGTGCTTGCCAGGGTAGTCACCACCTGCAAAGACAAGTTGGTCACCTTGCGACGACTTTCGCTCAGTTCCGCAGTACGCCTTTCCACTTCCTCCTGCAGAGAATTCTGCAAGCGCTTCAGGTCAAGGATTCGGTTCAATCGCTGCAGAACCACATCCGCCACAAAGGGCTTCTGGATGTAGTCCAGGGCTCCGGCCTTGAACACCTGTATCTCGGTTTCGCGGTCATTGTCCGCCGTCAGAAAGACTACCGGCAAGTCGGCCCCATTGGGAATCAGCCGAATCCTTTCCAAAAGCTGGAACCCGTTCATTTCGGGCATATGCAGGTCAAGGAGGGCCAGGGCAGGTGTAGTGGTCTTCAAAAATTCAAGAGCCTCGATGCCAGAAGATACGCAGGTGACTTCATAATAGGCGCCCAGCATGCGCTGCGCAAAGCGAAGATTCATGGAATCGTCATCCACCACCAGGACTTTCTGCCTAGAGGGTTCCCGGAAGGTCTTCGATATTCGTTCCACCAGGTTTACCGGAAGAATCGGCTTCTGGATAAAGTCAAGAACACCCAGCCGACGAGCATCCTGCCTGTAGCTCTCAACCATCATCACCGTAATAAAGATAACACGGGTATTCCGTATCTTTTCCTCGTTCCTGATGATTTCCAAGGTTTCAAAGCCGCTAAGACCAGGCATTTCAATATCCAGCAGAACCAGGTCCACCGGATTTTCCCGCAGGATCTGAATCCCCTGCTCTCCGGAACTTGCGGTCAGAACCCCAAAAGAACGGTCCTTCAGGATTTGCTCCGTCATCTTCAAGGACAGATGATCATCATCAATAATCAGAATCGTCTTCCCACGACCATCCATTTTTACACCAGCTCCTTCATCATAGCCAATAATTACCAAAAACAATTAAAATATAAGTTTTGTGATTTATATTTTTGCCCTATGAACTTCAATGCAGACAAATTCAGCAAACTTTTGATAGAAGCTTCTGGCCAGGGCGTATTTAGCAAGGCTGTAGCAGGATTTATACTTCCCGACGGTTCCCGTAAAGCAGTCTCCCTGAATACTCCCGAAACAACCGTCTTCGACATCGCCAGCCTTACCAAGGTCTGCCCTACGTCAACGCTCGCCCTCAGGTACATTCTAGAAGGGCGCATTTCTCCCGATACAAAAGTCATAGACTTCATCCCCGAATTACAAACAAACTACCGTAACGATATCCGAGTATTCCATCTGCTGACCCACAGCCTCGACTACCGTGTCCCCATGAAGACACTCCGCGAGCTGCCTCCAGAAGGAATCCTTGACGCCCTATACACCTACCAGTTCGAAAAAGCCCCCGGCGACGCCTTTAACTATGGCAACCCGGCGAGCGTACTCCTGGGCATCATTCTAAGCAGGCTCACAGGCGAAACCTTGCAGGAACAAGGTCGCAAACTTTTTTTTGAGCCCCTGGGAATGACACGCAGCGGCTGGGACCCACTCACCCGAGACTTCAATAGAATTCCAAAAGGGGAAATTTCACCTACAGAAATCTGCAGTTTCAGAAATCGCGAAATCCAGGGCGAAATCCATGACGAAAGCGCCTGGGTCCTGCGAAAGCTCTTCCCCGTAGGAAGCGCAGGCATGTTCAGTACAGTCCCGGACCTTCTAAAATTCGTCCAGATGGTCCTGAACGACGGACAGGCTCCTGCAGGCACCCCTGCCCACGCAGAGTGCAAGCGCATCGTCCCCGAAGGGCTGTTAAGGCTCGTTAGCCGCAATGCATTCATGGATCCCGCCTACGGCAGCTGTCTGGCAGGTTCTGCCGGCGACTGCACCGGCCTCGGCTGGGAACTGAACGCCACCAAGTTCATGGGGACACGCGTCTCCCCCCGCACCTTCGGAAAAACAGGATTCACAGGAGCAAGCATCGTCGCCGACCCCGACAAGGGTGCCGCCCTGGTTCTTCTCAGTAATTTCACCTACCCTCACCGGGAGCCCAATGCCGACCGCATCCACGCCTTCCGTGCCAAGCTGGCCGATGCATTCTTTGGCGAAATCAGCGAATAAAAAAAGCCCGCAGATCCCCATCCGAGACCTGCGGGCATTCACCCATACTAAATCGGCGTAAAGAAGAAAGCTACTTGCCGGCGCGCTTCATCATTTCGCGGCGCTGTTCTTCGGCCAGCATGCGAGCCATTTCGAGGCGGCTATCTTCCTTTTCCTTCTTCTTGGTTTCTTCCTTGCAGTTTACGCACTTGGTAGCAGTGGGAACCGCAATCAGGCGTGCCTTGGGAATCAGCTGGCCGCAAACCTTGCAGATACCGAAAGTACCCTTCTTGATACGCTTCAGGGCTTCTTCCAGGTAAACAAGGTACTTGCCTTCGCGGGCAGCCAGTTCAAAATTGGTCTCGAGAGCATTATAGTCAGTAGCGAGGTCTGCACTATTGGATTCGCCACCGTCTCCGGCCTGCACCTGGCTCTTGAAAGTCTCCGCCTTTTCGGACTCGCTCTGTGCGGTCACGATTTCGCGGCGTTTTTCAATCAGCATATCTTCAAAAAACTTGAGATCAGCGTCGCTCATTTTTACAGGTTTCTTTTCAGCCATGGTTAACTCCTTGGTTGTGAGTTTTCTCTATCAATAGTGTGATAAATAACTTTTTTTTTACAGGAAAGGCAGAATTTGTTGAAAATTTTTAGAAAATATCAATATTCAACTTGATTCCGTTCTTTTTCATATCGGAAAGCAGGGCATCGACGTCAACAACGATCTTCTCGATACTCCTGTTGAACTCCCCATCCTTTGCCAAAACAAGCCCTACAGTGTTGTCATCCTGGGACATCTTGGCAAGAAGGTTCTCGCCCTGTCCCTTCAGCTCGTTCAGTTTCAGAAGCAGGGCGTCTACGCGCCCCAGCAAATCCTTTACCTGGTCCACCTTCGGGCCCGCCTGGTCCACAACGCCACTCAAGGTCGACTTCGCCTTCTCAAGGTCGCCATCAAGCTTGTCAATCAGCTGATTTACATCACCCATCCAGGATTCAATATCACTCTGGGCCACATTCACGATGTTCTTGCCCTTCTTGATGACGCGCCTGGCCCGTTCCGCATACTGGCCCTGCTGCAGGGAATCCAGGAAGGAATTCAGCGTGTCCTTGATTTCGCTAATGTCCTGGAACATGGCATAAAGCTTGAGACCCACGCCGGAAGTACCCTCGTCGTAATGACCATTCAGGGTATCGCCATCCTGGATCAGCTCGGTTCCATCTCCGGTCAGAACGCACATTTCGCGTTCCCCCATAAGGCCAGAGTTAATCAGCCTGAATTCGGAATTGGTAGGAATTTTGGTAGTTGCGTATACTCTAGCTGTCACATAGACAGCATCTTCGGTCAGCTGCACCTTGGTAATTTCGCCGGCAGAAATACCACGAACTTCGACACGATTGCCAGGAGAAAGGGTGCCTATGGCGTCATAGCGCACCACAAAGGAATAGCGCTTGTGGTAGGGGCTGGAGGGGTGATATAGATACCAGGCGCCTCCACAAGACACCACCAGTATCACAAACACGATAAAGGGAATAAGGTTTTCCCTTACCAGCTTCACAAATCTATTCATAGTAGGACCAGTTCTCCGGGTCGAAATCTAGCAAATCCTCCACGTACTCACCCTTGGCCTTGGCCTTAATCTTTTGCATTAAGGCCTCGTTGAAATCCTCGGCGGCATTGTGGCCGTTCATTTTCATTAGGGTGTTCATGGCAATCACTTCGGAAATCACGGTCAGGTTCTTGCCGGGAGCCACGGGAATAATGATCTTGGGGATATTCACCCCCATAATGATTTCCTGCTGCTCGCTAAGCCCCGTGCGGTCGTAGCCGCCATCCTGGCGCCACTGCTGCAGCTCCACGATGGTTTCAATCTTCTTGGTCTTACGGATGGCGTGAATACCGAACATGGACTTGATATCCAGAATGCCTACGCCGCGGATTTCCATGTGGTGCTTGATCAGCGGATCGGGGCGGCCAATAATGGAACGCCCCACATGGCTGATATGGACCACATCGTCTGCCACCATGCGGTGGCCGCTTTCCACAAGGTCAAGAACGCATTCGGACTTACCCACATTGCTATCGCCAATGAACAGCATCCCGATGCCGTACACATCCACAAGGCTTCCGTGAATGATGGCATGGGGCGCAAAAAATTCTTCCAGGATGCGCTGGGAAAGCTTGATAAACTCATAGGTATGCAGGGTGGTCGAGAACAGGGGAATTCCCTGACGATCGCACATGGCCTTAAGTTCCGGATGAGGCATCTGGGCATGGGTCACCACCCACATAGGGGCCTTGAACTGGGCGAGACCCTCGAAAACCTTGGCACGACCCTCATGGCCAATGGATTCCAGGTAGTTCCATTCCGTATGGCCAACTACCTGAATCTGCTGGGAACTGTAAACAGCCGTATAGCCCGCCATGGCAAGGCCAGGCCTGTGAATGCCACTTTCGGCAATGGGGGCGTCCATAAAGCTATCGGCAGTGTGGCAGGCCATCTGCAGGTCCTTGCCGTACCGACAAAAAAAGTCCCGCACCAGGAAGCGTTCCCGATGCAGGATCTTAATATCTTTCAGTCTTGATTCAGCCATAGACTAAAATTATACAATTTTAGGACGACTGGAATTAGACGACGTCGGATACAGGCTGTGCACGATGGTCATTCTGCTTGTCGTTTGCCTTCTTCAGCTGGACCTTGATACGTTCGAGAGTAACATCTACAGCCTTGCCCATGTTTTCTTCGTCTGCAGAGGCCACCACCTGGGAACCAACGATGTTCACGGTAATTTCGCAATGGCGGCGATTTTCGACTTCATGATCAAGGACGACGGAGGCACTGGTGATATTCGGGTAGAACTTGGCGAGTTTGTCCATTTCTTCCTGAATACGGTCCTGGAGACCTGCAGATGCATTAAAGTGGCGAGCAGAAAACTGAATATCCATAGTAAAAACCTCCGTAGAAAAAAGTTTCGAGTCATAAGGCCGAGCACCTTACGTCTAGAGTATATACATCTTTTTCTTTTGAAAAAACAAGTGGAACATCAATTTTTATAGAAAAGACTTGTTCCAACTTGGAATAGTCGGGAATTAACAACAAACTAGCGATAGCTACTTCACCAGCTTGCGCTGGCTGGCAGGAAGAATCTTCAGGGAGTTCTCGCGATACTTGGCTACAGTACGACGGGCAACCTTCATTCCCATTTCCGCAAGCTTATCAGAGATAGCCTGGTCGGAAAGGGGTTTCTTCTTGTTCTCTTCGTCGATCATCTTTTTCATGGCGTCGAGAACCTGGGCAGAACCGAGAACTTCCTCGGCGCCGGCATCGGCGGAACCGCCTGCGGCGGGCTTCTGCCTGATACCCGAAGTAAAGAACCTCTTAAGTTCGTAGACACCGTAAGGCGTATCTACGTACTTGCCGTTCGTCACTCGGTTAACGGTACTTACGTCACGCTTTACGTCATCGGCAATATCCTGCAGCACCATGGGCTTCAAAAAGGCGGGCCCCTTTGCAAAGAAATCCTTCTGGCGCTTGAGTATCGCCAGCATGACAAGTTCCATGGTAGAATAACGATTGTCGATCGCCTTCATGAATTCCATGGCCTTGTTCAGATGGGTCTTGACGTAATCTCGATCGGACTTGGAGGCATTCTTGTCGTCCATGATCGCCTTGTACGTCTGGTTGATGCGGAGTCGCTTCTGCATAGGGGAACGTACGGCCTCTGCAGAGAACTTGCCCCGCTTTTCAAGAATCCTTAAGTCCGCAGAAATGGTCTGCACCCTGGCATTGGACAAGCTAAATCCCGGATGGGGATTCAGCTTTGCAAAACTGGCCACAGCCTTCTGCACCGTCTCCTGGCTTTCCTTGAGTGACTTTGCAATCTTTGCATAGCGAAGGGCAAGCAAGTCCTCGTAACAGGTCTCGAGAATCCTGATAGCCAGCGGCGAAAAATTAGGGATGCTGTATGCCTGTATGAGAAAGCATTCGCGCTGGTCGCGGGCGCCTATGCCGCGGGGGTTGAATCCCTGAAGAACATGCAGGGCTTCCCTTACCGGGAGAGTGCAATCTTCCAGCGGCTTTTCGCCGCGGAGCATAGTTTCGATTTCGTTGACAAATTCATCAGAAGATATATTGATGGGAGCGTGTTCCTGTTCGCCCACCTGCAAGAAGCCATCCTCGTTGACGGAATCGATAAGGTATTCCACCAGAGAGCGGAAACGCTTTTCGGAACAGCCACTCTTCTGCAGTTCCTCGAGTTGGTCGCGGTTACCCGACCATAACATCAGCTGGTCGCGGAGTTGCTCCTGAAGACTCTTGCCGTTATCCTTGATGGGGCGGTCCCATTCATCGTCGGTATCGCTGCTACCGGCGTTAAGATCCTTGAAGGGAGCATCGTCAGAGCCTGTCCCGTCAGAGAAAAGCTGTTCGTAGTTGACATCACCTTCTACACCATCCAGAAGGCCGCGGTCGATCATGGCGCTGTCATCAAGAGAACCGCTTTCGCGATCGTCGCCATCGCCATAGGCATCGTTTTCGGAAGACATCTCGCCGGAACGTTCCGCACCAGACTCAGACAGTTCATCTTCGCGGACTTCCCGGTCTTCGTCGGGCATGGAGTCGTCCAATTCCAGAAGCGGGTTGGTTTCCAGTTCATCCTTGATGGCGGTTTCCAGCTCCAGCGATGTCTTCTGGAGAATGTTGATGGACTGCAACAACTGGGGCGAAAGAGTCTGCTCCAATCGCTGGCTCGTGCCTAAGTTCATTCCTATATCCGCCATAATTCTTTCCTAATCCAAACGTACCAAAAACAAACAGCTAATCCAACTTGAAACTATCGCCCAGATAAATTCTCTTGGCTTCGGGGTCGTTCGCCAAATGCTCAGAAGAACCCTCGGTAAGAACCTGGCTCTTGTACATGATGTAGGCGCGGTCTGTAATGGAAAGGGTTTCACGAACATTATGGTCCGTAATAAGCACACCCATTCCTCGTTCCTTAAGACCCGAAATGATACCCTGAATGTCTGCCACTGCAATGGGGTCGATACCAGCGAAAGGTTCATCCAGCAAAAGGAAGCTGGGGTCGCTAGCCAGGGCGCGTGCAATTTCGAGACGTCGACGTTCACCACCCGAACAGCTCATGGACTTGGTCTTGCGAATGTGGGTAATTTTAAATTCTTCAAGAAGCTGCTCCAGCCGCACCTTGCGCTGGGCGCGCTTCATGTCCTGAGTCTCTAGAATCGCCATGATGTTATCCTCGACGCTCAGCTTGCGGAAGATGGAAGCTTCCTGCGGGAGGTAACCAATACCAAGGCGGGCACGCTTGTACATGGGCTTGTCGGTCATTTCGATGTCGTCGAGAAAGATGTGGCCGGATTCCGGACGGACCATCCCGACAATCATGTAGAAGGACGTAGTCTTGCCTGCACCGTTAGGACCCAGCAGGCCGACAATCTCGCCCTGGGATACACGGATAGAAACGTCGCTCACCACCTGGCGGCCACCGTACACCTTTCTCAGGTGTTCTGTTCGAATGGTACTGACAAGATTCTTCACTTCTTTTCCTCTACGTTCCTAGAATTTACATAATTCGCAGTAGAATCAGCCGGCGCCTTTTCCCTATTTTTCTTGGCCTTTTTCATATTTTCGATGCTATGGCGGAACATTTCCCTGGATTTTTCCTGCCTTTGTGCATCGACAGCCCTCTGTACATTACTATCGGTTGAATCTGCAGTTTTTGTCAACACGTTTAGGGAATCAGCCTTCAGCAGGGAATCCCGCACAGCATTTTCCCTATTGCGACGTTCCTTTTCGAGATCCACATAGCGACCGCTGGCCATAGTCGAGTTGCCCAGAAGCTTCAGTGTCTTCACGGCATTCTTGGCAGCATCAAACAGAATATGAATGGTGTCGCCGGACGCCTCGTTCTTGCCAGCGACAGAACGGTCCTTCTTTACATAGAAGTAGGTACTCTGGGCTTTTCCAGAGACAACGGCCTTGTCCATCTTGCCCTTCTTGAAGAACAGGTCCAGACGGTCGCCGTCCATCAGATTGCGGTAATCCGTAAGATCCGTTTCGTAGAAGAATCCGCGGGCATTCAAGTTCACATAAAGACGTTCGATCTTGTTACCGTTGAATTCAGCATACAGGGTATCGCCAAAGGCTTCGGTAACACTCCCTGGAGCGCTTTTCTTGGCATCTTCTCGCTGGACACCATGGGCATTACGAATGACCAGAGCCGACTTCAGGGACTTTCCCGTAGAATCCAGCACCAGGAAAATCGAATCACCGGTCAGGTGGTAGCTCTTCATGTCAAAGGCAGGATTGCCCTTCATAGAGAGCCAGTTTTCCTTGCGATTGAAAAATCCCGTATCGCAGGTTACCACCATATCCTTCTGGATAACCTTCACATGGTCAAAGGCCTCGGCAAAGTCCTCTTCCTTGCTGTAGTTCATAAAGTCTGCAGAAATCGTCACGTCGTCATGAACAATGGTGGCATTGCCCCTGGCCTGGGCATAGCCCTTGCCCTTGTCGTAATCCATGCTGTCGGCAGTAATGGTTACTTCTTTCTGGGTAATGGTCACATTCTGACGGGCTTCGGCAAAGCCATCCTTCTTGTTGTACTTGATGCGCCTTGCGACAATGGTCACCGTATCCTCGCCGCCTTCCTTGTTCTTTTCGAACTGACGAAGGAATGGCTTTTCGGGCATAGAAAGGATTTCGTGTTCCTTATCGTATTCCAGGAATTCACCGGTAAAGTAATAGCTATGGGCGGAATCCCCTGCGTGAACATCGCCGCTGGCAATGGCAATGCCCTGCTTCTTCTTGTAGGTTCCGCTGCGGGCGTCAATATAGCCCGACGGATGCGTAAACAGGAAGCCGCCATCGCACTGCACCACCTCGCCATCCTTGTTCCAGATGGCTCGCTGGGTCTTGAACTGGATGCTGTCGTGGATGAAGTGGACTCGACCCTGCAGTAGAAGGGTTCCGCGGCGGCGGGCGACAGCGAGGCTATCGGCATGCTTCATGATGATGGGGGAAGTCTGGGCAAAGGCGCCCTCGGTAGAAAACACCAGGAGCACCAGGGCAAGGGCTGCCCAAAGCAAGCTACGACGAACGCCTATGCAAAGTCCTGAGCCCTGCATATCATTCCCGTTCCTTCGCACTGGCGCGCTTTACACGATTCCTGATCTTCTCGATACGTTCCCTTTCTGCCTTGATTTCTTCAGGAGAAGGCTTACGCTCTTCGGCAGAAGACTTATGTTCTTCGGGTTTGCGCTCTGGAGCGGCGGCGGCACTTGATGCAGGTGCAGGAGCAGTAGCCCTCTGCACACTATCCCGGGACTCAATTTCGGTCGCCTGGTTCTTGTCTTCTTCCTTCAGACGCTTTGCCGCGTCCTGGAAGATACCCGTCACATTGGAAAGGATCCTCCAGTTATCCATGCGGGCGTCGCTTACAAATCCCTTGCCCTGCAGGACATCGCCATCTTCACTTACCACGCGAACATAGCTGTCGGTCTTTACCTGGTTATCGCCCTTGTTCCACAAGAGGGAGTCAGATCGAACCGAGGCACCCTTCGGCGTCAGGGCATAGACATGACCATAGGCATAGACATAGGTAAACTTCATGTCTAGCCTGCCGGAATCCGCGCGCAGGAATGCTGTACGCTCTCCCAGGGAATCGTAGATGTCGACAAGTACGGGCTTTACAAAGACAACATTCTTGTCGCCCCACCTTTCTAGATAAGCCGTCTTCAACTTCCATGCCTGCACGCCCTTGTCGTAGCTATCCAAAAGAGTGGTATCCGTAAAAAGCATTTCGGGACGTTCCACCTGGATCCAGGGTTTTTCCTCCTCAATTTCCTCACAGCCCGAAAGCCATGCTGAGGCGATCAGGACAAGGAAAAAAAACATACCAGGAATCTTTCGGCAGGACATAGACTATTTCTTCTTTTTCAGAACTCCCATCAGGTTCTGGCACTTCAAGGTCAAAAGCAAGCCCAGCGAGGCCAGCACAAAAAGCACGATTTCCTCGACACGTCCCAATGTATATACCGTATTAGACAGGATATACACCACAAGCATCAGCAGAATCCAGGCGCCCTGTACAAACAAGTTCGCCTTATAGGGCCAGAAACCCATACGCACCAGGAAACAGTTCATCCACACACACTGCAGAAGCTGATAGCCGGCCGTAGACATGGCCGCACCCATAAGGCCAAAACGAGGGATCAATAATGCATTCATTGCCAGGGCAAACACAAGAGTCACCGCGTTCAGCTTCAGCATAAAGCGGCTCTTGCCCATGCCGTTAATGACGGTTCCCGAAAGTCCAAAGAAGCCATTCATCAGGTTCCCGAACATCAACACGCCCAATACCTCCGGATGACGCACAAAGGAGTTGCCGGCGATACGCAGGACATCGTCGGGGAACAGCACCATGAAAAATCCGATTGCCAGCTGGATCAACGTCACCATGGCAACACAGTAGCTGTAGGTTTCCTTAAGGTCTGTCTTGTAACGTTCAGGCTTCATGCCGGCAACCACCGGCAAGAGAATGGGGCTAAAGCTAAGGCTAATGGTTCTAAGCCCGTTGGAAATCGTAACCATCAGGGCATACACGCCCGCATCCGCAGGACCAAGGAACAATAGCACCATCCAGAGGTCCGCACGCAGCAAGAACGAAATCACCACCTCGGAAAGACCGATGGGAACAGAATAGCGCATCAAGGCCTTGTCAACCCGATGCCTCGAGAAAAAGTTCAACCCCGGGAACTGCTTCAGTACCAGCCCACCCAGCATAGCAGCACCCACAAAATTTGCAGTCATTAGACCGATGGGCAATGCAACACGCCCCACGCCTGCATAATGAAGAATGAGTCCAATCAACGGGGCCAGAACCGCCACCGCAAAGTCATTCACGAAAATCTTGTACTGGGGCTTTCGATTGCCCTCTGACACACCCGAGAGAATATGAATCGCAGCCCAAGGTACAAGCGCCCCCAGGAAGCACATCATTTCAGAGGCAGACAGCGTCTCCAGGCTGGTAGAATACCGATGAAGCCCCAGCTGGGCCAGTATAGAACCTAGGGCAAAAATAAGAATGGCAATGAATACAGACTGGGAAAAAGCCTCGGCAACACCATAAGACGGAGACCTCCCATTCAGTCTATTCTGCGGAATAAACCAGTGAAGTCCCTTGTCTAGCCCTATCACGATAACACGGCTCACCATGAGCATCAACAGCTGAACCGAGACGTAAACGCCAAAAGCTTCCTTGTCAAAAACTCGAGCCACAAGGATCATCAAGATCGGGCCTGCCACCTTGAAGATCGTCCCCAAAATAGAGAACAGTGAACTTTGGGCAAGGAACTTCTTGTCTTTATCGATTTCGTTTTCCTGCTGGATCACCCCCTTCTGCCAAGGCTGCTCGCGAAGGTTCAACCCGTTCATCTTGCGCTTTTCAAAACGCTTCCACAGGTAGGTGTAGAACAGCCATTCCATACATCCCGAGGGCAAGTTGCGATAAAGGAACCTTTCCGAGAATGTCCACCGGACCGACTTACGGTTGGTACGCCTAAAGCTGGTATAGCACCACAGGCCCTCATCGTAACCGCGCTTTCCGTACTTCAGCATACGATGGATGATTTCGTGATCCATCAAAGTGAAGGGCCAGATCTCGGTAGAGTAACCGCCTGCCTTCAAGAAAAGATCGGAGCGGTAAAAATGTCCATAGCCACCAGAAAAGCAGCGATCCTTATGATGCAGGCTCATCCTGTAAAGGCGATGGATATATGTACGCTGCTCCTCTTCCTGCCATTCCTCATTCAGGCCGAAAGCCAAAAAACAGCTATAGTCCGGATTTTCCCTAAAAAGCCTTTCGGCCAGTTCAATGGTATGCTCCGGAAACCAGGTATCCGCATCTGTACAAAGCGTATACTCGGATTCGATATGCTGGCAGCCCTGTTCCAGGGCATTTGCCTTACCCTTTCGAGCCTCATGAAGAATTTCGAAGGGGACGCTACAGCCGGCTAGGGTTTTCTTTGCAATCTCCACCGAGTCGTCTGTAGAATCATTATCGATCAGCACAAGCTTCGCAGGAAGCTTTGTCTGGTGCAGAAGGCTTTCAAGAAGTCTCGGCAAAAATTCCCGTTCATTGTAGAAGGGAATCAATACGGTAATGCCAGGAGTGTATTCAGACCTTGGTTGAAGTTGCATAGCCCTACAAAGGTAGAAAAATCTGCAACCACTGAGCCTTGTGACTTTTCCAGGAATGGCCTTCCATATACATTCGGCAGCGCTCCTCCCTGTCGGCTATCTTTCCGCTCTCGTAATCAGCGGCGGCAGCCTCTAATGCGCAGGTCAGACGCTCCACATGTTCCGATCCAGAATCATAATGATAGACATAGAGCCCCTTGGATTCCTCCTGGATATCACGTACATTCATAATGTCCGGAGTCACCATGGTCTTGCCATAGGAACAAGCCAAAAGGACTGTACCCGAATTTAGCGCAGAACGATAAGAATAGGGCGCCACCATAAAGGCAGAGGAACGGATATAGGCATCCATCTCCTCGTCCGGAACAAACTGAGGATAAAAGAATACATTCCGTGCAGAAGCCGACTGCAGTTCCTGTAGGTAATTTTCTGGTGTCACCTTGCCACAAATCAGAAGGCAGAATCTGTCTGCCACTTTGGCATTAGCTTGTTCAAAAGCCTTGATTAAAATATCCACATTCTTGTACGGCTGTACCGCTCCAAGGAACAGTATTACAGGCCTGCCTTCGGGGATTTGATGACGTTTACGAATGTCGAGGTCGGAGTGCGGGTAAGATCCAAAGTAGTCCCCATGGGGAACCATCCGGACCTTTCTCTGGAAACCTTTCAGCAAGGGCAGTTCACGAGTTCCCTCACTCATAATGTGAATGACGTCGGAATAGCGCAGAAGCAGCTTTCGCAAGATGCAATTGTACCAGGGAACCTTTCTATGAGGCACCGCATTATGGATAGTCCACACGATGCGCTTTCTTCCAAAGTGCAGCCTTAATAAAATCCAAAGTCGATAAAAGAAGGAAGGCCAGTTCTCACTTTGATCAAACCAGTTGAAGTGATAAACGTCCTGGTCAAAAACACTTTCGTGGGCTTTCGTCCTGTCCAAAAAACCGCAGCACCTAAAATCCCCTGATTCCTCCAGCAGGCAAGCCAGATTCTTCAGGAAATGGTTGGTTCCATTCTTACAGGTCGGATAAAAGCAGACCTTGATTTTTTCGTTTTTAGACATCGGGATTCAGTTTCTTCTATTTATCCCTAAAAATACAAATCTATTCTGGCAGACACCTGCCCCGATTATTCTACATTGGGGATATGACAAAGATTCCCTACGCCATGGCAGTGGGCAACTGGCTCCCCTACAGCGAAACATTCATTTATGACCAGGTAAAGCATGCCAAGGACTTCAGCCCTCTGGTTCTTACCCGTGGCCTGAATCCGGCTAGGGAAATGTTCCCCTACGATCATGTAATTTCTTTGTCTGCAATAGAAAGGGCGCTGTACTATGCAGCCCTTCCCTGCGGTAAATTTGCCAAGGCCATCAGGGAATGGGACGCCAGATTCATTCACGCCCATTTCGGAACCAACGGTGCCCTGATCGAGGCCACTGCACGCAAGACGGACCGCCCCCTGATCGTAACCTTCCATGGGGTTGATGTGGGCATCCTCATGAACGACCGCATCCCTCTGGATTACCTGTTCTACAAGAGGGTTTACAGGCGCATGTTTGAGTCAGCCCAGCTGATGCTCCCCGCCTCTCAGGAACTGGCCGAATGCCTCGTCAAGCTTGGCGCCCCCGCCCACAAAATCCGCATCCACCGCCTGGGAGTCGACGTTTCCGCCTTTACGCCCTACGAAAGGCCCGATCGCCCTGCACAATTTTTAATGATTGGCCGTCAGGTCGAAAAGAAGGGATTCGAATACGGAATCCGGGCCTTTGCAAAAATTGCAGGAAAATTCCCCGGATCCACCCTTACCCTGGTGGGCAAGGGTCCCCTCATGGAAAACCTGCAGGCCCTTGCGGCAGAACTGCGTATTTCTGATAAAGTAATTTTCAAGGGTTCCGTTCCCGCAAAGGAAATGCCAGCCCTTATGGCAGATTACGATGTACTTGTCGCCCCCTGCATTGTAGCAGGAAACAACGACCGCGACTCAGGACTGATTGTCCTTAAGGAAGCGGGCGCCAGCGCCATGGCCAGCATCGGCACCTTCTGCGGGGGCCTTCCCGAAATTATCGACAACGGAAACTCCGGATTCCTAGTTGGCCAGCATGAAGTAGACAGCCTGGCCGAATCCATGGAAGCGCTTGCCTCCAGCTATAGCCTGCGAATACAGATGGGCAAGGCCGCACGCCTCAAGATGGAGCAGGAATACGACACCGTTAGGCAAAACGCCGCCCTCGAAGAAATCTTCAAAACAATCATCTAGCAGAAGATCTCCACGGCGATGCGCACTTCGATGCGTATTAAAGGCCTATGAACACTCAGCAGCTTTGTTGCCTTAACAGGTGCAGTCCACTCTGTGGACCCTACGCTCGTACGTCACATTAGACGATATCGAACAACGCGAGCGAAATCATGCTTTCCATTATGTAATTGCAAATGATAGATAAACTCATGACCGTTCTCTTTAGTAACTGTTAGATCCTCCATCTCCCAAAGACGATCTCCAGGCTGGTCTCCGATATACTTGATCCCGATAAAGTCAACATCCTCGCCTTTATTATTCACACCAGGAACGTCAAACTCGTAATAGTCTCCATCCTTCTTTATAAACCCATGAATCCCCGTATAGGAATCATTACGGGCATTCTTTCGATCCAGCACATAGTACAGCAGGCCAGACTCAGAAAATGTGCCACCCTGGCTCACCATGTTCACCAATTCGTCAGCCGTCATGTCAGCGTGGGAATACAGCATTTTGTAACGCTGGATTAGGCGAATGGTATCGCCATTTTCAAAGTCAGGATTATACTCCAAGAGCTCCTGAACCCCGTTCGAGGAATAAATATGCCCCGTCTCGGGATTATACCCCACCCATGCCGCATTCTTCTGCGCCACGGGGGGCAATATGCCATACCTTACAAATTCAAGGTTGGCATCTAGAACGACAACAATGGGCACGGCCTTTTCAGTCGTAAGGGGATGCAAACGTCCCGTGGTGGCCACATAAATAAGCCCGTCATGATAAACCATGCCACCAAAATGTCGGTACCACCCACTCCTTAGCAACTTCTGAAACTTCAGCAAGTGGACATGGGCATCAATCTGGGACAGGCTATCCCTGCGAACCTTGAATATCTCCCATTGGGTACTTATGTACCAGTGCGTTTCGCTGTGGGTTATCCCCTGCACTTCATCTGTACTGATTTCACCCCATTCGCTTTCCGAAAAAAGTTCCCCAGCCTGAACAAAGCCAGACGGAAGGGTGGTATCCGCATCAACAGAGGTTACCGCCCCCTCTACAGGAATAACTTCCTGATTGTCAAAGAAGTAGTCGTCTACCGAGTTTACCAATAAGGCAAACAGCGACAAACCTGCAATTATCAGCAAGACGACACACAGCTTTTTCTTTTTCACAAAAATAAAGATAGTCGCCATCCACCAGCTTTTGTGAAAAAAAAGCTTTCTTGCCGATGAACCGCAAAAAAGCATTGATGAATTTTTTGTGGTAAAATTACGGAGCCGGCATCAGCAGGTTCTGATTCACTACGTATTCCCAGGCGAAGGCAGCGGCACGCATCCTGCGCAAAACCGCAGCATCAGGTTTTTCAGGAACCGTATGGCCAGTCACAAAACCCTCTACAGGATGAACGACGTCCCAGTCAGGCATAAAGCGTGTACCAAAGACTGAGCCTGCCGTGGAATCAATCATGCTGGCGTAATAGGTAAGCGTATCCACCTCCATGGCAATGTCATCCATGCGGAAGCTGAATACGGGCTTGCATGCGCGACGCTCCGTAGATGAAACCTGCAGGTCAGTTCCTACAAAGTTATTCGAAACATTGAGGCCAATAGATGCAAGGACTGTAGGGGCAATATCCACATGACTCACCACTGAAGAATCCACAAAGGTTTCTACGCCTGCACCGGCAAACACCAGCGGGACCCAGGTGTATCCATCATGGGTTCCACCGATAAATTCATGAACCCCATGCTGAGCGTTTGTGGCAATGGCATGGTCGCCACTCAGGACAATCAGCGTGCTGCTGGCACGAGGGCCCTTTGCAATCTCGTCAAGAACAATGCCAACGGCGCTATCCATATAGGCCAGGGACCGAATGTAGGCAACTTCAGGATCCTTAGGCGTGGGGCCGTACTCGTCGGGAATAGTGAACGGCACATGGCTGCTGGTACTCATCCAGTCAAAGAAAAGCGGCTTGTCCGCCGGACGGTTTCTATAAAGTTCGCGAAAACGATCTGCAATCGGAACATCGTGCTGGTTCTTCGGATCGTATTCAGAATAGTCAAACCAGCGCTCGAACCAGGGATTCAAATTATCAAAGCTAGGTTCCGTAGCCGTAAGCACCATACGGTAATAGCCCGCATCCTTCAGCACGTCCGGCAAGGCTCGCATCTGGGTATTGGGCACATCAGAAAGGAAGGTGAACCTGGGGTGGCTCCATACGCCAGCAAGCATCCCAAGGAATCCTTCGATGGAAGGATATCCTACGCTGTGAGCGTTGGGAAAGTATGCTCCGGAACCAGCCAACTTGCAAAGGTTCGGCAACTTTTCGCAGGTGGCCGGAATGCGGATATCGCCTGTCCAGCCTCGAAA
Organism: Fibrobacter sp.; assembly: GCA_024398955.1. GTDB lineage: Bacteria > Fibrobacterota > Fibrobacteria > Fibrobacterales > Fibrobacteraceae > Fibrobacter. Next base: position 11,004 of record JAKSIG010000014.1, on the reverse strand, counting down.
GGTCTCGATGGTCAAGAGCACAATGTCGGGCTTTTCGTCCATAGGGCGATTGCGGAAATTTTCGAGGTTGGCTTCATCTTCGGGAACCTTATGCCAGAAGGGATATTCGCTTTCGGGATTCCCTCCAAGGGCCAGAATTCCTTCTGCAAAGTCACTACGTTTTTCGGCTGCAGAAAACTTATAGGATATTTCGTTCGCCAGGTGATAAACCACCGGCGTAATTCTCTTCCAGCGCATCTTGCTGGGGGCAAACCACTTGTTGGACGTGTAGCCAGTAATGCCCAGGGCAAGAATCACGGCAGAAGAAATCCAGAAGGCCACACTCCGGCTAAGCCCCGTACCGCAGTTTTCGCGCCAGGCGCCAAAGCAGCGGCGATATAGGGCGATAATGGCCACAAGGCCGCCAACCCCTAGCAATAGCGTCAGCAGGAAATGCCCCGCACCGCCCAAGAACACGCGAGAGACAAGCCCCATCTCGGAGGCAGCACCGGAATAAGTCACCAGGAACGAAACGGAAAGATGCTGGCCCATCCAGCGCATGATCTCGCCATCCATGGCGGAAGCCAGAATGTAAAGGCCCCCAAGCACAATGGAAGCAATGCCGACACCTTTCTGGAGACGGTCGCGCCAGGCCTTAGCAATAAAGGTGGCCCCGCAAAACGTAGCCAGGGCGCCGCAGATAAAGGCAAGCCACATGGTAACGCCAGCTTCGGCCACCAGGGAATGGGGGAAAAATCTATACCAGCGATCGACAATGGGGCCACCCGCCGGCGTATCCATGAAGTACACGGAACACAGGAGCAGGGCGCGACACACCCAAAGAATCAGTCCAAACCAGAGCCAGTATAATTTTTTCATTTTTTTATGCCAGCAGAGTTACTTGGCCCTGGCTTCTTCCAGTTCTTCTTCCAGCTTCTTATTGACGCCATCCTGCTTTTCGCAGATGTTCTTGAGGTTGCCAATTTCCACATCCTTCTTGGCCACCTGATCCTTTAGGTCTTCGCACTGGGCGGCGTAAGTCTGTTCAGATTCGATGCGGGTGTTCAGCTCCTTGCGAAGGGATTCTACGGAACTGCGAAGAGTTTCCACGGCATTTTCGGCATCCTTCAGTGCCGGATTTTCGGTCTTGCCGGCATCATCGCAGCCACAGCAAGATAACTTCATTTTCTTGGTAATTGCCACGGCAGCTGCAGCACCAAGAGCGAGACCTGCAATAAAACTAGATGTTTTCATAAAAACTCCTTATTTTTCTGACGGACATAATATCACTTATGAATATACAAAAGTCAATAGATTTCAGCCCTTTTTAGGGATTTTTGCGACAAAAACGCAATTTTTATAAAAAAGGTCACCGAGTCAGATCCTATGCGCACAAGACAAAAGAGCCCCGACAATGCCGGGGCTCTCTTGCAGCGGGAAGAGCGAGATTCGAACTCGCGATAGGATTTAGTCCTATACGTCCTTAGCAGGGACGCGCCTTCGGCCAGCTCGGCCATCTTCCCATCTTGGGGGCACAAATTATACTTTATTTCACGCCCCTTTTCAAGGGGAATTCCCAAAATTTCTACTTTTTTTGTATGCGTCTTCTTAAAAAATTATTTAAAATAGTGGCCGCTTTTGCCTTAGTCGGCCTCATCTGCTGCATCCCAGCCTACATCGTCATATTCAAGGTCCTGCCCGAAAAGGATCCCGACAATCAGTTTAACAGAGAGTCCATCCTGCAGGTTCTCTCCGGAGAAACCCGTGTCTACTACAATGACGGCAAAACACTGCTGGGAGCCTTTTTTGACGCCAACCATCGACTCTATGTATCCTACGGAGACATTCCCCCTAACATTGTAAACGCCCTTATTGCGGCAGAAGATGCAGGCTACTGGAATCATAACGGTTTCAGCATCTACGGTTTTACCCGTGCCATGGTCAGCAACATCGCCCACGGCAAAATGCGTCAGGGAGGGTCAACCCTTACCCAGCAGACCGTCAAGAACATTTTTGGCCGCGAAGAACGCAGCATCAAGGAAAAGGGCAAGGAACTGATTAACGCCCTCCGTATGGAAAAGCACTTCACCAAGCAGGACATTCTGGAATTTTATCTAAATCAATTCCACGTATCCGGCACGGGTAAGGGTGTAGCCATTGCCGCCCAGTATTTCTTCAATAAGGATTTGAACGACCTTAACTTAGCCGAATGCGCCTTCATTGCAGGTTCCGTAAAAGGTCCCTTCAATTACGACCCCTTTATCCAAAGAACTACCGAGCGTAGAGAAAAGGCCATCAAGCGTGGCGAAGAACGACTCCGATACGTCCTTGGCCGCATGGTAGAAGAAAAGTACATCTCCCAGGAACAGATGGACGAGGCATTGGCACAGCCCCTGGCCTTTAGCCAGGGCAGTTTCCGCTTTAACGTAAGCACGATCCTGGAACGTATCGAGGAAAAGCTGGACGGAGACTTCTACAAGGCAGCCCTTGAAAAGGAAAATATTGATGACTGGCGCAAGGCACAGCTTACCATTGTAACCACCCTGGACGCAAAGTCCCAGGACGCCGCCAAGCGTGCCCTGCAAACAAATATCAGCAGCCTGCAAATGCAGCTGGGTGGCTTTGTACTTCCCAAGGCACAATACGCCAATAAAGTCCTTAAGGCCCGTCGAGGCGATTATCTGTATGGAGCAGTCGATAGCATTACCGTCGATGACAAAGGCAAGCTGAAAACTCTTACATTGGGATTCGGCCAAATGAAGGGCGTCATTACCGAAAAGTCTGTCAAGGACTTTGCAGTACAAATCAGTGGCGACCCCAAGAAGCCTGGCGATGTGGACAAGGTTCTTTCATCCCAGCTGCATAAGGGGGCCATCCTGCTGGTTAGCGTCCTCAGCGATGACCTGCTGGACGGAATGATCGACTGCAAAATTGAACCGGAACCCGTTTTGCAGGGAGGCCTTTTCGCCATTAAGAATGGCGAAGTTCTTGCAACCCAGGGCGGTTTCCACAATACCGGGTTTGACCGTAGCTTTATGGCATTACGCCAGCTAGGTTCCAGCTGGAAACCCTTGCTCTACGCTCTGGCCATCAAGTACAACTACAACTACCTTGACCCGCTGGAAAATGACTTTAACGTATTCCAGTTTACCAACCAGTTCTACTTCCCCCGTCCCGACCACAAGAACAAGGGCGAAGTCGTAAGCATTGCCTGGGCCACCACACGTTCCGAAAATATCGCCAGCATCTGGCTACTGGAACATTTGCTGGACAAGCTCTCTCCAGAAGACTTCCAGGAAGTCGCCAAGGAAAACGGCTATGCCCGTTTTGATAACGAAGACCGCAAGGCTTATTTTGAACGACTCCGCGACAAGTATGGCCTGACTCTTAAGGATGAATCCAAGAGAGAAATCGAATTTACCAAGGCAAAGTTTGCATTGGCCGAGCGCTACAAGAACGAAGGTCACGAAGCCAAGTCCAGGGCTGTCATCAACCTCCGCTATGGCACCTACAATGACATTGCTCTCAAGCAGGCCAAGAAAGATGCGCAAACCATCAAGTTCATAAATCACAACTTCAAGAACTACTACGAGACCCTGAGAACCCGAGAGGCCAAGGAGCTGGATCCTGATGTTGCCGAAAGCCTCCCGCCACTGGAATCCATCGAACTGTACCCCAACTTTACCTTGGCCGACATGAAACGACTGAACACCATGATCGAGCCTGTAAATGGCGAAGCCGATTATCTGGACGCAGAACATATCCGCTACTGGCCCGACTACATCCGTTCTCTTTCCATGGCCGATTACGCAAGATTTGCCAAGGAAATCGGAATCCATCAGAAGCTACAGAAAGTGTTCAGCATGCCTCTGGGTGTTAATGAAATTACCCTGGCAGAAATCTCAACAGCCTACCAGACGCTCCTGACAGGCAAGGTATTCAAGAGCCTTGACGGTGAATGGACCGACCCCAGCTTCATCAAGGAAATCAAGAACCGCGATGGCAAAACCATCTTCAGGAACAAGTTGGAAAGCAAGACCATTCTCGATAGCACAGTCACCTCGCAGATGGCCGTAATGCTTCAGTCTGTATTTATCAATGGTACTGCCCGCAGTCAGCTGAAGAATATTTCCGTTACCTCCACAGACAACACTGTCAGCCTGCGTTACCCCGCCATGGGCAAGACCGGTACCACAAACGACTACCGCAACGTGGCCTTCATGGGTGCGATCCCAGCATACTCCTCCGAAAAAAATGGCGCAACGCTAGACACCGTAATCGCCATCGGCAGCTACGTAGGCTTCGATAACAACAAGCCCCTTAAATCTGGCCGCACCCGCATTGCAGGAGCCTCTGGAGGCCTTCCCCAGTGGGCCGCCTTCGCCAAGGAAGAAATCGAAATCATGGGAACCAACAGGAAGGTTGACTTCCTGGACATTTCCGTTCTCGCATCCGGCGAAGTCCCGCTACAGCTTGGCAACGAACGAGGCGAACTTGTGGTGGACCCCATGACCGGCATGACTATGGCTGGAGCAAATTCCGAAGCAGGCCGCCCGTTACCCTGGATCGACGTTCCCGGCTTTACGCCCCCGCAGGTACAGGAAATGGCTGCCGAGTCCGCCGCCGAATCCGGCATTATGGTTAGCCTCCCCATGCCAGCAATTACCGAAGAACCTGCGGCGGCCGCACCTGCAGAGGATCCCGCTGCAACGGAAACCATTCCTTCCATTACTGCGGAGGCTGCTCCCGTTACTAGCGACGCACCTGCAGCAACCGAGCCCACGGTACAGACCTCTCCCGAACCTGCAGCACAGCCGGCGCCTGCAGCACAGCCCGCACCCGCAGCAGCCATGCCCAAGGATGACGACTGGGATCTTCCCGAAGGAATCGGAAACGGAAACGCCTTCGTTCCCATCGAGGCAGAATAAAATTTCTACAGGCTTGTAAAAATAGAAGGTTCGCGTTATGAGTTTTACTTCTCGCATTCTCCTAAGTACCGCAGGCGTCACCGCAGTGAGCCTCTCCCTTACGGCATGCGCAGGGGCTCCCGCTCCCTGCACAGAACCAGATTTCGCCGCAACACAGGCCGCTCCGGCAACCGAATCAGAGCATAACAAAGAGCAGGCGGCAGCAACACCTGCAGCCGCTCCCGCAGCGGCGCCTACAAAAAACTCCGTAGCACCAGATGCGCAACCTTCGGCAAGCCAGCCCCACCCAGTTGCAACGACAGAGGAAAAACCTGCAGAGGCCAAACCCGTAGAAAACGTCTCTTCAAGTTCCGTAACAGCGGCTGCATCCTCCGACGCGGAATCCCTGGGAGAAGCGAACCTTGCCGCGCTGGTTTCCGCAGTACAGGAACCAGCCGACCCTTACACTGCATTCCCGGCATTGGCCAACGCCACCTTTGAACACGCCGACAGTCTTTATAGACAGGGCCATGTCGACGAAGCGGTAGCCTATCTCCAGCGCTTCCGCGTAATCAAGCCTCTCTGGAATCAGTGGGAATCCCAGGCGGACTCCATGCTGGCTGAATTTGGAAAGACAAACGCCGAACGCGCCAAGCAGTACGAGCCCATGGTCCTGGAAATCCAGAACATGAACCGCGCCCGCTCCAGCTACAGTCTGGTGGCAGAAGTAGCCGACAGTCTTATTGCCATGGCTCCGGGCGATTCTCTGGTAAAGTTCGCCAACCAGCAAAAGCAAATAGCCTTCAACAACACTCTTGGGAAGGCCTCCAAGGAAAAGGAAAACATCCAGAAACTGGCAACGGAGCAGGCAAAGTTTGCAGAAGCCGAACAGAAGGCTATTGAGTTCCAGATGCGCTACCGAGACTTCGAGGATGCACTCAAGATTCAGGCCATGATCGATGAAATCCGCGAACTGGCTTCCGCCAACGATGCAGAAGCTGCAGCCTACTGGCAAAAGAACGATCCTGCCGCTGCCCTTGCAAGGGCTAGGGAACTTTCTGAGCAGTCCAAATTCGCAGAGGCCAAGGCTCTGCTTACAAAGCTAAAGGCAAGCACCCTGCGCAAAGAAGCCATCGAGGAATACGGCAAGCTGGCCGACTCCTTCTGCAATGCGCAGCGCAAAATTACAAGCCAGATCTTTGGCAAGGCCCAAAAGCAAAAGGATCCTGCCAAGAAGGCAGATCTGCTAAAGGACGCCATCGCGCCGCTGGACAAGTGCCTCTCCGAATATCCCGAAAATTCCCAGAAGCAGAAGGTTATCGATAACAAGAAATTCCTGGAAAGAGAACTGTCCAAGTAAGGCAAAGCCATGAACGCAATCACATCTTCAGACTGGTGGTTGTACGGACAATATCCGGTATTCTTCGTGCTCGGTGCGGCAGTAAGCCTCATCAACAGCATTGCGGGCGGAGGCAGTACATTGAGCCTGCCCGTCATGATCTTTTTGGGAATGCCACCAACAGTGGCGAATGGCACGAACCGTATCGGCCTCATCATCGGAAACCTTAGCAGTGTCTATAACCTTGCAAGGCACGGCTACCTGAACATCAGGCTATTCAGGCAGCTCCTCATTCCCTCATTGGTAGGAGCTATCATCGGCGTCTGCTTCCTAATGCAAATAGGCGATAAGACCTTCCAGGCAATTCTTGCAGGCGTCATCTGTCTTGTGGTCATCATGAGCAGGCTCCGCAAGGATATCCTAGGCAAGCCTCCTAAAACACCTCCCGAAAATCTCACCTGGAAAGGAGCCATAGGCTTTACCTTGGTCTCGGTCTATGGATGTATTGTGCAGGTCGGCGTAGGCTTTGTGCAAATCTTCAGCCTCACCCGTTATACGGGTCTCGACCCAATTCATGTTAATGCCCTCAAGAATTGCCTTACCACAGTATTCCTTGTCATAAGCACCATCATGCTGGCCGCCACGGGAAAGGTGGACTGGCCCATCGCGCTCATCATGTCGGCGGGTGCCTGGTGCGGAGGTTACATAGGCAGTTCCCTTCAACGCAAGAAGGGCAACAAGTTCATCGAGAACTTCATCAGCGTCTGCAGCCTGCTTCTGGCCGCCTACCTGATTGTCGACCTGATTATCCATTAACCCGGGTAACCTTGGAGATTCGATTTAAACCTTTCCCTCCGCAATCGATTCCATAAGGGGGAATATTTCGTATGCAACCACTTGGTTGCATATTTCTTTTTACACAAACGCCCCAAAAATGCAACTACGTAGTTGCACTACAAGCCGTCCGACTTTCCTAAAAAGTCGTTCTATGGCAAAGAAAACAGATTTTCAAAAAACCTTCGATAAAATTCTTGGTGAACACGTCCGTCTCCTAAGGGACCATCTCAAACTTAGCCAACTAGAAATGGCCAAGAAAATGGGAGTCCAGAGACAGCAGTACGACAAACTGGAAAAGGGACTGTGCTCAACTATCCTCTACACCGTGCAAGGCATGTTCAACACGGCGGGCCTGGATTTCCCTTCGCTTCTCGCCGCAGCGAACACGCAGTTCCTGTCCGAGACCATGCCCCTGCGCAAGAAGGCAGAACTTAACGACGCCAGAAAGTACTACGACAAGGAACTAAAGCGCCGCAACAAGGACACAAGCAAGATAGTCCTTAAGAAAAAAGGAAAGTCCTAACCGTCGGCAGGTTTCTTTCCTGCAACAGATTTACGGTTTTCACGACGAATCCGTTTTGACCTATCAACCAGGGTCTCGCTGAGTCCAGACAACAGCGAGGCCTCTATTTTTTTTGCGGCAATTCCTGCAGGGGCATCCATGACCACAGAGGACTCCACCCCCACCAGCAGTTCCTTTTCTGCACGTGGCAATTTCTTTATACGAGCCTCTAGCCTAAGCGCTTCTTCCTTGGAATTTAGCTCAAACTGACGCAGTATGCATTCCGGCGGAAAAGCCTTGGTAAAGCGAGCCCCCTTGCCACAGCAATGCTGCCGATAGCGAGCCTGTACATCTACAGCATAACCCGTATAAATACGGTTTCCCCTGCAGCGTAACATATAGACAAAATGAGGCATGAGTTTCAATTATAAATTATGAGTTATGAATTACGAGTGAAGGTTTCTTATTGTAAGCCAGCACAAAAAGCCAATTGAACAAAAAAGGCGGGCACATGGCCCGCACATCGTTCCCCTTGAAACCTATTTTTCAGTCTCGGACTTCTCCGGCTTAGAGACAAGGCTCATGTAGATTGTGCCCAGGATGGCTGCACTAAAGCTCCCCAGCAGGATACCCAGCTTTGCAGAGTCCTGACGGTCTCCGACATCAAAGGCAAGGCTTGCCACGAACAAAGCCATGGTAAAGCCGATGCCGGCCAGCATGCCGCCACCCCACAAGACCTTCCAGCTGTAGCTGGGCTTCTTGGAAATGCCAATCTTTACAGAGATAAAGCTGAGAAGGAAAATGCCAATGGGCTTACCGAAGACAAGAGCCAGGGCCACAGCACCCATCACAGGAACCTCAACACCGCCAAGCTTAACCTCGACACCTGCGTTCGCCAGGGCAAACAGTGGCATAATGAAGAAGTTCACCCACGGTGCCAAGGACTTGTACAGGCGCTCCTGCATAGAAATGCTTTCGTTAGCACCCTTCTTCAGGAGGCTATAGACACGATACTTCTCCTCGCTGTCGGTAGCTTCACCAGAAAGGACATGGCCCACATTGTTAGCAAAGAGTCCCATCTTGCCACTAGCCACGACTGGCTTTGCAGGAACGGACAGGCCCAGTAAAACACCAGAGATGGTGGGATGTACACCAGACTTCACAAAGAAAGCCCAGACGGCCACGCCAATCACGCCGTGAAGCAGGATATTGCGGACCCCCACACGGAACAGGACGTTGATCAGTACCAGCAAGGCAATACCAGCCCCCAGAGAGGCAAAGTTAATACCGTCGCCACTGGGGTAGCCGATGGCAATCACAAGAATCGCGCCAATATCGTCTGCAATGGCAAGAGTCAGGATCATCACGCGAAGGGCATGAGGAACCTTCTTACCCAGAATAGCCATACAACCCACCACAAAGGCGATATCCGTTGCAGTAGGGATTCCCCAGCCACGAGCTGCATCAGTGCCTGACAGGCCGTTTACGGCCAGGTAAATCAGGGCGGGGAACAGCATACCGCCAGCTGCAGCGAGAATCGGCAGACTTGCTGCCTTAGGATCCCTCAATTCGCCATAGGTCATCTCACCCTTGACCTCAAGACCCACATTGAAGAAGAAAATCGTCATGAGGGCATCGTTAATGAGCCAATGAAGATCACCAGTTCCAAGCCAGCTACCGATAGTCACGGCAAAAGGCATGTGCCACACATGGTGGTAAGATTCAGGACTGAGGTTTGCCCACAACAAAGCGGCAACCGTCATAATGATAAGGACTATGCCACCAGTGGTCTCAACCTTCATCAGGCGTTCAATTGGAGTAAGAATCCTGCGGACAGGGGTTTCCGGGAAAAGTTCTTCGATCTTGTCACTGCTGGTCACTTTTGCGGACATAGACACCTATGGTTGATTGTTTTAATAATTCAGCCTTGTACCTTAAAAGATAATCATTTTTAAAAATATCGTGTGAAAAAGATTTGACAAAACCGACAAAACAAAAGACAAATCCCCAGACAACTGTCTGGGGACTTTTTAATGCCAAAAGCGTTAAGCCTGATTAGTACTGCTGAGGCGGCCAACGGGGATTCTTGGAAGACATGTCGATCTTGTAGAAGTCGCGTTCGAAACGACCGTCGTCCATGCCGTACATCTGCATCACGTGGCGAGCAATCCACTTACCGAGCTTCAAAACGGTGAGCTTCTTACGGAGACGACCCTGGCAGTCACGGTTCATGATATCCGGCAGGGTGGAGGTGGTAAGGATTTCGTCGATGGCAGGGCTATTCAGCTTTTCACGGGCTTCTGCACTGGTGTGGAAGTGGGTGACGCCGAAGCACACGCGGTTGGGGTTGCCCTTCTTGATGTGTTCGCAGCACTGAACGATAGTGGTACCGGTACGGACCATGTCGTCGAACACGATTACGTCCTTGCCTTCGATTTCGTCGATGCTGATGTCAGAAAGTTCCGGGTTAAAGGTCATGGAAATCTCGCGTTCGCCGGTACGAACCTTGTCCATTACCACGCGCTTGCATTCGGGCAGCTGCAATGCATCGTAAACAGCGTTCATGAACGGGCGTGCGCCCTTGTCCGGAGAAACAATCACCAAATTGTTGCCGTCCTTACCGCACTGCACAAAGTTGCTGTTCTTGATGTAGTGTGCATAGACGTCGGTAGGAATCAGGTTGTGGAAGTGACCTTCGAAAATGTCGTTGAAAAGGTTCTGGACCTTGATGGAGTGGTTGTGGCAGGTGACCACGGCGTCAACACCGGACTTCTTCAGGAGTTCAGCATAGAGCATGCTGGAGAATGCCTGGCCGTCGAACTTCTTGAGGTCGGCATCGGGGCGATCCTTTTCAAGTTCGCCAACACGGTGAGGGCCGCGGTCCTGGGCAGAGTAGAACAGGTCCGGTTCAACAAGAACTACCTGTTCGGCACCGTTATCCTTGGCGGCGCGAGCCAGGATCATATTGCGCATGGCGTAGTCGTTACGGCTGCGTTCATGGTTAGAAACAGAGCAGATAAGGACAATCTTGCCTTCGAGACGACGACCGATATGTTCAATATCGTCGGCATCCAGCATATAGCGGGGGCAGAATTCAGAGTTGGCGAAAGTCTTCAGGGAGACTACGTCGGAAATGTCTTCGCGGAGACCGATGTACTGAGCCATGTCGATGGCAAAAGGATCATCGGTAAAATTTCCGGTCACGATAAAACGATCTGACATAAGATTGCCTTAATTTAAGGTTTGAATTAATTTGTGGTGCAAATATAAATAGTTTGAACCAACCTTGCAAGTAAGGCAAAGCAATACATATCTATTACATCCAGCGGCCTGCAGAAGTGTCAGACAGTTTTACGTCCAGCGCCTGGCGATACAGGCAACATACTTTTTTTCGCGCAGTGCCTAGCGATGGGAGGAGCCGTGGGCCGAAGGCGTACACC
>JAKSIG010000013.1 GCA_024398955.1 Fibrobacter sp. | reverse complement strand
AGCGGGCGGTTTTTATATCCGCCACATTCGTGGCGGATAATCCTAAAGGACTAATAAAAATAGACCTTCCCTTTTTAGGAAGGTCTTTTTCATTATTTCCGTTTTCGTAAAAAATTACTTAATCAAGTCCAATGTCAGACGGCGGGCTTCAGCATCGGCTTCCAGCACCTGGTCCAGGGTCAAGTGACCCGTAAGGTTGGGAGCGCCGTTGATGATGGTTTCCACATGACAGGGAATGTCCGTGAACTTCAGCTTGCCATCCAGGAAGCGGTCAACGAGGACTTCGTTGGCGGCATTCATCATGGCAGGCACTACACCACCGCGGCGGCCGGCTTCGAAAGCGAGGGCTAGGCAACGGAACTTGTTGAAGTCCGGTTCGAAGAAGGTGAGCTGGCCGAGAGTGGGCAAATCCAAGCGCTTGGTTTCGAGGGGCAGGCGTTCTGGCCAGGTGAGGGCTACCTGAATAGGAATGCGCATGTCGGGAGCACCCAGCTGAGCCATGAGGGAACCGTCGCGGAACTGCACCAGGGAATGGACCATGGACTGGGGGTGAACCACCACCTTGATCTGTTCGTAAGGAATGTGGAACAGGAAGTGGGCTTCCAGAACTTCAAGGCCCTTGTTCATCATGGAAGCGGAGTCGATGGTGATCTTACGGCCCATGCTCCATACCGGATGATTGAGGGCGTCCGCCACGGTGATGTTTTCGAAACGATCAATATCCCAGGTGCGGAAGGGGCCACCGGAAGCGGTAATTTCCAGGCATTCCACTTCCTTGTTGGGGCGGTCTGCCAGGCACTGGAAAATAGCGCTATGTTCAGAATCGATGGGAGTGATGAAAGCCTTGGGATTTTCGGCCAGCTTGTCCCAGATGACGGGGCCGGCCATGACCATGGTTTCCTTGTTGGCGAGGGCTACGTGCTTACCGTGTTCGATGGCGGTAATAGTGGGCAGGCAGCCAACAGCACCCATGAGGGCGTTGATGATGATGTCGGCCTTGGGGTCGGCGGCCAGTTCGCAAAGGCCTTCCATACCGGAAAGCACCGGCATGTTGAGCATGGCACTCAGTTCCTTGGCGGCTTCGGGCTTGAACATGCAGACACGTTCCACCTTGAACTTGCGGACAATTTCTGCAACCTTTTCAACGCTGGAATTTGCCGCCACCGCATAGACCTTGAACAGGTCGGAATGCTGAAGGCAGACATCTACAGTAGAAGTTCCGATAGAACCGGTAGCACCGAGAAGTACGACATTTTTCATTTTTTAATTCCTTATTTCTAGATCCTTCGACTACGTCGCTTCGCGACTTCGCTCAGGATGACACTGCAGAAGCGTTCAAGACGCCTCGTTATCCTTTAAACTTTAGCCTTTCCGCTACTTAGTATCCCTCAGGATTATTCTTCTGGAAGTTCCAGGCATCGCGGCACATTTCCTCGATGCCGTACTTGGCTTCCCAACCCAGTTCAGCCTTGGCCTTGGCAGGATTGCAATAGCAGGTGGCAATGTCGCCGGGGCGACGGGGCTTGATGCTGTAAGGAACCTTCAGGTTGTTTGCCTTTTCAAAAGCCTTTACCACGTCAAGAACGGAGTAGCCGTGGCCAGTACCCAGGTTGTAAATGGCAAGGCCGCACTTGCGTTCAATGGCCTGCAATGCGCAGACATGGCCGTTAGCCAGGTCGCACACATGAATGTAGTCGCGAACGCCGGTACCATCGGGAGTGTCGTAGTCGTTACCGAACACACCAAGTTCTGCACGGCGACCCACAGCCGTCTGGGTGATATAGGGCATCAAATTGTTGGGAATGCCGTTGGGATTTTCGCCAATGAGACCACTTTGATGTGCGCCAATGGGATTGAAATAACGCAACAGCACAATGTCCCATTCCGGGTCGGCCTTCTGCAAATCCATGAGCACTTCTTCAAGCATAGACTTGGTCTTGCCGTAAGGATTGGTGCACTGTCCCTTGGGGCATTCCTCTGTAATGGGAATGATAGCGGGGTCACCATAAACTGTGGCAGAAGAAGAGAAGATAAAATTCTTGCAGTTGTGCTTACGCATCACGTCCAACAGAACGAAGCAAGCGTTCATGTTGTTCTCGTAATATTCCAGAGGCTTGGCCACAGACTCGCCCACAGCCTTGAGACCGGCAAAGTTGATGACAGCATCAATCTTGTACTCGTCAAAAAGTTCGTTCATGGCTGCGGCATCGCGAACATCAGCCTTAACAAAGGGAACATCCTTACCAATAATCTTCGCCACACGACGGAGAGACTCTTCGCTGGAATTTACAAGGTTGTCTACAACAACAACGGAGTGTCCCGCCTTATCCAATTCAACGATGGTGTGACTGCCTATATAGCCGGCACCGCCTGTAAGGAGAATATTCATCTTGAATCCTTCTTGTTTTACAAAAATTTAGATAATTACCATTACGCAATCTCAAGGGCGCTCCCCAAATCCTGTCAAAAAAACACGATCATTTACGACCTTCACTACTTTTTTCTAACTATATCGACAGAGGACGACTTTAGACCGTTCTCAAGGGCGCCCCAAACATGAAAAGAATCCTGGCAATCGTCGTATTTTTAGCCGCAACAACTTTTGCGGAAGGTAACTTCGCGGCGGCCTCCGCCACAGATTCCCTGAACGTAAACTCGGTAGACCTGCAGGAAAAAGAGCTTTCTCCCTTTGACCATCTGGGAGGCAATATGCTCTGGAGTGCCCTAGGCTGGCCATTAGCATTTCACGTTGCAGGCAGTGGCGCCACCTATCTACTTTCTACCAACGATGTTGATTTAATGGTTGCACGTTTTGCGGCCCGCCAGAATGAAACGGCCTTCGGCATTGCCTTTATGCCCGGCATGATGATGGGAACGTTTTTCCCGATTCTGGTCCCCGGCTACATGTACTTCTTCAGCAGCAACAAGTCGCTGAACAATACTGGCGCGGTAGCTGCCCAGGCAACTGCCGTAGCGTTTTTCTACAACAATATCCTGAAGGCAATTTCGGGGCGAGCCCATCCTGACGCCGACAACAACAGCGGAACGCTTTCCCGAGATTTTAAGTGGGGCTTTTTCAGACGAGGCGTTTTTTACGGCTGGCCCTCGGGACACTCCATGACCAATGCCGCACTTGCCATGAGCATCGCCAGCTACAATCGTGACAATCCTTACGTTGTAGCAGGTTGCGGACTGTTCGCCGGCTATGTGGCCACCAGCATGGTTCTTGGAGCAAAAGGCGAAGCTCACTGGTTTTCCGATGCGGTTGCAGGAACCCTTATGGGAGCTTCTATCGGCTGGTACATTGGCAACACCTTCTATAAGGAAAAGAAGGGCGTAACAGAAAAGGGAACTCAGGTGACCCTGGCTCCCTTATTCTATGACGATCGTAAAGGCGTTATGGCATTGGTGCAGTTCTAGTCAGCCTATGCCAAATTATTGCACCTCTACTTAATCCACTTTTCTACTTCCTTTTCGGCCTTGGACTTTTCATTCTGGGCGGTGTGCCCGTAAATGGCGAGACCCGGCGTAACATTTGCTCCCGTTACTTTCTTAAGGCGGGCAACACCGCTGAGGCCGCTGCCTTCGTGAGTGACGAAGGGATGGATGGTCTTGCCCTTCAGATTGTATTTTTCGAAAAAGGTGAACATGGGCATGGGCATTTCGCCCCACCACACCGGATAGCCGACGTAGATTTCGTCATACTCTTCGGGATTGATGCTGACAGGCTTGATTTCAGGACGAGCGTCATTTGCCAATTCCTTCTTGGCGACAGCAATACACTCATCGTAAACATTCGGGTATTCCTTGGCGGGTTGCACTTTCAGAAGAGTTGCGCCAGTCTTTGCAGCGATGATTTCAGCAACGATTTCAGTGTTGCCCTTCTTGATATAGCCCACGCTATAGTTTTCGTCGGCACGAGAATAATAGATGACCAGTTTTTTGGATTCAGTAGCCATGGCAGCCCCCATAAGGATTGTTAAAAGGATGATGAATATCTTTTTCATTGGAACCTCTTTTGTTCTACAATATATCACATAGAGTTAACTCTAGGTCAAGACCATGTTTAAATAAATTTCATTTTTTATAAAGTCAGTTGTTCGAAAATGCTATTTTTATAATGAACGTGGTGCCGAATGGCCCTCGACAAATTTTTTCGCCATAGGTAAAACAATGATGAACGAAACCTTGATGACTCTGGAAACTCGCCGCAGCTGCCGCAAGTTCAAGCCCGACATGATTACCGACGAGGAATTGGAAGCCGTGCTTCGCGCAGGCACATTCGCCCCTTCCGGAAAGAACCAGCAGTCTTCCATCATCATTGCCGTTACCAACAAGGACGTCCGCGACCAGATCGCCGAAGAGAACCGTAAGATTGGCGGCTGGGAAGAAGGCTTCGACCCGTTCTATGGCGCCCCGGTCATCCTGATTGTCATCGCCGACCGCGATGCCAATAATGCTTCTGGCACCTACATCAATGACGGCAGCCTCGTCATGGGAAACCTGATGAACGCCGCAGCCAGCATCGGCCTGGGCAGCGTCTGGATTCACCGTGCCCGTCAGGAATTCGAAAGCGAATTCGGCAAGGCAATCCTGAAAAAGCTGGGCATCGAAGGAAACTACGAAGGCATCGGTCACGTAGCCTTAGGCTACCGCCAGACTCCGGTGCCCAAGGCACTCGCCCGCAAAGAAAACTACGTCTATTACATTAAGTAAGTACAGGGTACGCGTCGCGAAGATTCAAAACAAGATTCTGCAAAAATCACTGCGAAACCCCTTGACCTAGAGCCAACTCTAGGTCTTATATTTTGTAGAGAATCGCATTGAGAGTCGCAGACAGCGACAAGGAACATCAAAATGAGGAAACTTCTTTTAACACTTATTCTAGGAGTATTCTGTATGGCAAACGCAAAAACAGCAGTTGTTTATTTTAGTGCAACCGGAACCACAAGGCAAATGGCCGAAAAGGCAGCCAAGGCTATTAACGGCGACCTGTTTGAAATTGCCCCCGAAAAGGCCTATACTTCTGCCGACCTGGACTGGCACGACAAGAAATCCCGTTCCTCCATCGAAAGCAACGATCCTAAGAGCCGCCCCGCCATCAAGAATAAAATCGACGTAAAGGACTACGAAACCGTCATTCTCGCCTACCCCAT
Source organism: Fibrobacter sp. (assembly GCA_024398955.1). Taxonomy (GTDB): domain Bacteria; phylum Fibrobacterota; class Fibrobacteria; order Fibrobacterales; family Fibrobacteraceae; genus Fibrobacter. Next base: position 68,194 of record JAKSIG010000013.1, on the reverse strand, counting down.
CTGGTGGGGATACGCCCCCAAGATCGTGTACACCTTTGTAGAAAGCCAGAACTTCGAAAAGAAGAATCTGATTACCCTCTGCACCAGCGGCGGCAGCGGACTTGGCCCCAGCGGCAAGGATATCGCAAAAGCAGCCAAGGGATCCGTTTACAAGGGCGGCAAGGAATTCAACCACGGTTCCGAAGCGGACATCAAGAAGTTTGTTGATGGAGCTTTGAAGTAAGGCTGGATCCTTCACCCCTGTGGGGTTCAGGATGACGCTCGCCGCGGCGCGCGAACTTTGCACAGGACTACACTCATATGAAACGAATCGCGAAAATCGTCATTGATGTTCTGATGTACAGTTGCTTTCTGTACCTCATGAGCTATGGCGCCATCCATGACCTGACCACCCACGGCTATGTAGGCATAGCGCTCTTCGTTTTATTTTTTGTCCATCATGTAATGAACTTCTGGTTTTATAGAACTATAGGAAAGGGAAAATGGAACGCCCGTCGCATCGCCATGAATGTAACAGACTGGATTTTGTTCGCCCTGATGATTACCATGGCGGTCAGCTCTATTTTCATGACGGGGCTTATTTTTGAATGGTCACCCATGAGGGCAACACAGACTGCCCGAGAGCTACACTTGGCCAGCTGCTGCTGGGGCTTTATGGTGATGCTTTTCCATTTGGGATTCCATCTTGATACAAAACTGGACAAGCTGGAAAATCTCTGCCGTAGTCGTGCCTGGAAAACGGTGTTGCTATACATCGCCTACGGACTGTTGATTGCCGCCGGCGTTTACGGCTTTGTGCAGTCTCAACTTTACGTGTACATGTTCGTGACTGGCGGCTGGAAAATGGCTGCAGAAAGCGTCACCTCCGCGGTACTGCAACTTCTAGGATTGACCGCAGGCGTTTGCGTTCTGACCCATCTGGGGATGAAACTTCTAAAGAGATCCTAACCGATCCGCAATTCATAAAATTTCGGAGGAAAAATTTTCGAAATGCTCCGAGTTTGTTATTTAATAAAAACGTCTGATTAGGTAAGGACATGCAACAATGTGCCTAGCGCTTGTTAACGTTTTCGTTAACAAAGGACTGCAAAAATGCGTTTTTTTCGAGGTTGTTTGTTAACGATTTTGTTAACAAGCGCAAGAAACAAAAATCCATGAGGAACATGAATAAGAATCATTCACTGAATTCACGGACCTAAAAAAATACGCATATCTTTAAAATTTCACAAAGGTCGTTTTATGAAAAGACAAATCATTTCCTTGGGCATTTTAAGCCTTGCAATCTCTGTTTTCGCAGAAAGCAAGATGGTACTTGTAAAGGGCGGAACATTTACCATGGGAAGCCCCGCCACGGAGCGCCAACGTCAACTGGACGAAAAGCAACATCAAGTTACCCTCGGCGATTTTTATGTGGATGCCTACGAAGTCCAGCAGAAGGATTACGAGAAAATCACCGGCAGGAATCCCAGCACCTTCAAGGGCGGGAACCTCCCTGTTCAAAACGTCACCTACTACGACGCCATTGAATTCTGCAACGCAAAAAGTCGGGCCGAAGGATTGCAGGAAGCCTATAAGGTCAGTCATGGTGAATCTAGTAAAAACCGCGACATAACCGTCACCTGGAATCGCAGCGCCAATGGCTACCGTTTGCTTACCGAGGCGGAATGGGAATATGCCAATCGCGCTGGAACCACAACAGTTTTCAGCACCGGAAACTGGAACCGCGTTGAAGACGCCAACTATTACGGAAGCTATCCGTATCTGATTGAAGAAAACTACATGCACCACACCAACAAGAATGTGGTGCCCGGCTCCGTCATTGACGAGCCCGTCGCCGTTGATTCCTACAAGCCCAATGCATTTGGATTGTACAATATGCATGGCAATGTCAGCGAATGGGTTTTTGACTATTACGGTGAATATAACGAAAGCGAAAAGCAGAACCCTGCAGGGCCTCGCATTGGAATTTATCGTGTGAACCGCGGCGGCGCCTATAACGATTTCGGAAAGCACTTGAGAAGTGCCTACCGTTCTGCCACCAATCCGTTGGATAGCGACCAGAACCTAGGCTTCAGAATTGCACGCAACGCAGACAACACCAAGGGATCCGCGAATTCCGTTGCTCATTCCGACGCGACCATCGAAACGAAATTCAATCCCGAGATCAATGCCATCAGCATCCCAAAAAATCCGAAAATTCTCGTAGCCTACTTCAGCTATTCCGGTAATACCCAGAGTGCGGCGGAATACATCTCGAAGCAAATGAAAAAGAAGTACGGCGACGGAAACGTTGACCTTGTGGAAATCGAAATGGCGAAGCCTTACCGCGGCGGCATTTACGAGGTCACCCAGAAGGACTTGAACAGCGACGCCCGTCCTCCTCTCAAGACAAAAATCAGGAACATGTCCAAATACAATGTTGTCTTGCTGGGGTATCCTACCTGGTGGGCCACCATTCCCATGCCTGTATTCACCTTCCTGGAAAGTTACGATTTCAAGGGCAAGACCGTGGCCAGTTTTTCCAGCCATGGCGGCACCCGCTACGGCGACAGCGTTTCTGACTTAAACAAGAAATTGCAGAAAAGCTATGTGGGATTTCCCTTTGAATTTTACTACAGCGGTGGAAGAGACCTGAATTCTCGCATAGACAGCTGGCTTACTAGCAATGGCCTTTAAAAAAAAATCCCGAGCTCGGGATTTTTTGTTTGCGAAAATTTAATTCGTCAGCTATTTGACGTCAGCGATTCGATTAGCCTGCGACTTTCTTATCGAAATCATCCGGAGAGTCAAAGAGTTTTTTCTTCAGACGCATGATAGTCTTGTCTTCATCGGCTGCGGAGAGACTTCCCAACTTGAGGGCTGTGGTGTACAGAGTTTCCTTGAAGGTAATCTTGTTCATTACAGTCTGCATGCGGGCCATTTCAGCTTCAAGAGCCTTGCGACGATTCTGGAAAAGTTCCAGACGCTGCCGAAGAGTAGTGTCGCCTTGGCGAAACCATTCGATATACTGGCGAATTTCCTTAATCTGCAATCCAGAATCTTTAAGGCATTCAATCATGCTGAGCCACTGCAGATCCGTGGTAGAATAGACTCGAAGGCCGGAGCTGTTCTTGGTGACAAAAGGCAGCAAGCCTTCCTTTTCGTAATAGCGCAAAGTATGAGCAGAAAGACCCGTTTGCTTAACCACTTCTCCAATGCTGAATCCTTTGGGCTTTTCGCCTTTGACGCTGTTGACCATCATATACCTTTCTTCACAAAAATTTTCCACAAATATAGCACTTAGAGCCGACTCTAAGTCAACAAAAGTTGTCTTTCTGAAATCTTTTGCCACCAATTTTAGATAAGCGCTCTTGTGTTAGAGTGAACTCTAGATATTATATTTGTAGAAGAAACGAACTATGGCCCTGTGGCTAAGCTGAAGGACCTTATGACTAAGAAAAAAAAGATTATGTTGACCGCAATTATCCTTTCCATTCTTTTCGCATTAGGAGACATCGGAGTGCTGTTTTTAAGTCAGGAAAGTTTCGGTCGCCTCCCCCAGGGTGAACGACTGGAACGAATCAAGAAATCACCCAATTATGACCTTTCAAAAAAGCAGTTTGTCAACCTGGAACCTACGGAAACAATGACCGGCGACAAGAGTGCCGCTGGTAGCCTGCTATCGCAGATTTTCGGCAAGGACACCGTGCAGAAAATTCCCGACACAGCCCTGACCGTCATCAAGACAAACTTGCGGGAATTGCCTCAGGACAAGGATTGGCTCGTATGGTTCGGACACTCCAGCTACCTCATTAATCTGTCCGGCAAGAAGTTCCTCATCGACCCTATTCTGTACAGCGGTTCCCCCGTCAGTTTCGCCAACAAGATGTTCAAGGGTACAGACGTCTATAAGCCTAAGGACTTTCCGGACATCGATTTTCTTGTCATCAGTCACGACCACTGGGACCACCTGGATTACAAGGCAGTCAAGGAACTGGAACCCCGCGTTGGCAAGGTAATTCTTGGATTGGGCGTAGGCGAACATTTTGAATACTGGGGTTACCCCAAGGAAAAGCTGATTGAGTTGGACTGGTGGGAAAATGCAAGTCTCGTCGCGGAAAGTGCAGACTACAAGGTAACGGCCACACCGGCACGCCATTTTTCCGGTCGTGACCCAAGGATGAACAGGACCCTATGGGCCTCTTACATTGTTGAAACTCCAAAGCGTACCATCTGGATCGGAGGCGACACCGGCTACGGAAAACACTTCAAGCAGATTGGCGAAAAATTCAAGATCGACCTGGGCATTCTCGAAAACGGCCAGTACAACGAACAGTGGGCTCTGATCCACACGCTACCCAAATATCTCGGCACGGCAATGACCGAGCTGAATGCGGCCCGCTACATGACAGTTCATAACTCCAGATTCTGCCTATCCAATCACAGCTACCTTGAGCCTCTGAAAAATGCAAAAAAGGCCGCCGAAGAATCCGGCAAGCCTTTGTTGACACCCAGGATGGGTGAAGTTCTTTACCTGGAATAAATTCTAGGCGAACTTTTCCATGCAATCAAGAAGGATGTAGAGCGCGGGGGCAGTCAGGTAGAAGGAATCACAACGATCCAGTACACCGCCGTGACCCACGAACAGGTTTCCGGAATCCTTGGTACCGCTCCAGCGCTTGAGAGCACTCATCAGGAGGTCGCCGGCCTGACCAGAGACTGCAATGAGCAAGCCTAGAACACAGCCCTTTACAATGTCAATCTGAACATTGAATGCAGACAAAGCTGCAGTCTGGCTAGACCAGTAAGCCACCCAGGCCACCGTAGCAAGAGTACCCGCTACAGAGCCCTCCCAAGTCTTCTTGGGGCTGATGGTGGGAGCAAAGAGGTGACGGCCAAAGGGGCCCTTGCCAGCGGCAAACTTTCCGAAGAAGTAGGCCACAGTATCGCAAAGCCACATGCTGGTCATGACAAGAATGAAGGCGTAGCAATTTTCAAAACCCTGACCGTTACCCATCATGAGAACGTTCATGCCACCCCAAAGGCCAACGTAAAGCGGGGCAGCAATCTGCATCACAAGCCAGGGGAACAGGTGGTCGATATCAACCTTGGAGTAGGCCATGGAGATATAGCCAGCAAGGATTACCACGCAAGCCATGCCCACAACGCAGGGAACCGCGCCAAGGCCAAAGAATCCGCCCTTAGACAGAGCCCAGGCAAGAGTCAGGGCGAAGGTAGCCGCAAAGGAATAGGCACGCATATCGGGGCCTTTGTACATCTTGGAAACCATGCCTGCCCATTCCCAGGCACCAACACCGCCCAAAAAGCACATCAGGCCAATACGTGAAAAATCGTTAAACCATAAAAGGAAAAATACCAGCGGAATAGCAACAACCGCTGTAATCAGTCTTTGAGCCAAATTACTCATGAAGAACCTTCCCAAATCGGCGTTCGCGAGTATTGAAGAACTCGACCGCCTTCATAAATTCTTCCTTGGTAAAGTCGGGCCACAGAGTATCCGTTACGTAGAACTCGCTGTAGGCGGCCTGCCAAAGCAAATAGTTAGAGAGCCTGAATTCTCCTCCGGTACGGATAATCAAGTCCGGATCGGGGGCTCCCTTCAGGTAGAGATTTTTTGCAAACAGGTCATCATCGATGTCTTCGATCTTCAGGTTGCCAGAGGCTACCTGCGAAGCGATAGACTTTACCGCACTGACAATTTCCTGACGGCCACCATAGGAGATAGCGAGATTCAGCTGCATGCCAGTGTTGTTTGCAGTAATATCGATAGCGGACTGCAGGCTTGCGCGGGGCTTTTCAGGAATTCGGTCCATGTTGCCAATGACCGTAAGCTTTACGTTCTTTTCCATCAGGTCGGGGATTTCCTTAACCACCATCTCGATGAGAAGGTTCATGAGGTAATCCACTTCCTTGGAGGGGCGGCCCCAGTTTTCGGAACTGAACACATACAAGGTCATGTGTTCCAGCTTGAGGTTTACGCCCACTTCTACGGCATCGATGGTAGATTCGGTTCCCTTACGGTGACCGAAGAAACGTTCCATGCCGCGGCTCTTGGCCCAACGGCCATTGCCGTCCATAATGATGGCTACATGTCTTAACTGATTTGCCACGCTACAATCCCGAGAACCGAATTACACCTTGAGGATGTCTGCTTCCTTGGCAGCAAGGAGAGCATCAATCTTTGCGATAGCCTTGTCAGTAGCCTTCTGGATTTCGTCCTGCTGCTTCTTGGCTTCGTCTTCGGGCATTTCCTTGTCCTTCTTGATGGCGTCGTTTGCATCACGGCGAATGTTGCGGATTGCGACGCGGCCATCTTCGGCATGCTTGCGGGCAATCTTGGCCAGTTCCTGACGACGTTCGGTAGTGAGGATCGGGAGAGAAACGCGAATGGAGTTACCGTCCTTCATGGGGGTAAGACCGATGTTTGCTGCGTAGATAGCCTTTTCGATCAGGTCGACGAGCTGCTTTTCCCAAGGAGCAACCAGGAGCATACGCGGTTCCGGAACAGAAACCTTGGCCACCTGAGAAATGGGAGTGGGAGTTCCATAGTAGTCGATACGAATATCGTTCAAAATTGCAGGAGAGGCCTGACCTGCACGAATCTTGGTAAATTCACGTTCGGTAGCTTCGACAGCCTTATCCATCTTTTCATTATAATCAGCCATAATAAAACCTTTTTCAATTAACAGTTAATAATTAACAATGTACTAGTGTTCCTAAATTACCTTCAACGGCGGCCTGAGTCAAGCAGCCCTTTTCCATTTTGAACACAAAAATGGGCATGTTGTGTTCCATGCACAGAGCGACGGCAGCGGTATCCATCACCTTAAGTCCGCGGGCGATCACTTCCTGGTAGGTAATGTCGTCAAAACGGGTGGCGGTAGGATCCTTCATGGGGTCGGCAGAATAGATGCCGTCTACCTTGGTCACCTTCATGATAACGTCGCATTCGCTTTCGATGGCGCGAAGGGCGGCGCAGCTGTCGGTTGTAAAGAAGGGATTGCCGGTGCCTGCGGAGAAAATCACCACGGAACCATTTGCAAGAAGTTCAATAGCGCGACGACGGTTGAAGAATTCGCAGATAGGTTCCATGCGAATAGCGCTCATGACCACAGAGTTGATTCCCTGCTTGTCTAGTGCGTCCTGCATGGCAAGGCCATTCATTACGGTACCCAGCATACCCATGGCATCACCCTGGGCACGATTCATTCCTCCAGCGCTGGCGCTTACGCCACGAATCATGTTGCCGCCACCAATGACCAGTGCAACACCAACACCCTTACGAACCACGTCTGCAATTTCAGAAGCCATTTCGTTCAAAATGTCGTTGTCGATTCCATGACCCTTGGCACCAGCCAAAGCCTCTCCGCTCAACTTAAGCAAGACTCTATTAAACTTTGCCATAATTAAACTCCGTATTTGAACCCAATATAGTAAAGAATTCGCATAAGAAAAAGACCGCTCCCGAGGGAACGGTCCTTTTCTAAAAGCGACTAGAGATTTCTCTCTACTTCAATTAGTTACCGCGTTCGAAGCGGATGAAGTTCACGACCTTCAGGCTGGAGAGGCCAAGCTGCTTAGCAACGACTTCCTGGAGGTAGTCCTTGACGTTAAGCTTCTTGGGGTTCTTTTCAGACATGAAGAATTCCTGGTCTTCGAGAACGATTTCCTTGAGGACCTTAGCAACGCGGCCTTCAAGCTGACGTTCAACGAATTCCGGCTTGGTAGCCTTGCCAGTTGCCTGAGCCTGAGCTTCGATCTGGGCGCGAGCGATTTCGCGTTCCTTTTCGATAGTTTCAGCAGGAACGTCGGAGTCCTTCAATGCAACCGGAGCGAAAGCAGCGGCCTGCATTGCGATATCCTTAGCAGCAGCCTTGAGAGCAGCTTCGTCGGCAGAGCCTTCGTAAGCGAGTTCGGTGATAACGCCGATCTTGCCCTTCATGTGGCTGTAGACACCGAACACGGAGTTTGCAGACTTCTTGATTTCTGCGAACTTGCGGAAGTCGATGTTTTCCTGGATCTTAACGAGAACGTCCTGGAGGATGTCGTTCACCTTCTTGCCATCGACGACTGCGTTCTTCAGGTCTTCAACAGAAGAGATAGCCTGAGTTTCGACAGCCTTGACAGCGAGGTTAGCGAGAGCAACGAAGTCGTCGTTGTTAGAAACCGGTTCGGTTTCGCAAGACAGTTCGAATGCAGCAGCCTTGTCAGCAGTTTCGATAAGATAGATGCGGCCTTCCTTGGCAGCCTTGTCTGCGCGCTTTGCAGCAACAGCAGCACCCTGCTTGCGGAGGAGTTCGATAGCCTTGTCCAAGTCGCCATCAGTTTCGGTGAGGGCCTTCTTGCACTGCATCATGCCAACGCCAGTCTTCTGGCGGAGTTCGTTAACGAGGGAGGCGGTAATAGTTGCCATGATTACTTGTCCTCACCGTTGTCAAACTTCTTAGCTTCTTCCTTGGATTCCTTCTTGTCAGCAGAGCGCTTTGCAACGTTGGAAGCGATGTAGTCCACAATGAGCTTGATGGACTTGACAGCGTCGTCGTTAGCCGGAATGGGATAGTCGACGAGGGTCGGGTCAACGTTGGTATCGCAGATGCCGATGATAGGAATGTGAAGACGACGTGCTTCAGCAACGGCGATCTTTTCGTGAGCCAGGTCGGTTACGACCATGAGGCCAGGAAGGTTCACCATTTCGCGGATGCCGCCGAAAACGTCCAGGAGCTTAGCGCGTTCGCGGGTCTTGTCCAGAACTTCCTTCTTGGAAAGAACCTGGAAAGTACCATCCTGTTCCATAGCGTCGATCTTGTCGATCTTCTTGATGGACTTACGAACGGTCTGGAAGTTGGTCAGCATACCACCGAGCCAGCGGTTGGTAACGGAGAACTGGTTGCATTCAGCAGCAGCATCCAGCACGCACTGACGAGCAGTGGGCTTGGTACCAACGAAGAGCACGGTCTTGCCAGATTCAGAAATCTTCTTAGCTGCAGCAGCTGCAGTTTCGAGGAGGTCGCGGGTCTTGGACAGGTTAAGAACGTAGATGCCGTTCTTTTCAGCCAAGATGTAGGGCTTCATCTTCGGATTCCAACGCTGAGTCTGGTGGCCAAAGTGGGAACCTGCAGCGAGCAGGTCTTCAACAGAAGGCAGATTTGCCATAGTAGTATTCCTTTTTTCGGTTTTTCTACCCAGCCTGTAATTAAGCCACAAAGTACCTTGGTACCACCGAAGCGGCTCTTACGAGACTGGTGATTGATTTACGACCGGGCGTAATTGCCCGGACTGGGGCAAAGATAGTAAAAACCGCAAACTGTTTAAAGATTCGCCTGCGAAAAAGGCCCTTAAAAGAGGGTACAAAAAAAGAGCACCCCCAACGGGGTGCTCCTTGAAAAGCCTGCGGCTTTCCCAAACGAAATCGTAACGATTAGCGCTTGGAGAACTGGAAGTGCTTACGAGCCTTCTTGCGGCCGAACTTCTTACGTTCAACAGCACGAGAGTCGCGAGTCATGAGGCCTTCCTTCTTGAGGGCCGGCTTCACTTCTGCGTCGTTAGCAACCAGTGCGCGGGAGATGCCGAGACGGACAGCGCCCATCTGGCCGGCGATGCCACCGCCACGAGCGGTAACTTCGACGTCCCATTCTTCAGCGTTGCCAAGGATGGCGAACGGAAGATTTGCAATCATGTTCTGCACTTCAGAATGGAAGTAATCCTTGAAATCACGACCATTGATAGTGCGCTTGCCGGTACCCGGCTTCAGAATCACAGCGGCGATAGCGTTCTTGCGACGGCCAGTGCCGCGGTAGATCTTCTTATTCTTTGCGGTAGCGATAGAGGTATCCTCCGTTCTAAAATTACAAGTCTACGACTTCGGGATTCTGTGCAGCGTGCGGATGTTCGGCGCCAGCATAGATTTTGAGTTTCTTGATCATCTTGTGACCGAGAGCGCTGTGCGGCAGCATGCCCCAAATGGCAGCTTCCAGCGGAGCGGTCGGGTGCTTAGCCTGGAGATCGGCAAAGTTGATCCAACGTTCACCAGCGATGTGACCGGTGTGGTGGAAGTATTCCTTGTTGAGGTTCTTGTTGCCAGTAACTGCAACCTTTTCTGCATTGATCACAACCACGAAATCGCCAGTGTCGACGTTCGGGGAGAAGATGGCCTTGTGCTTACCCATGAGGAGACGTGCAACTTCGCTTGCCACGCGGCCCATCGGCTTGTTAGCAGCGTCCACAAGCTTCCACTTGCGTTCGACCTTGCTCGGGTTTACCGTAATAGTCTTCATGTAAATCCTTTGTGTTTTTCGTTAGTAATCCAAAACTACTGTGTCTCGGATATTGCGGGGCAAAATTTAGAAGATTCTTCCAAGGGTTTCAAGGTAAAAAAACTGCATTTTTTACAAAAAAGTCCGTAGTTTAGGGGTTCTAGATTCTATCAATTATATTAATCATTATGATTGTATAAACATTATAGCTCGTTTTTAGGGATAAAAGGGGGCTTTTTTACAGCATCCTGCCTTATTTTTCTAAATTTTATGGACCAATGGCTCAGAACAGGCTTGTCATTAACATGATAGCAACCGTGGTATCCCTGACCACGAATTTTTGCATTGGTTTCTTCCTTACGCCTTTTGTCGTATCCCGGCTTGGAATCGAGGCATACGGCTTTTTTGGCCTGGCAAACGAGTTCCTTGGATACGTCCAGATACTTACGGTCGCCCTGAATTCCATGGCATCGAGATTCATTACCGTAAGTTTCTACCAGAACAAGACCGACGACGTCCTAAAGTACTTTTCTTCGGTACTCATCGCAAACATCATTCTCGCCTGCGTGTTATTGGTGCCCTCGCTGATATTCATCGCAAACCTGGACCATTTCATCCAGATATCTTCGAACCTGGTTTCCGACGTAACCTTACTCTGGCTACTCATTTTCTTCTCATTTTTCATTTCAATCATTGGCACCCCATTTGGAGTAGCCACTTTTGCAAAGAACCGGCTGGACCTGTCCTCACTTAGAAAGGTGGAGGCCTGTGCCCTTCGAGCCGTTATTCTTGTAGGAGCATTCTTTATTTTCAAGAGCCGAGTCTGGTATCTTGGCCTTGCTGAAATTGCCAGCTCCCTTTACGTATTCGGGATCAACATCTACTACACAAAAACGCTACTGCCAGAAGTCAAGGTTTCTACCAGGTATTACGACTTCGGCTACGTCAAGCAGCTCATTTCAAGCGGAGTCTGGAATAGCTTTACCAGATTAGGCTCACTGCTCTCCCGAGGGCTAGACCTGCTACTTGTCAACATTTTCATTAGCGCCGAAGCCATGGGCTATCTCAGCGTATCAAAGACCCTACCCTCCCAGATACTTTCGCTATTCGCCGTAATTGCAGGCGTATTTGCACCGCAACTCACCATATCCTACGCTCAAAAGGATACGCAGGGAATGAAGAACCAGGTGCTTTCATCCATCAAGATCCTTGGCGTATTTTCCTGCATCCCCATGGCGATTCTCTTTGCCTACGGCGAGCAGCTTTACAGCTTATGGATGCCCGGGCAGAACGCAAAGCTTCTTCAGGAACTGTCTATATTGACATGCCTAGCCTATGTATTCTCTCTACCGCTTGAAGGCGTATGGAACGTATTTACCGTAGCCAACAAGGTCAAGGTTTCTTCACTTTACCTTTTTGCAAATTCGGTTATTTCCATAGTCGCACTGCTAATCACGCTCCAGTTCTGCGACACCCTTGAAATGAAGCTATACGTTGTCGCAGGGCTCAGCACCATATTGTCTATCATTAGGGCGCTCACATTCCTGCCTATGTACGGGGCCCATTGCCTTGGCCTACACATACTAACGTTCTTCCCGGCAATCATCAAGAACTTTATCGCCGTACTTTTAACGGCAGGAATCGCCTTCGCCATTAACATAAGCCAGTGGATCCACTCCTGGGGAACCTTCGCCCTGGCCAGCGCCATCACTGCGATTACCGCCTTCGCCATAAACTTTGTAATTTTACTGAACAAGGAAGACAAGGCGAAGCTCCTGCACAAGATAGGATTGAAAAAATGATTCCCAAGAAGATACATTACTGCTGGTTCGGCGATAGCAAGCTGCCGCCCAAGATAGCCTACTGTATTGAATCCTGGAAAAAGAACCTTCCCGACTATGAAATCATCCAGTGGAACCAGGAGAAGTTTCCTCCCGAGACCACCGCATGGACCAAGGAAGCCTACGAATCAAGGAAATTCGCCTTTGTCGCCGACTATATCCGTTTTTATGCTTTACAGACCGAGGGCGGCATCTATCTTGATGCAGACGTCGAGGTGCTGAAGCCTTTCGACCCCCTGCTGGACAGGCCCTACTTTTTAGGCAGGGAGCAGTCCCCAAACATTGTGGAATCCGCCATCTTTGGCGTAGAGCCAAATTCCAAGTGGGTTGGCGAATGCCTGGAACACTACAAGGACAGGCACTTCATCAAGGAAGACGGATCCTTCGACATGGTTCCCCTGCCAGAACTGATGCGAGACCTTTTCATGGAACGCTATGGCATTTCCATGATCAATCGCATCGAGGACTTTAATCCTGACGAGAAGTCCATGCAGCTTCTGCCCATCGACTTCTTTAGCCCCAAGCATCACAAGACCCTTAAGCTTAAGGTTACGGACAACACTTTCACGATCCATCATTTTGCAGGTTCGTGGGTTCGCAAGAAAAGCCGATACAGAAGAACCATCAACTGGTTCAAGAGAATGAAGAAGTCTGATTTCGTAGTCTCATTACAAAAGAAATTTCATCAGATTTACACCTTCCCCATTCGTAAGCTGAAGTGGCTGATTTTTAATATGACCGCAGTCCAGGAAAACTACATTCTCCTGGAAAGTGAAGGAGACTTCTGCGATAACGCAAGGGCCTTCTACGAATACCTTGTCAAGAATCATTACAACGACGATTATGTCATCGTATGGAATGTCAAGGACCTGGATTACTTCCGCAAAAGGGAATGGCCAAGGAACGTGTTATTGACAAGCACTAATGCAGGCATCAAGGAAGAACTACGCGCATGGAGAATTTACGGGAAATGCAAGTACTTCTTCTTCACTCACCCGTACTGGCTCAAGAACCGCAAGAAGAACCAGATTTCAATAAACATGTGTCATGGGATGCCACTTAAGGCCGCCGGCGCAAACAAGTCCAATACCTACGATTACTTGCTGGCGCAATCCAGGGACTTCAAGGACTGGATTCTCAAGTTTCACCACGCAAGCGAAGGTCAGCTAAAGTTTTTTGAACCGCCTCGCAACGATCTGATGTTCGAAACGAACGATGCTGTAGAAAAACTTTTTGGCGAAAGCTATCGCGGGAACAAGCTTCTACTTTGCATGAACACCTTTAGACAAGGCGCCCTGTGGGAAGACTGTTCCATAACACAGCCCTTCGTGCTCCCAACAATTTCCAGCACACTCGAAATGAAACAGCTGAACGAGATTCTTGCCAAGCTGAAGATTTTCCTTGTGATAAAAATCCATCATCTGCAAAGGACCGAAATTTTGCAGCAAATGGACTTTAGCAACATCAGGTATCTGGAGGATACCGAACTTGTAAAAAAAGATGTGCAATTACATCACCTGGTAGGCGCCGCTGACGGCCTGCTTACAGACTATTCCTCCATCTACTTTGACTATCTGCTGCTAAACCGCCCCATTGGATTCTTCCTTTCGGATTTCGAGAGCTACGCCAAGGAAAGAGGCTTTATTGTAGAAAATCCCCAGGACTATATGCCCGGCGAAAAAATCTTCACTCACGAAGATTTTTTGCGATTCCTGGATGACTTCTCTCGCGGCGTAGACAGATTCGAGCAGGAACGTCTGAAGATGAAGCCCCTATTCAACATAACCACGGATGCCAACAGTTCCCAAAGGGTTGCGGAACATTTCTTAAAAAGGCTCCATTAAGCCAGCCCATTTGACTATAAAAAAGGAACCTCGCGGCACACGCCGCGAGGTCCTTTGTTTGGTGTTTTGGATTAGGTTCTTTGAAGGAACAGGTCCTAAACTTTACTTAGCGATGGTAAAGGTGGTCATCTGCTTGGTTTCCTTATTACGGATGTAGTAGGTACCATTTGCAAACTTGACATCGCTTTGCTTGACGGTATTGATAGCCTGATCAAAGCTGTAGGCATTGAGACGGCCCATGAAGGAACCCTGCATATCGAATACGTCGAACTTCTGGAGGGTTTTGAATTCGAACTGGAGGCTATGAGCGATGCCGGTACCATCATCGGGAGTTCCAACTTCGGTATTGCCGCCTACAACAGATTCGCCAGTTGTCGGATTCTGAGTTTCGCCGGAGCCGGAATTATCATTGCCAGTGGAAGTGCTGGATTCCGGATCTTCCTTAACGATGGGTTCCGGATCCTTTTCGCCCTTGGCAACGAAGGTCATGTAGTCGATATCGAACCAGGCGCCAGTAACAGTGAGACGGAGAATGTGCTTGCCAGAGGTGAGGTTAACATCGGCATTGACCTTGTTATAGTCGCTGTAGTTTTCTTCACCAGCAGCAGCCTTAGGAACGGAAATGCTTTCAGTGATATCCTTGCCATCAATGGAGAGCTTAAAGCCAGAGGTAGCATTAGCGGAAGCAACTGCAGCATACATGGTGTAAGTGCCAGTTTCCTTGACGTCAACAGTATATTCGTACCAGTTGCCTTCGTCATTATAGCCGATGACAACACCGGTTGCGTTCTTGTAAAGGTTTACGCCTTCGTCCTTACGGTAGCCGGAATCGCCCTTGCCGGTATTTGCGACACTGTAGGAAGCACCAGAAACACCATTGATAACGCCAATGCCCGGAACGTCAAAGTTTTCAGCTTCAATCTTACCCGGGATGGCAGCAGCCTTGCCACCAAACGGAGTCTGCGGTTCAGGATCTGCCACAATGCCAGTGGCAAGACCGGTAGTGTTTACGCCCTTGTTGGACTTCAAGTAGTTTCTCATCCAGGTCATGGCCTTACGATCCTGGCCGTTCTTGATCAAGCCGGAACAACCGCTAGCCTGACCGTTACAGTCGAGCCATGTATGACCATAGATGTAGCCCCAGATGGTGATGCCAGCAACATTGGGATCTTCCATCCAGTATGCAAACTGTTCCTTATAGCACTGTTCCTGGATGTTGTCATCGGTAGAAGGAACGTCGTATTCAGAAATGAGAATCGGGAAGTTGTTTGTCTTGCTATGGATCTTTTCCATAGTGGACTTAAAGGTGTTATAGTTAAGGCAGTTGCCACCACCACCGGTGCCGTTGTAGCCACCACCGGTGCTCATCAAGTCATGAGCCTGGAGGCCGTATGCGTCAACCGGAGCGCCATTCTTACGGATGGTATTGATCAGGTCAATGCCCTGGTCCACGTTCCACTGGATGGTGTTATAGTCGTTATAGATCAGGATTGCCTTGGGCCAGCGTTCGCGGGCCATCTTGAAAGCAGTGGTCAAGAAAGCGTAGTCACCATTATTATCGCCACCGAGAGCGGGAATAATATTGGTCTTGGTATAGTTGGAATGATACTGGCCAGGACCGGTACGAATAGCTTCGTTGGCCACGTCAATCATCTCGATATCGGGATAATGAGCCTTTACAGCGTCGAACCATGCGGTAATGGCCTTCTTGGTTTCGTCCACACTCAGGCCAGAAAGCCAGTTAGGATACTGGGAACCCCAGAGGAGAGCGTGGAACTTGAAATGGCCACCGTTATTCTTTGCCCAGTTGTAGGCGGCATCGCAACCTGCCCAGTTATATTTGCCGCGAGTACCTTCGATGGAACCCCACTTACAGCCGTTTTCGGCAGTGGCCTGGTTCCAGAGCTTGGTAAATTCGTCGTTGGGACCGGGAGCGGTATTAGACTGGGTAATGTTACCCACGAACTTTGCAGCGCCATCGGCGATACCGGGACCTGCAAAAGTCGGAACTGCGCATGCAGCTGCCAAAGCGATAGCTGCTACAGACTTTTTAGAAAACTTTTTCATAACAATCCACATCCTTTTTTGGGGTTTTCCCATAACCATCCATAAAATTATCCTGTCCAAGTCGGAATATTTCACAGTCAAATGCATTTGCTATGGACATTTTATCCATGGCGAAATTTCAATAAAAACAGCATTTTTATAAAAAAAAGCCCTAAAAAAACAAAAAACGGCCATTCCTGCAATGGGAATGACCGTTTTGTTGACAAAGAGAGAGAAATTCTTTCAGAGTTTACTTGGTAACGCGAACTTCCTGCATATTGCCGGTGAAGCGTTCACGCACGATGTACAGACCCTTAGCCATGTTGATTCCGTTGTTCTTGACGGTAGATACAGCCTGTTCCATGCCATAGGCGCTTAGGCGGCCCATGAATGCCCCCTGCATGTCAAACACGTCATAGTCGGAAACGCGGTCAACGCCCATCTTGATTGTCTTGCCAATTGCGGTGCTGTCGTCTGCAACGGGTTCATCCTTCTCGATGGGATCTGTATCCGGAGCGTTTTCACCAGCAACAAAGTTGATGTAGTCAACGTCCAACCAGTCCTTTTCAACGGTGAAGCGCAGGATGTGTTCACCAGCAGTCAGGTTCACATTGGCTTTGACCTTGTTGTAGTCATCAAAGTTCTGTTCTCCTTCAGGAACTGCGGCTGCGGCAGGAACTTCAAGAATTTCAGTAATGGGCTTGTCATCCATGGAGAGGGAGAATGCAGAGCCACCGGAAGAGGCTACAGCGGCGTACATGGTGTACGAACCTGTTTCCTTGACGTTTACGGTATATTCCAGCCATTCGCCTGCCTGGTTATAGCCAACTACAATGCGGTCTCCGGACTTTGCATAAAGATCAACGCCTGTACCCTTACGATAATCGGAATCACCGTGGTTTTCGGTATCCTTGTCGCTGTAGGAGTCATTACCTCGGCCCTTGCCCGGGATGTCAAAGTCTTCCATCTGGATCTTGCCTGGAATGGTCAGGGGACTGCCCTTGAACGGGGTCTGCGGTTCAGGTTCTACAGGAACCGCAGTGTTGTTCTGGCCCTTATCCAGGTTCTTTGCGAAGTAATCCTCCAGCCAGACCATGGCGGCACGCTTCCTGCCATCCTTTTCCATGATGCCGGTGTTGGCAGCCCAGGTTGCGCCATTGATGTAACCCCAAATGGTGATACCGCCGACCCAGGGAGTTTCCCACATGAAGGGGATCTGGTTGGCATAGTCATTCTTCTGCTTCTGGTCATCGGCTTCACCAATGTCATATTCAGAAACCAGCAGGGGAATGCCTACGGCGTCGTGAATCTTGGTCATCTTGGATTCGAAATCGGCCTTGCTCATGCCCTTGCAATCATGGGACTGCTGGCCATAGAAGTCAATGGGAGCGCCATTCTTGAGCAGGGTCTGAACCATTTCGATACCTTCGTTCATCTGCCAGGAAAGGGTGTTATAGTCATTATAGATGAGCTTTGCTTCCGGCCAGCGTTCACGGGCCATTTCGAAAGCCTTCTTCACGAAATTGTACTGATGTTTGCCGTTAATGACGTCATCACCGCCAAGAGCCTGAACGATGTAGGTACCGCCGCATTCCGGGTCGTCGGTACTGATGCCTTCGGCACCTGCAGCCGGCTTGCTATAGCCAGAGTGATAGTTGCCATTATACGGATCGCCAGACCAAATAGCTTCGTTCACCACGTCGATGTATTCCAGGTCGGGGAACTTGGCGGCCACGGCATCAAACCATTCTTCGATGTATTGCTTGGTCTTTTCCTTTGTGATGCCAGGATTCTTCTTGGTGCAAAGGAAGTTGGGCTTCTGGGAGCCCCAGATAAGAGCATGGAACTTGAAGGTACGGCCCGGAGCCGCCTTGGCCCACTTGTAACCGTTTTCGCAGCTATCGAAGCCGTTGAAGTTGAAGACGCTCTTACCATTTGCATCGACAGAGTGGATAGAGCCCCACTTACAGCCGTTTTCGTTGGTAATCTGGTTCCAGTAGGTACCCATGTCGGAACGAATCTGGCTACTGGTAGTAATGTTACCGAGGAACTTGGCGCCACCATCGGCAAGGGCTGCATGGCTTACAGATGCTGCAGCGAGGCCTGCAATTGCGAGAGAGAAAAACTTATTCATAAACACACTTCCTTTTTGAAGTTATATCCCATAACCTTTTCCATAAAATTATCGCCTGAACAACCAAATTTTTACCCCCAAAAAGCAATTTGCATGGACTAAAAATCCATAACGTTTTGAAGTCATTCAAAAAAAGTTCCTTTTTTTAATCAAAAAAGCAATTTTTATCCATAATGGACATAATATCGTAAAAGCTTGTAAACAGGGGCCTATTTTTTCAACATTTTTATATCATTGGGAGAGAAGTGTTTGGATGTTTGGAAAGCTCAAAAAAGGAGTAATAAATGAGCGCCAAGCAGTATTTGGGTAGCGTCGCCAGGAGAGCGGCACTAGGTTTAGCATTTGGATCTCTGGCAAGCATTGCCTTCGCCTGGAGTATTTCGGGCAGTGTTGCAAACGAGGACGGTGCACCTTTGGGTGGTGTGACCATAGCCTCATTTAATTATTCAGGCATTTCAGGAATCACTGATGACGCAGGCAACTTTAGCTTGAGCAATGAAGGTCCATCCGGCATTTTGCCAAGCATGAACTCGCACCACCTTGACGTACAGTACAAGGGCAACCTACTTAGCATCAGCAACATATCCGGCACAGTAGTCAAGGTTTCCTTGATGAACGCTCTGGGCAAGGTCGCCTACCAGAACGAGTTTAGCGGAACAAACGCCGTAATCAACCTAAAGAAGTTCACAAACCAGAACTTTATGATTCTGAAGGTAAATGCCAACGGGACCAACAACAACTATGTGCTGACCAAGCAGGGGGCCGCCCGCGTATTGCGCAAGGAAGGCGACATCATGGCCACCTTCATGTTCAATCTCGCAGGTTACGAGCCTACTGGCTACACAATGAAGGCAGAAGTGGAAACCGACGTGAAGGTGGTGATGAAGAAAGCCAGCGCCACCAGCTCCAGCAGCGAAAGTCCCTGGCCAAAATCCTCCAGTTCCAGCGACCTTGTTGCCGAAAGTTCCTCTAGCATTGGATCATTCGTTACTGGCGAAGATGTAAAGCCAGCAACGGTTCTTTCTCCTGGCAACCACAATTACACGGTCGACGGTCGACTTATCATTGTTCACGTTCCCAGCACCTACACTGGAGAAAAGGCTGTCCCGATGATTGTGGACTACCACCCCATTGGAAATACCGCAGGCGGCTGGGCCCAATCAGCCACTTACGAAAGCGAAACGGCGGCAGACCAGGTCATTATCGTTTACCCTGACGGTGGCGATTATCCACAGGGAGGCATGATGAATGGCGGTCACGCATGGAACGTAGGTCCCTGCTGCTCTATGGACGACGACGTGGCATTTAGTCGCAAGTTCATTGCCGAAGTAAAGAAGGTCGCCTATATTGATTCCAAGCGAATCTATGCAACTGGCTATTCCATGGGCGGAGGCATGTCTAACTACGCCGCCTGCAAGATGGCCGACGTGTACGCCGCAGTGGCACCGGCTTCTTTTGACTTATCCAGCGAACTTATTGAAGGCAAGTATGATGGTTGCAAACCGGCACGTCCCATTCCTGTACTGAATTTCCGCGGAACCGGAGACTTTGTCGTAAACTATAATGGCGGTCTCTCTCAGGCTGTCCCTGGGCGTTCCATCACTTTCCTGGGTGCAGAAAATAACATGAAGAAGTGGGCAGAATTGAACGGCTGTACAGGCAGTGCAGAGCAGGGCGTTCCCGAAAACGGCTGCCAGATGTACAAAAGCTGCAAGGATGGCGTTCAGGTCGGTCTCTGCACCAACAGATTAGGCGGGTCCTGCAGCGGTAACAGTCATGAAGCGGGTTGCGCACGCATTGGCTGGAACTTCATGAAGCAGTTTAGCATGCCTTAATAAGATGCAGGGGGTTACACCCCCTGGACCCCGCGCGTTTTTGCAGGGCAAATATACGGGACTAAGGGGGACCCTTAGTTATCCCCTCGTCAGGATTTGGCGATGGGGTAACGTTTTTGGGGAATTAATATACGGACAAATGCAGCGTTTTTTGGCGGGAGCCACAGCGAACTACGGCTATATAATTACCCTGAGGGAGTCGTTCGGCAGAACCGAATTCCACCAGATTAGAAAATCCGCCTACGCCACGGGATGTTCCCATAAGTCGACCATCGGTATTCACGAGGCGTACAGTGAAGCTTTCTCCTGCAGGAGCCTTGACCATAAGGGCGACACTTGCCTGAGACATCGGCACGCGAGAAACTTCCAAAGCGTTAATGACGCGTGCAGCAACCCTCGGGATGGAAACACTCTCTAACGGCTCTAGGGAGAAGTTATCCACATTCATAAGGAATCCTTCCCCATTAAAGGTAAAGCGCAAAATCTGTTCACCTGCAGGAAGTTCCAGTTCCGTTTCTTCTTCGTACCAATCGTTCCATCCCTTAGTCTTTTCGGGATCAACCGCAATCGAGCCCAGTTCCCTGCCGGCAGAATCGGAAACGGTCAAAGTTCCCTTGGAACCTGCACCAGACGCCAGGCGAACCTTCAGGGAGTACTTTCCTGCAGTGGGCGCCTTCACGAAATACTCGGTCCAGTCTCCGTCTTCGATCCAGCCAATGTTGGGTTCGCCGGATTCATCCGGTTCAATAACGACCCCTTCCATGGCCACGTAATCTTCCGCCTCTATTTTTGCAGGAAGAGTTACCGCTTCAAAGGGTTCGTTGGTCAACTTCAAATTGCCGTCGAATTCATACTTGCCGCCAGCCATAGTGGTGGTGCTAACAAGATTTCCATTGTATTCAATATTCAAGTTATCCTTGTTAGTGGTACTCAATCCCAGATAGGTCAGCTTGCCGTTGTTCCAGGCCATGGAATCCACGGTAACACCGCCGCGGGCCTTGAGGCCGGCCACAGAACCGCTGGACCACTTGGAAGGAAGTGCCGGCAGAATGCGGATTTTTCCGCCTTGACTCTGGATAAACATTTCGTTAATGCCGGAAACCGCACCGAAGTTTCCGTCAATCTGGAAAGGCGGATGGGCATCAAAAAGATTGTTGTAAGTACGGTCCGGAGTAAGCAAGTTGCGAACCAGCTTGTAGGCGTGATCGCCGTCTTGCAAACGGGCCCACAAGTTGATTTTCCAGGCCAGGGACCAGCCCGTGGCATTGTCGCCACGCTGGGTCAACGTGGTCTTTGCAGCTTCTGCAAATTCCGGAGTGCCGTCTACAGAAATCTGGGCACTGGGGAACATTCCATACAGATGAGAAACATGGCGATGATCGCTACGAGGATCGTCCCAGTCCTCGAACCATTCCATCAGCTGCTTGTACTTGCCGATCTGATTGGGCGGCAAGCGCTTTACCGCATTTTCAAATTCGGCACGAAGGTCTTCGTCGACACCAAGAATCTTGGAAGCCTCGATGGCGTTATTGAAGGCGTCGCGGGCAATCTGGATGTCCATGGTTGGGCCAAAGCAGACGTTGTACTTGCCGTGGGTATTTTCCGGAGAGTCGCTGGGAGCCGTCACCAGATACTTGTGGCCGCTGACAGGTTCTTCCACCATAGTGGATAGGTAAAATTCTGCGGCGCCCTTCATGGTAGAGTAGGCATCCTTCAGGAACTGCTTATCGCCGGTAAAGAGGTAATGTTCCCACAGGTGGGTGCTGAGCCAACCCGCGCCAGAAGGCCATACACCCCAGGAGCCGTCCACAGGTCCTGTGCGGTTCCAAAGGTCGGTATTGTGATGAACCACCCAGCCCTTGTCGGTACCCCAGATGGTCTTTGCAGTCTTAGAGCCTTGAGTGACCAGGGACTTGATCTTGTCGAACAGCGGCACACCGCATTCCTGAAGGTTGGCGGATTCCACCATCCAGTAGTTCATTTCAAGATTGATGTTGGTGGTATATTTGCTACCCCAGGAAGGATTCATTTCGTTGTTCCAGATGCCCTGAAGGTTGGCGGGCTGGCCGCCCTTGCGGGAGCTGGAAATCATGAGGTAACGACCAAACTGATAATACAGTTCTACGAAGGAAGGGTCGTCGGTGGTGTTGAAATTCTTGACGCGGCTGGAGGTGATGTCGCCGGCGTTGGACGCAGGTGTACCCAGGTTCAGGCGTACGCGATTATACAGTTCCTGATAGTCCTTCAGGTGGGTGGATTTCAGCTGGTCATAAGTCTTCTTGCTGGCGGCATCGATGGCGGCAGCGGCGCGTTCGCCGGCATTTGCGGAAACATTATCGAAGGAGACAAAGTTTGTACCTGTATTCAGGATGATGTAGGCGGAGTTTGCCCCTTCCACCTTCACAGAGCCACTGCCTGCAGAAACCTTACCGCCATCGGCCTTTACCACAAAGCGGGTCTGGAACTTGATGGAATTGATGGTGGCATCTAAAGTTAAAGCGTCGGAACCTACATTCTTGATGCTCTTGTTGGTATGAGGCGTTGTGAGGGAAGCGCTAAAGTTTACCTTGCCGGTTGCGTCTGCAGAAATTCGAATGACGATGACGTTGTCAGGATAGTTTGCAAAATATTCGCGGGTATACTTGACGCCGCCAGAAGTGTAAGTGGTCTTGGCGATGGCAGTTTCCAAATCCAGTTCACGGCGGTAATCTGTACCCGTGTGGCCAAAATCCAGAACCAAGTCGCCTACAGGCTGGAACTTTGCAATATCGTAAGTAGAAAGCTGGCCCGTCAGCTGTTCAGCACGATCGTAGTTGCCCGAGAAAAGGGAACTGCGAATTTCTGCCATCTTGGAGTAGCCATTGGAAACGTTATTGCTGCCGGGGCCGCTGTTCCAGACGGTACCTTCATTCAGGTTGATTACGTCCTTGCTGACGCCGCCATAGACCATGCCGCCCATATAGCCGTTACCGATGGGCAATGCATTAGTAAAAGTGGTACCGGCATCGCCATTGTACCACAGAACATGAGAAGTTTCAGGCGCTGCTGTTGCCGGGGCAACAAAAGCAGGAATGGCGAGAGTTGCAAAACTCAGACCCAAGCCGAACAGCAAATTTCTAGAAAACATAATGACCTCTTTCAACCCATTTGTCAGAATATAAAGATACCTAGGCCAGCAATGAAATACAACAGTCTAAAGAAAACATCTGTGGACAGATTGTCAAGGAGAGATTGCCGATGCCGAAAAAGATTTTGAAACAAGTTCGGAATGACATGGCTTGGCATGACAAAAACATCCCGGAATCGCTTCCAGGATGTCTTTTTCTTGGGTGTGGAGTACGTTAACTCTATCTGCTAGAGATTATCTCGTGAGTTTCATAACCTGACGAACTGCGCCGTCTGCGCTACGAATAATGTATGCACCGGGCTGCATGCTGCGTGCCTGAAGCTGTTCACGAACCTGGTTCATGTCCATGGCGTTCACCTTGGTCAGCATCTTACCCTTGGCGCTAAACACGTAGAATTCCTGGGGTTCGCTTACATTCAGTTCCACATGGTTACGAATGGGCAGGGCTTCTTCGTTCATGCCAAATCTGATCCAGTCCAGATTTCCGTAGGAACCGGTGAGAAGAACCTTGAGCACATGCTTACCTGCAGTGACTGCACCAATCTTTCCATCTACAGTGCCATAGGTATCCCAGTCTTCACCCTTGGGGATCTTGACTGTATCCGTTACAGCCTTGCCATCCAAGAACAACTGGAAACCGCTACCATCAAGACCGCTGGCCACATTGGCTCGGAACAGATAATCACCCGCTTCCTTCACGTCAATGGTAAACTGCAGCCATTCGCCAGCCTGGGTATAGCCGATAGCGTAACCGTCTCCAGCCTTCACAATATCGACACCATCATCTTCGCGATAGAGGCCGCCCTCGTTAGTCATATCGGCATCGTGATATCCAAGGCCTTCGCCACCCTTATCGTAATTTTCCATTTCGATAGTGCCAGGCAATTCGTTTTCAGCAAATGCCTCTGCCTTCACTTCGCCGTATTCAATGGAAGGATACTTCACATTGGTAACCATGCTGGTTTCCAGGTTGGGGAAACCGATGTTTGCAAGTTCGTTAGGATCTTCCATCACACCGCGGACCGGAGTAATGCGGAACTTGTGCTTAAAGGTATTCTTTGCAAACAGTCTGTACTTATCCAAGGGCTTTGCACCCCAGCTGTTGATGCCACCAAGGCCCATCTGCTGCAGGTCAACACGGAGAGTAATTTCCTTGTCTCGCTTCAGGTCCCAAGGAAGTTTTACATCAGTCAACTGTTCCGGAGTGTAATGCAAGGTGTTGAATTCCATGCGGGGAGAACCAACAACCATAAGGCCCTTGCCCTGTGAATTAGTAAGCATAGCCCACTTTACATCGCTACGCTGGCCGGTTTCGCCAACTTCCATGTAAGGCACGAAGAAATCATCTACATTGGCCTTATACAGGCCTGCATAGCTACCATCACGACGACCCACATAATTTTCGCTGGGGCCGCGACCATACCACTGAACCTTTTCAAAGCCACCCGGAATGGTGAAGAGCGTACCCACATTGGGAATTGCCGGCTGGGCTGCATCCGGAGTAAAGGTGTAATCTACGAGAATATCGCCAGAACCGTAAACGGTGTAGCTAAGCTTCATGGTAGAGTAGCCAGCGGAAATACCCAAATCAAAGTCAAAACGAGTTTCGTTGTCAGAAACCTTGGTGACCTTGGAGCTGTTCACCTTGCGAGTGCTACCGGCCTTACGCCAGACACCGCTTTCCTTTTCCATGTTGTAGCCCTTATCGTTGTCTGTAGGAGCACGCCAGAAGTTAGGAACGCCGCCTGCGGAAATCAGCTGCACATCTCCCAGCTTGTAATCTTCGATGGTTGCATTTGCAGTATTGATGGTGACAGAGAAATCATCGCCTTCAACAACAGCCTTGCCATTGCCTTCGGAAACCTTATGCTTGGGCAAGCTGGTGAAATCAAGCTGAGGAACCTTGTCTTGACCTAGCTGCACCAGGAACTGTTCGTGAGCAATGCTAAAGCCAACATCGGCCCAATCCTGCTTATTCTTCAGCTGGAAATCAATGTCCAGATGGTATTCGGAGCCTGCCTTAAGAGTGGGCTTCTTGAAGTCAATGGTAATTTCCTTCTTAGACAAAGGAGCAACATCAAGCTGGGTGCTAGAGAGAGTTCCCTTGGCAATTTCCTTGCCGTCTTCCTTCAAGGTCCATACTGCAGTTGCGTAGTCCTTCAGGTTTACGAAGTCAAAGCGGTTTTCGATTTCCACAGCGCCCTTTGCTGCACCCTTGTCGTGAACCACAACGTTACGGTACTGGTGCTTGACTTCCCACATTTCAGGCTGCAAGGTACGATCCGGAAGAACTAGGCCGTTGGCGCAGAAATTGTCGTCGTTAGGCTGGTCACCCCAGAGGCCGCCGAAGTTGAAGAACTTGGTGCCGTTACGACGCAGACCCTGGTCGATAAAGTCCCAAATGAAGCCACCGAATACGCGGGGGTTATTATAGAATGCGTCCACGTATTCTTTCAATTCGCCTACAGAGTTACCCATGGCGTGTTCGTATTCGCAAAGCATCCAGGGCTTGTTATTGTTGTTGTAGGTGGCTGCAATCCAGTCGCTACAATACATGCAGCTCTGAACATCGGCATGGTCATTATCGCCTTCGTAGTGAACAGGGCGAGAAGGATCTGCATCGTGAGCATACTTCTGCATGGTGCCGAAAACATCACCCCAGCCGGCTTCGTTACCCAAGGACCAAATGATGATGGAAGCGTGGTTCTTGTCGCGCTGAATCATGGAAGAAATTCGTTCCACAGAAGCGTCACGCCAGTTGTCATCGCTCTTAGGCACCTTATCGTTTGCGCCATGGGTTTCCAGGTTGGTTTCGTCAATGACGTAAATACCGTACTTATCGCAAAGATCGTACATACGGGGGTCATTGGGATAATGGGACATGCGGAGAGCATTGATATTGAACTGTTTCATCAGGAAGACGTCTCTTTCCATCAGTTCATAGCTCATGGTATGGCCATAATCCGGGTCAATTTCGTGGCGGTCCACACCGCGCAAAATCACGGGCTTGCCGTTCACCAGGAACTGGGTAATGCCCTGGCCATTCTTCTTGAGTTCAACCTTCTTGAAGCCGATACGGTTACTTTCAACCTGTACAGTTTTGCCGGAGGCATCCTTCAAGGTAAGTACGAAAGTATAGAGATTCGGAGTTTCGGAAGCCCACAGCTTAACGCCCGAAACAGTCTTGCTAAAGGTGACCTTTTCTTCCTTGCCAGCGGCAATGGAAACAGTAGCCTTATCAGTCGATACAGCCGCACCGGAAGCATCGTACACACCCATTTCCAGAGTATAGGTGCCGGAAGCTGCGGAGCTTGTATTACGAACCCAAATGCTGGGATCCAAGGTACCATCGGTGTAGTTGCTTGCAAGGGAAGCGTTGACCTGGAAGTCTTGAATATGAATCTTGGGAGTTGCGTAGATGTACACATCACGGTGGATACCAGACAAACGAATAAAGTCCTGGTCTTCCATCCAGGAGCCATCGCACCAGCGGAACACCTGCACGGAGATGTTGTTTTCGCCACTGCGAAGCTTGTCGGTAATATCAAATTCGTGGTCGGTAAAGGAATTTTCGCTATAGCCAACGAACTTACCGTTCACCCAGACATAGTAGGCGGATTCCACGCCTTCAAAGTGCAGGCGGATACGCTTGCCATCCCAGTTCTTGGGAACGGTAAAGTTACGGCGGTAGTGACCCACAGGGTTAAACTTGGTAGGAGCTGCAGGAGGACTAATCCAGTCCTTAGCATTCCACGGATAAATCACATTACTGTAAATGGGACGGTCATAGCCGTACATCTGCCAGTTGCCAGGAACCGGGATGTCATCCCACTTGGAAACATCATAATTGTCTGCGAAGAATTCGTTATTGCGCTGGGCCGGAGCTTCTACATGATAGAACTTCCAAGTGCCTGCCAGAGACTGGTACCATTCAGAAGCGCGGCGATCCATTTTCAAGGCTTCTTCCAAGGTATTATACGGCATCGACGTCACATGGGGAGAAAGCACGTTAATACCGAACGTTCTTGGATTTCCATTCCATTCGTCAAACTTTTGGGCGAAGGAGATTGAGGGAAGTGAGGCGGCCAAAGACATCGCAACCATCAATCCCATTGTTCTTTTATTCAAAGAATTCTTCATAGTTTCCTCATTTTTTTACACCAATAAGAAAAATATTTCTTATCCGGCATAAAATACCAGCCCTCAACGCAATTTCCTTTGACATTTTGTCAAAGCCTCAATTGCCAATTGCAATTCTCGGGAATAAAAAATGCGACTCATTTCTGAGCCGCACTCTTATTTCTAAGGAAAATTTCACTTAGCTAAATTATCTTGGACTACTTTGCCACATTCACCTTGGTCATTTTCTGGCTCTTGATGCCGCGAACCATGTAGAGACCGCGAGCAAAACCTGCAGCACTCATACGCTGAGACAGGCTTTCTGCAGAACCTATACCCAGGTTCACACGACCCATGTGCTTGCCGGTCAAGTCAAACACGTCGTACTTGGAATCCACAGAAACAGAGTAGTTCACGCTGGATACGATTCCGATAGGACCATCAGGATCAGTAGATTCACCGGGATTTTCTTCTTCACCGGGGCCAGGCAGAAGCTGAGAGTCGTCAGCATCCTTGCCGCTTTCGAAATTGAAGTAGTCTACGTCAAACCAGTCGCCGGTTGCAGTAAAGCGAAGGATATGCTTACCTGCGGGCAACGTGACATTAGCCTTGACCTTGTTATAGTCGTCATAGTTGTCTTCGCCTTCGGCAGCCTTAGGCACTTCAACATCGTCCGTAATGTCTTCGCCATCGATGGACAGCTTGAACTTGGATCCGCCAGCAGATGCAACTGCAGCAAACATAGTGTAGTCGCCGGCCTTGGCAACGTCTACGGTGTATTCCAGCCATTCGCCTTCCTGGACATAGCCAAGAACCACGCGGCTTCCATCAGCGCCCTTCTTGTAGAGGTCAACTGCGGGAGCGTCTTCCTTACGATAGTCGCTGTCGCCATGATTTTCGGCATCCTTGTCGCTGAAGGACTGGTTGCCGCGACCTACGCCCGGCTTATCAAAGTCTTCGGCCTGGATCTTGCCCGGAATGGCAGCAGCCTTGCCGGAGAACGGTTCCTGGGGAACAGCCTGCTTTGTGCTTTCGAAGAACCAGTAGTCAAACTTGAAGTTGCCGGACTTAAATACGAAATAAAGATCGCCAACACCATCTGCACCAGTAACCGGGAAGGAATTTTCCTGCCAGTCAGTGCTTGCGGGAACATCGATGGTAGACATCAGCGGACCTGTTGCAGAACCGGAATGAAGTTCAATCTTACCAGAACCGCCCTTGGTGCAAACTACGATATTGTCGGCACCGTCGCTCATATCCACGGAACGGACCTTGGTCCAGGAACCCGCATTCATATTGGTAAGGAATACGGTCTTGCCTTCGACATCCACATTCTTGATAATGGTATAGCCACCGGTCTTATCCACGGTGATGCCTTCGATCCATGCCTTGGTCTCAGCTTCCACGCGGGTATACGGATCAAGATTCTTGATAGGCTTGGTAACGCCATCGTCTGTCATGCGGATGGTAGGAATGGTACCATCGGCACCCCAGGTAAATTCTTCCACAGCGGAAGTACGGGAATAACCGCCAGCGCTGGGAACGCGACGCTGGTTATGATAGAAGAAGAAGCTACGACCTTTAAAGTCCACAATGCCGGAATGGACCGTAAAGGCAGAACCCTTTTCGGCGCTAGGCATAATGACGCCCTTGTATTCCCACGGACCGGTAGGAGAATCACTCCAGGAGTAGTCAATGGATTCCGGAATGCCGCCGGCAGCGTAAATCATGTAGTACTTCTTGCCGCGCTTGTGAATCCACGGACCTTCGGTATACTTGCCGTTAAAGGAAGCCATGTCGGTGACCTTTTCCTTACCGTCACATTCGATCATATTGTCCTTAAGAGGGCAGTAATAAAGCTTGGGGTTACCCCAGTAGAGGTAAGCCTGGCCGTCATCATCAATCCATACGGTAGGGTCGATGTAGTCCCAGTTGGGGCCAGCCAAGTGTTTGCCGTTCAGGGCATCCTTGAAGGGGCCTTCCTTGAAATCGGAAACCGCTACGTTAATGGCGCGGCCACCGCGGGTAGATTCCACGGTCACGTAGTAGTAATACTTGAATTTGCCGCTGGCATCCTTACGACGGATAACTTGGGCAGCCCAGTCGCCATTCTTCTTGGCGCTGCCGTTAAAGTCACCGGCTTCAAGAATGAGGCCGTTCATATCGGTCCAGTTCACCATATCGGTGGTGCAGGAAACGCGCCAGCCATGCATGGTAAAGAAGGAACCGCCTTCGTCGTTACCGGAATAGGAACAAAGGGTATCGCCAAACACGACCGGAGCCGGGTCCGGAGAATAATATGTCTGGATAAACGGATTATCGGCCATGGCCGAGGGCACCAAACCCAGGCCAAACAGGCCAAATGCGGCCGGGGCAATCCACTTTTTTAAGTTCTTTTTCATACAAAACCATTCCCTTTTTACATTTTTCTATAAAAATATCTTTGATAACCGCAATTTTTATAGGTACAAAAAGAAATCCCATTGACAAGTTGTCCATGGGATAAATGATAAAATCGCGAAAATTGAGTCAAAAACAGCAAATCGCTGGTACAGGAAAAAATCAGTCTACCATATCGGGCACAATCCATTGGCCGTAAGGTTCAATACGTTCCAGACTTTCGGGATCGTTACAACTCCAAAGCGGGCTTTCGAAAACCTGACGGCGGACCGTCTTTCCCGAAACATCCCAGTCGGGATTGCCCTTCACGAGGAATGCGGAATAATAGACCGTCTCGTCGGCGGGGCAGTCACCAGACTTCACCACATCCGTCACAAGAATTTCGTCCTGCCCGATAGACTTCAGGACATGTCCCTTGGCGCCCACATCCTTAAGAACTACCATAAAGTAGGTTCCGGAGTTTTCGTCATCCGTCAGTTTTTCAACCATACGAGGATTGTTCAATACCTCGGGGAAGAACTTCCCTACCAGCGTATCGTTCAGCGGATACATTCCTTCCGTTCTGTAACCTTTACTTGCGTCACCTTCCGGCAAGGTGTTATAGGCAAAGCCATCTCCGGAATTTAATTCGGGATAATTTTTTAAATAAATCATGGTGTCGGTGACGATCTCCCATACCGCGAACTGCTTCCTATAGGCGTCATAAGTCCGTTTCACATTCAGTCGCCAGGCGTTATAGATAGAGCTTTCCTCCGGATCATAGTTATCGTCCATTTCCCAGCCGCTCAGGTCCATAGGATCCCCATTCTGATAGGTACACTCAATCCTATTGAAAGACTGTCCATTTTCATCTACGCCGCTTTCGCCCATGCAACCGCCCGGAGTATGGGCAGGGTCATCCTTAGGGGCGTACCACAGGGAATCTTCCTTACAGAAGTCAATCAGTTCCTGCTCGTAGTTGTCAATGTAGGACTGGGTTGTAGCTCCTTCTGGCAGGAAGAAGGCGCAGGACACGATAGGTTTACCTTTGCGGCAGCCGTCACCAAAATCCTTGAACAGGCCATTTTGCTTTTTGCAATCATCCTTGAAGTTCAGCAAAAATTCTGCACAGCTGTAATCGAGGCCCCAGAAGCCACTGGTAGCAACGCCTGTACCCACCGACTTGATGACGACCGTATCGCCCTCTTCTACCGTATAGCGGGCAGATTCAATACTCTTCCAATGTTCATAAAGGAACCCATTCAAAAAACGGGGATTCTTCTGGTATTCGCGAATGGAAAATACGGCAGACCCGCTGAAATCACTTTCCACAAAGCATTCGCGAAGACGATCCTCACTCATGTATCGATACTGGCTACGGCCACCACCCCAACCGCCAAAAGGAACGATGATTTTTTCCATGATATAGACAAATTGGGAATCCGGTTCTATCCACATGTTGTCATCGGAAATTACCGGGGCACCAAAACTATCTTCTGTGTAAGACGGCTTTGGGCCCTTGAATATGTCGAAGCTCTTTTCCAGAATAGCAATCTGTTCAGCCGTCAAATCCGCAGGAGAAACCACAGGATTTTTATGCCCGGTGGTATCCGTCAGCGTAGAATCGCCCGCTACTGCGTTGGGTTCATTGGTGGAACCGGTCAACTCCGGGTCAGTGGAGCTGGAATCGGAACAGGCCACAAGAGTCGACATACAAAAAGCAGCACCCAACAGCGCAACTTTACTAAACCGCGCACCCCTTTTGAAGTTCGCAAAGTTCAACATTTTCATTTTTCCTCCTCGCCCCCGTTAACATCCTTTGTCAAAGGGAACATCTGTAAATTCACGCGGTACACCTGAGTGTAGCTTTCTTCTTCGGCGGCAATGGCCACCAGCTTCTGGCGGAACGCATCTATTTCCTGTGCAATACGTTCGTAAGTCTTCGGCGAAATACCCAAGGTGACGCCTGCCATAAAGCGCTCCGTCACAGGGCGGTCATCAATGGCTTCGGTAGCAAGCTTTGACATCTGGCGATGCATGGAGCGAAGCGCCAGCGGGATTGCCTCGGCAGAACCCGTTACCGACTTCTCCGTCTGCACGTACACCTCCCCCTCTTTCTTGAGAAGTCCCGCAGACACCATGAAATCCAGAGAATGACGGACCTCGGCGGCACTGACCACAGGGTAGCACATACGAGCCATTTCCAGAGGTTTTGCCCCAGGCATGAGCGGCGCCAACTCGCGCAAGACCGGATTCACCCAGGATTCAAAATAATGGTAGGCGTCGGCATCGATGACCCGCATCCGATTTTCCTTGGCGATGTCCTGCATCCGCTGGAAGGCAGCCTTCTTTTTCGCCTCCGTCTTTGCATCCTCGAAATCAACCATGGCGGTAAAGTATTCCACCTGGAAACCTTCCAGCCCCATGGCGCGGGACACGCTCTCTACCCCCGCCTTGCTGAGGCGGCTCTTGCCTTCGCAAACCACCTTCATATAGTTAGGCGAAGAAAATCCTGCAATCTTCGAAAATTCACGCCAGGAAAAGGCGGAACAGCGCTTGCGTTCCTCGTAAAAGTCCTGCATGTACTTTCGATAGCTGTGATAATCTACGATTTCTTTCATACCTATAATTTAAGTTTTGCTCTCTATACTCGCAATAGATTTTATGCTACAAAATTTATGAATTTCACAAAAAAAACGCAATTTTTATAAAAAAATGAATTTTATAGAAATTCATACTACAAACTGTAGCATATAGAAAAATCCCGAAGTTTAAAAAACCTCGGGATGATTTCGTTTCAAGATGACGTTGGCCGACTCGAAGGACTTAGCGGACGTTCATTCTGAAGGCAGAGCCGTTGGGCGTCTTCACCATGTAAATGCCGGCGTCCATAACGCGACTGCGAACCATGTCGCGGGCCTCGCGGGCGGATGTGGCATTCACATAACCCATCAGGCGGCCTTGGGAGTTGTAGATCTTGTAGGCGCCCACGCCCGAAACATCCAGATTCAGGTTGTAGCCTCCGCGAATTCCATCAGGCTCATCCAATTCCGCTTCGGTGATCGCAAACTGGATCCAGTCCAGATTACCGTAAGCGCCCGTCATCATGACGCGAAGAACATGTTCGCCCTTAGGGAGCTTTGCAGTCTTTCCTTCGACGGTGCCGTAGGTATCCCAGTCTTCGCCCTTGGGGATAGAGATGGTATCGCTTACAGCCTTGCCATCCAGGAACAGCTGGAATCCAGCCACATCCAGACCGCTGGCCACGTTGGCGCGGAAGACGTATTCGCTTTCGAGAATCACGTTGACGGTGTATTCCATCCATTCGCCGGCTTCGGTATAGCCGATAGCATAGCCCTTGCAGTCTTCCGTAGCGGCAGAATCTGCACAGCCGAGGCCAACCACATCTACACCGTCTTCGCGGTAGGCGCCGCCCTGGTTTGCAGCATCCTTGTCGCTGTAAGAAACAGCCTGACCGCCTTCGTCGTAGTCTTCAAACTGCAGGCGACCGGGAATGCTGTGAGTCACTTCATTAAAAGGAGCCTGGGGAACAATGTTGGAGAAATCCGCCACAGGAATGTCCTTGATGTTACGGATGTACTGGAAATCCTTTTCGATGCCAGCATTGGCAACAACATCGGCGTTATAGTAGTCGTTTGTCTGCTGCAGCGTATTGGTACCAGCCTGGTTCTGGCCCACACCACTCGGAGAATTCTTGAACACGTTTTCCTTCACGGTAAAGCCGCTGGAGCCTTCGTCCAGATAGATGGGCACATTCCAGTAGTCTGCCCACTTGGAGGTTCCATTGTCATGGATATAGTTATGCTGGATTTCGCTGCCGGTACCCTGGTTAGACAAAGTGTAGATCGGACCGGAGTCACACAGCAAACGGGCGATGTGGTGGATGTTATTCCAGTTAATATGGTTGTTGGTCATGGCTGTCTCCTTCTTTGTCCAGCCAAAACCAACAGAAATTCCAGAGTAATAAGTGTAGGAAACTTCGTTATGTTCAATCACCACATAGCGGGGGTAACCAGCGCCAATACCTACAGCCCCCTGATGTTCGTTGGTCACGTTTGTTACCAGGTTGTTCTTGATGGTATCGCGGGTACTGATTTCATCCTTGTCAGTGGGATTGTAACCTTCGTGAATTTCGCTGAGGGAGTCGGGAGCGAACTTGCCCAGCATAATGCCAGCAGCACCCACTTCAAAGAAGGCATTGCCCTGGATCATGTCGTCATTAGTTCCAGAAACAAAGTCAAGGCCTGTTGCCGCAATCTGGGAGAAAACGCAACCCTGCACCAAAAAATGATGGGCATTTTCCACACGGAAGGCAGCATCGGGGCGCCACAGTAAAAACTTATTACTGTTCAGCTTTTCCCAGTTACCGCGACCCGGATCCGGCAAGACATCCACGTTAAAGTTGGCTGCCTGCAAATCCAGGAAACCCTCTTCGCTGGGGCGGGTATAGTTGGAGTGGGCAAAGGTCAAGCCTTCGAAAGCCATGTAGCCCACCTTGGTCTTGGTATCCTTACCCAGGACATTAAACAGCGTATTCACGCGGGGAGCCACTACATTGGCAGTCTGCATGCTTTCGCCCTTGCGAGCCTTGTAATAAAGAACATGTTCCTTTTCGTCTAGATACCATTCCCCTTCCGCATCAATGAGGTCGTAGGAATTTTCCAGATAGAAGGCCTGCTGCTTGGGCGGATTGCTCATGAAGGCGGTGCCCAGCATGGGGTAAGCACGATGGAACAGCTTGGTACGTTCAGGATCCTTGGGAATAAGCTTTGCGGTACCGCCATTCACCTGAGCCTTTTCAAGACGCAGGATATTTTCGGACCAGGCGATCATCAAGTGGATTTCCACATCCTCGATGTTCTTGATATTCTTGATGTAATCCGCAGACACATCGAAAGCGCGGCCCGTAGAGTCCACCTTGGTAAGACGCACAAAGTCATGGTCAAAGCCGCCGACACCCTTGTCGTTTGCCGCAATCACGTTGGGGAAACAAGCGCGAACAGCCTTCTGGTTGTTCACATAAAGCTGACGGAAACGGCCTTCAACGCCCTCGGCCTTCCAGATGTTATTGGCCTCGTCATGAAGGGTCCAGCCCGTAATGGGCATGCCGCCGGTAATCAGCGGGTGTTCCCCTTCTGCAGCCTTGTAGCGAACGTAATGACCGTTCTGGCCACCGTCACGTTCATCAAAATTGATGGTATTAGTTACCTGATAGGTGCCTTCTCTAAGAATCACCTCGATGTCGCCGGTCATGGAGCCGTTAATGGCGCGCACAGCCTTCTGGGCGGCACCAATGGTCTTAAAGGGAGCCTCCTTGGTACCCTTGGCAGCATCGCTACCATCGGGAGCCACATAAAATGTCGCCTGAGTTGCGGCCTGGGCCAAGCCAGCCAAGCCCAAAGTGGCAGCACAAAAAACAGTCTTGGGAACAAACCTCTTAAAAACCATATTTCCTCTCTATGAGCGACTCCAAACAAAATTCGCTCTTCAACCAATCTAAAGATATCTTTAAGTCGTCTAAAATAAAACGGCATAAAAAAACATCCCATGGACAAGTTGTCAATGGGATGGGACGTTTATTTTTTGAGAAAGTCTATTGCGACGTCCAGAAATTATCGGTTCCAACCATTTGGGGCGTCAACATCAATAAGGATATCTCCGCCACCGCCAAGGTTATGAGTTTCCACGGAACTTTTTACTCCAAGCCACCCGCGCATTCTCTTAACGCGGTCGCTTGCCTTTTTTGCCTTTTCGTCATCCAATTTGGATTCGTCTTTAATTGGTTCTCTCATGGATCCAAAGATAGACAATTCCAAATCATTATTCAATCCGGCAATCAACTTTGTTATCTGGAAATATTCAGACGAACTACAGAACCAGACTTTAGAGACTTGGCAATGTAGAGGCCATCCTTCTTTACCAGATTACGAGTTTCGTGGCGCAGACTCTGGAAATCCCTTGCAGCAACCTTTCCAAGGAAGGAGCCATTCAGGTCAAAGACTGCAAAGGCCTCATTAGCGATCTTCAGGCCAAGGCCATTCATACGATCCACGAACTGTCCAATAGCTATAGAGTTGGTATCGACAACGTCAGTCGAATCTGCCGTTTCGGGAGTTTCCGGAACTTCGGGAACAGGTTCCGCAAAATTGACCCAGTCAATATTCACGTAGGGGCCGTCAATCTGAAGCTTCAGCACATGCTTACCAGCAGTGAGCTTGGCGCTGCCAACCTTCACGACCTTATAGGTTTTCCAATCTTCACCTGTAGCAGGAATGGTATATTCACCCGTCAGTTCCTCGTCATCCAGGAACAGCTTGAAGCCCTTGGTATCAGAGGCGGCAGCTACATTTGCAGTAATTTCGTATTCGCCTTCGGAAACTACGTCTACAGAATACTTGAGCCATTCATTGGCTTCGGTATAACCGATTACATAGTTATCGCCAGCCTTTTCAATATCAACGCCATCTTCACGGTAATCACCAGCCCTGTTTTCGGCATCGTTATCGAAGTAAGAGAATCCCTGACCAGCCACATCGTAGTTTTCTGCTTCCACCTTACCGGGGAGTTCAATTACATCCTTGTAGGGCTTCAGAGGAACGTTAACAGGAGTCAGGTAGACACGGTAACCATAGAACTTACTTTCGATATTCAGCGGAACGGTAAGAGTGGTTCCGTTCATGGTGTATTCCTTGGTAGAAAGGGTATCGGTCTTGGGGACCGCAGTATCCTTGTCCTTCCAGACAACACGTTCCACAATGGCCTTGACCTTGCCGCCCAAGAAGGCCGGAATCTTGTCAAAGACCACATTGACATCACCCAGGGTGTTTCCGCCAATAACGACGCTTGCATAGTTCTGCTTGGCATCTACAGCAGCAAAGCCATCGACACCGGCACTCTTGTCGTTGGGAGGGGTAACCTTGGCCATGTAGCCAGACATGTCACCGTACCACTTGTACAGATGCCAACCACCACCGCGCTGGTTCTGAGCGGTAAGCAAGCTACCCAAGCGACCTGGAAGCGGTACGAACCACCAGGAAATCATTGCACTTTCAACGCCGTGGCGTTCAAACTTAGCAATGAAGGGAACAGAAATTCCCGGGCAGCCTTCATAGGTGTGTTCTCCATCGGAGTATTCATTAATGCTGATGGCGCGGGGAGAAATGTTGTACTTCTTTTCGAGGCTGCGCAGGTTTTCCAGGGCGCCAACAAAGCCTTCGGAACCCCACTGGTGCCAGCTGATCACATCGGGCAGGCAGTTGTTCTGTACACAGAACTTGAGGAAGTTTTCCATCCTGGAGGAGTTGTAATAGGAATAGGACGGTCCGATGATTTTAGCGCCCGGATCAAGTTTGCGAATCAAGTCGTATGTCGGCTTCCACAGATCCCTTTCGAAGTTATCGGAACCTTTCCAGGTGTCGTTGGGTTCGTTCCAGATTTCGTAGCCGTCAAAGTTCTGAACTGCAGAAGACTTCTTGTCGTTAATGACAGAAGTGACTTCCTTTTCCCAGCTATCCCAATTCTGGTACTTGTAGGGCCAACCCGGCAAAATATCGGCAAGGCGAATCTGGACCTTTGCGGTGGTATTCTTGAGACGGGGAGAAATCAGGAAGGCGCCGCCAATGGGCTGCTGGCGGCCATTACCGCTACGTGCGGGAGCCAGGAACACATTGGGCTTAAGGGGAGCCACATCGGCATCCACATTGCTGGGGAGGGTCTCTGTAAAGCCGTAGAGCGAGCCGGAAGCCACATGGGTTACCGGACGAATGCTATCGCCAAGGCTTACGTTCAAAGTCGTTGCAGCAAATACGCTACTCGGCAGAACTGCAACAGCTGCGATAGAGAGAAGTGACCTAACACTAATTTTTTCAAACATTCCCTTTGTCCTTTTTTATTTGACACATGGACTGATGCACAACATCACATGTACAAAAGTACCTCTCCTTTTTCGAAAAAACGCACCATTTTTGCAAATACTTTTGCAAAAATATCAAAAAGGCCCTTTTACCTCATTTCGGGGTAAAAAGGCTATTTTTTAATAAAAAACCGTATTTGGGGAATTTCTCGGCTTATTTCGCCTTACGAACAATCAGGTTTTTCACGCCAGGAATGCGAATCAGGTACACACCCTGTCCCAAGGCAGCATTTCTGCTAATGCGATTCCCTCGCATATCAAAATACTGGGCCCTGGACATATCCACAGGAGCAACAGATATACCATGGCTGCGAATTGCGATAGTTTCTTCACAACCTTCGTCAGAAGAATCCTTGCAATCTTCACCAGGTTCAACTCCCGGATCATCGGAGTCTACAGGATCCTTTACGATAGGTTCAGGATCAGTAGCATCCTTGCCTTCTACAAAGGTAAAGTAGTCTATGTCGAACCAGTCGGCAGTGGCTGTCACACGTACAACATGCTCGCCTGCGGTAAGGCTTACGTTCGCACTGACCTTGGCGTAGTCATCAAAGTTCTGTTCGTCGCCTTCGGCCTTGTCGGCCTTGGGAACTTCGATATTTTCCACAACAACCTTTCCATCGACAGACACGCTAAAGCTGGAACCCCCGTCGGAAGCAACTGCAGCAAACATGGTGTAGTCGCCGGCCTTGGCAGCATTGACAGTGTATTCCAGCCATTCACCGTTCTGAATATAGCCTACAACAACACGGTCGCCAGACTTCTTGTACAGATCAACGCCGGTATCCTTACGGTAGTCTGAATCGCCATGATTTTCCTTGTCCTTGTCGTAATAGGAATCGTTATTCTTGCCAACGCCAGGAACATCAAAATCCTCGGCCTGAATCTTGCCAGGAACCGCCCAAGCCTTGCCGCCAAAGGGTTCCTGAGGAACAGGCTTTACTTCCACGGTATCGGTCCAGGAATACTGCATGCGGTCTACGCCAGACTGATTCACAATTTCAAGCTTGATGTTCGCACCTTCACCGCTACGCTTCATCATGCTGTACCAGTCTCCATCGCGGAGGCCCACCCAGTAGAAGCTACCCATCTTCCATTGACGCAACTGTTCGGACATACCGCGGATGTAAGCCATGAAGTAGTTCTTGGGATTGGGATCGTTGTAATCCATGACTTCGTAATGGACACCGTTCTTGTCACCAGGGCCCATGGCACCGCCCCATTCAGTAGCTACAGTACGGTCGGCGTACTTGCCCACCTTGCCCTTGAAGCTGTTCATCCAGCCCTGTTCAGTGGTAATGCTCATGTTCCAGAAGGTGTATTCATGAACCGCAAAAAGGCAGCCGTCAAAACGGGGGTCGTCAGCAATATCGGGCACATTCCATGCCAGGCCAGAACCATCCAGAAGAATATGGTCGCGGGGAACATCGGGGAACTTTTCTAGCCACTTGGCATACAGATCTCGAAGTTCCGTCTTGCTGTACATGTGGGGTTCATTGAAAATTTCAAAGTAGGCATTGGGATTGTCGCCGTAAGTCTTTACCACGACTTCCCACATCTTCCACCAGTTATTCATGTCCTTGGGGCCAGCGGGCTGTGCAGGTCCCCAATAGCCCATAACCGTACGGCCATACTTTAAGGCAACATCGAGAACACCCTTGTAGGTATTCCAGTAGCTGCCGGTGACCGTCGGTTCATTGATAGGCAGACGCACGCTATTCGTACCCAACTGTTCTACAAAGCCGCCAATAACGCGCTCTGCAACAGTGACAGCCCCGTCGTAAGAACCTACCCCGGCCATACCGGAAAGAACCAACGCATCGGACACAAAGTTGTCGCGCTTATCGGCCCAGTTCACACCTCGGAACTGGTTTGTAATGGCAAAAGAATTAACTGCAGATCCCGCAACAAAAGCGACAAGGGCTGCAGCAGAAATAGAGCTCTTCAAACTCTTGAACATACCCATATTTTCCTCACAATTTTTGCAGTCAAGAACAAAAGTCCCGCTGCATGCACCCACCACAGTGCATCGATGTAAAAAACGCCACCACAACGCATTTTACATAAATAAAGATATCTACAAAAAGGGCCTGAAGATTTACTCTTCAGGCACCTTTCATTGACATTTTGTCAAAAGGCTATTAATCTTTCTGACGATCAGCCTTACGTTCTTCCTTGGCGGCCTTCTTTTCGGCCTTGCGTTCGTCCATCAAAGCCTTCTTTTCAGCCTTCTGGGCGTCCTTTTCGGCCTTGCGTTCATCCTTCAAGGCCTTCTTTTCAGCTTTCTGAGCGTCCTTTTCGGCCTTGCGTTCGTCCTTCAAGGCCTTCTTTTCAGCCTTCTGAGCGTCTTTTTCGGCCTTGTGGTTTGCAATTTCAGCCTTTTTGGCATCCTTGCGTTCAAAACGTTCCTTGGCTCGATCGGCACGAGGATCTTCCTTAGTTGCCTTGTCAGCCTTCACATCGGCAGCCTCGGTTGCCACCTCTTCAGAAACTGCGGGCTGGTCAACCACAGGAGCATCTTCCTGAGCCAAGGATGCAGATGCAAAGAATCCCACCAGGGAGAATGCGATTGCGGGCATCAGTTTTGTCTTCACAATAAACCTCTTTTGTTTGTTGTTCACGCCCTTATCGCAAAGTCCGTGCCAAACTTGAATCACATCGGATAAAATACTTAAAATTGCACCATTTTCCCCAAAAAAAACGCCTTGCAGACAATAACTTACTATTTCAGGCACAAAAAAAACGGGGTATTTCTACCCCGCGGGAACCTAAGTTCCAACTTTTAGATAAACTGAATTCTATGCCGAATCAGACTACTTTACCTGAACGCGCTGCACTCTATTTCCGCGAACTTCACGGACCATGTAGACGCCCTTGGCATAGCCTGCATTTTTCAGGGATTCAGACATACCATTAACAGAAGACTGAACGCGACCAATAAGCTTTCCCGTCAAGGAGAACACATTGTATTCCCCATGGACATTCACAAGGTTAACTATTCTGTTAGCGATCGCCTCTGAAGAATCTACTGCAGAAGTATCTACGATGTCGGTATCTTCCTTGCCTTCGATGGGAGCGTCGTCCTTTGCATTTTCGCCAGCCACAAAGTTGATATAGTCGATATCCATCCAGTCACCGGTAACAGTAAAGCGCATGATGTGTTCTCCCTTGGTAAGGTTCACATTGGCCTTCACCTTGTTGTAGTCATCATAGTTTTCTTCACCTTCGGCAGCCTTGGGAACAAGGATTTCTTCGGTGATATCCTTACCATCCATGGACAGCTTAAAGCCAGAGGTTTCATTGGCAGAAGCCACTGCAGCGAACATGGTGTAAGTGCCGGTTTCAGCGACGTTCACGGTGTATTCCAGCCATTCGCCAGCCTGGTTGTAACCCACAATTACGCCAGTTGCCTTCTTGTAGAGGTCCACACCGGTACCCGGGCGAAGATCGCTATCGCCATGGTTTTCGGAATCCATTTCGTTGAAGGAAGCGTTACCTGCGCCAGTGCCCGGAATGTCGAAGTTTTCCATTTCGATCTTGCCAGGAATGGCAGCGGCCTTACCGCCAAAGGGTTCACGAGGAACGGGCTTTACAACAAGGCGTAGCAACACAGAACCGTGAGCAGGAACTTCTGCCGAAACACTAGATCTAGGACCAAGATCCTTCTTCTGCCAGGCATCACGGACTTCCACCTCGCCTTCTACGCCAATATCCTTAAAGTTGACTTCGATAGTCTGGGTAGAGGTATTGTCATTCAGGAGGGCTACAGCGAGGTCACCATTGCGCAAGGGTTTGGTCCAAACCTGCTTGCCGTTCACATTGGAAATTCGATGGCCCTGAACGCCCAGGGAGTCCTGGTTAATGGCAATCATATCCTTGTTCAGGTAAAGGTCCTTAACCTGATCACTCATCTTGCGGACATCGGAACTGATCATGATGGGAGCCGCCATAATGGACCACATGGTCATCTGGGACTTCTGTTCTTCGTAAGTCAGGTTTCTGTTATCCACTTCCAGCATGTCCGGGTCATTCCAGTTACCCGGCTTTGCAATCTTCCAGTACTTGTCATTGGCATCGATAATTTCGTAAACGCCGCGGTACCAGGAGGTAGATCTCCATTCGGGGCCAATATCGAAAGTGGTACGCCACAGATGGGCGATTTTCGGCATCCAGTCCTTATATTCCCAGGCGCAAATGCTGAACACGATGTCGCGGCCGGAATTGCGGAGAGCCTTACTCATGCGGGTGTAATCCGCTTCCTGGTTGGAGCCGGGAGCCGGGTCGCAGTTATCGTACTTCAGGTAGTCAACGCCCCATTCGGCAAACTTCTTGGCATCCTGTTCTTCGTGCATGTAGGAGCCGTTTTCGCTTTCCCAGTTGCTGTTGTAATGATGGCAGGTACGTTTACCGCGGTCGCCATACACGCCGAACTTCAGGCCCTTCTTATGAATGTAATCGGCCAGAGCCTTCATGCCACTGGGGAAAGTCTTGGGATGGTTCTGAAGGTCACCATTGGCGTCGCGCTTGGTATCCATCCAGTTGTCATCCAAGTTCAGATAGATGTAGCCCACATCGCGAAGGCCGGAAGAAACCATGGCGTCGGCAACTTCCTTGATCTGGTTCTCGTTAATATTTTCGTGGAACACGTTCCAGCTGTTCCAGCCCAGAGGGGGCGTAAGCACCAAGCTATCGGGGTGAGCATTTGCTGAGGCAGCAAATGCCAGAGTTGCCATAGCGGCAATTCCAAAAGTTTTCTTTAAACCACACATTCGTTCGCTCCTTGATTATTTACCTTATCAAAAATACCTGCTTATGCAAGAAAAAGGCGCGGCAAAGCCACACCTTTCATGGACGTTTTGTCAACACAAAGCCGCTAAATTTTACTAGCGATTCACTTGAATCTTCTTGGCAAATCCTGCAGATCTTACCAGGTAAACGCCAGATTTTTTTGTCAGCGCAAGAGTCTGAACTTGCATTTCACCAACATTGGATGCCTGAATCTTACCTAGGAAAGTGCCGGACAAATCGTAGACGCTATAAGACCTAGAAGCGTTAACATTCAAGGCTATGCGTGTTCCAATTGCAGAACCATCCCCAGAATCGTCAGAGCATTTTTCATCAGATTCGCACTTATCGGAATCACCAGACTGATTGCCCGGATTTTCCGGATCAACTGGATCGACTGCAGGAGTCTCGATAGGTTCCGGGTCGGCCTCGCCCTTTGCTACAAAGGTCATGTAGTCGATGTCAAACCAGGCGCCAGTGACGGTAAGACGCAGGATATGCTGACCCTTGGAAAGCTTCACGTCAAAGCTGACCTTGTTGTAATCATCATAGTTGTCCTCGCCTGCGGCAGCCGCGGGAACGGCAACCTTTTCAGAAATATCCTTGCCATCCATAGACAGCTGGAAACTGGAAGTAGAACCTGCGGCGGCAACAGCGGCGTAAACCGTGTATTCGCCGTCGGCCTTCACATCAACCGTATATTCGTACCAGTTGCCTTCGCCGTTATACCCGATGACATTGCCGGTAGCCTTCTTGTAAATGCTGACGGGAGTATCCTTGCGGTAATCGGAATCGCCCTTGTTTTCGGAAGTGCCAACGCTGAAGGACTGATTGGTAGTACCATCTGCATTGCGGCCAACGCCCGGAATATCGAAATCTTCGGCTTCCACCTTACCCGGGATAGCGATTGCCGAACCCTTGAAAGGCTTCTGGGGTTCAGGTTCCACTGCATCTACGGAGCCGTCCAGAGTGTAATTCTTGATGAAGTTCCAGATGGACTTGCTGGTATGAACCACAGCTTCGTCATTGGAATGCCAATGGCCCTTGCCGCCCA
The DNA here is from genome assembly GCA_024398955.1 of Fibrobacter sp. GTDB lineage: Bacteria > Fibrobacterota > Fibrobacteria > Fibrobacterales > Fibrobacteraceae > Fibrobacter. The sequence goes on along the minus strand of JAKSIG010000013.1, from coordinate 24,844 downwards.
AGGTTACAAGCTTGACGCTAACGCCATCATCGCAGGGACCCCACATTTCAGACTTGGAATTTGCAGGGAACGTCTGGGTTTCAGAGGGATTTGCAGGGCAGTTAAACTGATTCTTGTAGGCATTGATGTGGGTCATCACGTTGTTGTAGGTAACCACATCGTCGCTGGTACCGTGATGGTGAATAATAGGCACAGGGCGCTGAGCCTTGCCCGGGCCGCCCATCATGTAACCGGAAACAGGAGCGAAGGCAGCAATCTTGTCGGCAATCTTACCCATGGCGTAATAGGTGAACATGCCGCCCATGCTAAAGCCGGACAGGTACACGCGGGAAAGGTCAATCTGGTAACGCTTGGACATTTCGTCGATAATGTCCTTCATCAGGTTGATATCCTTGTCGCCGCCAAGGTCCCAGCCCTTGTTAATGCCATTGGGGTAAACCACCACAAAGCGGGCGGTATCGGCAATATCTTCCCAGCGGGCCTGATTGCTCTGGTAGGCAGCATCCTGATTCATGCCGTGGCAAGAAATCAAAAGCGGCTTGTTCTTTTCAATATTTGCAGGCGCATAAACATAAATGGAGCGACCGTTCAAAGTTTCGGCCTTTGCATTACCTGCAAAAGATTCTGTCGCACCAACCAGTGCCAACACGGCGGAAAAGAGTAGTTCCTTTTTCATCAGATACCCATACACACTTTTTTTTGACACCATTATCAAAAAAAGGATTTACCATTCTATAAATTACACGAAAATAGGGCAGCCCGCACAAAAGCTAAAGCAAGTTCCATGGATAGTTTGTCCATAGGAAAATCAAAAAGAAACGGCATCTGGGAGTGTTCAGATGCCGTTTATATGGGATGTGTTTATGGAAGTTCTTCAGATTTTATTTCATAACCTTACTTGGTTACAGAAATTTTATGCATCAGGCCACCGCGAGCCGGCTTTACGATATAAATACCGCTCTGCTTTACGAATGCGCGGGTTGCATTTACAACATTCGAGCCGTTAGCGCGAATTGTTCCCAGCATATTACCGTTCAGGCTGAATACGCGGTAATTCTGCTCGCCCGCAAAATCCATATGGATCTTTGCGATAGAAATCGTACATTCATCGCCTTCGCATTCAGGATCGGAAGGCTCCGTAGCCGTGGTATCCACAATAGGTTCAGGGTCAGTAGCATCCTTACCTTCCACAAAGGTAATGTAGTCGATATCCATCCAGTCCTTAACCACATTGAAACGCAGCACATGTTCGCCAGCAGGCAACACAACGTTCTTCTGTACCTTATTGTAGTCATCAAAGTTCTGTTCTTCGCCTTCGGCCACAACATTGGCAGGGACTTCTACGTCACCAGTCAGTTCCTTACCATCCAAGGTGAAATTGAATGCGGAACCACCAGAAGATGCAACTGCGGCAAACATGGTATAGTCACCAGCCTTCTTCACATTGATGGTATATTCCAGCCATTCACCAGCCTGGTTGTAACCAACGATAACGCCAGTTGCCTTCTTGTAAAGGTCAACGCCAGTTTCCTTACGGTAGTCGCTGTCGCCCTGATTCTTGTCGTTGTCCTTATCGCTATAGGATGCGCCATCTTTGCCCTTGCCCGGATCGTCGAAGTTTTCCATTTCGATCTTGCCCGGAACAGCCCAAGGAGTTTGAGTTGCATTATGAGGAGTCTGAGGAACAGGTTCTACAGCGCCATCCAAATAGATTTCGTCATTATAGTCGTTACCCACCTTGAACCAGTCAAATGCAGCGGTACCGCCAGCAGTCTTCTTTGCAAAGTTGAACAGGCCGAAACGATAACCCACGAACATGCCCAAGGTGTAGGGCAGCTTCAGTTCGTTACCAATTTTAGTCCAGTCCTTTTCGTTAAGGCTATAGTAGAAGTTTGCACGGTCTCTGGTAAAGTCAAAGTCAATACGGAAATAAGCTTCGTCGCCGCTGATAGGAACGCTCTTCAGCTTGAATTCACGTTCATAGTAAACCACTTCGAATCCGTTGCCGTTCTTTTCGAGAGCCACAAAGCCCAGGGAGTCAGCCAAGGCAACGAGACCGGCAACGTCACCATCCTTCATGTCCTTACCGTTCACAAGAGTACGGCCAGAGCACTTGGGACCATAGGTACGCTGAGTCAGGGTGTTCTTTGCAGTGTAAAGCTTGCCATCCACACGGCCGGTAGTGATTTTCAGCTTGCCGTCAGAAAGAGCCCACTTGCTGTTATCGGGATTGTGGTTCCACTGCCATTCCAGGGGAAGTTCAGAACCGTCGAAGTCATCGGAAGTGACCATGCCATAACCAGGATCCACAGCGTTCGGCAAATCGAGAGTAGCAGGAGCCTTGCCGCCTACAACTGTAGGCCAGCCATCCTTCCATTCTACTTCCATCAGGTACGGGATACGGCCAATGCCACCGCTATCGCGGAACAGGTAGCCATACCACTTGCCGCCTTCGGTCTTAAAGATACTGCCCTGGGCAACGCCGTTGTTCTGCAGGAAAATCTTGCCGGAGTAGCCGCCCATCAGATTCTTGGAACGGAAAACCAGTTCTGTACGGCAGGGGCCAAACCAGCTAATGCCAAACAGATAGTATTCGCCATTGACCTTTTCCATATGGGCGCCTTCCAAGGCCACGATGTAGCTAGAAGTACCAGAAGTCTGGTTACGTAAAGCTTCGTTCACCAACACGGTAGAGCCGCCATCGGGGCCAGAAAGGTCGGCCTTCAGCTTAACGATGCTGAGCTGGCCACCGCCATAAATCACGTAGGCGCTGCCATCATCGTCGAAGAAGATGCTGGGGTCATGATAGAACGGCAAGAGTTTTTCGGTAAAGGGGCCGTTTTCAATATCGTCGGTAATGTAAAGATGAGTCTTGTTGGTGGTATAAGACGGAGTGAGAATATACCACTTGCCCTTGTTATAACGGATGGCAGAAGCCCAGGAACCCTTACCATAGGCGTTCTTGCCGCCGTTCAAGTTCATGTTGTCGTTATTGGTCAAGGTTTCATAGGCGTAATTGACAGTACGCCAATTGGCAAGATCCGTTGACTTCATGATAGGCACACCAGGAGCATAATGCATGGTTGTGCTAACCATATAATAGTTGTCGCCCTCGCCCTTTGCAATGCAAAGGTCCGGTACGTCAGAATAAATCCACGGATTGGAAACAGAAGCAGCAGATGCGGCGCCTGCGACAACGGCACCCAAAACTGCACCCTTAACAAAATTGCTAAACAATCCCATATAGTCTCCTCTGCAGGCAAAACACCACCACCTGCAAACTTTCACAGCTATAAATTACCTACTGATACATCAAAAAAGCGCATTGGCCTACAACCTTTCATTGACATTTTATCAATGAACAGGCTTTGCCCCCAAACTAGCCGTAAATCAGGCCAAGGGCGATTGCAACCAGACTGCAAACCACAATCTGCTTTATGATAGAAACTTCCTGGCTATTCACGAACAACCACCTTCTGGATATTCAGAGAGCCATTGTTGGAACGCAAGTAATACACACCCTTAGAAATACCGTGATACTTGCCCACGCGCTTCACTTCGCGAATTGCAGTAGCCATACTATTTGCATAGAATGAGGCAACTTCGTTACCATGAATGTCAATTACAGAGAACTGGCCCGGCTGAGAAGCACCCAAGTGAAGGTTCTTTGCAATGCCAGTCCCCGTAGTATCCGTATCGACAGCAGGATCCTTCTTGGAAGTATCCGGATCCACCACCGGATCTGCAGCGACCTTCTTGAATTCCACATAGTCGATATCAATCCAGGGGTTGGTAACTTCCAGCTTCAGCTCGTGCTCGCCAGCCTTGAGGGTAGCCTTGCCACCGCTTACGGTAGTAAACGCATCAAAGCCCTTGCCTTCGTTGACAATGCCATCGCCAATCTTTTCATCGTCGATGTAGAGCGCAATGCTTCCGGTTCCGTTGTCGCCCGCTACCAGAGCGGAGATTTCGTAGTCACCATCTTCAGCGACCTTCACGGAATACTTCATCCAGTCGCCCTTTTCGCAGTAGCCCACCACCATGCCCATGTTGGGCTGGTAAATGTCAACGTCATCCTTACGAAGGATTCCGCCTTCGTTGCCCTTGCTGTTGTCGTGATAAGCGACCTCGGCGCCGCCCTTGTTATAGTTTTCTGCCTGAACCTTGCCCGGAATTTCAATGACATCCACATAGGGGCCGTATTCTTCAGGAGGTTCGTCGGGAACCACAGAGTTGCCCGGGTTCACCAAGTCAACTGCCGGTGCGTTGGGGTCGATAGTCTTATCAATAAGCTTTAACATTTCAGAAGCATAACGCTTACCCAATTCGATAACGCCATCGCGGCCAAAATGGTAGGGGTCCTTTCCGTTACCCTTCAGGCCCTTGGAAGAAGCCAAACCAAATTTCTTAAAGTTGTTCTTAAGCTGGGCAATGCCCGGATTCTTGCTAGCGCAGCAGGCGCCGGATTCCTGGAGCATTTCACCTGCCACAAAAGGAACTTCATTTTCGTTCAGGTCCAGAGCGGTAATGACGTCCTTATAAGTCTTGTAAACAGTCTTGCGCCAGTTATCGTCAACGCCGTCACTTTCCCCCTGATGGAAGATGAAGCCCTTAATAACGCCCACTTCCTTGGCCTTCTTGGCCAATTCCAGAATACGTCCCGGAGGATTGTTGTCATAATCCTTGGGCCAACCCCAGGACATGATGTCCTTGCCATCGCCAGCAAAGTAAGCCTGGTACTGATCCTTGTCGAATGCGCGGATACTTACAGCACCGATAGCCACGGGAATAATGCCAACGGTTACGCCCGGCAGGGAATCCACCATGGCACGGCCAAAATAATCGGCCGGCGAAAGCTGTTCAAAAGCATGGAACATGGGGGGAATTGCCGGATACCACTCGCCCATCTTGATGGATTGATTGGTCTGGCCCTTACGGCTGCTTGCATTTGCCGTATGAGAAGCCAACATAATAAAATTCTTGGGATTGGTCGCCTGATCTACAGCAGGCACGATTTCGCCGTTACCCGCCATATTGGACTGGCCATAAGCAATATAAATATGAAAATTCGGGTTAGGAGCCGCCCAGGCAAGGCCCGCAACAGCAAAAGCACTCAGCGCGGACTTCAAAATTTTGGATTTAATCGTCATACAACACACTCCTTACAATTATCCATGCTATAAATTATTTCCTGCAAGAACAAAAAGCCGTCTTTTTTATAAAGGATTTATGGATAAAAAGTCCATGTTTTCATACGCAATCGGGCCCGTCAAAAAAAAGAGAACGCCACGGATTTCCGAGGCGCCTCTTTGGTTTTGGTTTGGTTTATGGAAGTTCTTTTGAATCTGGGCCTTACTTGGCCACGTTAACCAAGGTAGACTGACCAGCGGCCTTTACCAGGTATGTACCCTTCGACTTCACCAGCTTTGCGGTATTCTTCTGCATTGCGGCGGCATCGGATTCAAACTTGCCCAGGAAATTACCGTTCATGTCGAACACGCTGTAGGCCTGAACACCGGATTGAACAAGACGAATCTTGCCAATAGCGGTGCTATCGCCAGCAACCGGTTCAGTAACAGAAGAATCCTTTGCGGTAGTATCCTGTTCATCGTCAATAATATCCGGTTCCGGATCTTCGGCATCCTTGCCCTTCACAAAGGTGAAGTAGTCCACGTCCATCCAGTCGCCCGTAATGTTCAGGCGCATGATATGCTTGCCTGCGGTAAGGGTTACATTACGCTGAATCTTGCCAAATTCTTCGAAATCGCCTTCTTCCGCAGTTACGGTCTTAGGAACTACGACAGTATCGGTAATGGCCTTGTTATCCATGAGCATCTGGAAACTTGCAGTGCCGTTGCTAGAAGCCACGTAAGCAAACATGGTGTAGTCACCGGCTTCCTTCACGTTAACGGTGTATTCCAGCCATTCGCCAGCCTGATTATAACCGATTACGGTACCGAACTTCTTGGTGTAAATATCTACGCCGGCAGCATCTTCTGCACGATACTTGCTGTCGCCATGATTTTCGGAATCATTATCGAAGAAGGAAACATTGCTGTTGCCGTTTTCATCCTTGCCAGCACCAGAAACATCGAAGTCTTCTGCCTGAATCTTACCCGGAATGGCCCAAGGCTCCTTCTTTTCGTTAAACGGTTCCTGCGGAATGACAATCTGTTCGCCTACACCCACCAAGGTCACAATGCAGTCCTTATTGGAGGAACCAGATTCCATCTTGACTGTTACAGAGCCATTTACAACATCCAGCTCACCTTCGTACTTGGCATTCTTGGATTCGCTGGTAGTGTACATGTGAACGGTCTTTACATCGGCACCCTTCACATTCACGGTAACAGTCTTTGCATTTTTGTAATCACGGTTTACGAGAACCACAATCGTGGAGTCACCATCCTTGCTCTTATAAGCAGAAGCGTACACATTATCTTCGGGCTTTGCAGTAGCGCCCACACGGATTGCCCCGGGGCGAACAAAGCGGGCAAACTGGGAAAGCACATAGCCGCGCTTGGAAATCTTACCGATTTCGCCGGAAGGAATCTGCAACTTGTTGCCGAAATCCTTTTCCATGATCAAGCCATAGCAACGACGAATATACCACCAGGTATACTGATTGAAGTTACCCACCACCATGGCGCGATGGATTTCGTAGCCAACGTCCATGGCGCGAACAGTATCCACCTTGTATTGGTTTGCCTGGTCACCGGTCCCCATCACGGTACGCCAGTAGTTGCCACTGCCCTGGCTTTCGGTGTAGTGTTCGGTCATCCAGCGTTCCACCTTCTTCTGGTCAGCAAGAGAGTACTGGAACCAGGAATCAGCAGTCTTTGCATCGCTAGCATAGAAATGAGCACCAAGAATATCCCAGTTCTTCAGGGCGTTGGCGTCATTCAGCACCTGGTCATAAAGTTTCTTCTGGTAGGCGAAGGATTCCGTAGAAATCACCTTGGTACCATGCTTGCGCATCTGGCCCGCATAGTTCTTGGTGAAGTTGTAAATTTCGTCAGCAGACCAGCAAGCCCATTCAGAGCACCAGTCCGGTTCGTTACTGATGGAGAGACCATACAGAGGAACGCCCTGGCCCTTCATGTATTCGGCAAAGCTATTCAGATGGTCTACATAGCCCTGGTAATTGCTTGCGGCAATATGCTGGTTTCCGCCTGCGTACTGGGAAGTCCACGGAGTAGCATAAAGAATAAAATCATCGCCAGCATACTTCTTGGCCCACTTGGCAGCCTGCACTTCCTTGCCGAAGTCATTCTTGTTGCCATTCACCGGAATACGGAGGGTGTTAAGACCCAAGGTTCCGTCGCCTGTACCAAAGGCAATCTTTGCGTCAGCCTCAGAAAGACCTGCATTGCCCTGCCAGGTATTATGAACCATGCCACCGAATCCGCGAATGACCTGGTGTTCTTCACTAACATCTACATTCACGGTAGATGCAAAGGCACTACCGGCAAAAAGGCCGAATGCACCAGTAAAAGCTAAAATTTTAGAGAACTTCCACATATCCCATACTCCTTGAGCATAAAGCCACACCACTGGCTCTACGTATCTAAAAATATTCTCATTTAGAATAAGTATTCCCTAAGGCCATGCAAATCCCATTGACAAATTGTCCATAGTCAAAAGCCCCCCGGATACTTTCCGAGAGGCTTTTGGATGTGTTTATGGAGTTCCTTTTTTGCCGTTTTTAAGCGAAATTCGCCAAATTCAGCAATTTGCGTTTAATTTTAGCGAGTGACGCGAATCTTGGACATCTGCCCCTTGGAACCACGGATCACATAGATACCCTGAAGCTTGGCACTGTTCTTCCATTGAGAAACGGCAGAAGAAAGACCCACAGCTTCTATAGAGGCAACCTTTTTGCCCTTCAAATCGAATACACCGAAGGTTTCCACGGCAGCGGAATTCAAGCGAACGACCTTACCAATGGCAGTACTGTCACCTACAACAGGAGTCTGTTCACCTTCGCCAACAATCGGATCCGGGTCAACGGCATCTTCGCCAGCCTCAAAGTTGACGTAGTCTATATCGAACCAGTCGGCAGTTGCCGTAAAGCGAAGAACATGCTCACCCTTGGTCAGGTTAACTTTTGCAGAAACCTTGGCATAGTCGTCAAAGTTCTGTTCGGCACCTTCTTCCTTCTTGGCTGCAGGAACTGCGATTTCTTCGGTAATGTTCTCGCCATCCACAGAAAGCTGGAAACTGGAGCCGCCATCGGAAGCCACTGCGGCAAACATGGTATAAGTACCAGTTTCAGCCACATTCACCGTGTATTCCAGCCATTCACCCTTCTGGATGTAGCCTACAACAATGCGGTCGCCAGACTTCTTGTAGAGATCAACAGACGGGGCGTCATCCTTACGGTAGTCGCTGTCGCCATGGTTTTCTTCATCATTATCGCTATAGGAAGCATACTCGTCACCGCGGCCAGTACCCGGAACATCGAAGTCTTCCATCTGAATCTTACCAGGAATTGCCCAAGCCTTGCCGCCAAAAGGTTTCTGCGGTTCCGGAGGAGTCTTGCCGCTACCTTCGAAGCCCCAGCCCTTGATGGCCATGGTAGAGTCCTGAGAACCCTTGAACACCAGGAACAGCTGCTCCACAATGCCGGAGAGGCCATCTACATCGCAGGAAGTTTCTGCAAAGGTGCTCTTGGAACCAGTCTTCTTGAGGGTACAGGTGCCAGCCAGGGTACCCGTTGCAGAGCCCTTGCGGATTTCAATCTTGTTGTTGTCGGCAACGCTTGCGGCTTCTACAGTAAAGCCAGTTGCGCCCTTACCGAAATCCACGCCAGAAACGCGAATCCAGGATTCGCTACGGCTGGCAAGCGGAAGCAAGATGTTTTCGGCAACCTTGCCCGGAGCCCAGTTGGAACGGCTGCGGACACCCTTCTGCTTGGAGCTGGTCAAAGCCGGATACCAATCGTAGGGGTCAAAGTTTTCAATCTGCTTGGGGCCTTCCTTTGTAAAAGTCAAGCTATTCATGGAACCATCGGCAGCATAGGTGAATTCATCAACACTAACACTACGATGGAATGCGGGAACCGGATTCGGCTTACCATCATCGGCAGGAATCTTTTCAAGGCCATCGTAACCATTAGCAATACGACGATCATGATAGACAACGTACCAGTGGCCCTTGAATTCGGCAATACCATGATGGTTATTGTTATTGGCATTGATGTTCTGGCCATTGATATTGGGATTGCCCATGAAGATGCCCTTATAGGTGTAAGGACCTGTGGGGCTCTTAGACATACCGTATGCAATGCGCAAGTCTGCAGTACTGTAAGACAGGTAGTAGTTGTCTTTGTACTTATGGATATAGGAAGCTTCCATAGCCTTGGGGCCACCAATCTTCAGCTGGGTCGGCTTTGTATCGAAGCCCTTCATATCCTTGTTCAGCTTGTAGATATTGAAGATGTTGTTGTTATTGTCGGCTGCAGGACGGGAATCGCTGCTACCGCCGCCAAAGGTAAAATACCCCGTGCCGTCGGTATCGTAGAAGATAGCCGGGTCAAAGCACCAGCCAATGCCATCACAGTCAGCAAAGCCGCCGCCCCAGTTGTTGATCAACTTCTTGTTGTTGGGAAGGGGGTTTGTCCAAGGGCCGGCAATGCTGTCGGCACCGATAAGGCCGATACCGCCACCGCCGCCATCGGGGAACACAATGTATAGCCTACCATCGTTGGGATTCTTGGCAATGCCGGATGCCCAGATATCGCCAATGCCGTTTACCTGGCGGGCATCGTAGATGATACCGAAGTCGGTCCAGTTCTGCATATCCTTGGAACGGAAGGCATAGAGGGCCTTGATAGAATAACCGTTGGCGTCATAGGCGGCCGGGTCGTCAGAGTCCGTAATGATGTAGAAATACTCATCATCGGCAGCCGCACCTGGGTCAGCCAAGTAATGATAGGTAGAAATCGGGTTATAAGCCAAGCCGAAGGTGGCAAGGCCTGCTGCAAATGTAGCGCCGATTACCTTTTTAAAAAAATTCATTTCAAACTCCCTAAGGCCAAAAACACTCAGCCTTATCTTTATGTTTTAAAGATATCTTTGAAAAAACAATTTTTTTCAGCCAGGCACAAACGTTCTATGGACAACTTGTCAATAACGGAATGCATCAAGGATCGCATTCTTTTAAGATAAACGCAAAAAAGGCCCACCACCATAGTGGCAGGCCTTTCTTAAAGTTCTTTACCAGGAAGCCTTATTCTTCAGACTTTTTCTTGGATTCAGCTTCTTCAGACGTTTCTTCTGCAACAGATTCATCAATTTCGGCACCGAAGAACTCGATATCATCGACAAACAGTTCGTGAGAAGAACCCTTCTTATGGCTGCCGGCAAACACGTTGATGTTGGTCACGTGGGTCTTGACAGCGTCCCAGCCAATGTTTCCTGCATTCACTTCTATGGAATCGGTCGGGATCAAGGAATCCGGATAAACCACCAGACGGTTCCATTCGGTACTCAACTTGCGGAAATGAATCCAGGACTTTCCATTTTCGTAGCCGGTTTCGGCAGCAGTTGCACTGTCGACCAGGACATCGAAGGAGAAGCTTACCCACTGGCTGTCGCGCTCAGTTGCACGAACCCAGAAGACCACAGAGTCCAAATCACTCAGATCCTGCGGGCGCGTAAAGGCACGACCCATCAAGGTCCAGGTGCTCATGGAGTCAGCCTGATATTCAAAGCGGGCACAAAGACCATCGCGATCGAATCCAGCTTCATCGGCGCTAAGCGCAGCCTCGGCATAGCGAGAAACCGTAGTATACCAGCCGTAAGTGCTGTCTTCGAAATCTTCGAACAGAACGTAGGGGTAAGCCGGAGTAGTGTCTTCGGCCACGGTATCTTCGGGTACAGTATCCACAGGAACAGGAACCGGGCGAGAGCCGATAATAACATCTTCTACGTCGCCGTTACCAGACTTAGTAGAAATTTCAACGACCTTGGAACCCAGAATCTGAGTGGTACCAACACTTTCACCGCCAGCAATTTCCTGTTCGGTGTAAATGAAGCCCACAGCGCTGAACTCGCCAGCAGGCAGAGAGGTAAATTCGAACTCGCCATGGCCGTCAGTTTGAACAACATAATCAAGACCCTGGATACCCACAGACACAGAAGATGCGCGATACGGCATCACCACCTGGCCCTTAAGGGAACCGGTCTTTGCAAGAGTCATAGAAACAGAATCGCAGGAACTATCCTTGACATCGACGCTAGCGACAGCCTTCATGGTTTCGCCACGGACTTCGATGACATAGGAACCCGGTTTCATCTTAGGCAGGTTCAACCGGCCCTGGTCGTCTGTCGTTTCATTAAAGATACCTGCAGCAGAATCAGACTCTACAACATCACCTGCAACAGAAGCATCAATAGCACGAGAACTTGCGCCAGCCAAGAAACTGCTAGGACGCACCAGAACCTGGGTACGAGCAGCAGGATTGCCATCGGGCAGCTGGACTTTCATAGCCACAGAGGCAACCGAGTTCTCCGTCTCGAACGAAGAGCCTGCGGTTTTGTCGTTACTGCACGCGACAAAAAGCGCACCGAATGCGCTCGCAGCAGCTAGACTTATATGCCACACCCACTTTTTCATTTTGTCTCCCTTTTGCCAACCTCCGTCGCATCTACAGAGCCAACCCCACCCTTGCGGGCTACCGGGTAGAAGGCCATCGACAGTTGCATCACACGATCGGGATTCTTGGCGCCATCGACGCGCTTTTGAACCAGACGTCTGAATTCACGGAGCATGTCTCCCAAATCTTCAAAACAAGACTGGTCGACTGACAACGTAAGAGTAGAAATATTTCTTTCGTCCACAGGGACATTGTCAAGAGCATCACTAGCTAAAGACAACACCTGACGCTGGAACTTGCGCACGGCAGCCTTCTTCTCGGGGCCACCAGCGGTCAGATGAGCGTCGGTAAGAGCAAGTTTACCAGAAGCCATCTTCTTGACAAGACCCACTTCCAGCAGGGTATCAATGGCTTCTTGAGCCTGAGCCTCGGTAATAGGCGGGCAGATGTCATGAGCGATCTGCTTCAGGTTCACCACGCCACCATTCAGTTCCAGGTAAGCGCGAACGGCGGGAATCCACCAGTTTTCCAGAAGCTTAAGTTCTGCAGCGACCAGGCTATGACGATTCACGTCTCTTAGAGAGAGCGCCTTGGCCATCAGTTCTTCGCGCTGAGCCTTGTCCTTGGTAACAGAGGCGGAAAATAGCAGGTCGAAGTATTCAGCTTCGCGACCAGAAAGGTCTAGCATTTCCTTGGCAGCGGGCAAAGCACGGGCAGGCAGGTGCTGCTTCTTCTGGAGCACCCTATATAGATAGCTGGAATCAAGACCCAACTTATCGCCCATCATACGATAGCTGTAGAAAGGCATCTCTGCCTTTTTGCGGTCGTAGAAGGCCTTTAGGAATTCGCGGTAATCCACGATGTCAGAAAACGTAACCATAGTAATCTATCCAAATCTTTACAAACATAAGATAGACTTTCGCCATATCAAAAGATAATCAATTAAACAAATTGCTGTGGACGTTTTGTCCAAAAGGAATGTGAAGATTATCACAAATACTGGATGAATCCCGAAAAAACGGCATTTTTTGAAAAAAAGGCACCTATAGGAGTTTTTTTATTGTCCTTTATAAAAATTGCGGGGTAAAAATGCAGTCTGTATATAAACGGACTATTTCTTGTTATAGGTTTTGCCGATAGTCACGACAAACTTTTCAAAAATCGTAATTAGTCCAAGGTCGTACATAGTGAATTTTAGGGGCAAATTTCTAAAATTGAGTCCATGACTTTACGCGAAGCATTTGAAAACAAGATGTTGCTGCTGGATGGCGGCATGGGTTCTGTCATTCAGACTTATGGGATTAAGGGTGCCAACAACGACATGCTCTCTATTGAACGTCCCGATGTCATCTTGGATATCCAGCGCCGCTATGTGGACGCCGGCGTGGACTGCCTTACCACCAACACCTTCTCTAGCCAGAGGGTGAGCCAGCACGAATACCATCAGGAACATCGCATTGCGGAAATGAACCGCGCTTCTGTAAAGATCGCCAAGCAGGCTGCTGCCGAGGCCATGGAAAAGTACGGCCGCAAGGTTTACATCCTGGGCGACGTGGGTCCCACCAGCAAGATGCTTTCTATGAGCGAGGATGTGAACGATCCTGCCAGCCGTAGCATTACTTTCGATGAATTGGAAGACGCCTACCTGGAACAGATCCAGGTGCTGATTGAAGAAGGCGTAGACGCAATCCTTATCGAAACGATTTTTGATACGTTGAACGCCAAGGCGGCAGCAAGCGCCTACATGAAGGTGATGGAAAAGCGCAAGGCCGACGCGGTCGCAAGCGCCGAAGCTGCAGGCAAGAACGCCGCCGAAGCCATCGCCGCCCTGAAGCCCGTTGAAGTCATGTTCTCCATGACGGTGAGTGACGCTTCGGGCCGCACCCTTTCTGGGCAGACGGTGGAAGCCTTCGCTATCAGCGTGATGCACGTAAAGCCTTTGTCCATTGGCTTGAATTGCGGTCTTGGTGCCGACGGCATGGTGCCTTACCTGCGCCGTATGGGTAAGCAGGCTCCTTGCTATATCAGCTGCCATCCTAATGCAGGTTTGCCTAACCAGTTTGGCGGTTACGATGACACTCCTGCCGACATGGTGCAGAAGCTGAAGCCCTACATTGATGAAAAACTGGTGAACATGGTTGGTGGCTGCTGCGGTACTACGCCGGAACACATTGCAGCCATGCGCAAAATGCTGGATGCCTTGCCTGCAGACTACGAACGCCGCAAGCCCGCTCCTGCGTTCGCAACCTCTCCGCTACTGCGTCTCGCAGGCCTGGAACCGCTGATGGTTTCTCAGGTGCGCCCAAGCAACGGCGCCGACAACTGTAACGCCGAAGATTTTGTGCAGGTGGGAGAACGCTGCAACGTGGCTGGCTCCAAGAAGTTCCTGCGACTTATCAACGAAAAGAACTACGACGAAGCTCTGGACATCGCCCGCAAGCAGGTGGAAGATGGTGCCCAGGTGGTTGACGTCAACATGGACGATGGCCTTTTGGATGCCAAGCAGGAAATGCGCACCTTCCTGAACTTGCTGGCTTCAGACCCGGCAATTAGCCGCGTGCCCATCATGGTGGACAGCTCCCGCTTCGAAGTCATCGAAGAAGGCCTGAAGTGCGCTCAGGGCAAGTGCATCGTGAATTCCATCTCTCTAAAGATGGGTGAGGAAGCTTTTATTGAACATGCCAAGACGGTGAAGCGCTTGGGCGCAGCCGTCATCGTAATGCTCTTTGACGAAGAAGGTCAGGCCACCAATTACGACCGCCGCGTGGCCATAGCGTCCCGCGCCTACAAGATTATTACGGAACAGTGCAGCTTCGATCCCTCTGACATTATTTTCGACCCCAACGTCTTGACGGTGGCAACAGGCATGGCGGAACATAACGCCTACGCCCACGACTTTATTCGCGCCTGCCGCTGGATTATCGACAACTTGCCAGGTGTCCGCATTTCCGGAGGTCTTTCCAACCTGAGTTTCGCCTTCCGCGGAAACAACTACCTCCGCGAAGCTATGCACTCTACCATGCTGCACTTGGCAACTCCCAACGGCATGGGCATGGCCATCATGAATCCCGCCGCTGCTGTGGACTACAGGACCATTCCTCTGGAACTTCGATTGGCCATTACCGAAGTGTTGCTGAACACCCATCCGGAATCTAGCGAGGAACTGATTGAAATTGCAAGCCGCATGAACGAGGCCGCCGCAAAGGCTAAGGAAACTGGCGCCAAGTACGATCCCAAGGCAATCTTTGCCATGGGAGCCGGTTCTGCAAATGTTGCTGGTTCCACCGAATCGGGCGCCGCTGCCGGGAATGCCGCTGCAGCTCAGACTACTCCAGAACAGCGCTTGCAGGAAGCCCTCTTGAAGGGAACTTCTACAACCCTTCAGCCGGATCTGATGGAATTGATCAACCGCGGTGACAGCCCGGTGAACATTATTTCTGGCCCCCTCATGGATGGCATGAACGAAGTGGGCCGCCGTTTTGGCGCCGGCGAAATGTTCCTGCCCCAGGTGGTGAAGACTGCGCGTACCATGAAGAAGGCCGTGGAAATTTTGCAGCCCTACATCGAGGCGGGTAAGGCGGCCGATGCCGCCAACGGTTCCGCGGCTTCCCGTGGCAAGATCGTCATCGCCACCGTGAAGGGTGACGTCCACGATATCGGCAAGAACATCGTTTCCGTCATCATGGCCTGCAACGGCTTTGAGATGGTGGACCTTGGCGTTATGGTAACAGAAGATGTGATCGTGAAGGCCGCCATTGAACATAAGGCCGACATCTTGAGCCTATCTGGACTTATCACTCCGTCTTTGGAAGAAATGTGCACTGTGGCCAAGGAAATGCAGAAGGCGGGCCTTCGCATTCCTATCATCGTGGGCGGTGCAACTACTTCGCCCACCCATACGGCGGTGAAGATCGCTCCTTGCTACGATGGCCCCGTTTTCCATGTCCGTGATGCAGCGTCCAATCCGGGCCTTGCCGCAAAGCTTCTGGATCCCGCCACTCGTGACGCTACCATCGAAGAAAACCGCAAGGAACAGCAGCGAATTCGTGACGAACAATCCGGCAAGATTACTGCAAAGGCGGTCGCCATGGCTGCCGCAGAATCTACTCCTGTGGAACGCCGCTTCAAGTGCGACTGGTCCAAGTATAGCCCGGTGCAGCCGCCCTTCTTCGGCGAAAGTAAGCTGCCGCCCATTTCTTTGGATAAGGTTATTCCGCTGATTAGCTGGGATTACTTCTTCTTCACTTGGAAGGTGAAGGCTGACTGCGACGAAGCCAAGAAACTTCGCGTCGATGCTGACGCACTTCTCGCCGAACTGAACAAGCCGGAATACGCCCTCCGTGCAGTACAGGCATTCTACCCGGCTGCAGGTACCGCCGACGGCATCACGTTTAATACGGGCCGCACCGGTACCGACGCCGACATCGTTGAAATAGCAACCGCACGTCAGCAGAATCCCGAAGGCACTTGCCTTGCCCTTTGCGACTATGTGGCTCCCTCTGACGCCAAGACCGCTAGCGTTTACGCTTCTGTGGCGGGCGACAAGATTTTCCGCGATATCGTAGGTGCATTCGCCGTTACCGTCAGCGACGCCTTCGTCAAACGCCTCGAAAAGCTGAAGGCAGAACAGGGCGGCAGCGATTACGACGTTCTTTTGATGCAGACTGTGGCAGACCGCTTGGCAGAAGCAGGCGCCGAATACCTGAGCCAGCAACTGGCTGCAAACAACAGCTGGAAGGGCATCCGCCCGGCTGTGGGTTATCCGGTATTGCCTAACATCAGGGAAATCTTCAACGTGGCTAAGCTCATCGACTTCAACAGCGTTGGAATCAGCCTTACAGAAAACGGCGCCATGTATCCGCAGGCATCTGTCAGCGGGTTGTACATCAGCCATCCCGAAATCGAATACTTTAACGTAAAGTAATACAAGCCGAGAACAATTCATCGTTCATCATAAAAACTGCATTTCAAAAGGCTCGCTTTCGCGAGCCTTTTTTCGTTCAATTTTCAAAAAATACTAAAGGTGAATTACTTCATCGCATAAATCACAAACCGCATCGCGATGGGTAATAAAAATCATGGTCTTTTCGGGATAAGCCGCAAAAATTCTACGGAACATTTCCTTTTCTGTTTCGGCATCAAGAGCTGCGCTAATTTCATCTAGCAGCATGACAGAACCACTCTGAAGTAAACCGCGGGCAACAGCGATTCGTTCGGCCTGACCTTCACTTAAGCCAAAGCCCCGCTCGCCAAGTTCCGTATCTAGGCCATTCGGCAAATCTCCTACAAAATCGGCGCATGCCGTATACAGAGCTTTCCAAATTTCATCGTCACTTACATCGGCCTTTGCCATCTGCATATTCAGACGTACCGAGCCGCTAAAAAGAGAGCTTCCCTGGGGAACAAAAACAAAATTCTTTCGGGTGGTCCCATCGACGCCGCGGCTTTCATCCTCGGAATAAATTATCACACGTCCCGCATTCGGCTTTACCAAGCCAAGCATCAACCTAAAGAGTGTTGTCTTTCCAGCTCCAGTTTCGCCCATCAACGCAATTTTCTTTCCGCGACCAAAATCAAGGTAAACGTGGTCAAGAACATTAGGGCCATCGCCATAGGCAAAGGTCACGTTATCGACACGAATGCCCGCAGACTCATAAGGTTCAACCTGTTCCTGCGATTTTTCAGGATTCAATAACGGCGTTTTCTCCACCCGTTCTTCTTGCAGGATTTCATCAATTCGGTCGATGCTAGCCGTTGCATGAATCACAGACGGGGCCATATTGAGCAGGTTAAAAATGGGATGCTGGATTTGCCCCACCAGCTGCAAAAAAGACGTCATGACACCAAAAGTGATAACGCCATTGCGAAGGCCTATGCCACCCCAGACAAAGGCAAGCATATAGCCAAGGCCAAACGACAGCCCCAACAGAATACGAATCACCACGGTAAAGCGACTGCGGACCGTTACCCGATTCATCAGGCGGTTCTGCATATTGTCTAGAAGCCCACCCACAAAGCCCTGACTTTCCATGGAACGGATCAGGACATCGTGTTCCGCACATTCCTGCACATGCATCTGGACGCGGCTCTCCCCTTCGCGAATTTCCGCAGTCATCTTCCGCAGGCGTCGAGAAATCAGCTTGCCCAAAGAAAGAACAAAAGGTGTCAGCAAAAGTAAAATCCAGGCAAGGCGCGGGTCGAACCAACGCATCAGCAAAAAGGCGCCCACCAGCTGCACCACGGTCACGGTCATCTGAGGCAACGACTCAAACGTCACATTGCAAACAGTCTCTACATCCTTCATCACACGAGAAGAAACGTCACCGGAATGCAAGGACTTCTTGCCAAAAAGTTCACGATCAAAAATCCGGGAGAACACCCGTGTCCGCAAGCGATTTGTGCCTCTCGAGCAGCACTGCACATTCAAATAATAATTGAGCTGTCGGCAAAGTACCCCGCCAACAACCGTTGCCACCAAGGAGACAATCATCTTGACAATATCCTGGTCGCTACCTACACGAATGGTTTCGTCAATAAACTGCTTGCTTAACAAAATCGTTAACAAGCCCAATGCAACCTGCAAAACACCAACCACGACACGAGCGCCCATATTCAAGCGTTCGCCTTGTGAATTGCGCCATAGCCAGGTTAGATACTTCATTCAACCACTTTCACGTCTTGCCACTGTTCAACAATGGCGGTCACGTCGGAAATCGCCTGGTCAAGAGAGACTTCATATTCCTGGCAAAGTTTTTCGGCAAGGCTTTCTATGGTAAATTCACCGGCAGTTGCGGCTTCCCACAAAAAGGCTGCAGTCTCATTCAAGCAAAGCAGACGACCAAAATCAAGGGCTCCGATACCTTCGCCCATAATGACTTTTTCGCCACACACGTCACGCAGAACAAATCCACTCTTGATTTTCATACACGACTCCTTGATTTTCTCAAACCTTATGCGTTACAAGATAAATTTTTAGAAGGTATCTGCGGATTGGCCGACATAGGCTCCAGAGTCTGGCAGCAAATTTTCGATGGCAGGCATACAGAAAGCGTTGTTTTCCACTGGCATTTACCACATGAGTCGCAAGGGCCTTAACATCGGGCAATTCGCAATACTCGCGAAGAACCAGATTTCCATCGCCCATCAAAACAACGCGTTCTCCGTCAACCTTCAGAATTCGATGAATCACGTAGTGGGTGTTGTCAACATAGGCCAGCACCACGTCGCCAACCTTCACGGACTTGGGCTTTATCAGCACAAGACTTTCGCGGCCGCCCACAATAAACGGCAGCATGCTTCGACCATTTACCGGAAACGTCACACTAACGCCACTTTCTACCAGGCGAATGGCCTCCGACAAAATCTGGTTGTCAGAAAGCTCCATAACAGACCTCCGCCGCATTTACATCGGGCAAGCAATCCAGATGGAACATCCTGACTTTTTGGGCAAGGCCGTTTTCAGTAGCGTGCAGGCCATCTGCAATTCTTTTATCCCAGCGCATTCCCGAAATACTCCCCAGCAGTGCCATATAGGCATCTAATCCCTGAATGGGGCGGATTCTGTTTTGCGGAGCCTGGCTTAAATCTATAATACCTGCAAGTTTAGCCCTGCTGTTTTTATAACAGGGAGTCTTGCCACTCCAAGGGGAACCATACACCCACACGCCATCAGGTTCGATTCGCACCACAGGGTTGTCGTCATTCAAAAGTTCCGCGTCATCAAAACGCCTAAGCCACATTCTGGCATGAGTACTTTTACCGGTTCCGCTTTTACCAAGAAACATATAACCCAGTTCGCTTCGGGTCACCACAGCCGAATGGAACAAGGCCGTATCAAAGCACGCTGTTGCCAAGGCGTACAAGACCATCAGGGAATTGTTCAAGGCAAATTTTTGCAAGTGCGGCGCCGACTGTTGCAAGTCAAGCAAAAGGCGAGCATTACGAAAATCTTCTTCGCACAGCAACGTTCCCGCCTTTACCTTTCCTAAGTAAAATTCAAAAACAGGCAAGCCGCCAGAAGTCCTTCCGCAAATAATTTCCTGCCCTTCGTCGTCCTGGCGCGTTTCCTCCACAAAATCCACTTCAGAAAAATCCTGGATTTCAAGAGCGAATATAGCATCCTTCGACACCCGGGTCATTGCGTCGTCATCGCCGGCTATTTCAAAGGGGGCATAATTGTCCATTAAAGAATAGATGTCTGCGGAACATCCATCAGACGCCTTTACCACAAAAACATGACCAGCAACTTTAAAACACTTCATGAGGCTATTTTAAATTAGTAATATCCTGCATCACGAGGCCAGCGATGGTAAAGCCAAAAATAGCCACAGCGTGAGCCATGGTGCCGTTATAAGCGACCTTGCGGAACTCCGCGGGGGCGCTATCGCCAGCCGCCAAATGCTCGGGAATGTCGCCAAGATTTTTCAGCAGTTCCTCGCTGTACACGCACTTGATTTTTTTTGCAGGGCGCATCTGTTTTTTCTTGAACTTATCGCGAAGGGCGCGGGCCAGCGGGCAGCCCTTAACATCCCAGAATTCCGCCACATGAATTTTGGTAGGATCCATCTTGAGGGCCGCCCCCATGGAGGCGTAAACTTTAGCCTTGGTGCGGGATGCATTCATCAGCAAGTTCATCTTGCATTCAAGACTGTCGATGGCATCAATGATGACATCGTAATTTTCAAGATGAAAAGACTCTGCAGTTTCTTCGCTGTAAAGTTCTGCACGGGCTTCAATTTCGGCGTTCGGGTTAATTTCAAGCAGGCGATCCCGAAGCACGTTCACCTTCACCTGGCCTACGGTCTTTGTGGTAGCCATGAGCTGGCGGTTCACATTGGTAACGCTTACGTTGTCCGAATCCACCATTGTCAAGTGATGGATTCCAGAACGAATCAAACTCTCGGCACACCAACTTCCCACACCGCCCACGCCAAAAATAATGACGCGCTTGTTTGCGATAGCGTCCATGGTTTCGTTACCCACAAGACGAATGGTGCGGTTAAAGATGTCGGTGTTCAAAGGCATTAAGTTAATGATAGAAAAATTAGGCTACTCCGCAGCCTTCCCCGCCGTATACGCCTGCAGGTATTCTTCCAGTTCGCGGATGTAGATACGGCAAATGGTGCTGAGCATAAAATTCTTCTTGGTAATGTAGCCAATTTCCATGGTGCGGTCGTCTTCGCCCTTGGCATCCTTGAAAGGAACCGCCACGTAGTCGGAGCCGTTGATTTCTTCGCTGATAATGCCCGAGCAAAGAGTGTAACCGTTGAGGCCCACCATCAAGTTCAGCATGGTGGCGCGGTCGTTGGCCTTGATGGTCTTGTGGTATTCGTTTGTACTTAAAATCTCTTCGGCAAAGTAATAGTTGCCGCTTTCGCTCTGCTCAAAAGAAAGGCAGGGGTACTGGGAAAGGTCATCAAGATTCACGGACTTCTTGCCTGCCAGCGGATGATTTTTCCACATGTAGGCGTAGGCGTGGCAATCGATGAGCTTGTGAAATTCCAGGTCGTGTTCCTTCAGCAGATAGTTGATGTACTTGCGGTTGAAATCGCTCAGGTAAAGAATTCCGATTTCGCTGCGTAGGCCTGTCACATCGTCGATGACTTCCTTTGTCTTGGTTTCGCGGAGGGCAAATTCATAATCGTCGATGTTGAACTTCTTGACCATCTCCACGAAGGACTTCACGGCGAATGAATAATGCTGGGTTGAGACCGCAAACTTTTTCTTCTTTTGTTCTTCCTTGCTGTAACGTTCCTGAATCGTCTCGTAATGATGGTACAGTTCATTGGCGTGGGCAATGAATTCTTCGCCCTCGGGAGTAAGCGTTACGCCTCGGCTGGAGCGGTTGAAAATCATGATGCCGATTTCATCTTCAAGATCGTGAATGGCTGCCGTCAGGGACGGCTGCGAAATGAACAATGCTTCGGCGGCTTTGTTGAAGGAGCCAACCTTAGCGATGCCGATGGCGTAACGAAGTTGTTGAAGAGTCATGATTTCTCCGCGGTACAAGTCTTGCGCCTCATTGACGATATCGGCGCTTTCTATAGCAAATATAGTTAAATAGTTTTTATTTTCCTATAGAGTCAATAGGAAATATTTGGTTTTTATTGGAAGATTTAAACATTTTCACTACATGTAACCCTTTACAAAAATTGCATATGGGTTCCTGCAATTTTTATAAAAAAATGAAGTTTTCTATTGCCAAATCAGTGGACAGGAGCTACTTTATAAAAGTGTTTAATAAAGTCCAAAATTCGAGTCGAGACGCCAGTCAAAACTGCAGCCGGCCGCATCCTAAAAGGAGGCCGCCATGGCCAAAACAGCACCGAGCACCGCACTCGATTTAAAAATTTCCAGTTTGCGTGCCGCCTACGAAAAAGGCGACCTCACCCCCCGCGAAGTTGTTAACAGCCTGAAGGCAGCCATGGAAGCGGCTCCCAGCCAGATCTGGATTACAAAGACCAGCGATGAACAGCTGGAAAAATATCTGAGTGCGTTGGAAAGCGTAATGAAAGCTGCAGAAGGATGCTGCGCAGAGAAATCGGAATGCAAAAGCGCGGGAAGCAAGGTCGCAGAAAATAAGGGTTCGGGTTTCAAAATTCCTGCAGACAAGCCGCTGTTCGGCATCCCCTTCGCCATCAAGGACAACATCGACTGCGAGGGCATGGAAAGCACTTCCGCCTGCCCCGCCTACGCCTATATGCCCAAGAAATCCGCATTCGTGGTGCAGCGCCTGATTGACGCGGGCGCTATTCCCATGGGCAAGACCAACATGGACCAGTTCGCCACAGGCCTTGTGGGGGTGCGTTCTCCCTACGGAAGCATTCCCAACCGCTACGCACCGGAATATGTTTCCGGCGGAAGCAGCAGCGGATCTGCCGCGGCTCTGGCCTACGAACTTTGCAGCTTCTCGCTGGGCACGGACACGGCAGGATCTGGCCGCGTCCCCGCAGCCTTCAATAAGCTTGTAGGCGTAAAGCCCACCCGCGGCTTGCTCAGCGCAAGCGGAGTCATTCCCGCATGCCGCAGCCTGGACTGCGTCAGCATTTTCGCATTGAATAACGAAGACGCCCGATACATTTTGAGCATTGCCGGCGCCGAAGACGAAGAAGACGCCTATTCAAGAGTCGCCCCGTGGAATTCCGGAGCGTCGGGCAGCAGCACAAGTGGAGCCGCTGCAAGTGGGGTCGCCGCCCGCCTGCCAGAAAAATGGACCTTCGGCGTTCCCGAAGAAAGCGAGCTGAACTTCTTTGGAAACGAAGGCTACAAGGCCGCCTTCTACCGGGCTGTAGAAGCTTTCGAAAAAGCCGGCGGCACCAAGGTCACCGTCCACTTTACGCCCTTCCTGGAAGCCGCTCGCCTGCTTTACGAAGGTCCCTGGGTTTTTGAACGTTACGACGCCGTAGGAAAGTTCATCGAGGAACATCCCGACGAAATCTTCCCCGTCACCAAGCAGATTATTAGCCCCAAGACAATCCCGCATCCTTCCGAAGTTTTCGCAGGTTTCCACACACTGCAAGGCAAGAAGAAAATTGCCGACAAGGAATTTGCAAAGGTAGACGTTTTGCTGACGCCAACCGCAGGCAGCATCTACAAGACCGCAGAAGTCAACGCCGATCCCATCAAGCTGAACAGCAACTTGGGCTATTATACCAACTACATGAACCTGCTGGATTATTCCGCATTAGCAATTCCCGCAGGCATGGCTACCTGCAAGGATTCCAGCGCAGCAGGCGGCATGCTGGACTTGCCCTTCGGCGTAACCATCGTGGGCCGCGCCTTCGACGACTTCAAACTTCTGGACGTCGCCGAAAAGGTTTCGCCCTTCCTTAGCGAAAAGATTCCTCTAGCAGTTTGCGGTGCCCACCTGAAAGGCGAACCATTGCACTATCAACTGCAATCCGCTGAATTTTTAGGTGCAGCAGAAACCGCTCCCGAATACAAGATGTACGCCTTCAAGGACGGAGCCATTTCTAAGCCCGCCATGGTTTTTGCTGGAAGCGCAAATACGAACAGCGCCGACGGAGCCTGTGCAGGCCGCAGTTTTTATGTAGAACTTTACGCCCTTTCTCCAGAAGAATTCGGCAAATTCGTGGCAGCCATCCCCACACCTCTTGGCATCGGAAAAGTCAAACTCTCCGACGGCCGCATGGTTCCCGGATTCATCGGCGACAGTTCCATCCTGAAGATGATTGTAGCAGGTTCCGCCATAGACATTTCCGAATATGGCGACTGGCGCAAGTTCATCCACAAGTAAAAAAGTATCTCCACACCCAATAACAGAAACTGCACCAGGCTGGTGCAGTTTTTTTACAGTGCCTGGATTTCTTCGGGCGTGAGGCCAGAAACAGAAGCAATTTCTTCCAAAGTAAGTTTCCCCTGATCACGCAACGCCTTGGCAAGTTCCTTAGTCTTGGCAGCGGCCGCTTCATCGCGTTCCTCTTCAAGCATTGCTTCAAAAGTCATGTAGTCGCTCCTTGTCTTGGGGTCCTTGTGATAGAAGTCCACCCTGTTCTTGATGGCCTTCGTTGCTGTCGATGTCGCCTCATCGGTGGCGAAATACTTCAGGTAGTCGCGAACGGCTTCGTCGGTTACCGATTCGTACTTGCTAAAATTACAAAAAATCTTGTAAGTGAGGTCGCCCAAGGTCAGGGAATGGTCGTTCTTTTCGCGGTTCTCGAACTCGTAAATGGGGCGGTCCTTGCCGAAAATATCCTTGGGGCAGAGGAAGACGATATACTGTTCCTTAAGCTCCTTGTACCTGTGGGAACTGCCGAGCGTTTCCGTGTCGCAGACGCCCTGGTAGTAGCGGGCGCGGAGCGGAAGTTCCTTGGTATCGACCATCTGCATCTCTAAGTCAAATACGCGGCCGATGCCGTTGCCGTCTTCCTTGACCATGATGTCGAAGCGGACGCACTTTTTGTTGGGATTGCTTTGCTGGAAGGCCTCGCCGACGACGCTGACTTTCTCGATATCGACCTTCAAAAGGGCCTTGAGAAACGGCTTGGCGATTTCCTCGTCGCTGAAGACTTTTACGAACATGAAGTTGTCCCTGATGGTCAACTCCTCGATGGGCTTGATTTTTCTATTCATACTTTCCTCCAGTCGCTACAGGCTAAAAAAGCGACGGACTGTTTAACTCATAATACTTAACGCGGCATTGGCCGGAAACGAACAAACAAACAAATAACTGTTCTTTTGTTCACTACTAAATTTATACAAAAGTTTGGGCGGTGTCAAGGCGGG
>JAKSIG010000012.1 GCA_024398955.1 Fibrobacter sp. | reverse complement strand
GAGCTTCAGAAGCATCGTAAATTATTGAACCTGTACAAGAAGTTGTATCGAGGGTGGGGCTATTGGCGCTCGTGTCTACTTTTGCGATGGTTGTAATTCTTGAGATGGTTACTACTTTTTGGGTAGTGATTTTCTCGAATGAAAAAGCATCGAACTTATTGAAGGATACTCTACCATTGAGGGAAATCTTTCTGGATGTTGTGTCTGCCCAACTGATTTCCTTGAAGTGATCGTTTGCAGGTAGATTGATTTGCTCTATGTTTTCTAGCGAATCGGCAAGGTAAAGTGGTATATCTTCGTTAGACGAGTATTCTACACAAAGACCTTCCCATGAAGAAACGTCGTGAAGATCGTTTTTGCTCAAAGTGAATATTGCAAAATCTTTCACAGTATTGCTTGTAAGTTCAATGCCTTGTTTATTTTCCGGTAACTTCGTGGCAGTTCCATTTGTAAAGAACTGTAAATCAAACCCAAGTTTTCCCGGGTTCTTGTAATCGTAAATTACGGTGCCGGTACAATGGGCTTCCTCGCCATTAGTAGCGGAGCTAGAACTGCCTGTGCTGTCGGAAGATTCGACGTCGCCTTTGCTGGAAGAGCTGAGTTCGCTGTCGTCATTGCTCGAGGAACTTCCTTTGTCACTAGAAATCCCTTCACCTGTTTTGCTGGATGAACTGGACTTGCCGTCGTCGTCACCATTGTCGCTGTCGCTGGAAATTTCGGCGAAGGCTTTGCCGTCGTCATACTTATCCTGGAAGTCTTCCAGATAGTCGGAGCAGGCTGCAAATGCAAAGAGAGACGCGACGATTGCTAGATCCTTCGCTACGCTCAGGATGACACGGGCAGGGTTGCTCAGGATGACGCGGGAGGGATTGCTCAGATAATTCATTTTCATATCATCCTCTCCTTAGAAAAACAGTGTAACGCCTACGCCAACAAGGCCTGCGGCGGCAATTCCCAAACCTACGGCTCGCAGGGTCTGGGCGTTATCAATCTTGTCGCAGCGGTCGTCGTATTCTTCGCGGGTCAAGGTCTCTTTCTTGCTTTCCTTCTTGGCCTTGCTGTTAAAGACTGCGGCCATCACGCCACCGCCAATCATGACTACTCCTGCAATTGTAGTAGGAATCCAGGATTTTTTCTTGTCGCTGTCCTTGGCTGCAGCATCCTTTGCTGCGTCGGTGGCGGCAGCATCCTTCGCGTCACTTTCTGCCGTTTCGTTTGCCGCGGAATCAGCTACAGAAGTAATGAGCGCGGTAGTATCGATAGATGCCAGCTTCTTGACGACTGGTGCAGGTTTTGTGGAATCTCCCATAACAACTTCAGAGGAAATATCTCCCTTGACCTTGGCGCGTCGAATGTCTTTCTGGGAACCCCAGATCCAGCGACCCATCAGGTCTTTTTCCTGGTAGGCGGCGGTGAACTCCACACGACCCCTAAAGTTCTGCATCTTGCCGTTTGCACCCAGGGGCAGGTTGATTTTTTTGTCTTGAAGGTTTACGATCACGTGTGCGTATTTTCTACCAGAAGGCAGGGATTCCACATTGAATATCTGAACGCCGTTGAGGAAGTAGGAACCTGCAACAGGCTTGCTCATGTCCAGGTAGAAGTCCAGGTATTCTGGTTCCAGAACAATCTTCATGTTGGCGTTGTTCTTTTCTAGGGAGTCGTTAACAGCATTTATGCGGTCGACGAATAGAGGCGCGAATTCATCGCGAGCCTGGCGAACCACTACCTCGCCGCATTTTTCCATCCAGCGTTCCAACAGGTTTTGCTGCACCTTCATTCGGCTGTCGTCAAAATACAGATTGAAGTCGTAGGTTGCGTCAAATGCACCTTCCAAGTCCAGAGGCTCCAGGGCTACACCGCCATCTAAGCGAAGCATCTTATCCTTGGATACAAGAATTCCGCCCAGGGCATTTGCGCAAACCTGGATCTGTTCAGTGCGTTCTGCCAAGGTTCCGCCGACTTTTACAGAATTCAAGCGCATTTCGCCGGTGAATTCCATGTACTGGGCTTCAAACTCGGGAAGGTCTACGGAATAGAAATGGCCGCATTCCTCGTCCAGCACGTCATTGATGGAAATCATGGAGCAGCGGTTGTTCATTTCGGCGATTTTGCTTGCGCGCTGCAAAAGAGAATCCACCTGGGGGTTTGTGTCCCCAAGCTCGGTCTTGATATCCATCAAGTTCTGCTGCAGACTTTGCAGTTCTGCAGGATCTTTCACAAATACAGAAACGGTCTGGCTAGCCCAGGTAAGGGATGCCAGGGTTCCAACGGCGATGAGCTTCAAAAAGTTCATATACTAATCGTGACCCTAAAGTATGAGTTTTTCCCAAAAACGCCCTAACACGCCGCAAAATGTAATAAAAATGAAAGAACGACCTGTGTGCTAGCTATCACAATGTGAGCATTTGTACATAGGATGAATCTGTTTTAAAAGAATCCATTTTTCAAATAAAATGTTTAATTTTATAGACAACAGAGAGTAAATATATGCTTAAGTCTAAAATTGAAGATATCCATGCTGTTGTAAAAAGAAAATTTGATGAAATTTTAGCCAAGGGAAACATTGTCTCTCTTGCCTGGCTGGCCCTTTTTTCTATAGGCTGTGTTGCTGTTGCCACAATTTGTGTTGAATACTTGTTCCCGTTAAGCACTGGTCAGGTTGTAGAAAGCCTAGAAAATGAACTTCAGGAAAAACCTTGGGTATGGGTCGTTTCGAGATTTCTTGATGCAGGAAACTTTAACAACGGTAGCAACGGCCATGAAATTGCATCCCTCATTATATCCCTGCTAGGTGTAGTTGTTTTTTCGACGCTCCTTGTGGGCGTTTGCGTTAATATCTTTGAGGGCGTTGCAGATGCCGTCCGAGAGGGCAAGCGTCGCTACTCCTTAAAAAATCACATTCTTGTACTAGGCTCAAGTAAGTATCTGAAGGTCTTGCAAAACGATCTGCTCGAAAAAAAGAAGGCTGGCTTCAAGGTCCTTATAATGGGGCCCGAAAAACAGGACTTCATGGATGACTTTATTTACTATAAAGGCCGTCGTTT
The DNA here is from genome assembly GCA_024398955.1 of Fibrobacter sp. Lineage (GTDB taxonomy): Bacteria > Fibrobacterota > Fibrobacteria > Fibrobacterales > Fibrobacteraceae > Fibrobacter. Next base: position 72,132 of record JAKSIG010000012.1, on the reverse strand, counting down.
TGTAGAAAATGATCTGAAAGATGCCTGCCCCGATCGAGCCCGTGAAATTTATATTCTGGGAGGCGATAATGAATTGGACCACGACGATAAAAGCTTGCGCTGCCTAAAACTTTTAAAAAAGATGTGCGCAGAAGCCAATCACCAGATTAAGTGTACCTTGTTGCTTCGTGAACAGACAAGTGTAGAAGTTTTCCAGTATCTTAAATTGAAGGGCGGCGACTCCGGAAAGGGCGGCTGGACAGCAACTGGCAAGAACCTTCTGGTAAATGTCCTAAACGAGTACGAATGTTACGCCGAAATGCTTTTGGTTAACGAGGAACATGCCTTCCTTCCCATAATTAAAGAAAATGAGGATGCTCGTTCTCATGTGATAATCATGGGCTTTGGCCCCATGGCCCAGGCTTTGGCCTATACTGTTGCCCACGTGAGCCACTATCCTAACTTTATACGGACTGGCAAAAAGACCAGTATCAGTTTTATTGGGGAGGGGGCCAGAGCCTGGATGGATGAATTGCTGTCTGCTCGTCCTGGCTTATTTGAAATTTCAAGATATACATATATAGGTGCAGATGGAGCGCAGGAAGTCCATGAACCCGAAGGATCTTATGGCGATTTTCTGGATGTTGAATGGATGTTTGTGGATGCTTCGGAAACTTCACCCTTGGCAAGAAAGTTTATCAGCAATGTTGCCCAGAGTGAAGACGAAAAGCTGAGCGTCTGTACCTGCCACGAAAACTCTGCCGACTCCTTGAAGTTCGCCTTGCATTTGCCGCGAATTGTGTATGATCGTAATATAAAAATTGCGGTTTATTCAAACGATGGCGTAGACAGTGTCGTAAGGCTTGCAAGAAAGAGCTGTATGTATGGTAACCTCAGCTTCTTTGGAAATTCCGGCGAACTGGTAAAATACAGCCAGTCCAGCCACGTTGCCCGTGGCCAGCGAGTTAACTATATATATTCTAGGCTGTATGATGGCGCAAAGGAAAACGATACCCCCGAAGACTGGTGGTATATTAAGTCCGAAGCGGATAAGAGCTCATCAATCTATAGTGCCAACTTTATTACCTTGCGTAAAAAGAACTTTGAAAATGTACTGGATAAGAACATCTTGTACGAGGCTGAACACCGCCGCTGGATGATGGCCTCTCTGCTGCTTGGATTTTTTGCCGCTCCCGAAAATAGGGACCTGCCTAAAGAAGAAAGGAACCGTCAGAAAAAAGACCTGTTCAGGCACTTTGACGTTGTACCGTACGATGCCTTGCCCGAGGGCGAAAAGGACAAGGATAAAGTTCTTGTAGACGCCGAAGATTTTATTCTGAACGGCGGCGATTTGATTTTACATCCTTAAAAAAAGTACGTTTTATGTAAAAAAAGCATTCCAAGTTGGAATGCTTTTTTGCTTTTTTATGAATTTGGACTTTTTTCTCGAAAAACGTGATAACTTGTTGTGATACAATTGTCTACGCACGATTTATCAACAATCTACCCTATAGCCTATTTACCCAAAAAATTTTTTTTGTAAGCAAAAGTCAACATTCTGTGGTTTTTTGTGCTTATATTTGCTATAAGGTGTAACTTTATTTTTGCACGCGCGTAGTAAAAAGGAAAGAAAAAAGATGAAAAAGACCATGTTTTGGGCTTTATTTTTGTTGGTTTCTGCGGTTTTTGCTGCAGGTGGGTCGAAAGCTGATGTTCAGGACCCTCTCCAGTATCTAGAAAGTCAATTCCCTAAGCTTTATGGCGAATATAAGAATGACTTGGCTGACGCCAAGGCTCATTACATTTTTGCTATTGACGTTTCTGGAACCATGAAGCGTTTTGAACCCCACGTGGTTCCGTCTTTAAAGGCTTTCTTTAATGCACTTCCTGATGGTGACCGCGTTACTGTTATTCCTTTTGGTACCGAAATCCTGGATTTGCCTGGGTACAAGGGCACTGTAAGCCCCGATATGCGTAAGAATCTGGTGGCACGCGCAGGCGACCTCTATACAAATTCAAACCTGACAAAGGAATTCAAGGCCCATACGGATGTTAAAAAGGCTGTCGAGGCAGTTGCTAGCGCAGTTCGTAACAATCGTGATTACAAAATCAACATTCTCGTGATTATGACCGATTTCCGCAATGATGTCGTTGCTCCGGTCAGAAGCGAAGAAGAACGCCGTCTGACTCAAGAAGAAGTCAATGACATTTACGCAACGTTTACCGCAGCAACAAAGGACCTTTACACTCGAAACATCGCTCTTGAACTGCCCTACATTGACTCCAAGGGCAATATGTCTACCGAAAAGAACCGCTCTTTCCCGGGTTATTGCCTTGATCAGCTCCAGAAGGGAGTGTTTCCCCAGGATGGCGAAGGCAAGCTCCAGATTGTTCCCGTAGACAACTCTGCCGAAGGTATCAACCAGTGGTTTACTCAGTTGCAGCGCGAAATCATGGTCACAAAGCTTCGTGGTGTTATCGCCAACGAAAATAAGGTGGCTCCCGCTACCGTTGACCCCGAGGTTGACATCGATGGTAACGTTTTAGCTCGCGTGGAATGGACTCCGACTCGTCTTTACCCCAATCTCAAGATTGATTCCTCTTATTTCGAAGAAGGTTCCGAATGGAACTTCATTAATGAAACCGAAAGCTGGCAGGTCACTCAAAACAAAAAGATTGAGGTGGAACTCGGCCAGATCAAGCACAAGGATTTTCTTTTCCACAACAGCACTGATAGTCTTCAGCTGGGGCTTTCTTTACCCACGGAATACGACAATGAATTGGAACTTCTGAATATCAAGAAGCCTATTCCCGATACCAAGATGGCTGCAAATCGTCTGCTGTTCACCTTCTTCCTGCCGTTCTGGCTCTGCTGCGCTATTATTGCCGCAATTATCCTCTACATTATTTTGTTCTTTAAGGCTGTGGCACGGAATAATGCTTTGAAGATGAGCTGCAAGGTTTATGTGACTGATTTGGAGACAGAAGAAGAAGTTGTAAGCCAAATTCGTGGCCTTGATGATTTGGAAAGTTTGTCTATTGGCGCTGGATCTGGTGGACAAAAGAGGGTTTCAGTAAGTGGCGTAAAGTGGTCTGTGCTTATTTACAAACAGAAAGGAAATCCCTTTAAGTTATTTGAAAATCCTTCTTTTAGATGGAAGTCCACTCAAAATTATGTCTGCCAAAAGACATCTACATCCGGTCCATTGGGGGTTGGGCCCAATATCCTTTACGGAAGCCCAAAACCTAAGGCAGCAGAAGCTACTCATAAAATCAAGGTTTTGCGCCTGTCCTAAAAAGTTTTAAAAATTAACACTAAATTGCGAGAAAAAAACTATGGCAAACAATAGCAAACATATCTTCATCGGCATCGGTGGCTCCGGTTGCCAGACTGTTTCACAGATTAAGGAAAAGGTGTACGAAAAGCGTTACCCGAATCCGGAAAATGGCAAGTCCCGTCTTGAAGCCATGAACGATTCCTATCGTTTTATCTTCCTGGATACCGACCAGCGAGATATCGACGAAGCCAATCGCCGTAACCGCAATAGTTTTGAACATGGTCGCGTGCCGTTCATTAATCCGCAGACCGACCTTGTAAACCTTGGCCGTGCAAATCCGCTGGCAATCTACTACGAAGCCACTCACGATAAGACTGATACTCTTATCAACAAGCGAATTCTTGAAGCCTGCTCTCCGGAACTGGCAGCAAAGATTCCTGACCAGCCCCTGGCTTTTGGTGCAGGCGCCTTCCGTATGAAGTCTCGTATTGCTTTTGCCCATTCCTTGGCTGATTTCCAGACCAAGCTTCAGGCTGCAATTTCTGCCCTTAACGATGTAAAGACTGTTGGTGGCTCCGGCTGCACAATCTTCTACTGGGTCGTGGGTTCTTCTGTTGGTGGTACTGGTTCCGGTATGTTCAACGATGTGCTGTACCATCTGAATATGCTTCACCATCAGATCGTGGGTGATGGCGATCCGCAGCTGGTCTACACCATGTACATGCCCAAGTTCTTCATCGATGCCAACGCTACTGAAGAAAAGTATGCCCTGAACGCTTACGGCGTTCTTCAGGAAGTGACTGCCTTCAAGAAGATGAGCTATGATCCGGAACGTAACACCGTAATGCATCGCCTTGCTTTCTTGAACGACTATAACCTGGTTGATTCTCGTCGTCGCTACTGCCCGTTCTACTACCTGATTCCTATTGATATTCAGACCGATAAGGGTACTAGCCTAGGCACTACCCGTACTATGTACCGCAATACTGCAGAAATGTTGTTCCATCTGCACAACGGTCAGGGTGGCGATACCTTCCGTTCTGATATCGATAACTACATGAACGATATCATGGAAAAGGACCACGAAAACTTCCTGGTCCCCATGGGTTATGTATCTCTCCACAAGCCTAACGAACAGTTTAAGGAATACATCCGTACTCGTTTCAGAAGAGACGTCCTTCAGAGCTGGCTCTTGAATGTGGATGCAAAGGCTGAAGAATTTACCACGGCTCAGAAGGAAGGCCTTTATAAGAAACTCTTTGCAGATCTTGAATGGAAAAATCAGCCTAAATCTATTGCTACTAAAATTTATAGTAAGAAAGAGAGTGTTGATGAATTAATGGACCGTTCTGCTCAGGGCGAAAGTCTTGAACTTCTGCCTCGCTATAAGATGAACTCTCTTCAAGGTTGTATTGAAGAATTTGTTTCTCAGGTAAAGAATGAATCAATCGAAGCGAAAACCAAGGTCTACAAGGCAAAAATTCTTGCGGGTATGTGGAAAAATGCAGAAATCATGATTCGCGAAAATGGCTTGTCTTATACAGTTGCTGCATTGGAAGAACTCCAGAAGGTTGCAAAGGCAAAACTTGAAGCGTACAATAGGAGTGGTTCCACGCGTGAAGAAGATCTCTCTGCAAAGGAGAAGGCTGCAGAGGATGCCTTCAAAAAGGCAGATGATTATACAACATTAGAAAAGATTGCTAATAAGAGTGGTCAAAAACAGCAAATTGAAGATTATTTCAAAGCAATGGACGAACTTGCTGGGGTCATGATGGACCAGGCTATGGAAGCATGGGCCATGAATATCCTTAAGGATTTCTGTGAAGACGAAAAGAATTCTGAAATCGCAATGCTGAAGAATCGTCTTGGTCGTTTGGAAGACAAGGTCGTTGAAATGACCGCCAAGTCTAAGAAGCTGTATAACAGCCTCAGCAATAAGCTTGGTAATGCAGCTCTGGATGTTACTACCGTTTATCTGCCGCAGCTTAAGGAAATCTGTGACGGTAACGGCTGGAAGTCTGATAACTTCTTCAGCAAGTGCTACCGCTTCCTCTTTGAAGCTAAGGAAGATAAGGAAGAAACTCCGGATCGTAAGTCCCTTGGTAAGTTCATTGATGAAGTTCTCTACGTTAAGCCCAGCGAAGAAATGATGGCTGAACTCAAGAGACAGGGTTATGTTGTTTACCCCGAAAAAGATCCGTCTCTTCCGAAGGATAAGCAGCCCAGCGAAGACTACCGCTTCTTTGCTAACGAAAAGATTGACGACCGTGATCCTGAAACCATCGTTGAAAACTTCCTTACCGATGCTGAAATTGCTCTTGATATCCTCATTCAGGGAAACAAGGACATTCAGGATAAGTGGGAAAACAAGAAGATTGCAGACTTCTTCGATGACCTTACCAACGATAAGAAGGACGAAGTTCGCCGTTCCTTGAATCCGGCTCTCTTCTTCAGCTACAATTCTAGCCGTATCGAAGTGACCAAGAAGGAAGAACACGTTGTATTCGTTGCCAATAACGAAGACATGGCTCGCGAAATGCTCGGTTACGAAAAGGGTAATCCCAAGCATCGTTTTGAATCCGATCCGGATATCAACAAGGCTCTGGTTCTGAAGTCCAAGTTTGGTCTCGCCCTCAAGGATTACCGCATTTACGATTCCTTGAAGGTTGTTTACGACAAGGCTTCTTTCCGTGAAAAGTACTTCTTCCACCATGACTTTGCTCAGTATCAGGATCAGCTGAAGATGACTGATTTGCCGGCCGAAGAATTGCCGCAGCATCGTTCCTTCGCTAAGATGCTCTTGCTGAACATGTTTGTTGAAGATAAGAAGCTTAGCCAGTTCTTCTACGAAGATCACTTCGATCCCGAAAACTTCGTAAAGAAGATGTATCTTGAAAACGAAAACAATGGCGACTATTTCGAAATTGCACGCCCCGAAGCCTTTAAGGGCATTAAGGATGGCAAGCTCTGCATCTGCAGAGAAGATCGTGGTCGCAAGCTGTTCGAAGAAATTGCTGGCGTCGACTTTGTAGAACGCTTTAACACATACTGCGATCAGTACTACAACTATCGTTACGGCGAAACCCTCGACCGTATCCTGGTTACTCTGTTGCAGCAGAAGGTTGAAGTCAAGCTTGACAAGGAAGATGGTTCTGACAGGATCCCGACTGAAATCGTTACTGGCGAACAGGTTCTTAAGAATACCTTTAAGACTCTTCAGCCGAAGCTCCTGGAACAGCTGCACGCTTGCATCAAGAACGCTACCCGTCAGGAAGAACGTGTTATCTACATGGTTCTCTTCCACGTCGTACGTGAAAAGTTCGCAACTGTTCAGTCCTTTATTTCTAACAGCAAATAACCTAGAAAACGATACATGCTTCCACTTTGGATCATAGATCTTACCCAAGGCTCCGACCGCAGAGAGGCTTTTACCAAGCTTCTCGGTCGGGTTAAGGGTGTATTGACTTACGAAGACGGTGCCATTAAGCAACTTGAGGCAACCAACGATTTTTACAAGTCTTATGAAGACGAAGAAAAGTCAAGGGAATGCATCTGGTTCTATTCGCATATAAAAAGTCCATTTTCTGATAAAGACTCTGAGGGTAACCCCGTTGATCTTAACGCTCCTTATGTTCCTTCCGATAAGGATAATGCCGATGTGATGGCCTACATAAAGGCTATCCTCGAGGCTGAACACAAGGCTGACGAAAAGATTAAAGCCATCGAAGAAAAAGAGACTGTTTACCGTAAAGAGATGCTGGATATCTTTTATCGTGACTTCCAGGAAGTCGCAGTAAAGGAAGGACAGTCCTTTATGGACCTTCTTTCTAGTTCTATGACCGAGGCGAAAGCAAAGGCTATCGCCAGTAAAGGAGAATCTTTTGATAAGGATATCGTTAATTCACTATGCGAAGACTTTGAAAGAAAGTTGGAAGCAGAAGGCGAATCCTTTAATAGATTGATTAATCAGGCCACGGAGGAGGCGGAGCAGAAAGCTTCTGTGAATGCCAAAGCTATCGCTGACGCCAAGGCCAAGGTTTTAGAAGAACGCCAGCTTGAATCCCATAGGGCCAAGTATAAAGCTCTCTATGACACCTTTAAGAAAAGGGTCCAGAAGGAAACGAAAGATTTTAGAGAGCGATTGGCTGCAGCCAGCGGTGTTGCCGAAAAGAAGGCTGGCGAATATGAAATCGTTGCAAATGATGAAAGTGAAATCATTCGCAAGGATGTTTTTGAATCTCTTTACCACGACTTCCAGGGGAGCGTAGTTGCCGCAGGTCGCGTGTTCATGGATCTTTTGCTTGAATCCATGAGCAATTCTGAAGTCCAGGTTCTTGAAGAAGCCAAGGCGAAGATGTTTGAAGATAAGGAAATCGCTTATCACAAGGGCATCGCGCAAAAGCTCTATGAGAACTTTCAGGAGGTTGTGGTTAAGGAAGGTCAGCGTTTTGTTGAGTTGGTTCGCCGAACTCGCGGCCACGCTTACTCAACATTCAATATCTGTGTAGTTGGTGATTCTACAGAAGAATTCACTAGATTGGTGTTCCCTTCTGTTGCGGTAATGCTGCAAAAAGAAAAGGGCCGTATTCTTCCTACGCATATTCACCAGGGTGTTTCTATTCTTGGGGCTCTTTTTGTTCCCTCTGATATAAATGCGAAATACGTTGGAATTCGAAATAAGATTCGTTTGACGTTAGACGAAATTGATGTTCAGCACAATATCAGTACTGTTCATGGTTACGACCGAATGCTGTACTATCAGGATGTGCAGAACAGAACCGAAAATTTCTACCCGCTGCTGAGTGTTGAATCCCAGGCAGAGTATTTGCTGCAGTGCCTAATAAATTTGTATTACGCCTGTAGTGAGGTGCATCCCTTGCTGAGCGGAAATACCTCTGATGATTCGTTCTACTTTGCAATGGGCCCGTCTGCAGTCTATTATGATTCCTTAGTTCAGGATGAAAAGGACAAGAAAACTGTTGCAGACAATTTGATGGTGGAGTTCCTTAAAGATGGGGACATGGAAAAGCCGGATGTGGCTGCACCTTGGTTTACTGCTCAGAATTTCTTGCGCGGAATGCAAGAAGCGGCAAGTGATGATTTTGCTGAAAACGATGATGGAGAAGTTGTCAAGAAGAAACAGTTGGGCTGTTCGCCGGTTCTTGATTTAGGTCCATCCCTTGAACCCAATAGCATTATTGAATGCTTTAGAGACTTCAACATATCCATCACGCAAATTCGTGATCCTGAAATTCACGTTGACCCAATTGAACACTTCCATGATAAGATGCTTAAAAGATCTTATTTCATGGATGAGTTGAAGTATTATCCTGCGGAAATGAAGTTCCTTATCAATGACTATGTGGAAGGATCTTCTCGTGAAATTCTAGAAAGATGTGGTAAGACACGAAAAAAGCTTACCGAGAACTTTGCAAATAACGCATTGCCTTTGGCAATCCGTGAAATGCTGCGCACCTGTGATCATAATACAGGTGGCCTAAAGAGAATTGAAACCAATGTTGATAATTTAAAAACAAACATTGGAAAAATTGAAGAAAATATCGACCGCTTAATTGAGCGTAAACTGTGGTTTGAATCCATCATTCAGGATCCTCAAAAAGTACCTAGGAAGTTGAAGGATTTCTTCATCGCCTATCATGATGCCTATAATCAGGATCTAAAGTCCAAATCCTCTGAAGCAACATTCCGTGAAAGTCAGTGGAAGTCTGCCATGGACGCCTTCAAGAGAAACTTGGGCGGCGAAACACCAATGCTGAGTCGCTTTGCAAGAAACTTCTTGCAAAGTCTGGTTACGGCCATTGCGGTGATCCCCTTCTTGAAGATGGTGTCCAATAGCTTCTTTGACATTGGTAACATTTATTCTCATACGGCAATTCTTGTAACGATTATTTTTATGATTCCCGTGTTGATCCAGGTGCTTACCTTGTGGGTGTATTATTGGAATCGAAAAAATTGCAAGAATCGTCTTAAGGCTATGATTTTGCACGACGCCTATGCTCGTGTTGTCAATAAGGCTTACTCTGAAATTTGCAAGTTTTACGAAGATGCCAAGGAGCTTTGTGACAAGTATCTAAAACGTTGCGAAGACATTAGAAGGGATGTTCGTAGCCAGGACTTTGAGGAATCTGGTCTAGAATTGCCAAAGACTCGCTTCTGCCAGCCCTTGACTGGTGGTAAGTTCTGTGGCAGGATGATCATGGGCGAAAATGAGGTTGAACCGGGAATTATGCGCATTCAGCATATGATTAAGCGCCCGATTCACGAACTAGATCGAGAAGATTTCTTCTCCATGATCTGTGGCTACAACGATAGCATGAATATGCTTATGCTGGGAGTGCATCTAGACGACGCCTTAACCCATTATTTTGACAAGGATAAGCAGAGAGAGGTCTTTGAATCAAAGGAAGTTCAAAGAGAAAACGATAAGAAGTTCTGGGCACAGAATATTAAGGACTTCAAGGCTCATCTTGATGCTGATATTCAAAAGGATTTGTTGCCTCGGGAATGTCCCACTGTTGGTGAGAAGGTAATGGCTTACTATAACAAGTATCTTGATGATAAACGTAAGCAGATTTCCTTGATGTTAAAACCGCTGATTGATTTTTCGGCTTCCAATGGTGAATTTACTACGGCTGCAGATCCTGAATATGCGGATGTCAAAACCAATGTTCAGAATGTGTATGACTTGGCAAAGGACTTGCTGCCTGTAAACAAGTTTGAACTGCAATTGGATACTGCGGATAATCTGTATAAGCGGTATTTGTTTGTGACCCGCTGGCGTACTTACGATTTTATTCGCCTAAATCGAGTGCTTCCGCTGGAAGACTTTGACGATGAATCTCGTAGCCTGCTTGTTAGCGAGAAGAACAATGTCGAAAAGGAGGAACATAGCCGTCCGTCGTCCCTATTCCTGTTGGCAATCAGCCAGACCGGCGAAGCAAGGGATACAGAATGGTTGCGCCTTTTCCCCGATCGAGTTCCTTCAAATCTTGTATGGTCCGATATGAAGGCTTATCAGGATATTTTGAATGTCGACGATTAAAACCTAAAGGTTTTGTTTATGATTAGCTTGGAATATTTGTGGATTGGTTTAGGTGTTATCGCCTTTATTTTGTTGATTTCACAAATTCGACGTATTCGTAAGCGTCGTGTTTGGATGTCTTACAAGAAAAATCGATATTGTTATATGGATGTCGATGAAAATGGTGGACTCGTGTTCCCCATTACGGGCGGCGGCAAGTCTGATATTCTTGGCCAGGTCAAAATTCTTGAGATTTCTGATGATGATGAAGATGTTGCCGAAATTTGGGTAACTAAACCGGATGATTCTGGTTTAGGGAAAAAGGAGTCTATTTTTGTTGGAAAAGTCAATAGTAAAGGTGAAATTTACAAGGGTAGAAGTTCCAAAATTTATGGATATACGGCCAATCCTGATCAGCCAGAATTTGCTTCAGTAGAAAGTAGATGGCGTAAGCTTTGGGGAATGATTGATTGGTATCGAGAACTGGACGTCTATATTGGAGAACCGAAGCCGGCTCCGAAGCCCGAAACAGAAGATGAGGAAAAAGAAGAAATTGTTATTCCTCCTGCGGTTGGTGGTGACGAGAATCAACCTGCCGAAAACGCTCCTGTAGAAAAACCTCTGCCTGAAGTTCCCGAACCAATGCAGGACTCCGAACCGAAACAGAATGACTCTCCGGCATTAAATGCAGATGCTTCTAAAAAGAAGAATCCTCCCAAACGTGTTGCAAAATGCGAAATTTTCAGATACCCTTCTCCGGGTAAGGACGAAAAGATTCCTGATGTGGTTCGTGCAGCTGCATTTATGCTCCTTTATAAGGATTTTGCAAAGGATAAAAATCGAGAAACGTTGACCGAATTGCCCTATGGTTGGCGCGATACCGCCTTTGTTTCCATGATTATTTTTGTACTGATCTATCTGGTGTTCTACTCAGTATATTGCGCAGTATTAGAGATGCCCTTTATTGGTCAGAGCTACGAAATGGGTCTTACCATGGCATGCTTCTACTTTGTGGTATGGGCTATCGTAAGGCAATTAAAAATTGCCGGAATAGAAAGCGGAAACAGTTTCCAACCTCAGCTTGATCTGTTGAACTCTAGAGTCGGTATTGGCTGGATTACTTTTGTTATCGGCTTCTTCTCGATTCTTTCCATTGTAGTGAGCATTGCTAATGGCGAGAATAATTTTGAATTATTGCCGCTGCAAGTTGTCGTTCTTTTTGGCCTGATTGTCAACTATTTCCAGCGCGGCGAAGGCATCTCTGAACGTTGGACTATTGAGGATAGTTACGACAAGAAAAAGGTTGATAATGATGATGATGAAACGGAAAGCAAGAGAGTTGAACCTCCTGCAGGTACGATTCAGAAAACTTATGAATGGGAATTAGGATCTCGCACTAAGAAGGAATGCTTTGGCCAGGTTGCAATGTCCTTTGACCAGAAGGAACTTGCCCGTTTGCGCCAGGCTAATCCGTTCTACAGCCAGCGAGTAGATCTCCCTATGGGTGAGTACGTCAAGAAAATGTTTAATTATCTGACGGAAAATCCTGATGCAATGCACCGCACCAGATGGATTGCCCAATGTATTCAGGATCAGGGCCGTCGACTGGAAAAGGGCGATTTTTATCAGTTTGTTCTTGATTTTGTTCAGGAACCGAATATTAAGTTCTGTGCAGATCAGGATAGCAAGAGCATAGATTATGCTGTACATTATATGCGTTTCCCCGACGAAACTCTTTATGACAAGGAAGGTGATGCTGATTGCAAGGCTTTTCTGGCTGCAATGATTTTCCATGCGTTGGGTTATAATGTGCTGTTCATGCATTCTCAAACAAAGAAACACACCGTGATCGGTGTGGAGCCTCGCCACAACTGGTACGAGGAATTCTTCAATCGCTTTGATGATGTCAAACTTGACGACGTCTTTGTTACAGAAGGAGGACATCGTTACATTCTTTGTGAATGTACAGGAGATGATTTCTTTGTAGGAAGCACTGTTGGCGGCGTTAAGCTGGTTGATTACGAAACTAAAATTCGCTTACCGCAAAATAAGGATGCAGACTCTGTTGAAGAAGATTACTGTAAGTACGAGTGGAAGTATAAAGATGAGCCCTGCGCATTTGAGTTGAAGTTTGCAAGAAAGGATATTGCTGCCTTAAGAGACGAAAACCCCTTTGCCTATTCTAGTAATAATGAGCAGGATAGTATTGATATTCTGCAGGAGTACAAATCTCGATTGCCGAGTATGCTGAAGTACTTTACTAAGAAAAAGCATGAAGATGCTCGAAGCATGAATGTCATGAGATTTTGTGAGCATGTTCGCAAGCAGAGCGAAATTAAAAAGTTTAGCGATCTGGAATCCCTGCAGTATGCTTTGTCATTTGTAAGCAGCGCAATTACCCACAGCGTAGATAAGGATAGCAATACCATTTTGTCTATTATGGAAAAGACACGGTTAAAGGATTATGTTCGCTATCCGGATGAAATTCTTTATGACCAGGAAGGTGACTGTGACTGTAAGGCTTTCCTTGCCGCAATGATCTTTAGATATATGGGTTACAGTTCTGTGTACTTGGCAAGTAGCGTTCATGAGCACGCCGCCATTGCAGTTGAATTTAAGGAAGAGTGGACGCCATTGCTGAATGGCGTAGATCTTGAAAAGGCCATCTTGGTGGTCAATGACAAAAAGTACATTTACTGCGAAACAACAGATGGTTCCATTGGTCAGCTAGGTGACAAGAACATCAATAAGTTTGAGGTTATTCTTGAAATACCTGGTAAGGTTACCGAGGAATCTAAGTAGGGATAATCGTGTATGAGTCATAAGTTTGCATATTTCAAGTTATTCCTCGTAATCTTTGTATGCGGAATTTTGTTTGGCATCGTTTATCAAAACGACTTGATGCGACCTAAGGTTCGTCATCCTGATGTTCCAGCCTTTGTTCATGTGGCGATAAAGAACTATAACGAAAAGGTTGCAAATCACTTTGTTAGAGATGTCCATTTTGGCCCATCGGCTTGGCAGAACGATAAGGATTTTGGTTCCAAGAACGACTGGAATAAAATTGAAAAGGATGGTTTTGTCATTTATTATAAGAATGACAAAGAAGGAAAATGGCATATGAATGCTCAGTCTGTATTGACTGAACTTTCTCGAACCAAACAGCAAATGAAAGATGCTCCTAGAGGGGTCTCTGCTCCTTACATTGAACCGCAAAGTGTCAACAATAGAATGCTACCATTCTATTTGCCCTCTACAGATGAGGAATATGAAATGGTGGTTCAGCGTTTAGCAGGATCTAGCGCGGAGTCGATTTATAAGTATAGAGATAGCGATGTTTATGGTTATTCCCTGTCTGAATTTGGACCGCTTGGTTTTAAACCTGCAGGCATTGTGCTGAAACCGGCTGCTTTTGATGTTGCCATGAATGAAAAGGGAAGTTATCGAGATGCAGCCTTGGCTGGCTTGGAATATTATGAACATTGGGCTGCTGCAGAATTAGCTCTGTTCATTATCGAAGATGCTCCTGCTGGAACAGTTCCTTCAGAGTATCTGGCAAAAATGACACTTGCTGGAGATGTTGGTGCGGTAATGCTTGAAGCTATGACAGCTGATTCGCTCTACATGAGTGCAATGACTGCTATTGCGGATTCAGCAGCGGCTGCCGCTGCAGCAGCAGATTCTGTTGCTGCTGCAGAAGAACCCACGGCTGAAGAAGCCGTTGAGGAAATCGAAGAGGAACTTCCGCCTGCACCGAAGTCCAAGAAAGGCAAAAAGAGTAAGGCCAAGTCGCCGTACCTGCCGGAGTAACGCCTTTCTTGCAAAGGCTTTTAAGCTACTTCATCTTGGCAGTGAAGATTTCAAAGTCCTCGGGAGTTGTAAGCTTGTCGTTGGCTGTGGCTCCCTTTACGATGTAGACGGGTTCGCCGAAGAATTCCAGAATGCTGGCTTCATCTGTAGGAACAAAGTCCAACGGTTCTGCAGCGATCCGGGCATACAATTTCTTAAGCAGATCAATTCGCGCGGCCTGCGGGGTCTGAGCCATCCAGACGGTATTTCTGTCGATGGTCTTTTCTACGCGACCATCTAATGCAATTTTGATGGTGTCGACTGCGGGCTTTGCCACAAGGCATGCCCCCTTTTCTATAAGAGTGCGGCAAACATCCAGAATGATTTCCTTACTGATGAAGGGGCGGGCCACGTCATGCACGAGAACGTACTCTGCAGAACTCGTCAGGGCGTTGACGCCATTTTCTACGGACTGCCAACGTTCTGCTCCGCCAACTACAATTTTCAGCTTGGCCCGCATTTCTGGAGTGAGGCTGGCGCAATTCTTAACGGCGTCGCAACGTTCGGTTTCATCGGCGAAAAGTTCGTTTTCAAAATGGCTTTTCCAATCAACGGGAACGGCCATGACCACTTCGGCAATTTCATCCATTTGCAAAAATGTTTCTAGGCAGTAGCGGTAAACCGGCTTGCCTCCCAAAAGCATCAACTGCTTGGGAATGTTGCCTCCCATACGTTTGCCCAGGCCACCGGCCGGGAGAACCACTGCAAATTTCTTGTCCATAAAAACCGCCTATACTGTCAAAAGTTCGTTTTTCCCAATATTAGAATTTAAATCCGGATAAAAAAAACAGATGGCTCGTCACCATCTGTTCTTTTAAATATTAGCGCTTGTTTTTTGCGCGTTGTATCAACCGGCGAAGCCGTTAGATTTTATTCTCCAACTTCACCGTTATGCAAACGATCCAGGAAGCTCTTGGTTTCGAGGGCCACAATGCCGCTCAACAGAATCAAGGCAATCAGGTTGGGGAATGCCATGAGACCGTTGAAAATGTCGGCACAAGTCCAAACGGCGCTTACAGTGAGATAAGGACCGATGAAGATTGCTGCAACGTAAATCCAGCGGTAGGCGAGGATGGCGCCCTTCTTCTTGCCGCCAATCAGGTACTGCAGGCACTTTTCAGAATAGTAGGCCCAGCCCAGAATGGTGGTGAATGCGAAGAACACCAGGGCGATTGCCAGGAAGTAAGGAGCGATGGTTGCGCCACCGGGGAAGAAGGCGAGGCCGCGGGAGAATGCTTCCATGGTGATGTTCACACCTTCAAGGCCAAGCTTCGGATCCCATGCGCCAGAAACCACGATGGCAAGGCCTGTCATGGTACAGATGATGATGGTGTCGAAGAAGGTTCCGGTCATGCACACAAGACCCTGACGGACAGGTTCGTTGGTCTTTGCGGCAGCGGCTGCAATGGGGGCAGAACCAAGGCCTGCTTCGTTACTGAAGATACCGCGGGCGATACCCTTCTGCATGGCGATAAAGATGGTGCCTACCACACCGCCGGTCACAGCGCTGGGGTTGAATGCTGCACGGACGATGGTCTGGATGGCTTCGGGAATAGCGGCGAAGTTCATCATGAGAAGCAGCATGCAGGCGAGGATGTAGAGAATTGCCATGACGGGCACGATGTAGGTGGAAACCTTGGCGATACGCTTCAGGCCGCCGATAATCACGAAGGCGGAGAATGCGGTGACCAGCACGCCAGCGATGGCGGTAGTGACGCTGACGGAGTTGCCGCCGATGTTCACGAATTCAGCGGCGTTAGGAGTAAGGCGGGCCATGGCGCTGGTAATGCCGTTCACCTGGGTGATGGTGCCGATGCCCATGACGCCTGCACAGACACCGAAAATGGCGAAGAGCACTGCCAGCCACTTCATGTTCCAGCCGAAACGTTCCTTAAGGCCTGTTTCGATATAGTAGAAGGGACCGCCCAGAACCTTGCCGTCGGAATCCATCTTGCGGTACTTCACGGCCAGAACGCCTTCGGCGTACTTGGTGGCCATGCCGAAGAAGGCTGCCACTTCCATCCAGAAGAGAGCGCCGGGTCCGCCGGTGCCGATGGCGGTGGCCACACCCACGATGTTACCGGTACCGATGGTAGCGGCAAGGGCCGTGCAGAGTGCGCCAAAGCTGGAGACTTCGCCCTGGCCGCCCTTTTCGTTGTGGAGCATGTAGCGAAGTGCGTTGGGGAGGTTCACCACCTGGAGGCAGCCCAAGCGGACTGTAAGGAGGAGGCCTACAAAAAGAATGACGACAATGAGGGGTACACCCCAGACATAGCCATCGATGGTATCAAGAAAAGCGGTAAAAGCTTCCATATTGATCCTTTTTTGGCTGTGCAGAGACTGCGCGCAGAATCCGCTGATTTTATAGAAAATTACAGGCGAAAGATAGCAAACGTTGTGCCAACTTGTTGGCTGTCAACGAGAAAGTGAAATCTTTATAACGACGATATTTGAATTTTCAGGTCGATTGTAAGTCAAATCGCTTGCCATTTGCTTGACCATAAAGATTCCTAAGCCGCCGACGCCTCGTTTATCTGCATCAATTTCGAGATTTGGCTCCTGAGCGTCCTCAAGAGGATTGAAGGCCTTTCCATCATCTGTAAATGTCAGGATGATTTCGTCATCTTCCATGTCGCATTGAATTTCAAGGCTGGATGCATTGCTGTAGAAAACCACGTTGCTTACAATTTCGTCGGAACAGATGGCTAGCTTTACAGAAATTTTAGGGGTGATGGATTCCGCTTCACTCCACTGGCTGATAAAGGAGCGGACTTCTTCGAGACATTCCTTTCGAACGTTGAATTTCTTGGAGCGCATTTCAGGACTCCTTCAGGCAGAAGGCCAGCATGGTAATGTCGTCGAACTGAGGGGCTTTGCCTGCATGTTTTTGAACAGCCTTATGAACGTTGGTGCATAGGTTTTCCATGGAACCGAACTTGTTTGCGTTCAGGGCGTTGATCATGCGGCTGTTGCCGAATTCTTCCTTATTTTCGTTCATGGCTTCGGGAACGCCATCGGTGTAGAAGAAGAAAATTTCGCCAGGCTGCATCCTGATTTCGAAGTTTTCGTACTTGATGCCAGGAAGCCCGCCAAGAACAAATCCACTTTCAATTTTTTCTAGATCGAAAAAGCAATTTTTTTTCATTAATGCAGGAGCTTCATGGCCCGCATTGCTGAATTTGAAAACTCCTGTATTCAAGTCAAGAACTCCGCAAAGGCAGCTGACAAACATGCCCAGAGGGTTGTTGGCGCAAAGTTTGTCGTTGGTTCGTTCCAATGCTTCTGCCGGCGAGTAACCGCGCAATAGATTGTTCTGCAGAATGATTTTTGAAATCATCATAAAGAGTGCGGCCGGCACGCCCTTTCCAGAAACGTCTGCAATGGCTAATGCAATGTGGCTGGAATCCACCATAAAGAAGTCGTAAAAGTCTCCGCCAACTTCTTTAGCTGGATTCATAATGGCATGCAGGTCCAGCCGGTCAAATTTTTCAAGTTTTGGAAGTGTGGATTCCTGAATTTTGGTGGCGACAGAAAGCTCTGTATGGTTCTTTTCCTGCTCCTTGTGAACGTCTGTCAGATTCTTGACGTAGGATTCGAGCTCTTCGGACATGTTCCAGAAGGATCTCGCCAGGTCACCTACTTCAGAAGTGTAGTAGACGTACTTTTGACAACGGTCAATAATGATTGAAATTTTCTTGTCGATGTCGTCTTCCTTGCCGAAAACTTTTGCGATCGAACTCATCTTTTCTATAGGCTTGGTAACGGTAAGTTCTATATAAAGCAGGAAAGCCAGTGATGACCATACGGCAAGATTCATGGATATGGAGGCACCGTAATAAACGATGTTCCACAAATAGAGCTGGTCTACATGGATTCGGTAAGTGAACAGTTCATGAATGATGGCTCCGACACCGATGCTCACAAGAATGCTTGCAATAACAAAGAAGAACAGAAATTTTTCGTTTAATGAAAATGAAAAAAGATAGTAGCCTGTCCCCCTAAATCTCCGCTTTAAACTGAACTGTCGTTTGAGAGAACAGAAAATCATAAAGGGAATGGCTGTTGCCGTAGTGGTGTTCAGCTGATTGAAAAAGTAGTTTGTCCAAAGAGCCGGAGAAATTGAATCGGTGTTAAAAAAAATCAGTGCGAATGATGTGGTCGCATTATACGCCGAAGAAACGGCTATGACTAACAGAAGCTGAACAACCTTGAGAACACTGTTAAGCTGATATTTGTTTTCGTCTTTACGACGCAGAAAATTCCAGGCGAATGCAGGCAGCAAACCGTAGGTTACTTGCAGGAAAAATCCCGGAATAAAAATGAAAGGGGAATAGCCTTGGTGAATATCGGCAATCAGATTGCCCAAAGCGCAGCCTATGGCTCCAGGAAGTCCAAAAAATAGCGTTGATAAGAACGGAAGCGATGATGTAAAACTGACTTCCGTAAAATCGGAAATTTTGAGATAGGTTCTACAGGGCATGCCGATGGCATAAAAGATGCACCCGCACAGTATAATGACTGCAATGCTTTTTAGTAGAGACCTTTCCTTCATTTTTTTACCGTCAGGTTCCGTTATTGCTTATTAGACAATGGTAAGGACCTTGCTAAATCCTGTCATCTTGAAAACGTCCATGACGGTCTCGTTTACGTTGGCAAGAACCAGCTTGCCTGTAGCAATCTTTTCTTTGTGTGCATTTAAAAGAACGCGAAGACCCGAACTAGAAATGTATTCCACCTGGGCAAAATCAAGTTCAAGAATTTTTGTCTTGGGAATGGCGCTTTGAACTTCGGCTTCAAAGGCGGGGGCGTTTGCTGTATCGATCATTCCTTGAATTGCTAATGTGAATTTTTCGCCACTGATATTTCTTGTGAAATTCATTCTGTTTCCTTTACTTTGTTGTCGTATGCAAACAACAGTGCTTTATAAATCTTCAGTGCAATAATATTAAAATTTGGGGTTAGTTTGTTGAAACCCTTCGAAAAATGAAGGTGGATTATTTTATAATTGTCCGCGTTATGCAATTGACCAATAGTTATATCGTCAGCAAGGCTTTTGGTACATTCCTTGTTGCGTCCATCATGACAGGACTTGCAAAGCAGCTGCGCGTTGTGGCTGATAGTGTCATCGTCAGTAATTTTGTTGATCCCAATGCGCTTTCTGCCATTAACTTGTATTACCCGCTAGAGACCTTGTTTGTAGCTATTGTGGCGGCTGTCATTTGGGGCTCTACAATTCATGCTGCTGTAGAAGTGGGCCGGCAAGATTATCGTAAAGTATCGGAGTATTTTTCATCGGCGTTGCTGATTACCTTGCCTGTAATGGCGGTGTTGGTCATTCTAAGCTATTTGTTCTTTCCGCAGATTGTCAATTTGTTGGTAGACGAAAGCGAACCTTTGCTATGCAGCCTTACGGGGGATTACGCCTTTGTGATGCTGTTAAACTTTGTCCCGTTTACCTTCATCTATCTTTTGCAATGCTTTGTAAGTATCGATGGGCGGCCTGGGCTTGTAACGGCGTCTATTGTTGTAAGTCTTGTGTTAAATGTCCTTCTGGACTTGCTGTTGACAATCGTGATTCCCATGGGAATGAGCGGGGCGGCCTGGGCTACGGTTATCAGTAATCTAATCGGCTTGACGGTGCTGTTGCCACATCTTTTGAAGGGCAAGAGTTCCTTTAAGTTTGTTATTCCTAAAAAGCCGATTGCCATGGTGCTTGGAGCCCTAAAGCAGGGCGTTCCCTTATGCCTTATAGATATTCTTCTTGCGTTTATGGTGTTTGTTCTGAACCAGATGGTTCTGGATTACAAGGGCCCCAGCGGCGCCTACCTTCTGGCTATTATGATGCAGCTGATTTTCTTTGGAGGGCACCTGCTAGAAGGTGTTGCAGACTTGAATAATTCTATTGGCGGTGTGCTGCTTGGAGAGCGGGATTATTCTGGCTTTAGAACGCTGATTCATTGTAGCTGTACAGTCGTGCTGATTTTCGGAATTGCCTTGACTGGGCTTACGATTCTTTGGCCCGAAGGTGTCATAAGGCTGTTTGGTGATTCTGACGGCGGTTCTGTGGCGGGCTATGCTTCTGATTTACGAGTCATTGGCTTGTTCATTATTCCGTATCTTATGTTCATCTATAATACGGATGTTCATATCCTGGTAAAGAAGGAACTGCTTTCGTCGGTATTCCTGGTTCTGCAGTTCCTGCTGATGATCAGTGTCCCCTGGATTTTCGTGAAGTTTGCAGGGGATTATTTCTGGTGGAGTTTCCCTTCTGTTACGGCATTTTTATTGCTGCTGCAACTGACGGTTGCGTTTATACTCCACTTTAAGACCCGAACTATTTCGCAGGTTGGGCTTCTGCCAATTGTTCCTGATGCGGTAGGGGCTAATTTCTCCATTAAGTATACCGAAGAATCGATTGTAGAAAATCTTGAAAAAATAAAGATGTTTTTAGGAATCTGTGAACTAAAGCCGGTAGAACAGAATCGCATATTGCTGTGCTGTGAGGAACTGGCGTACAATGTGTTCCACTACAGCGCCGATAAAAGTTCCAAGCATTTCTTTGACATTCGTGTTACCGATTTGGAGTCGTCGATTGAAGTTCGTGTCAAGGATGCCGGAAAACCCTTTGACCCCATCAGCTATGCCGAAAAGAATGCTAATGAATCCCTAGAGAATGGGGGAGGCGTTCATTTAGGCTTAAAACTGGTTTATGACCTCTGTAGCCATAAGTCATACAAGTACATGTTTGGCCTGAATGTGACTGTTCTGCAGTTTGACGTTCGCCAACCGAATTAGATATTGCTATTTTTTGACATAGAAAATTTAAACTATGGTGCCGTGGCAAGGTTCCTTGCGCGGCTACCCGAAAAAAGGAATACAATATGTGCGATTGCTGCAATAATAAGCGTCCTGTCCGTGTGCGTTTTGCACCTAGCCCCACTGGCTACCTCCACGTTGGCGGAGCCCGTACCGCTATCTACAACTACTTCTTTGCAAAAGCCATGGGTGGCGTTTTCTACCTGCGTATCGAAGATACCGACCGCAAGCGCTATAACGAAACCGCTCTCCATGACTTGATGCGCGATCTGAAGTGGCTTGGCCTGCAGTGGGACGAAGGTCCGGGCTGCGAAAAGGACTGCGGCCCCTACTTCCAGAGCGAACGCTTGCACATCTATAACGAACAAATCAAGAAGTTGCTGGACGCCGGCGACGCCTACTACTGCTTCTGCACCGAAGAACGCCTTCAGGAAGTTCGTGCCGAACAGGAAAAGGCCGGTGTTTCTGTGACCGGTTACGACCGTCACTGCCGTAACATTCCTCGCGAAGAAGCCGAAGCCCGCATTGCCGCCGGCGAAAAGGCTGTGATCCGCTTCAAGGTTCCCGAAACTGGCGTCACCGAATTTGACGACATGATTCGCGGCCACATCTCCTACCAGAACGAACTGCTGGACGACCTGGTTCTCATCAAGCGCGACGGTTATCCGACTTATCACTTCGCATCTGTTGTGGATGACCACCTGATGGGTACTTCCCACGTTCTCCGCGGTGACGAATGGATTTCTTCTACTCCCAAGCACGAACTTTTGTACAAGGCTTTCGGCTGGGAACCTCCTGTATGGTGCCACCTGCCGGTGATTCTCGACAAGAACGGCGGTAAGCTTTCCAAGCGTAAGGGTGCTGCATCCGTGGGTGACTTCCGCGACCTGGGCTACCTGCCCGAAACTCTCGTGAACTACCTGGCTCTCCTGGGCTGGAATCCGGGCGACGACCGCGAAGTCATGACCATCAAGGAAATGATCGACTGCTTCACCCTGGAACGCATTAACCCCAAGCCCGCAAGCTTCGACGAAAAGAAACTCCAGTGGATGAACGGCCAGCACATTCACATGTGCGATGACAACCTGCTCCTCGGTATCATGAAGGAAGGCCTTGCCGCCAAGGGCTTTGACCTCAGTAACGAACTGGAAGCACGTCTCCTGGAAATCGTGAAGAACCTGAAGCCCCGCGCACACTTTGTGCAGGACCTGGCTGAAATGTCCACCTACTTCTTCAAGGCTCCGGAATCCTACGACGAAAAGGGCGCTAAGAAGCACTTCGGCGAAGGCTCCAAGGCCCTTTGCCAGCAGGTCCGCGATATGCTGGCTTCCATCGAAGACTTCAAGACCCCGGTCATCGAAAAGGAATTCTACGCCCTCGCCGAACGCATCGGCCACAAGGTGGGCGAACTGGTGGGCGCACCCCGCCTGGCTGTGTCTGGCGTTACCGCCGGTCCTGGCCTGTGGGAAATGTTCGAAATCATCGGCAAGGAAGAAACCCTGCGCCGTATCGACGTAGCCCTCCCGCTCATGGGCTAATTCCTCGAACCTGGAACCTCGAGCCTCGAACCTAAATGCGTGCTCTTTTTCCTCATAGGTTGTACGAACAGAAACTGTTTTGTTGCCGTTGCCAAAAGGTAACGGAACATAACGTTTTTGCTCAGGAAAATTATACGACTTATGGGGGACTAGAATCGCACATTCCGCTCCTGTGCTGCTGCTGTAATTGCCAAGCTCTTTTCGTTGCGTTCTCCCATGAGTTTTCATTTTGCAGAAAGGAACTTTGCAACCAGGATTACGCTAAAATTTTTGGGTATAACAGAATTACTCCAGGAAATTGGCTCTACTTTAAGGGCTCTTTAAAACCTGGCCTTGTTAAAAGCATTTTTCAGGGGCCCGAAAAAGAAGTCGTTGTCTTGAATTATGGCAGTGGTCCCGACAATAAGATTGAATGCCCCAAAGTCGTTGTTGATCAAGAGGATTCTCCAGAAGGCTATCGCCTGCTGCCTGCCCAAAGTGCCTACACCTTGTTGGGCGATAACGTTTATCACTCCATACGAGACCAGTTTGGTATTGCGGTAGGAATGGTGAATGATGGCGAAAAAGACAAGCTGGCAGTGCTACTGAAAGATAACACCCTTTTGTTCATAACGCTGCCCTTGCCTGCGCAGAATTTGCCCAACGATAAATTGGCAGAAACTGTAATGGGAAAACTCAAGCAGGTGTTCCCTCAGGATATTTCAAGAATCTCTATTGATGTGGGGCAGGGTGTTGTTTTCTTGAAAGGGTCCGTTAGGAACTTGTCTGTAAAACGTGGCCTTTGCGCTTGCATAAATGGCATTCCGAAAGTTCGCGGCTGTGTTGACTTCTCAAAAATCCAGACGGAGGCCATCGTTACTGATCGGCAGATTCAGCACACTATAGAGGCGTTTCTTGAGTCCCCTGCGGTACGCCTGTTCGATTACAACGTGAACGTTTCGGCGGGTAAGGTGGAGGTATCTGCCTGGTGTTACGAGAAGAATTACTCGCCCGAAATAGAAAATAAAATTGCCGAGATTCCGGGCGTTATGGCGTTGCATTGCGCAATCAGCGTTATTCCCGAAGGTCAAATAGAAAACGAACAACTTTGCAAGGAACTGGAGTCTGAACTGGCGGTTCATTCAAGATTGCAAGGTTCTAAAATAAAGATTGCTTTTATAAATAAAAAGTTTTTGTTAGAAGGTCATGTCGTGTCGGTTATTCAAAAACAATTTGCCACCTTCTGTGTGGCGAAAAAGGCAAAGACGACATCTATCGATAATCGATTAAAACTTCAGTAGCTGGAGAAAATTTATGGCAAGTGGTTACGAAAAAATAAATAAAGTAAAGGGCTTCCTAAAGAGTAAGGTGACTGTAAATCAGTTGGCAAATTTGCTGAACTGTGGTCCCCGTACGGTCTTCCGTCATCTTGAAGTTGTTGCTGCTGAAAATTGTGGCCTTCGCAAGTTCAAGGAAAATGGCGAAACTTACTATGTCATTCAGACCGATAAAGAAATAAACTTCAATCAAGAAGTTGTTCGTCAGCTGGAACGAGTCAAGAAGGGCCTGTCTGGAGCAAGCGCTGCAGACATTAAGACCATCAAGCTCCTGGATAAGGTGATTACTTCGATGCAGACCACCGATTCCGAGGATTTCAAGCCCGACGCCATTTCGACGGACCCCGACTATATTCTGGATTACGGCCCCTTCTGCGATAATCGACTGCAGGACTCCATGGTGAATAAGGTTCTGAAGGCGATTCACGATGGATTCAAGATTCGTATCAACTATAAGCATTCTTCTGCGGCAGATGCGCCTAGTACGGTGGTGGTGAATCCGGTGAAGGTCATTATGCGAATGGATACGTTGTACTTAATTGCAGCCGATGACACTTACGAAGAAACTCAGGTTTTTAAGAACTATCTGTTTGAAAACATTTCGAATGTAACTGTTACAAGCACTCCGGCTCCAAAATTGCCTTTTGATGCCGCAATTCACTATAAGTATACCTTCGCTAAGTACACTGATTCCAAGATCATGCCCGAAGACGTGTCTTTGCTGGTAAAGACCAAGTGGCTGCAGACTCAGTTTGAACGATCCCACTTTTTCCCGGAAGCGACTCGCCGCATCGACAAGAATGGCCACATGGTTGTGGATATGAAACTTCGAGTTACGCCTGACTTTATTACTTGGCTTATGGGCGTTTCTACAGATCTTCAGATTATTAAGCCTGCGTCCTTAAAAGAAAAGGTTCGCGAGAATTTGAAGAAGGCCCTGGAACAGATGGATGCATAATCAGTTTTTATAAAAAAATTTGAAAATGGAACACAATCTTTCTGATTATAGTTTTGAATTTCCTCCGGAACTGATTGCTAGCCGTACGGCAGGCAAGGGCAAGACCCGCATTTTGCATTGCCCTAAAGATGGGGGAGAACGCCACATAATGAAGGCTCCCGAAATTGTGGATCTTTTCAAGGCCGGCGACTGTCTGGTGGTCAATAACACAAAGGTGATTCCTGCTCGCCTGTATGGCAAGACCATGCATGATGGGGAAGTAGAAACCCTTCTTGTGCAGGCCATGATTCCGGCAGAAGATGGCTGCGCCCGCTACGAGGCTCAGGTCCGACCCGGCAAGGCCTTTAAGGTGGGGCGTGAACTGATGATTGCTGGTGTAAAGACCACCGTTGAATCTATCAACGAAGATGGCTCCCGCGTATTGCGATTTGCGGTAACGCCTGTGGAACTTGAAGCGGTGATGAATGCTCAGGGCCATGTACCGCTGCCGCCCTACATCAACCGCCCCGACGACGAAGAAGACAAGAAGGCCTACCAGACTATTTTTGCAAAATACTCAGGAGCGGTTGCAGCGCCTACCGCAAGTCTCCACTTTAGCGAAGAAATGCTTGATGCCTTAAAGGCCAAGGGCGTGAAGGTCGCTGAGGTCACTTTGCATGTGGGGCCTGGCACCTTCCAGAATATTTCAGTAGAAGATTTTACCCAGCACAAGATGCATGGTGAACATTACGAACTTACAGAAGAAAACGCCCGCATCATCAACCAGGCTAAGGCCGCAGGAGGCCGCATTGTTACTGTAGGTACCACCAGCACCCGCGTGGTAGAAACCATTGCTGACGACAATGGCGTTGTTCGCGCCCAGAGTGGGGTAACGCATGCGTTCTTTTATCCGGGATACCGCTACAAGATTGTGGATGGACTCATGACCAATTTCCATTGGCCTAAAAGTTCCCTCATTTTGCTGGTGTCTGCGTTCTATGGCCGCGAAAATACTTTGGCAGCCTACAAGATGGCTGTAGAGAATCGCCTTAAGCTCTTCAGTTACGGCGACGGCATGCTTATATTATAAATCGAGGGAGGGCTGAGCCCCGCGTCCACAGGGTGGATAATTCGCACTAAGGCAACGGAGTTGCCTGTGATTTTTTGCCTTTTTTCGGTCTTTTTGTTATTATGCCCATGGCTTTTTGGCTTTTGGTCTGTGTAAGGTGCGGTATAATAAGTTATTTTTATATTACAAGTGTGATTGTGCCGTTAAGAACGCGGCGTTAAAAAAGGTGGAATAATGAAGAAAACAAGTTCATTATCTTTGCGCTCTGTAGTAGCCGGTGCCCTCGTGGTGGCTGGTTCTGCTTTTGCTCAGGGCGGTCTGGCTGGCGGTCAAGAAGGTATTCACCAGATTGGTGCAAATACTCTTGGCCAGTGGAATGTTTCTTTTGGCCTGGGTGGCGACGTATCCCTGGACTCCTGGTCCATGGCAGCCGGTGGTACCATGACCGACGAAAAGAAGCAGAACATCAACCTGAACGAAACCGCTCTTTCTATTAGCGGTCAGGCAAATTTGGCTGTTGGTCTTACCAACTGGTTGGATTTGGGCGTAAGCCTTCCGATTTTATTTGATAACGCCGGTGACGACCGTGGCCGCGTGGTCGAAGGCGGCATGACCGACATTGGCTTGGGTGACCTGGAATCTTGGTTAAAGATCCGCTTTATTGGTTCCGACTCTTCTATGTTCAAGCTGGCCCTCGTGGGTCAGTTCTATGCACCCACTGGTTCCGACGAAACCGGTATCCGTCCTCGTCATTCCTGGTACCTGAACAAGAAGTACACCACTCCCTTTACCGCTGGTGATTTTGTTGCCGGTGCAGGCTTGGCCTTTACTCTTGACTTTGGTAAGCTGGTCCGCTGGAATGGTCAGGCTAGCTTCCTGTATGCCTTCGATAGCAACGAATCTTCTGTTGTTACCTATAGCACCGGCTTGAACTTCATGCCTATCGACTTTATGGATTTGTTCCTCGAAGCTAATGGCGAATTCCATATCGATGATGCCGTTGCTCCCGTGGATCCGGGTGTAGACCCCATGGTCGGTACTGCCGGTATGCGCTTCCACCTGACCAACCACGTAGATGTGGCCCTGGGTGTAGAAATCGCTCCCCGTTTGTTCCGCAACCTGGACTTCGATGCCAACAAGGATAAGGAACTTACCTACGGCTACGACATCCGCAACAAGGATGAAAATGGTCACGTAGTTACTTATAACTACTCCTCTTCTCCGCTGCTGGCCGGTGCCGCTTCTATCGTATGGCGCTTTGGCAGCAAGACCAAGAAGGACGTGAATGTTGATTCCCTCATCCAGGCCCGTGCAGATTCTTTGGCCAAGGTAAAGGTGGATTCCATTATGGCTACCATCGACACTACCGCCAAGGTCGACACAGTGGCTAAGGTTGATACCGTTGCCAAGGTCGATACCCTTGCTACTGTCGATACCGTTAAGGTGGTTGACTCTGCTGAAATTGCCGCTAACAAGGCTAAGATGGATTCCATCGCCGCTGTAAGTGACTCCCTGGCAAAGCTTGCCGCCGACGACGATAAGGACGGCGTGCCCAATATCAGCGATAAGTGCCCGGGCACTGCAGAAGGCCTCAAGGTTGGCGCTGATGGTTGCGAAGTCGATACCGACAACGACGGCATTGTTGACTCTAAGGACAAGTGCCCTGCTTCTAACGAAGGCGCTCCTGTTGATGCCAACGGCTGCGAATTCGATGATGATAATGACGGTGTTGTCAACGCTAAGGACCTCTGCCCCAAGACTCTCAGCGATGCCGCTGTAGACGCCGAAGGCTGCCCCACCAACAAGAACGAAAATCTGGAATACCTCCAGGGTCAGGTCAAGTTCAAGAAGGGCACAGCCAAGTTCGCTAAGGGCTCTACCAAGGCTCTTGACCAGGTTGCCGCACTCATGAGCACTCGCCCCGATCTCCGTATCGAAATCCAGGGCCATGCCGATGACCAGAAGACCACCGAAAAGAACAAGACCATGTCCGAAAAGCGTGCTCAGGCCGTTGTTGATTACTTGGTAAAGAAGGGTGTTCCCTCTAAGCACGTTCGTGCCGCAGGCTTCGGTGATACTCAGCTCCTGGTTCTGCCCAAGCCCGCCAAGAAGGGCAAGAAGGCCAAGGCTAAGAGCAACCCCAAGAACAACCGCGTTGTGTTTGCTTCTCACGTAAAGAAGCCGAAGGCAGAAACTGCTCCTGCTGCAGCCCCTGAAGCCACCCCGGCTCCCGCTGCTGCACCCGCACCTGCCGCAGCTCCGGCAGCTCAGCCTGCAAAGCAGGAAGCAGCTCCCGCAGCAAAGCCTGCTGAAGCCCCCAAGGCCGCAGAACCTGCAAAGGCCGCACCTGCACCTGCCGCAGCCCCTGCAGCACAGCCCGCAAAGCAGGAAGCAGCTCCCGCAGCAAAGCCTGCTGAAGCCCCCAAGGCCGCAGAACCTGCCAAGGCAGCTCCCGCACCTGCCGCTGCCCCTGCAGCACAGCCCGCCCCGGCTCCTGCAAACTGGTAATGATGCGGAACCCTGCTGACGAAAGTCGCCCCCCGCAGTAAAGACTACAAAAAGAACCTCGCAACCGCGAGGTTCTTTTTCTATTCCCAAAGCAGCCTTCGAAATAGCACCTTTTTCTTCGTTTCTGCGTGTATATAGCAGGTAGAGAATTTCTACCTGCGAACCGGCCGCGTATGCTTAATTATGAATTATGATGTATGAATTATGAAAGATAGAGTTTTGGAAGACAAGTGCCTGGCTTTTGCTGTACGGATTGTAAACCTACACCGATTCTTACGACAGGAATCCAAGGAGTATGTTTTGTCGAAACAGATTCTTCGAAGTGGAACAAGCATTGGTGCGAATGTTGCAGAAGCAATTTACGCACAAAGTAGGGCTGATTTCTTTGCAAAAATTGGTATTGCGAAGAAGGAAACTGCAGAAACCGTTTATTGGCTAAAACTTTTGCAAAAGACGAACTTTATAGATACAGTGCAATTTGATTCAATGAATGCAGACAACCAGGAGATCCTCAAAATATTGACGGCAATATCAAAAAGTTGTCGTTGCGGAAAATCTTGTAACTCGTAATTCATAATTGAGGCGAAGCCTCTTAGGCAAGTTCCTTAAACATGCCGACACCGATTTTGCCAACGATCACAGCCGCCTTGCCCAGTGGCTGCGGGCCATAGACGCCATCAACAACAACAGGGACTTTTCCGCCTTTGCTGCCGACGCCATTTTCTCGCGCTTGCAAAAACATGCTGAATTGAGTACATTTGTACCAGAACAGTTTATCAAAGAAGGTGAGTATATGAGAGATGACGCCGAAGTGCTGGCATACATCGCCCGCCAGGAAGAACGCAAGAAGGTTGCGGCGGAATTCAGTGCTGAGCTCAACGCGAAAAATGCGGAAATCGCTGACCAAGCTCGTGAAATCGCTGACCAGTCTGCA
This sequence comes from Fibrobacter sp., assembly GCA_024398955.1. Taxonomy (GTDB): domain Bacteria; phylum Fibrobacterota; class Fibrobacteria; order Fibrobacterales; family Fibrobacteraceae; genus Fibrobacter. Next base: position 42,866 of record JAKSIG010000012.1, on the reverse strand, counting down.
AAAATCGCGGCTCTTGAGGCTCGAATTGCGGCTCTAACAGGCAAGTAAACGCGACAATCCATCTTACAAGAATATTCATAAGGCCTGCACAAAACCGTGTGGGCCTTTTCTTTCAAAAATCGACCTGCAAAATTGCACTTCATCAACAACAACAGGGACTTTTCCGCCTTTGTCGTCGACCTCATCTTCTCGCGCTTGCAAAAGCGTGGTCCCCCTACGGGGACCTTTTCTATTCCAAGTAAGAATAATAAAAATTCAATTTTTTTACAAAATCCCCACTCTTGTCACGAAAATATTTGTATACTTGAGTTCACCAAATTTGGTGATGAAATTCCCCTTTTTTGGCGAAAAACGCAATGTTTTGGAAAAGACTTTTGTGTACAAAGTAATTTTTCGTGACATTTCTATGACATAAACGAGAAATTACCTTGACAAAAAAGCAAATTTTTTTGACAAAACTATTGACTTTCGAAAAAAAAGAGATATATTTACCAATGTAAACGAGACGAAACACTCTGAAACACTAACGCTTCACGGGTGAGAGCCTCAAAAGAATGTGTCACAAAAACAAGGAGTACACTATGAAGAAGCAAGGTTTTACCCTTATTGAATTGATGGTCGTGATCGTTATCATGGGCATCCTCGCAGCCGTCGCAGTACCTAAGCTGTTCGGCCAGATCGCAAAGTCCAAGGCATCTGAAGTTGCTACCAACGCATCTACTTTCAAGACTGCTCTTGATTCTTATGCAATGACCGAAAACAAGGTCGGTACTGCTACTGAAATCGGCTATGCGCTGCCGAATGATGGCAAGAGCACAGGTGTGAATTTCACTTATGGCGTTACCGTTACTGGAGCCGCATCTGCTTGGGTGGCTACATCCCAGGTTGGCTTGAATGAATGTAAGAGTGGTTCTACTTGGACTCTGACCGGTACTTATACTTCTAGCACTGGTAAGGTTGCTTATACTCAGGGTGTTGTTAATGCAAACAGCGGTTCTGGATGTAAGGACCTCACTCCGGGTTTCGAAAAGCTGGCTGACTAATTTGCTCTGAATGACGAGTTCTAAAGGGAAATGTCGATGGACGTTTCCCTTTTTTTATTTGTTTTGAAATAGGTCGAAGTGAATGTCAAAAATATTTCCTGTAATTCAGTGCATAATCGCTGCAATTGTCGTTTCATTGCTCCCTTTGGTGGCATGTTCCATTTTTGACTCTATATGGGTGCCGGGGGTTGTTTGCTTTGATATCGTTTTGCTTCTGGTTGTTTTTTTCCAGAAAAAATTATTTGCATTTCGTATTTTACTTTCAGTGTTTTTGATTGTAGTGCTTTTTGCCACGGATTCTCCTTACATTCTTGCGACAATTCTCTTTTATCTGATTGTGCTATGGGTGGCTTATTTTTCTTTTTTTAATCGTGTGCTGAGTCTTATTTTTTTTATTTGTTGTATTTTGTTTGTTTCGATTGCAGATTGGAGCTTGTTTGTTGAATCGGCTTTTGCTATGTCCTTATCTGAACTGTGGGGGGTAGCAAGGTTCTTTTGGTGGGGGATTGTTGCTTTTATTGTAGTTCCTGTTGTTCAGGTTGCAGGTTGTTTTTTATTTTCTAAAGAACTTTTATGCGTGAAGCGTGATTTATCTTCGCTTGCAAGAAAAATGATTTTATTAGTAATAGCCTTATTTGGGGCGCATTATGCATTGAATGATTTGCCTCAAATAAGGGTCTTGGATTTTTCAGTGTATTCTTTTTTTAAACAGCAACTCCAACCTGGTCGCATTAGCCATAGTACTTATTTGCAGAAGGATGCCTTGGATACTTTCAAAATTGGAGATGAAAAAATAATTGCAGTGGATAGTGTGTGCCCCACGGTAATGATTCTTGTTGAAAGTTGGGGGGTTCGGAAAAATCTTGAGCTAAACATAATTGAATTTGAAGTTTTTAATCAGAATAATGTTCAATTTAAGGGGTTGTGGAAAAGAAATGCGTCTTTTACGCAGGCTGCGGAATGGGAAGATTTTGGAATGAATCGTAACTTAAAAAAAGGAAAAACCTTAATGGAACATTACCAAAATCAATCTTACGATACATGGTATTTGCATGGTTATGATGGTAATTTTTACGAGAGAAATAGCTCTTATGATACGTTGGGGTTTGCCCATATAAAGTTTAGGGAGGAATTGGCTAAAGAGAATGTGGAACAGTGTTTTTGGGGAAATGAAGATTTCGAAGGCTTGTGCGATTCCTCCATCGCAAATTATATAGATGTTCTGCTTCAAGATTCTGTACCCAAATTTATTTATTGGACTACGTTGGATTCTCATCCTCCGTATGCAACACAGAAAAGGCCTAATAGTCCTATTTGTAATGATATTGGTGATGATGTTGCGTGTATTCATGCTGTGAGAATTAGAAATACCCTGCAAGCTATATCTAACTTGGCGAGTAAACACCCTGAGTATCGTTTTATTCTTCGTGGAGATCATCGTCCGATGGGAACATTGACTTCCAATAGCTTTATTACATCGTTTTACTGGGGCTGGGTACCTATAATTGTATTGAATTAAGTATGCCTAATACTCTCATTGACTATCGTATTTCTCTAAATGAATCCAATGTTCTAAAGGGTATTGCCATTTGTGCAATGCTTGTACATCATTTATTTTTGGAGTACAGGGATTATAGTGAAACTGCCTTTAGAGTGGCTTTGATTTGTAAGGCCTGTGTTGCTGTTTTTGTGTTTTTGTCGGGTTATGGTCTTGCAACTCAATTCGAAAAAAAATTTTGTTCAGTTCCTTCAGTGAAGGGAGTGGCCTTTCTAAAATTTTTAGCAAAACGCCTGATTAAATTCTATCTCAACTATTGGGTTGTATTTATCCTTTCCATTCTTTTTGGGGTGTTCCTTTTTGGAAGAACTTTGTCAATGGCCTATGGAACTGATGTGAATGTGGTCTTACATCTTTTTAATGATTTTTGGGGCTTACATGGGGTGACTTCGTATAACGCAACCTGGTGGTTCAATGAACTCATCATCTATTTGTACTTGTTGTTTCCTCTTTTGTTCTTAGCGGGTCGAGGATTGGTTGGTGTGTGTATGTTGATTTTTTTGTATTGTTGGCCTACGGAAATCTTTTCTTGGGTAAATAAATTTTATGCTCCATTATCCACCTACATGGTGATTTTCTTTCTGGGAATATTCCTTGCTCGAAATAAAGAGTATGCCAATAAAATTTTGAATCATTTGAATTCTTGGGTTGTAGTAGCTCTCTCTGGTGCGTTGTTTTGCCTACTGTGCATATGTAGAAACAAGGTACTGATTCCGGGGTTCTTTGGTGTGACGGTAGATCCGTTTTTATCAATGTTCTTGGCGTTGTTTGTAGTTTCTTTGTGTAGAATGTTTGATTTGAAAATGAAATTCTTGACGTTTGTTGGAAAACACTCTATGAATATGTATTTGCTGCATACCTTTGTGGGCGCTTATTTCTTTTCAACCTTTATATATAGTTTTAAATATCCGCTGGTAATTTTTGCAGTTCAGTTTGGGATAAACTTGGCTTTGTCCGTTGTGCTGGAATTTTTGAAGGAAAAGGCAAAATTCTATAATTTTCAGACTTTCTTGCTAGGGAAACTTAGATTTTAGGCAGCCGAAAACTGAGTCGGCTTTACCATAGTCTAATTCCCTGTTCAAAAAATTTGTTGACTAGTTGTGATTTGGTGTCGCCTGTAGTTTGCAAAGTGGTGCGTGAGTGGCTCTGACTATTGACGTTTAAGTTGATATGGGGTATATTTCGCTTGAAAAAAAACTATATTAGAAGGACTTATGAAATCTAGTGCTATTCCTGTTTTTAGATTCGATACGGAAAAAACGATGGCAATGATGCATCGTTTTATGGTGGCTTTAGGTGAAGTGAGCGTAAAAAAATTGATGAAATTGCTTTATCTTGCAGACAAGTGGCACTTGAATCAATATGGTAGGCTTATTTCTGGAGATCGTTATTTTGCAGCGCCTTATGGCCCGGTTCCCTCAGTTACATTAGCTGTGTTGGAAAACAAAAATAGATATGTTAAGCAGGCTGTAAAAATTGGTGCTGTTGAAAGTCCTGCTGACTTGAAACGGATCCGTGATTTTTTTGTTGTTGTGGAAGATTCTATTTCAAATGGCGCGAATGATTGTCCGTATGAAGGTCGCTTATCTAGCAGCGATAGAATGGCAATAGATCATGTCCTAGATGAATTTGGTCGTTTGAATGAACAACAGATTGTTGACTATACTCATTCTTTGGGAGAGTACAAAGAGGTTTGTTCTGGTGGACAGATTAAGTATAGTAGCATGATGGATTGCCCTACAGCGGAATCTGAAGCATCCTACCGCTTGCACATTTGTAGTCTGTAATGATTTTCCCTTTTAGGTCGCCTGAAAAGCCAGGTTCTGTGTTTAGGTATAAACACGGGTGCAGAGTTGACGAATGTCATCCATTTGTGTATCTTGGAAAGATGGGTGAATGTGTCATAGTTGCGTCTTTTGTGACATCGCAAAGTTGGCATGAGAATACCCCTGGAAATCTTTTTGTCAAAATAGAACCAAGTGAAAATAATGTTGTGATTAATAAAACCTCATATATCTTGGTTCAAGAGGTTCGTAGGTTTGATATCGAGAAAATGAAGGCTGAGTATGCCAAAGATTGTGAGGTTTATAGATTTACGACAGAATGTATTTCTGATGATGCTTTGAAAGAACTTGTTGATAAGATGCTTACTGATGCGACTGTTGACGATGATGTTAAGCAAATGTTGTTAAAAACGATTACCTGATATTCTAGACTTGCTATGGGATTAGCTTAATGAATCAGCCCAATTAACGTAAATGTCAGTATGGGCTGAGCGATGTCTGTGTTGGACATTGCAAGGTGCAGAAATAAAGTACTGAACAGGGCAAGATTGATGTGCCTGATCGGGATTGCCTTTGCGTCCTTTAAAATTAAAAGCCCGATGGCTGTTGTTACGAAGGGAATCAAGTCATATAGAATGGAGTCAATTTTCAATAATGTGTATATAGCTTGGGAATCAATGCAAGAAATCGTTGCGACAAGAATGTAGGTGATTGCGAATGCGATTGCCTTTTTCTTTTTATTTTGCAGGCGTTCCTTGATGTTTGTGAACAACATAAGTATTGCAAAAATGCTATAAATCATGATGCCGCGGAAGGGTACGCATTCTGGATCAAAAGTTATCAAAAATGGTACGATTGAAATCAGGGCCGAGGCGACAATGACGAACAGAATGCTTTTCATTACTGAGCCTCCACGGAGTCTATAATTGCAGTGTCTTCCATCGAGGCATCTATATTTTTATCCATGTCGATAACGGAATATTTGTAAAAATGGATGTTGTCGAAGGATTGTATGTTTTCGACTTTTACGCTGTCGTAATAATGGCGTTGCAAGAATTCATCTAGGCTTTTGTCTCCGACGACGATGACATTGTCGTTGATAATTTCCTTGAGTGGATTGGTGATGCCGAATTCTTTTAATGCTTCGGTAATGTCGGGGAGGTAGGGCGTCCAAAAACCGAAACTGATGGTGCGTCTAAATCCACCAATGGGTTCTGCTAAATATGGGGGCAACTTGTGTCTAGCGAACTCTGCATATTGGGGCATAGACATAATGAACATTGTATCGGGATACTCGTCGACAAATTTGAAAGCCTGGTTGTATGCATCCTGTTTTTTTACTTGAGGTGGAATTTGACTGATGTTATAAGCAGAACCAACTGCAACAATTGCGAGAATTAGTATAGTTGCAATTTTTTGACGATTGAATTTTGGTAAGTTGCTGAATTGTGGAATTGCCAACAAGGATGCGTAAATCCAGAAACCATTTTCAACACGGGTAACAACTCGGTTGATGCTTAATAAGTATCCGAGCATTGCTAGAGTTACAGCGAGGGCCGCCCAGGGGTAAAGCCCACGCTTGGGATTGGTCGCTAAGATAATGATTCCGAAAACAAAGAATATCCAACAGAGGTAATGCCCTGCAGAGCTGGATAGCAAAGCCAATAGTTTTGAAGGAATTTCATTGGCAGGAAATTTGTTTTTATGCCTGTAAGTATAGTTGGCAAACATCCTCATGCTGTCTGCGCAGAACACTTCGGTATCATAGAATTTCCATTGGGTAAGCATGGCGTAATCTTCAACAGATTTACCGTCCATTTTCAGGTCGGCGATAACAGCATTTACATCATAATCATGACCGTCGCCTAGCGCGGCTCTCGGTCCCTGGATTTCTTTGTAGGGTTTATATTCTGGGGTGTTGTAAAGGGATTGGTCAAAAACTTTTGCACCATAAATTGCAGCTGATGTTATTAATCCAAAAATGAGAATTCGTTTGTAATTTGTGATGCAGTCCTTGTATTGGATTAAGGCGGCAACTCCAAGGAATGGTAGTCCCATAAAGAAAGCTGGCCAACGCAATATGGATCCCCATAGAACCATGAAGCAGCCTAATGCTACGATCCCGCTTCTTTTTTCGGTAATGCCCCAGATGAATGCTAGAAAACCTGCTGCAGAAAGAATTGCTGCACACTGTGTAAATTGTACGGCCAGGTAAAAGTCAGAAGCGAAAAATGCGATTAAAATAGTGGATAGAATCGTTCCCCATTGTTTTCCGGTTTTCTGCAGTAGTATATAAGTGATTACAGAAAATGATAGGAATACACTAAACATTTCGCCAATATAATACCATCCAATTTTGGGAAATAGATGGTACAGGGGAAGTAATGCATAACCATATAGGGCGTTCACAAAGTACATGTGTACATTGTAATCTGTGCCGTGAGCTCCGCTAAGGATTGCCGCCATGAAGTAATCATCCATGACTCCAAAACGAAGTTCTCCAAATATAATGCAGAGGACTAAAAAGAAAATGTTGATGGCAAGAGCTATGGCAAGGTCGCTTTTTAGAAGTTGCTTCATGCCTTGTTATACCTTTTCTCGAATGACATATTGCGGGGAATGGTTTATACTGATGTAGATTCTTCCTACATATTCTCCGATAAGACCTAGCAGGAGCATAATCATACCGCCGATAAATAGCAGGCTTGCTAAGAGGCTTGTGTAGCCTAAAGGAACGGCTGGATTCATTAGCTTTTCATAGACCACAAATCCACCTGCAATAAGGCCTATAATGGCGCATAAGAAACCGATGAATGTAGCAGCTCGCAGCGGCTTTACAGAGAATGCGGTAAAACCATTGATCCAAAGGCGGATTAGACCCGCAATCGTGTATCCGGATTCACCTTCTAAACGCAGACGGTGCCCGACTTCTACATTTCCTAAATTTTTGGTTGCTCTAAAAACAAGACCGCTAATATAGGCGAAGGGGTGTGGGTATTTTACAATCTCTTCAACGATGAATTTCTTCATGATGAAGAAACTTGTTGTCTTTAGGGTCTTTGGCTGGCCAATGATGGCTTCTGCCATTTTCTTGTTGGTCCAGCTGCCAAATCGACGGAAAAGGTGCTGCTTGGCATGTTCGTAGTAGCCATAAACAACGTCATAACCTTTTTCCAGTTCATCTACAAGTTTAAATGTTTCGCTGGCGGGTGTTTGACCGTCATCATCAAGGCTGACCACATAATCGCCGGTAGCTTGGGCATAACCTGCCATAAGCGCGCAATGCTGGCCAAAATTCTTTGCAAGGCAAATGCCCTTGATGTTATGGTCTTCTGCGGCAAGACGCTTAATCACACTCCACACATCGTCGGGACTGCTGTCGTTTACGAGGATAATTTCGTAAGAGAATACACGGGCAGGAATCTTTGCGGCAGTTCCTTCGGAACTTTGCTCCGAAGGACGTTCAGTGGCGTTTTTTTGATTAATCGTTTCCCTAATTTCATTGATTACGGTCTCGATTGTTCCCTGGCTACGGTAGCAGGGGATGACGAATGAAATCAAGGTGTTGTTGTCTTGCGAATTCATGTATGTGAATATAAAAAAGATTAGATGATTTGTTGAATTTTAATTTACATTTGAACTGATTATGTCTAAACGTCTTTTACTTTTGGGCGGCAGTCATGCCGAAATTCCGCTGATTCAGGCGGCACAGTCCCTGGGGTACTTTGTAATTACCACGGGAAATGCCCGTAGTGGCCTAGGCCATGCTTATGCCGATAAGAATGTTTTCGCCGATTTTAGCGATAAGCAGGCGATGCTTGAGTTGGCGAAGGCTGAGAAAGTGAATGCCGTGTGCTCGGGATGTAATGACTTTGCCCTGTTAAGTACGGCGTATGTGTGCGAAAAGTTGGGCCTGCCTGGGCACGACTGCTATGAAACCAGCCTGCAGGTTCATCATAAGGATAAATATCGGGCTTTGGCCGAAAAATTGGGAATCCCAACGCCAAGGGCGATATCTGTGCGCGCAAAAGGGCAGGATTGCTTGCTCGAATTTAAGGACCTTTTAGAACAGGGGATTCTTCGCTATCCGATTATCGTGAAACCGGTGGACCTTACTGGCGGTAAGGGGGTTCATCGTGCAGACAATGCGGTGGATGCTGTGGCTGCTTATGTGGATGCCGCAACTCGCACCCGTGAAGACCATGTGGTAGTAGAAGAGTTTGTGACTGGTTCTAACCATGGCTTTAGTTGTTTTTTGATTGATGGAAAAGTTGCGTTCTATTTTGCAGATAATGAACAGTACTATTTGAATAGATATCTGGTCAGTGGGGCTAATACTCCAAGTACAACAAGTCAACGCGGACTTGATTTGTTAAAAGAATATAGCGAAAGAATTGCCTCGGAGTTAAAACTTGTTGATGGCATTCTCCATATACAATACATTGAGCGAGATGACGGAGTTCCTGTTATTATTGAAATCTGTCGTCGCCCTCCGGGAGACCTTTACATCAAGTTTGTGAAGTATGCCACTGGTGTTGATTACCCTAAGATGTTGATTGCTGCAGAATGTGGAATGGGAACAGAGCGTCATTCTGAGCGAAGCGAAGAATCCAGGCGAGTAAAACCGTTCCTTCGGCATTGCGTTATGACGAATCGTAGGGGCGTTGTGGATGACGTTGAGTTTGTGCCCGAAATCCAGAATAATATCGTTGAAAAATTCCTGTGGTTCAAGAAAGGTGAAATAGTGGATGATCCCTTGCTTTACAAGGCCGGTATTGTATTTATGCAGTTTGAGTCTGTAGAAGAAATGACGGATAAGACTGCGAGAATGAATGAACTTGTGAAAATTCGTTTTAAGGATTAACCACATTTATTTATATTGAATCTATGCAGAAAAATCCCTACAGTATTGCGTTTATCGGTGGTGGCGTTAATTCAGCAATTGGTGAAGTTCATAAGGCGGCGAGCCAGATGGATGGTTGCTTCAAGTTAGTTGCTGGAGCATTTAGTACACATGAAGATATAAATCGTCAGACTGCCGAGGCATGGGGCGTTTCTGCTGATAGAGTTTACGGAAATTATAAGGATTTGCTTTCTGCTGAAAAGGGTAAGTTGGATGCGGTCGTCGTTCTTGCCCCCACAGATTTGCACGAAGAAATTGTGGTCGCCGCATTGAAGGCTGGCTTTCCTGTAATTTGCGAAAAGTCCCTGGCAACAAGCGTTGCAGAAGGTAATGTAATCGCAAAAGCGGTAGAAGAAACGAAAGGTTTCTTCTGCACCACCTACAATTATACTGGGTACCCCATGGTTCGTGAACTGAAGCAGTTCATTGAAGATGGTAAGCTGGGTACAATTCAGCAGGTTCAGGTAGAAATGCCGCAGGAAGGCTTTATGCGTCTTGGCGCCAATGACGAACCGCCTAAACCACAGGCTTGGCGCCTGAAGGATACTGTGATTCCTAAAATTTCGTTGGATTTGGGAAGCCACCTACATAATATGGTTTACTTCTTGACCGGCGAACGCCCGACCCGCATTGTGGCCGACGAAGCGACATTTGGATTGTTCCCGCAGATTGTGGATAATGTTGGGGCTCTTGTTCAGTACACCAATAATGTTCGTGCACAAATCTGGTTCAGCAAAACTGCCCTTGGAAATCGTAATGGTCTCCGTGTTCGTGTGTATGGTAGCGAAGGTAGTGCTGAATGGTTCCAGCTGGAACCAGAAACATTGAAGACCTGTGATCGCTATGGTAGTGTGTATCTGCGTGATCGTACCGGGAATGTAAAAGTTGCAAATCAGCAACGCTACAACCGTTTTAAGGCGGGGCACCCGGCTGGCTTTATCGAAGCTTTTGCCAATTATTATCGGGACATTGCGGATTGTCTGGAACAGTATTTTGCAACAGGCAGCTATACCAGCAAATATGTTTGTGACTTGAAAACATCTCAGGAAGGCCTGGCCATGATGGAAGCTGCTGCAAAGTCTGCCAAGAGCCAGAAGTGGGAAGAGGTTTAGACTTTCTTTTGTAATATGTCTATACCCAAGATTATTCATTTCTGTTGGCTTAGCGGAGATCCCTACCCGGATCTGGTACAAAGATGTATCCAGAGTTGGAAAGATAAACTTCCGGATTACGAAATAAGACTTTGGGATAAGAATTGTTTTGATATTCACTCGGTGCCTTGGGTAGAACAGGCTTGTGAGGCTAAGAAGTGGGCCTTTGCGGCGGACTATATTCGCCTTTACGCTTTGTATAATTTTGGTGGAATATATCTTGATAGCGATGTGGAAGTCTTGAAGTCTTTTGATAGTCTTTTGGATAGACCCTACTTCTTTGGAAAGGAACATACTCCTGATAGGATTGATGCTTCTCATATAGTGGAGGCTGCGACGTTTGGTGCGGAACCTAAGCATCCTGTTATAAAGAAGTGCTTGGACTATTATGAAGGTCGCAATTTTAGAATAAGTGAGAATGTCGTAGATACAACAGTTTTGCCACATATTATGGCAGAGGCTTTAAATGAAATTGGTGTATTGGATGAATTGTTGCCGATGCATTATTTTAGCCCTAAAAATACAAGAACACAGATTGTGGAGGCTAATGCGGAAACGTATTCAGTGCATCATTTTAATGGTTCCTGGTATTCCTGGGCACAACGAAAGCATGTGGAAATGCGCATAAAACTTTGTAAAAAGTTTGGAGAATCATTTGGAACTTTTCTTTCCACTGTTTATGCTATTTATGTGAATCTGCGGTATAACAGTTTTAGAGAGACTTTTTCTCGTTGCAGGCAAAAAATGACTTCTTTGTTTCAGGTAAAAAAATGGCAATTCCGAAAATAATACACTATTGTTGGCTAAGCAATGAGCCTTTCCCTGAACTGGTTCGAAAGTGTATGGATTCATGGAAGATTCATTTGCCTGATTATGAGTTTGTTTTTTGGAATCTACCTAAAATCAAACAAATAAATAATGTGTGGATTGAATCTGCTGTTGCTGCGAAAAAATGGGCTTTCGCTGCAGATTATGTACGTCTGTATGCGTTGTATAATTATGGCGGCATTTATTTGGACTGTGATGTAGAAGTTATTAAATCTTTTGATGATTTGTTGAATCTGCCATATTTTTTGGGTCGGGAATCTCATAAGAATGTTATCGAAGCTGCGGTTATGGGGGCTGAATGCCAAATGAGTTGGATTGGGAAGTCTCTAGACTGGTATAATGGGAAAAAGTTTGATGCTAAGCAAATTAATAATCCTTCTATTGCTATTCCGGTGATATTAAAAAATGTTCTTGAAAAGCATAGGGATGTTGCTGTTTTCCCTGCAGAGTATTTTTCTCCAAAAGATAATCGCACTGGAAAACTGTCTTTAACAAAGAATAGCTATACAATACATCATTTTGATGGTAATTGGTTTTCAGATTATCAGAGAGAATATTTTAGGATTAGAGTGGCTTATTCAAGAAAGTATGGTAGCATAGCTGGTTTGCTCATTGCTACATTATTTTCCCTGAAAATGAAATTAAACCTTTGCGATAAATTGTCAACTTGATATTTTGTTGTTTATGGTAAATAAAAAAATTAACTTACTGTATGATGCGACCATCCTTGTGGATGGTGAGTATGATAATGGATGCCGTAGCGGAATTTATTTTGTCGCTCTTAATGTATTAAAAGAACTTGTTCTACGAGCGGACGTTGATGTTACTCTATTTACCAATCCTAGCAAAAGCGCTGGTTTGGATAATTTGATTAAAAGAAAATTTCCTGAACAGAAAAATCTTTATAAGGCAAGACTTGGCTCTCGATTTATTTATTCTTTGCTGCTTACGATTGGAAAATTACGAAAGAAAATTTTTAGCGTGTCTCCCTTGAGAATTTTGCTTACTTTGATGAGTTTGACGAGTGCATTATTGTATGATACTTTATTTTGTAAATGGAGTTTTCTATTTCGTTCAAATGGCTTTTCTACTTTATTTTCTCCGCTGACCGTTGCTCCGTGGTATTTGCGAAAGCAAAACCGCATAAAAAAGTATACCGTCTTGTATGACGTTATTCCTTTTAAAATAAAGGAATATGAATCTCAAAAGAAATTCGGCTGGTTTGCGAAACTGATTAAGAATCTTAATTCACAAGATTCATATTTTGCAATTTCTCAAGATGCCAAGAAGGATTTTTGTGAAATATTTCCTCAGCTTGACGCGAACAAGGTGCATGTCACATTGTTGGCTGCGAGCGAACAATTTAGATCGATACGTTCTACAGTTGCTTTGACAAAATTGAAGGAAAAGTACCATTTACCAAAAGACAAGAAGTTTATCTTTAGTTTATGTACGTTGGAACCTCGTAAGAATCTTGTTAGAGCTGTTAGAACTTTCATATCCTTTGCGGAAAAAAATAATGTATGTGATTTAGTTTTTGTTTTAGGAGGGGGCACGTGGAATAAATTTGAAAAATTGATGAAGAAATCGTTAGATAAACCTGATGCGTTTGACAAGTATGTAGTTCGTGCCGGTTATGTGGATGATGAGGATCTTCCAATCTTTTATTCCTATGCGGAATGGTTTGTTTTTACCAGTCAATATGAAGGTTTTGGCTTGCCGCCTTTAGAGGCTATGCAGTGCGGTTGTCCTGTAATTACAAGTAATTGTTCTTCTTTGCCGGAGGTTGTTGGAGATGCTGGAATCATGATTGATTGGAATAGTGATGAACAGCATGTTGCTGCGTATGAAAAGTATTATTTCAATGATGCATTACGTGAAGAATATTCAAGGAAAGGACTTGAAAGAGCTAAATTGTTTTCTTGGAAAAAAACGGTTGGACAAATTGTTGAGATTATTGGATCTTAATAGGGTTGTACTTGATTGAGAGACTAAATGATGCTGACTGTGGTTTATGACGGAACAATTCTTACAAATGTTTATAGAAAAAATTCTGAAAGAAGTGGAGTTTTTTTTGCAGCAATGAACATTTTTAAGGAAATTTTGAAGCGGTCAGATGTTCGTGTTATTCTTTATTTTTCTCCGGCAAGATTTGTTGATGGAATTCATCTGAGAAATGAATTTTTCCCAGGTGTAGACATATTGTTTGAAAGTAAAAAAGCAAATAAGATCTTTTTGTTCCTTGTGGCTTTGTCAAGAAAAATCAATTCGTCATTACCATTTTGGACAAGTTCTTTAATACAGAAGTGTTGTCTTTTCGTGAAGAAGAATGAAGTAAAACTGCAAGGGACGTATTTTTCACCTGTCTTTGAGTTCCCTGCTTGGACTGCCAAGCAAGACTTGTTGAAGAGGTATCTTTTGCTGCATGATGCAATTCCGTATAAGTTTCCTGAATATTATCGGGACAAATCTTTCTTGTTTTTAGAAAAAGTAAGGCGTAGCTGCAGTGATAAGGATTTTTTCTTCTTTGTCTCGCAAAATTCTTTTAGAGACTATAAGAATGTTTACCCCTTTGTGAATGATGGTAACTCCTTAGTTAATCATTTGGCTGCAAATTTGAACTTTAAACATGTTTGCGATGCTTTTCTAATAAAAACTGTTCGAAAAAAATATGGAATCCCTGCGAATAAAAGATATGTCTTTAGCCTATGTACTCTTGAACCGAGAAAAAATTTAATTCGAACTTTAAGAACTTTTTTGCAATTTGTGAAAAAGAATGATGTGTTGGATTTGGTGTGGGTTCTTGGAGGGGGACACTGGGAAAGTTTTATAGAACAGTTCAATAAAGAAATCGAAGATCTTAGCATTTGCAAAGATCTTTTTATTCGTGCAGGATATGTTGATGATGCTGATCTTCCTATCTTATATAGTGGTGCGGAGTGGTTTGTTTATACTAGCCAATATGAAGGATTTGGTTTACCTCCATTAGAGGCTATGCAATGTGGGTGTCCCGTTATAACTAGTAATAATTCATCTTTGCCAGAAGTTGTTGGAGATGCGGGAGTAATGATTGATTGGAATAGTGATGAACAACATATTGCTGCTTATGAAAAATATTATTTTAATGAATCTTTTCGTAAATTAAAATCATTGGAAGGCTTGGAACGTTCAAAACGTTTTTCCTGGAAAAAAACGACGGATTTGATTTTGGAAGTCATGAAAAGAGAGGCTTTTGAATGCTAAACATTGTGTTTGATGCTACAATTTTTATGGAGAGTTTGAATAAGGACTGGCGTAGAAGTGGCTTGTTCTTTGCTGCGTATAATATTCTCTTGGCGTTAATACAAAGGAACGATGTTAACATTTACTTGTATGTATCTCCAGTAAATGGTTATGATTGGGAACGTGTAAAAAAGGAGCTGTTCCCAAATATTAAATGTTTAAACATTGTTGAAAGTAAGGGATGGATTGCTCGCTTTAATCATTTGTGCTGGAACCTTCATCGACGATTCTTAAACAAGAGCTTGATTCGAAAATTTTTTTCGTTGGGAATTGTGATTTCTAGAGAATTGTTTGAAATTCGAAACAAACATTATACAGAAGATGCTTTGCGGCGTGCGGATATATTTCTTGCTCCTGTTCCGGGAATTGTCCCTCATTTTATTTCAGAAAAAAAAATAAAAAAGTGTTTTGTTCTCTACGATGCAATCCCAGCACTCTTTTCGTGGTGTGATCAGAAGGGATGGTGGAAGTTTTATTCGAAATTTATGAAGGATTATGGACGAAACTCCCATTTCTTTTGTATATCCTCTCGTACAAAGTCTGATTTCCAAAGGTTTTTCCCTGAATTGAATGAACGTCAAATGTCCGTTGCTCATTTGGCTGCTGGTGAAAATTTTGTTAACAAATGTGATGCTAATCTTCAAGAATGCGTAAAATCAAAATATGGTATTCCCAAAGGAAAAAAATATGTGTTTAGTTTATGCACTTTGGAACCGCGTAAAAACTTGATTCGTGCTGTGAGAACATTTATTCAATTTGTACGGAAGAATGATATTTCTGATTTGGTTTGGGTTATGGGTGGTGGACACTGGGATTCGTTTATCAACTTGTTGAAAAATGAATTAGATGATTTGGATGTGAAGAATGTTCTTTACCGTATTGGTTACGTAGATGATGAAGATTTGCCGACCTTATATTCAGGGGCGGAATGGTTTGTCTATACTAGTTTGTATGAGGGGTTTGGTTTGCCTCCTTTAGAAGCTATGCAGTGTGGCTGTCCTGTGATTGTGGGAAATAATTCGTCTTTGCCGGAAGTTGTTGGCGACGCTGGGTTGCTAATTGATAGCGATAGCGATGAACAACATATTGCCTCCTACGAAAAATATTATTACAATAGCATTTTCCGCAAAGAGATGGTTTGTAAAGGCTTGAATCGAGCCAAAATGTTTTCATGGGAAAAAACTGCTTCAAGTCTCGTGAATTCTATGCAAAAAGATGTTTGTGATGTAGCTCCTTTAAACATTGTTTATAGAATGTGTGATTCTGTATCAATTTCAAATGGAAATAAAAGATGTTTTGATGTTTCAAAAAATCAGTTAATAAAAAAATGCTTATTATCCCTGAAGAGGAATGTTGAGTCATTTAAGGGAACGTTGAAGTTATACTGCGTTGCGGATAACTGTAGTGAGGACATTGTCTCTTTTGTTGAGGAAAATTTTCCTAGCGTGGTTATGAAACGCTATGAGCAAATTGGTAATGCTAAATCGTTTTGTGAGTGTATTGATCTGGCCACAACTTTTTCTAATGGAGAACAGGTTTATTTCTTAGAGGATGATTATCTTTTTTTACGGGATGATGTGCTTACTCTGTTAAATCGGAATTTAAGCCAACTCTCTTGCTATAACGACTGTCAGATTGCCATTATGCCAGATGATTATCCTGATCGATATGTTGACAATAGAGTCTATACAGAATGTTGTGTTACGAAGACAGGACACTTTCTGAAAATTGACAAAACAACATGTACGTTTGCTACTTATGTGGATGTTGTCAAAAAGAATAAAGACCATTTCATGAAATTCATAAAATGGCCCAAGGTGACTGAGGATGAATCCGTTAATTTAGCTTGGAAAAAAGTTCCGCTGTACCAACCGATTCCTGCTTGGACCTTGCATAGTCAAACGGAGTCTGTTGTGCCTATTTATCTTGATTATGCTAAAATTAGGGATTATTTTGAAAGATAATCTTTTATTTTTTTGCATTGCATGTAATAATGGGTGTTTTTGTAGAAGAATTTCAATATATAGGGGCGGATATCATAGAATTTTCTTAATGAAAAAAGTTCTCCAAGATAAAATGATGTTTTATAACAGTCTTTGCTTTCTATGAGGCAATGTTTAAAACTTCTCCAAAAAAGTCGTTGGTATAACACATAAGCTAACTTATTTTTGGATTTTTTCTTAAAAAAAGATGCTTGCTCTTCCTCAATGGGGGTATAGTCAATAGTCCTGATTTGAGACATTATGGAATCGGGTCTCTTTAAATAATTATAGAGTATTTTTTTTGTTGTGACGATTTTGTGAGCGTTGTAAAAAAGACGATAGCTGGTGTATTGGTCTTCATGAATCTTTTTGATGGGAAATCTTACGTCATTGAATATTTCTCGTTTATATAATTTCCCCCATGCGACAATGAACTGAATGGGAGCGTTTATGATTAATTCTTTCATGAATTTAGAATGATGAAAAATTTTATTGTTAAACACTCCCTTATATTCAATAAATCCATTTGTACAAATAAGTTGGTGATTTGCTATTGCTATATCGGCGTGTTCGTTTTTGATTAGTGTCAGTAGATGCTCGATATAGTTCTTCTCTATCCAATCGTCGCTGTCCACAAAAGAAATGTATTCCCCTTTGCAAATATCCAACCCCGCATTCCGTGCATCAGATAGCCCTCCGTTTTCCTTATGAATCACGACAATGCGATTGTCCTTTGCTGCGTACTCGTCGCAAATTGCTGGACAACCATCAGGGCTTCCATCATCAACGAGAATGATTTCCAAGTTTGTATAAGTCTGGTTGACGATGCTGTCTAAGCATCGTCTAAGGTATGGCTCAACCTTGTAAATCGGAACAATGACGGATATTAAAGGGGTATCCATTTTATTTCTTTAGCGAATAGGTTCGGTTTTTGTTTTCGCCATTGAAGTCAACAATGTTAACTTCCTTTAGTCGTTGTAGGTAGGTTTTTGTTTGCGTGATTTTCTTTCCGATGTGGTTCGCGATAGCTTTGGATGTTGAGGTGCCATTTTGCTTCAGAAAATCAACAATCATAGCCTCAATATCATTTATCGTCGGTTTATCGTCGGTTTTCTCAGCCGTAATGCCGTTTATCGTCGGTTTGTCATCGGTTTTTCCTGTCGCAATGCCATTTATCGTCGGTTTATCGTCGGTTCTCCAGATGATAACCTTGAATTGGGATACATCGGGTTGGTTGATAAATTCTATGTTTGGGCATTCTTTGCTGGCTCGTATAATTCCTGAACCGAGTCCTCTGTAAACAAGAATTTTTGAACACAGGTTGGCGATTGTTGGGTTGCGTGAACTTGAAACACCCATTTTCACGGCGTCTATAGTGAGCCCGTTGCAAAGGGAACCTGGGTTAATGATTTCTACACGATTCTTGAAAACTAATACTTTTATTGATGATGGTTGCAGTAAATCCATGTGTACCAGCGCATTTTGCAAAATTTCTTCTAAAGCGATTTCTGAAATTTCAAGGATGCCGGTGGAGTTGAAGCTCTGTCCTTTTTGTTTGTGCTTTAAATTCGCCTTTAAAAATGCAAGGGCTTCTTTGTACATGAAGGGGATTGTTCCTTCGATGTCTCTGCTGTCCTGATATTCGGTATCGCCAATGTCATTTCCGTAAAAGGCAACAGCTTTTATTTTAAAAGTTTTTAGATATTTTTGCGGGTTGCGTCCAAAAAATAATAGTCCGGCCTGGGTTGCCTCCCCGGACTCTCTCATTGCGCAGAGGCTTGTTAAGATATTTTTAAGAGGCTTGCCGAAATCCTCTTTGTCTTTTTCGTAGACTTTTTGAAAAAATTCATTGATGTAGGTGGTTTCGAAGTCCTTGATGGATGTTCCCGGAACGGCTGCAGTTTCGGGTTTGTACATTTGGGAATCCTGGAAAAGAGATAGTATCTCGCTGTTCTCGGTTAGCTTGCGTTTGTCTGCAGCTTGTTTTACCCACATTATCCCGTTAAGGTCCTTGTATGGCTTATTTACGCCTTCATTGATGTGTGCTATAAGGACATAGGACTTCTTTTTGATCTCGATGATTTCGGTAGTTAGATATATGGCGGGACGAACCTGTTCTGTAGCCGCATTTCCCAAATCAATGGAAACTTGCTGAACTTCTTTTGCTGATAATCCGGTGACTATTCCGGTCTTATCTTTTACCCCGAAGATGATTATTCCACCTTTTGAATTGGCAAAGGCAATCATTTCTGATGCGATCTGCTTTTGACTGGTGAATTCTTGTTTGAATTGGACTTTGCTGGTTTCGCCACATTCAATAATCTTTTGGAGTTCGCTGAGTGTCATGACTACAATATATAAAAAGAATCTTGTGCTGTTGTTTAAGGTGCTTTCAAAGGTTTTTCTATTTGGAGTATTTTACTTTGTGTTTTGGAGAGTTTGGATAAAGCATCCTTACGACCCCTTCTTTGATTGCTGGGGAAAGATAAAGATTTAAAAAGTTCTCACGATTTTTTTAGTTCTAGAGAAGTCATCATTTCTTTGATGGACTAATTTTGCTCTCCAATCACTTCTATCAAAGCAAAGATATTCGGATTTTGGGTAGTTTGCTTGTCGGGTACTTGTCGGGTGCTTGTCGGTTTCTGTAGGCGTGGCTAGTCCCGCCTCGTTTTGCGAAGCTCGCCAAATGATGACTTTGAAGTCGTTTGCGATGTGAAATTCAGGGGTTTTAAGGCCGTAGTAGGTACGTTTTTTGATGATGTCCTCTGTGCAAGTGCCAAGTCTTTCAATATAGTCGCTTAAATACATTGTTTTATTCTCGTTTGAGAATAAAAATTATTATATTTTATTCTGAAAATGGAATAAAATTGCAAGTGCTGTTATGAGTGAAATTAGCAATGTTCAAATTCAGGAAGTCCTGGAAGATCTTCGTGAATCTGCAAAAAACGTGGAATTTATTCAGAGAAAGTTCCTGTTTGAGGAACAGGGGTGCTACGTTTTTCTTGGTGTTCGCCGAGCTGGAAAATCGTATCTTATGTATCAGCGGATGCATGAGCTGGTTGCTGCTGGAATTTCGTGGGACGACATTATTTATGTGAATTTTGAAGATGAACGCTTGATAGGTTTTGATGTTTCCGACTTCAATAAAATTTTGGAATGTCATTCTTCTCAAAATGGCTCAAAACCAGTTCTCTTTTTGGATGAGGTGCAGAATGTTGCCGGCTGGCATAAGTTCGCCCGGCGTTTAGCCGATTCCAAGTATGTTGTGTACATCACTGGCAGCAATGCCAATATGCTTTCTTCAGAAATTTCAACGACTCTTGGTGGGCGCTACTTTGTGCGTGAAGTGTTCCCATATTCGTTTAAGGAGTTTCTTGGAGCGAATGACTTTTACTTGCCTAGACGATTGGCTACTCAGGCTCGGGGCCAAGTAAGAAGCTTCTTTAAGGATTATTTTTATAACGGCGGTTTCCCCGAAAGCTTGATGTACAAAGATAAGCGAAGCTACATTTCGAGCGTGTTCCAAAAAATATATCTTGGAGACATTGTTGCCCGTAACGGCATATCGAATGTAGCTCAGCTGAGAATGCTTATAAAGAAATTAGCCGAAAGCGTTAAACAGCCGATTTCGTATAACCGAATTAGTAATGTCATTGCCTCCAGTGGATTGAAAATAGGCGTTAATACCGTAATTTCACTTGTTGATGCATGTTGTGCTTCTTGGCTGTTGATGCCTTTGAAAAATTATGTAGGTAAATTTGGAGAAAAGGAATCAAAACCGAAATATTATTTTATCGACAACGGCTTGCTGAATCTGCTTCTGGTAGATCCCGCGACAACCTTGCTGGAGAATTTGGTTGCTGTGAGTCTGTTCAGAAATTTTGGGCATGATCGAGACAACGAAAAAGTCTTTTTTTATAATGCCGGTGTAGAAGTTGATTTCTATGTACCCGACGAAGAACTTGCTGTGCAGGCTTGCTATTCTGTTGCAAAAACCGATGATACCATGGAACGTGAAATCGCCGGATTGTCAAAGTTGCCAAAGGTGTTGCCCTGCAAGCGTCGAGTCGTGGTTACTTACGATGAGGAAGGAACTCGCCAGGATGCTTACGGTCAAATAGAAATTGTTCCATGCTGGAAATGGTTGTTGAATGAAGTGTGATAAAATCTATATTTAACAGTCTTGGTTAATCTTTTTTTTGTCGGATTAGGCCTTTTTTTGGGGGGCAATTATAACACTATTTGGCTCTCCAACTAAGTGATAGAATAGAGATTTTTTCTATTTTTTTAACTCTAAAAAAGGATGTGTTATACCAATGGAAGATAGAGAATTTTTCAAAGCGATTGCTGCCAATGTGTCGAAAATCAAACTGCCAAATGGTTTTGTCGGGAAAATTACGATATTGCTTCTCGTTATAGTGGTAGTGTTAGCTATTCTAGCTGTGAAAGCCGATTGTTTCGGTTTATATGTTGCTGCCTTTGCCGTTATTACGATATTGGCTTTTGTAGCGTTATTTAAATTAACGGATTTTGCAAATAAAAATCCTCAAGCGGCTTTGTTGGAAGGTGGCGAGTTTATCTTGTTACAAAAAATGCAATTAGCTTCAAAAAATAATAGTCAAGTAGGCTTTGATAACAAGAATCCAATGTTGGATCCGAATTCACAACTTGAAATAGTAAATTCTGCGGATGCTGAAAGACCTGATGAAAAAGAGAATGATGGGGGGAATTAAAGTGAAAAAATTTTTTTCTATTTTTATAAATCCCAAAAAAGGATGTTCGGTTAGCCAAGTTGAAGATGAAATGAACAAGGCTCTAGATTGGTTTCGGCTAAATGAATCTTTTTGGGTTGTTTATTCATCCTCGGATATTGATCGTTGGATGGGTAGGTTAAAAAAGTTAGTTGATCCTGATGGAAGTCTGTTTATTTGTGAGTTGAACATCGAAAACAGAAATGGATGGATGACAGAAAATTTTTGGACATGGATAAAGGAAAAAAATACTCATTCTAATTCATGATATATAAGACCAGTTTCTTTGCGAAAACAGATCTTTTATATTGACAATCTCTTTGTGTAGGGACGTTCTTCCGTAAAATATGGACTTCTATTCTTACAATAACGAACTACTTATGCATGAATGTTTTGAAATAGTTTTTAAAACGCAGGTTTTTACATCTGCTCTACGTTGTCCAAGTTCTTCAACCATGTGTTATAAAGACTGATGTTTTTCCCGTAAGTGTTGTCTATTACGTAGACTTGTTTGCCCAGCATGGCTGCTGCTATCATGATATGCAGGCGTGTGGAATATACGGTGTCATATTTGGAAAGAAATTCAACGCAGTCCTTCAGGTATTCTTTTCGATAAAAATGATTTCGTTGAAAATCAATTAATCTGTTAAATGACTTTATTCCCTTAATGTTTGCAAAGAAATTTAACCAACCACAAATATAATCTGCTCGTTGGTATTTTTTGGCTTTGAATTCAAATGTAGGCCAGTCGTGAACCTCGGCTGTTTGAGGAATTTGCTCTGGCCAGGAATTGTCTTTAAGTTCTTTGTCTATGCGTTTTGCGAACAGCGTTCGTTCCGTGGGTAAATTTTGCTTTGCCCCGTACTTTTTGAAATCTATGAAGAACGCCATATCAGGAACGAGCAACACTCTGTTGTGTGGAAAATGCTGCTTCATAAATTCAAACGAATTTATGTCTCGGGCACACATGACGACATTGGTATGCTTGGCGAAGAAAACTTCATCTTCTTTGAGATTGTCGTTGCTTTCGTAACAAACGGATTGAGGAAGAATCGTTATTGGGTTGCTTGGGTATAATTCAATAATACGCTTGCGAAAACTGTGTATTTCTTGATATAAGTCCCCGAAATTTCCTCCACCCTGTAAAAAAATAGGGGTTGAACTGGATGCTTTATGAAAGTAGAATGTCTGTAGGGATGCCGAATATAGGCATTTACACTTGAATTGTTTGAAGAAATTAATAGATCCTTCCCATATGAGCGTGTCGCCGATGTTTTCATAATAGGGAAGTTCCAAGAAAAAATAATCCTCTGTAACCAACGAAGATAACTGCTGGTTAATTATCTGACGGAGTTGGTTTATTTTCTCTTGAAGATTCATTGGCCTGTGTTAAATTATTTCATAATCAATAGAGTCATTTTTCCTGTATATAGTCCTAAACCAATCGGAATTTACGCTATACTCTAGTTTTTCTTTTTTTGATAAATATTTTACTTCAAAAGAGAGCACATCTGTTGTTGCGTCAAAATTTGTGACTGCTGTAGAAAAGTCTCGTAACCCGACTAAAAAACGAAGTGTATAAATTCCTTTGTATAAATCATGATTTTTAAGTTTCAAACGAATATTATACTCGCTTTTATTTGTCGGAATGTCTATTGGATCTGTTAGGAATGCTTCAATTCGCTGATTTTCGTCGTCAAGAATATATACCGTATATTGACATTTTTTGTGCTTACATCCATTATTCTTTAATAAAAGTTCAACTTCAATTGGTTCGTCTGTGGCTATTACGGAAGATTCGTTGCATAGAGTTACTTTTCTTATTTCAATTTCGTTCGAAAAGTTGTCTTTCAGCAAATGCTTGTCTTTCGTAATGATGCATTCTGTTTGTTTCTCTACTACATCTTTACTTGTATAAAACCCGATAGCTTCTTCCGCACTTCCGCTAAATGCAACTTGTCCTTGGCTCAGCACAATTCCCGTCTTGCACAAATTCCTAACAGCCCCCATATTATGGCTTACGAACAGCACGGTCCGGCCTTCGCCTTTGCTGACGTCCTGCATCTTGCCGATGGCTTTCTTCTGGAATTCGGCGTCGCCTACGGCAAGCACTTCGTCCACTACGAGGATTTCGGGTTCCAGGTGGGCGGCGATGGCGAAGCCCAGACGGACGGTCATGCCGCTGGAGTAGCGCTTGACGGGGGTGTCGAGGTAGCGTTCGCAGCCGCTGAAGTCTACGATCTCGTCCAGCTTGCGGGAGATTTCGGCGCGGGTCATGCCCATGATGGCGCCGTTCATGTAGATGTTCTCGCGGCCGGTCATTTCGGGGTGGAAGCCGGTGCCCACTTCGAGCAGGCTTGCGATGCGGCCCTTGGCGCGGATGATGCCCGTGGTGGGGGCGGTCACGCGGGAGAGTAGCTTGAGGAGCGTACTTTTGCCGGCGCCGTTCCTGCCGATGATGCCCACGACGTCGCCCTGTTCCACCTTGAAGTTGATGTCCTTCAGGGCCCACACGTAGTCGCTGGAACCTTTGCTTGCGCGGTCGTTGGTTTCGCCCACTTTGAGGTAGGGGTCCTCGCGGCGCAAGATCTTGGTCTGCCAGAATCGATTGAGGTCGTGGCTGAGCGTGCCCGTGCTTACCAAGCCCAGGCGGTACTGCTTGCTGATGTTTTCAAACTCGATTGCGGTGGCCATGTCCGGGAATGTAGTAAAAAATCTAGACCCCCGATCTGGTCAGGGGTGACTGGGGAATGGATTATGTGGTGCTCGTAAAAACCTACTTGACAAGTGATGAACATTTGTGTATCTTTATTGTCGTGAGAATTAATCCTCTTAGCTGAAATTGGAGAGGTGATTAACTCTCTGCCATGTGTCGCTGGAACGTGCAATCGCATTTCCGCAGGACCTCTGAGGGGAATCGGCCCCTCGGCAGCATGCGTAGAGCATGGGATTTCGGGAATCCCGTAGAATAATTCATGAAAAAGAATGTGGCTGCTGGCAATAGTGCCGAGTTTTCTCTCGTAGACGAGAGTTTCTTGAAGAACAAGGTTTACACCATCCGCGGTGTAAAGGTGATGCTTGACGCCGATCTGGCGGAAATTTATGGGTATAGTACCAAGGATTTCAATAGACAGGTTAAGAATAATATAGAGCGTTTTCCCGAGATTTTCCGATTTCAGTTGACTATGGACGAAATTGCTGAATTATCGAGGTGCAAAAATTGCACCTCGATGCAGGTCAAAGGGGTGAAAGGTGGGCGAGTCTATTTACCTTATGCCTTTACAGAACAAGGTATTTACATGTTGATGACTGTTCTTAAGGGGGAGCTTGCTATTAAGCAAAGTATTGCCATAATGCTTTTGTTTAAAGAAATGAAGGACTACATTGTTGCCGAAAACCTGCAGTTGCTTGGTGCGGATGGGCTTGCCCAACTGGGTGCTCAGACTGCTTTGAATACTCGGGAAATAGGTCTGGTTCGTCAAGATCTTGGAAATTTGTCCAATACAGTGTTCTCCATGCAAGATGATTTGCAAAAGGTCATGGACAATTTCATTGACCCGAATACCTACAAGCATTACTTGATCATGAATGGTCAAAAACTTGAGGCGGACATTGCATATACGCAGATTTACGCTCTTGCAAAGAAGTCTATCTATGTTATCGATGAGTATGTGTGTGTAAAGACTCTTGACTTGCTGCGAGGTGTGCCGGAAGGCCTTGAAATTATGATTTTCAGTGACCAGTGGGGTCGCCAGGTATTGACGGAGGCTATTCTTGCAGATTTTAGGGCTGCCAGGCCCGATCTGACGCTTTCTGTAAGGTCTGCTATGGGAATTTTCCATGATCGTTATGTCTTTATCGACTATAACGAGGAAAATGAGATTCTGTACCACTGTGGCCCCTCCAGCAAAGACGCCGGGAATAGGGTGGCAACTGTAGCGACACTTGAATTCAAGGACCTTTACCACCCTCTGATGGACATGCTGTTGAAGGAGGCTTGAGGTAGGGGTCCTCGCGGCGCTAGCTATGTTCGGGAATGTAGTAAAAAATCTAGACCCCCGATCTGGTCGGGGGTGACTGAAGAGGGTGTTTGGGGGAATGTGGAAATACCGCTTGACAAGTAGTGAACGTTTGTGTATCTTTATTGCCGTGAGAATTAGTCCTCTTAGCTGAAATTGGAGAGGTGATTAACTCTCTGCCATGTGTCGCTGGAACGTGCAATCGCATTTCCGCAGGACCTCTGAGGGGAATCGGCCCCTCGGCAGCATGTGTAGAGCATAAAGGTGATGCTTGACGCCGATCTGGCGGAAATTTATGGGTATTCGGTCAAGGCTTTTAATCAGCAAGTTAAGAATAATGCTGAAAAATTCCCGGAGGATTTTAGATTTCAGCTAAATTATGAAGAGAATGTCAACTTGAAGTCAAAAAATTTGACTTCAAGTTGGGGTGGCGTTCGAAAAATGCCTTTTGCATTCACTGAGCAGGGCATTTACATGCTCATGACAGTCCTAAAAGGTGATTTGGCTACTAAGCAAAGTATTGCGATCGTTCGTCTTTTCAAGGACATGAAGGATTATATAGCCTCTGAAAATCAGCAGTTGCTGGGTTGTTCCAACTGTGTTCAAATTGCAACCCTCACGGCTCAACATTCTCATGAAATTGCTGAAATCCGCACGGATGTGGCTCGTTTGGAGGTGGAGTCTCTGAAAACCCAAGAATCGCTGGGCAAAGTCATGGAATTCTTTCATGATCCTTCTACCTATAAGCATCACTTGATTCTGAATGGTCAAAAGCTGGAGGCCGATGTCGCTAACTCGCAGATTTATTGCATGGCTCAGAAGTCAATTTTTGTGTTTGATGATTTTGTTGGCGTAAAAACACTGGATTTGTTGCGAGGTGTCGCTCAGAATGTTAAGATTACGCTTTTCAGTGATCAGCGGAATGGTTGCGCTTTGACTCAAACAATGATTGACGACTTCAAGGCTGCTCGTCCTGATGTGGATATTGAGCGGAGGCCTGCAGGCGGTATATTCCATGACCGTTATGTCGTACTGGATTACAAAACAGACCATGAAAAGATGTTCCATTGTGGCGCTTCTTCAAAAGATGCAGGAAAGCGCGTGACAACGATAGACGACATTGAATACCCTGAAGTCTATCACCAGTTGATTGAGGGGGTGTTGGCTTTTACACCGTATCCATGAATGTTTTCTGGATTCTGTTGAACACGATAATTCCAAGTGCCAACAGGACTATCATGAATCCTGCGCTGTAGCCCAGTGCAGCCCAGCTGAATTCTCCTACGCCGAGCATTCCGAACTTGAATGTTTCCATAATGCTGGAAAGGGGGTTTGCCTGCATGAGCATTTTAAGGCGCGGGTCTGTGATTGTGCTTAGCGGGTAGATTACGGGGGTGGCGTACATCCAGAGTTGTACAATAAAACTGAGGAGGAATGTAAGGTCACGATATTTTGTGGTAAGGCTGCTAAAAAGGATGCCAAAACCTAGAGCGAGGCCTGCGAGAATGAGAATCAGGACCGGTGTCAGTAGGACATAAATGTTTGGGTGCACAGGTGCGCTTGTGAAAATCATGTAGTAGCCAAAAACGAGCAGGAACAGTCCCATTTGTATGGCGAGGCGAACTAGGTTGCTGGTTACAGTGGCCATGGGTACTACAAGACGCGGAAAATAGACTTTTCCGAAAACGTTAGCGTTGTCAATGAAAGTTTTGCTGGTCTGGTTCAGTGATTCTGCAAAATATTGCCACAAGCAGATTCCTGCCAGGTAAAACAGGGGCTGGGGTAATCCGTCGGTACTGATTTTTGCAATGCCGCCGAATACGACCATGAACATGATGGTTGTCATGATGGGCTGAATAAAGAACCATAGGGGGCCAAGAATGGTCTGCTTGTACCAGGTGACAATGTCGCGTTTGACGAACATCCGGTATAGATCGCGGTACTGCCATATTTCGCGGAAGTCAATGCTTAACAAGCTCGACTTGGGCTTGATTTCGGTGGTCCATTCAGAAGATTGACTCATATATGGTAATATAGCCAAAAAAGCAACAATTGTTTGTAAGATGGATTAGAATACAATGTGTTTGCACTTAACCAAACAAATCGTCCAAAACAACCTCGTTTTGCACTACTCCGGAATGGGAATTTTTCATAACGCCGAATGTTGTTACAAAGGTGTTGAGCAAGGCCATTTTACACTTAGAGGCTGCCCTAAAGATTTCCATGCGGTTGCGGAGCTTTGTCTCGTAACTTTTATCAATGATGAACTCGCCCTGCGAGAACTTCATTTCACAGACATTAATAACACGGTCGGCCCGCTTAATCAGAAGGTCAATTTGAGCTCCATCAGTATTGCAGTCGATTGTGCGGCTGGTACAACGCCAAGCGGAACATTCCGTTGCAATGCCGTTTATCCCCAGCGATTTCTTTATCTGGTCTAAATGAGCAAAACACACCTGTTCAAAAGAAATTCCCTGCCAAGATACAATGCCAGGATTCATCAGGTTGTGCTGCCAATATTCTTTGTCCTTGGACTTCTGTTTTTCACAAAAATGTAGATGGAACAGCGTAAAGAAATCCGTCAAGCGATATGTCCCGTTATTGCTCTTGGAGCCAAACTGGGAAAAGCATTCTACGAAATCACAACGCTCCAAGTTGGCAAGCATGCGCGTCAATGTTCCCCCAGAAATTTTTGTTATTCTAGCAAGTTCCTGTCGGCTCATTCCGCTCTGTTTTTCAGACAACTTTTCGACAATCCTTATGTAACTGTCTGCTCCGGAAAAAAGCGCATTGTATAGCTCGTTGAATTCATCATGCAAGGCGCCGTCTTTGTCGAAATAAAGCCGGTCAATATTTTGCGCAAGGCTTTTGTTAACATCTAGCAGATCCAGATAAAAGGGGACTCCGCCGAGAACCATGTAACATTGCGTAATCTGGAACCGATCCCAATAACAGTTCTTGTTTTTCAGGAACAGCTCGCATTCCCGTAGGGAGAATGGGTGCAGATTTATTTTTCGAGTAATCCTGTTATGAAGTCCTCCCTGATTCTCGATTAACTTATCGACCATCCAGGAAGTTGCGCTTCCACAGGCAATGAACAGAATGTCGTCACGATTTGCCGCCCAAGAATTCCAGAAGTATTCGAAGGCGGATACAAAATCAGACTTGATGGTGTCAATCCAGGGCATTTCATCGAAAAAGATGACCTTGCGTTTCGCGTGGCTTGTGCACAAAAGCTTTTCTAGGGCAGAAAACGCCTCATTCCAACTTTTCAGTGTAGGTGCAAAGGTGGATTTGCTGTACTCCTTAAGACATTCTGCGAAATTCTGAAGTTGCTCCGCCTGGGATTTGTTATGTGCACCAGTGTAGGAAAACGAGAAACGTTCCCTAAAAACACTTTGAATCAAGAATGTCTTCCCGATTCTTCTTCTGCCGTAAACCACAGCCAGTTCAGACTTGCCGGAAGAATACGCTTCTTCAAGCAATCCAATCTCTTTTTCTCTGCCAACCATCTTTTTCATATACCCAAAATATATAATTTTTTCATTATTTTGGACAAGAAATAAATTTATTGCTTATCCAAAAAGTGTGTTTTTGTGCCTATTTTGGGTAAATGTGGGTGAATTTTTCAAACTTTGTTGACTTAGTCACCGTTTCTAAGGAGTTTCTTACACCCCAAAGAATTCAAACACCTTCCCACACACGTCTTCACGGTCTTCTTCGGTCAGTCCGTAGAATAAAGGCAGTCTGAACAGTCTGTCGCTTTCCTTGGTGGTAAACTTGTCTTCGCCGTTAAAGCGACCGTAGCGCAGCCCTGCGGGGGAACTGTGGAGGGGAACGTAATGGAATACGGCCAAAATGCCGTTGCTTGTCAAATGCTTGAGGATGGCGGTGCGGGTGTCGTGATCCTTCACCTTCAGGTAGAACATGTGTGCGTTGTGGACGCAGTGTTCCGGAATGTGGGGGAGTTCCACCAGGCCCTTGTCGGCCAGGGGCTGCAGGCGAGCGCGGTAGTCGTTCCAGCTGGCCATGCGGTTGTCGTAAATGATGTCGGCACTTTCTAGCTGGGCATAAAGGTAGGCTGCGTTCAGTTCGCTGGGGAGGTAGCTGGAGCCGAGGTTCACCCAGGTGTACTTGTCCACTTCGCCACGATGGAACTGGCAGCGGTTTGTGCCTTTCTCGCGGATGATTTCGGCGGGGTCGGCGTATTTCGGGTCCTTGATGAGAAGGGCTCCGCCTTCGCCCATGCTGTAGTTCTTGGTTTCGTGATAGCTATAGCAGCCAAAGTCGCCGAGAGTGCCCAGGGCCTTGCCCTTGTAGGTGGCCATCATGCCTTGGGCGGCGTCTTCTACCACCAGCAAATTATGCTTGCGTGCAATCTCGTTGATCTTGTCCATTTCGCAGGCCACACCGGCGTAATGCACGGGGACGATTGCCTTTGTCTTTTCTGTGATGGCCGCTTCCACCAGGTTTTCGTCCATGTTCATGGTGTCGGGGCGGATGTCCACAAACACGCACTTTGCACCGCGGGCCACGAAGGCGTCGGCGGTAGAGACGAAGGTGAAGGAGGGCATGATCACTTCGTCACCGGGCTGGATGGCGCAGAGGTGTGCGGCCATTTCCAGGGCGTGGGTGCAACTGGTGGTGAGAAGCGCTTTCGCAGTCTTGGTGTGTTCCTTGAGCCATATGTGGCACTGCTGATTGAAGGGACCGTCGCCGCAGATGCGACCGCTCTTTACTGCCTGTTCAACGTAGTCAAGCTCAGTGCCTAGAAACGGAGCTCTGTTAAAGGGAATACGAAAGTTTGCCATAGGTGGTAATATAGCCAAAAAGTGGAACGAAAAATCTATGCTTTGGCAGCAAGGGCTGTTTTGCGGTTGATAAAGAAGGACTCTGATGACAATAAGTTTGTGTGATGTTCAAGAATTCTAAAGTCAAAATTTTTGACTTTGAACCATGCTAGAAAAGTCACGTCACAAATTTTAATAGAATCTCAAATTATTCCCGCTCGGGAAAATTTTACCACGATTGTTATCTATTGATGTTGATTTTCCCGTACGGGAAAGTTATATTTGCTGGTATGAAGGTGCAACAGGTAAATGATATTTCGATTTCTGTGAAAACAAGAAGAAATCAGTTGAAGCTGACGCAAGCGGAATGCGCGGCCTTTTGTGGCGTCGGCGTTCGTTTCTTCTCGGAACTGGAAAATGGCAAGGAAACGCTACAGCTTGATAAAGTATTGCATGTTTTGCAAATGCTTGGCTTAAATCTTCATGTTGTGGAAAGGGAAAATGACCGATGAAGCTAAAGGTTTATTTTGCAAACAGGCTTGCTGGTAGTTTGTTTTCGACTCCCGATAAAGGGATCGTGTTTGCTTATGAAGATTCCTATGTCAAGCAAAATGGAAATTCTCTTTCGATGTCGCTTCCCTTAAGGTCCGGTGAGTTTTCCCAAAAGGAATGTCTGCCGTTTTTCTCAGGAGTTCTCCCAGAAGGTGACGTCAAACGTCGAATTTCAGAATATCTTCATGTTTCTGAATCGAGTACGCTCAAGTTGCTGCAGGAACTTGGGGGTGAATGTGCTGGTGTGATTTCGGTATTGCCTGAAGATGCCGAACCTAATCAGAAGTTGACTTATTGGCTAGATTCTGACAATTACGAGGAACTGTCTGAAGATATTTTACTTGGTTATATAAAAAACGCAGAAACGAGGCCTTTGCTAAAGGCTAATGAAGAACTGAGGCTTTCTTTGGCTGGCGCCCAGGAAAAGTTGCCTCTGGCATTTTTTGACGGAAGATTTCATTTTCCAAAGAATGGAGCTCCATCGACACATATCATCAAACCAACGGGCAAGGGAGAATTGTCGTCGCTTGCTGTGAATGAATATGTGTGCATGAAACTTGCTAAATATTCTGGCCTCAGTGTGCCTGAAGTAGCTTTGAAGAAAATTCAGGATGAAACGTTCATAATGGTGGAGCGCTATGATAGAATCAAAAGAGGTGATTCTGTTGTTCGTTTACATCAAGAGGATATGTGCCAGGCGTTGGGAATTCTTAGCGATCGAAAATATCAGAATGATGGTGGTCCGGGCATTGCGGATATTTTTCAGCTGATTAGTCAAAGAACGTCAGTTCCACTTTTGGATGCTCGGGCCTTTATTCAGTATGTCCTGTTTAATCTCGTTATTGGCAACTGCGACGCTCACGGGAAAAATTATTCTTTGCTCTATGATGGCGATGCCTTGAAGCTATCTCCGATTTACGATGCCGTCTGTACGCTTCTGTACCCGACTTTGACAAGAAAGGTTTCCATGAAAATTGGAAGCCATTATGAAATTGATAAAATCAGAAAGGCGGATCTCGTTCTCCTGGCGGAGCAACTAAAACTAAAGCAGTCCGTGATTCTGAACTTGTATTCGGATTTGAGAAAGAAAGTTCTTCTTGGTTTTTCTTCAATCCGTGGAGACAATAGTCTTGGCGGATGCGCAGAAACGATTGACGAAATCGAAAAGATCGTGCAAGAAAGAGATATAACAGGTGATTACTAGGCTCTTTGCGTTGCCAGTTTCGTCTTGAAAGTTGCCCGTCTTTCCTAAAGTTGTTATCTTGACTCCCGAAGAAGGAGTTACTATGAAAAAAGGCTTTTCTCTTATTGAAATTTTGGTAGTGGTGGTCATCATGGGCATTTTGGCTGCCGTTGCAGTGCCCAAGCTGTTTGGCAATGTGGAAAGCGCAAAGATTGCTGCCGATATTCAGGCTTTGGATGGAATTTACAAGTCCGTGTTTGCGGCTTCCCTGGATGATTCTTTTCGAACGGCGTTCGACAAAGGCTTTGCAAACACAAACAAGGAAAGGGTCATGAGAATGAGAATTTCCTGGGCGGTGGCAAACCAGAGCAAATCTGAATATCCTCTACATAAGGCTGTTGTTGATGCAATTCTGGCCAATGCAGGAAAGGAGTTTGTTGAACTTGGGGGTGGAACTTCCTATAACTCCGATGGTAAGGTTCCGACGATTTATCGAAGCGCCTTGATACAGGGACAAAAACTTGACATGATGGTTCTTATCGTTGAAACGAACTCTCACTTTAAAATTTTGGTGTTCCCCACTAACAGTCAGGGAAATTCCAATCCTGTAAATGTATTTACCTACCGTGGCAAGCCGGTCGCTGCCGGCGACATTCCCCAGAATAATGAAATATGGGGGAATTTGGATAAGAAAATCTCCTTCAAGTACGTCCCTCTGGAAAAGTAGGTACGGCCTAACCTTTCTTTGTACGAAATCGCAATTCCTTTATACGAAAAACGCCCCGCCGTTGTGCGGAGCGTTTCGTTTTATGTATGAATGTCGGGCATGATTGTTTTATTCATCCTTGACACAGCGGACATAACGGCGACGAGCTTTCGGTGGCGCTCTATACATGCATGCTTGATCCGAGGTCCTTCCAGCCAACGTTGGTGTTGCCTTCAATTTCGTAATGGTACTTGCCGCCGGGAAGGGCGGGGAATCCGTAGTCGTTGGTCATGGGGTAATCGTCATATCCCTTCCAGTTTCCGTTGGGGTCGCAGATGCTCTGGCCTGCGGTAGTGATGCCATTACTAGCGTCAACGAAGTCCAAAAGGGTTTGCCATTCATCATTGGAGGGGATGTGCCGGCCCTTGGGGCAGATTTCGCAATTTTCGGGTACGTCGTTAAAGTGGTCGTATCGCGGCCCTGCGGGGGAGGTTGCTGGAGCCAAGGTTCACCCAGGTGTACTTATCTACTTCGTCGCGAAGAAACTGGCAGTGGTTGGTTCCTTTCTCGCTGCTGTAACAACTCCCTAATCTACAGTTCTTTAGGTCCTGAGATGTAATTCAGGATGGTATTGGAACCGCTGTTGAGGGCGTTGTGAAGGACCGTTTCGTAGCTTCCTCCGGTGGTAGCGGATTTGCATTTGCTTTCGTCCTGTTCAGAGAAAAACTTAACCTTGCCGCCAGCGAATAAAGCTGCGCCGTAACAAGCCCAACCGCCTTCTTTAACGTTTCTTGTATTAACGACGACGTTTGTAAAACCGTCCTGTTCAAAGAGGGTTTGAATGCGCTTGTAGGCGACTCCGCCATCGGAATTCCAGTCTCCGCCATTAACGAGAACGGCTCCGCTTCCGCGGTAGTAGTTGATTCCGCTCTTGGTGACAAAGACTGCAACGGACATGCCTGTGTTTACAGATTGCCCGTTCACGTTGATGTTGTAGTTGGTGTTGGCAGGGAACTGGATTACATCAGTCATATAGGCCCGGTGCAAAATCTTACCCAGTTCCAGTGCGTTCATGGCGTCAAGCCTTCTTCGGGAACTTTCGATTTGCCCGAATATGCTCGGTACCGCCACTGCGGCCAATATACCCATAATAACGATGACGACTAAGACTTCAATGAGTGTAAAACCTTTTTTTATCACTAGCTCTCCTATCTAGTTTGGTTGATTAAAATGCGGATTACTTTATTCTAAGTCTAGCGTATTCGTACAGGCCCAAGGACAGGGCCACTGATGCGTTATAGGAGTGTGCTTCGGGCATCATGGGGATGCGCAGCACTGCGTCGCACTGCTTTTTGATGAAGGGGGGCAGGCCAACGTCTTCGCCACCTACGGCAATCACTGCCTGGTCGCTGAACTGGAAGTCGGCCAGGTTGGTTTCGGTGTCGGCGTCAAGGCCCAGAATCTGGTAGCCGGCCTGCTTCAGTTCACCTACGGCAGCCTCGAGATTGTTGGGGCGGCAGATGCGCATTTTTTCGAGAGCGCCGGCAGAGGTTCTTGCCACGCTGGGGGTAATGCCGCACATGCCCTTGGCGGGGAGCAGCAAAAGGTCGCAGCCCAAGGCCAGGCAGCTACGGATGCAGGCGCCCAGGTTGCGGGGGTCTTCGATGTTGGTGGCTACTGCAATAAGCTTCTTTTCGCCCTTGTCCTTGGCTGTAAAGAGCTCGCCGCGGACGTCTTCCCAAACCAGCAGCTCCTTTTCGTTCATGAGGGCCACCACACCGTGGTTCGGGGTGGCGTAGCTATTCAGGATCTTGGAGTCTACCTGCTGAACGTGCACGTGGGCGCGCTTGGCAAGCTTCTGCAGTTCGTATAGCTTGGGGTTGCCGGACTTATGCATAAAGAGTACGCGGTGAACCTGCATGGGGCTCTTGGTCAGAAGTTCTGTAACTTCCTTGATGCCGCCTACTGCAACCTGGGGTGCGGCGTCTGCGTCGCCGACCGCAGGAATCACGCCGTCTTCTAGGGCGCGGGCGGTGTCTTGCGGGCGTTCCTCAAAACGGCGTTCGCTAAAGCGGGGCTTAAATTCGCGGCGTTCGCCGAAATCGCGGCGTTCACCGAAATCGCGACGGGTCTCGCTGTTCTCGTTACGGAAACTTTGAGTGTAGTCGCGGGGGCCATCGTTCTGCATGCGGGGGCGGAATTCATTGTCTTCGCGTACGCGGTAGTTCTGGCGGGGGGCGCGACCGTAGCCGCGTCGTTCGCTAGTTTCGCGGCGGTCGCTAAAATCGCGGCTTGTTTCACGGCGGTCACCAAAATTCTTGTTGTCTCTATCAAATGCCATGGTTCTTGTTTCCTTTTTTGTTTCTATAAAATTTGCCTTGTGTTCCTG
The DNA here is from genome assembly GCA_024398955.1 of Fibrobacter sp. GTDB lineage: Bacteria > Fibrobacterota > Fibrobacteria > Fibrobacterales > Fibrobacteraceae > Fibrobacter. The sequence goes on along the minus strand of JAKSIG010000012.1, from coordinate 7,945 downwards.
CGGACTATTCCTTGGCCCTGCAAACGATTACCTGGTTCATCTTGATGTCGGTTTCTTTTTGTTCCAGGGGTTCCACCTGGATTTGCCTTGGTGTGGCAATGCCGGCCTTGTAGGCGTCGGGGTGCTTTGCCAGGAATCGGTCGTAGTAGCCTTTGCCGTGGCCCTTTCGCTGGCCGGTTACGTTAAACTTTGTTCCGGGGACGAGGAATACGGTAAAGGGGCCTGTGTAGGGTTCAATTCCGTCGCGGGGTTCCATGATGCCGAATCGTCCGGGGACAAGGTCCTTCTTCAGGTTTTCGATGGGGTAGAACTCCATGGTGGTTTCGCCTGTTACACGAGGGAGCAGCAGGCGGTTTTCGCGAACCAACTGTTCTAGCACGGGGGTAATGTTGGGCTCGCCGACCAGGGGGTAGAATGCGGCCACCTTACGAGACTGCTTGTAGCCGGGAATGGCGTGGATTTCTTCCCAGGGGTTGTTGATCAGTTCCTCGCCGGGGCGTTTACGCTTGGCGGGGTCAAAGAAACTGCGGGCGCCCAGCACCACGATAAAAAGGAGTATAAGAAGGACAGCTTCCATAGCGTTCGATGCCGGCGTAGCAAACCGGCGGTTAATTGTTTAGTCCGGGTCTCCCACTCGCTTTGCCTTGGGTAGGTTTTCCTGCAGGATTTCTGTCCAGATCTTCTTTTGCCAGCTCATAAGGTGGGCTTCTTCGTAACGTTCTTCCCAGGGGGTGGTTCCTGGGGCGGCAAGCCAGATAAGCTGGGACTTGTTCCCGAGCATGGAGGGGTCCAAATTCAGGGTGGCCGCTTTTTCGTCGCGCCAGGTCTTGAGTACCGAGAGAAGGTCTGAATTGGGAATAACCGGCGGGGGCGGGGCCTTGGGCAGGCGTTCGGGCCAATCGCTTTCGGGAACGGCCATGGCGGTTTCCATCATGTTCACGAAGGAAGCCAGGCGCTCGTCCTTAAAGTTGCGGGGGAGTCGCGGCAGATGGTCCAGCAGGACTTGCGGATAGGTGTCTACGGCGTGGCGCACGATGGCTAGCATCAGTTCGTTGGGCATTACCTTGTAAGGCGGGCGATCCAAGTCTTCGGCCTGCATTTCGCGCCAGTTCCACAGGTGCTTTAGAATGTTCAGGGCGCAGGGGCTAAAAATGCTGCTGCCGGTAATGCGCCAGGGGTCCTTCTTGGGCGGGGCCGGATTGCGGGAGTGCTCGATAAGGGCGTTGCACTGCTCGGTAAGCCAGCCCATACGTCCGGCAGCCTGGAGCTTTTCTACCAGGATGGCGCAAAGTTCGTGCAGGTAAAAGGTGTCGTGAATGGCGTATTCGCACATTTCAAGCGGCAGAGGGCGCGTGGTCCAGTCGGCACGCTGATTTTCTTTTTTCAGTTCGTCGCCAAAGTATTCGCGAACCAGGTCGGCAAGGCCCAGGTGGGGTTCTCCAAGAATCTTTGCTGCCAGCATGGTATCAAAGATGTGGGCGGGGCTGAACTGATAGGTCTGCCACAGCAAACGCAAGTCGTAGTCGGCGCCGTGGAATATCAGGGTCTGCATGGCCCTGGCCTTAAACAGAGGGGCAAGATCCAATCCGCACAGCGGATCCACAATGTAGTGGTGTTCGCCGATGGTAATTTGAATAAGGCAAAGTCGAGCTGCGTAATGGTACATGGAGTCGGCTTCCGTATCTACGGCGGCCATGTCGTAATTCTCCAGATCCGACAGCAGGCTGGCTAGTGTCTCCTCACTATCTACCAGAATGTACTTTTCGTCTTGCATCATTGGGTGGAAATGTAATAAAACTTAAATCACGTTCTCGGTAACGATCCGCCATTCGCCGGGCTTTAAATCCCCCAGGGGGATATTCCCGATTTTAACGCGGACCAGACGCAACGTCGGAAACCCGACTGCGGCGGTCATGTGACGCACCTGGCGGTTCTTGCCCTCGATAAGCGTTAACTCCACCCAGCTTGTTGGAATGTTGGCGCGGAATCGTACGGGCGGGTTGCGGTCCCAGATCCAATCGGGTGTCTCGACGATTCTGGCGCGGCAGGGTTTGGTGTGGTACCCCTTGATATCTACGCCCTTGCAGAGTTTGCGGATCGCTTCTTCTGTAATCTGGCCGTCGACTTGCGCAAGGTAGGTGCGCGGGTGCTCGAATTTCGGATCCAGCAGCTTCTTGATAAGCTTGCCGTTGTCTGTTAGTAGAAGGGCGCCTTCGCTGTCGTGATCCAGTCGGCCTGCCGCGTACACTCCGCCAGGAAACCCGAAGGAGTCTAGGGCGGGGTGCCCCGACTCGGGAGTGAATTGGCTTAAAACGCCGAAGGGTTTATTAAACAGAATCACGGTGGACATATTCGCAAATATACAAAAGCAGATTGTATAAAAAGAGCCCCGCCTTTGAGAAGGCGAGGCCTTGGTTTGGTTGAGGAAATTCTTGTGTCTTGGTTAGCGAATGTTGACGGTGTGGTTAGTGCGTCCGATGCGAACCAGATAGCTGCCTGGACGGGGGAGGCTAGCAATGAAGTTGTCGTTGTTGATTAGTCCGTGGCTGAGCATGCGACCCTGCATGTCGAAGATGACGAAAGTCTTGCTTGCTGCTCCCTGAATGTTGATAGCACGGGCGACGGCTCTTACGGAGTAGTTAAGAACTGCGGCAGATGCGAAACCTTGAGGCTCGTCGTCATTGGAGCTGCTGGACACGTCGGCAGGTTCGGAAACCTGAGAGCTGCTGGACACATCGGCAGGTTCGGAAACCTGAGAGCTGCTGGACGCATCGGCTGGTTCGGTGGCCTGGGAACTGCTGGACGCATCGGCAGGTTCGGTGGCCTGGGAACTGCTGGACGCATCGGCTGGTTCAGTGACCTGAGAACTGCTGGTGACAGTGAACGTTCCGCTCTTAGTTGCGTTGCTGCTTGCGCCTGTGGTGGTGATAGTCCACTTGTAGGCCTTGGCTTCAGCCGTCGCAGAAACGGTACCAGAAATGTAGAAGTCGGATCCCTTCAGAATGCCGGTTATGCCTTCGGGTAGTCCAGTGATTGTGGCTCCGGTGGCGCCTGCGATGGTGTAGTAAAGTTCTTCGATGGCGCTGCCCGCGGCCACGGTTTGGTTAGCGCTGCCGGCACCGTGCTTTGTAAGGCTTGCTGAGCCTGAGACGGAGCTGCTGGAACTTGCTACGCTGCTGCTGGACTTTACGGAACTGGAGGATGCCGGTGTTACCTGGCTAGAAGAACTGGCGGGGGTCACGGCTGCGTTGCTGCCTGGGTTCGGCAATGTGGCTCCTGCATAAAGCTTGATGGAGTCGCGAAGGGCGTAAGCCTTGGCTTGGGTGCTGACGTCGGTAAGGCTCATTGAGTAGCTAGGCTTGAAGGCTGTGCCCATGCCGGCTTCCTTCTTTTTCACGTTTTCTTCGTAGTTGTTGATCATCTGGGCGGCGGTAATGGCGCCGTCGCTAGTGTACAGGTCAAGAGCCTTCTGCACGTTCAGGAAAACATTGTTTTCGATACGGATGTCTGCTTCGACAGCGGCGCGGACGCAGTAGCTGGTGTTCTTGCTGTCAAAAAGGTTATTTGCCACATGGACCTTGCCGAAGCGGACGCGGGGCATACGTTCCACAACACCGTCTGCCCACCAAGTGTGATGGAAGGTGACGTTCAGGTGGCCGCGGTCGGAAGTCTTTGTCTTGCTGTTGCCAATGAGGTTGGAGAATTGATGGCCGGTGCTCTTGCTGGTGTAGCTGAACTTGGTCCAGGAAATGGTCACATAGTCGGAAGCGTTGGTAATGTCCAGATTGCCGTCGTGGCCATCGTAAATATCCACGTGGTCGATCCACACGTTCTTGGATTCGTGATTTACCTGGAGGCAGTCTTCGTCATCGTCGTCGTGGGCACCGATTCCCTGGAATTTCAGGTTGCGGATGATGACGTTCTTGGAACCGCTAAGCTTCATGGCGCTGCCAGTGGTAGGCTGTGTAATGATTGCACCCTGGTAGCCGTAGATGGTCACGTTGCTGCCCACGTTGATGGGGCCGGCGTAGGTGCCCGGCTTTACGTAAATGATCTTGTTGCCTGCGGAGGCGTACTTCGCCAATTCTGCTGCGGTGCTGACGGTAACTTCGCTGTAGCCCTTGCCTCCGGTGGTGCCGCCGTTCTGTGTGGCGAAACCGGTCATGGGGAAGTCTGGGGAAGTTGCTGCAGAAGCGTTTGCGACCATCATGCAGAAGGCCATGCCGACGGCGAAAGCAGAAACGCAAATGCTTCCTGCAAAGAAGTCCTCTATTTTTTCGTTGATTTTCATAACACACATCCCATTTTTGTGTTTTGGTCCCATCTAGGAGAGAGAAAACTAGATGTTCTCAAAACTTTTCTCAAAAGATATGCTTTAATTTTTTAAAAGTCAATAGGAAAAACTTAAATTTTGTAAAAATTTAATTAAAAAATCTGATTTTATGTTCTCAAATTTTATATAAAAGTTCTCAAAAATGGTTGATGAGCAAAAAATAGAGTACGAGTCCTAAAAGACTTGTACCCTCGCTTAGAAAGCAAATGATTTAAAAACGAGTCTTATAGCGCCTGGTAAATATTGAAAATGGCCAGGATCTTGCCGACGATTGCGGGAATGCCCGGGCACAAGAAGCAAAGAATCACTCGGGTAACGCGGTTCTTCCACCAGCGCTTGACCTGCCAGATATCGTCGGTCAGCGTTTCCATCTCTTCTACCCGCGGAGGCCTCATGTAAACCTGCGTCAACGCAGTAAAGAACCCCACCCCAATCAGCGGTGTAAGTCCGGTGAAGGGCGCCGTAACAAGTGCAACCAGTATAGTCAGCGGGTGGCCGCCGGCAATAATCGTTCCCAGCATGGCGCCGCCGCCGGTAAGCATGGCCCATTGCAGGCTCAGTTCGCCGGCCTTTGCCGCTCCCGCATGCACGCCTACGGCGATAATGCTTGCGATGATGGCGATAGGAATGGCCCAGCCGATAATCTTCCAGATGGGGGCGCTCTTGGGAATAACGCTGATGGATTCTTCGGAAGGCAGTTCCTTTTCTTCTTCGATAATGCTTGCAATGCCCCGCATATGGCCTGCGCCGACTACTGCTACAACCTTGTGACCATCTGCGTTCTTGATCTTGCTGGCCAGGAACTGGTCGCGTTCGTCGATAAGGACCTGCTTGACTTCGGGGAAGGACTTGCCGAATTCCTGCATCATGCCGTTCAGGGCGTCCTGTTCCTTGATCTTTGCCAACTCTTCTTCGCTGACCTCGGTCTTGTCAAAGATGCTGGCAAAAAGTCCGCCCAAAAGGCTCAGCTTGCGGTACCAGGGGGTGCATGCCCAGGTACGGCGCAGGGTGATCTTGATATCGCGGTCGGCCAGCACCAGGTTGTGGCCTGCGGTTTCGGCGACGTCTACGGCTTCTTTCAGCTCAGCGCCGGGTTTTACGCCGGTCTGTGCGCCCATGCGCTTCTGGTAGGAGCCTAGGACCAGGTTGGCTATAAGGGTCCCCAGCTGCTTATTCTTGATAACCTGGCGCAGATCGGTCTTTTTCCAGCGGTCGGGATCCTTGATGGAGTTCAGACGGCCCTGGTCCAGTTCTACGCATACGGTGTCGGGCTTTTCGGCCTCGATGGTCTCGCGGACCAAATCCTTGGAGGCCTGGGAAATGTGGGCGGTGCCGATAAGGATAATTTCTCTTTCGGAACCGTCGGTGCCGGCCTTCTTAATGCGGTAGATATCTGCGCTTTCTGTCATATAAGTGCCAATGTAGCAAAGACTTGCGTAAAAATTTTGGTAAAGTGCGTAAACTCTTTAGAAAAATGTGTATATTTAGGCGGGATTTTAAACTTTTTTCGGAGGAATATCCTATGAAAAAACTTTTGGTGTGTTTTGCAACTTTGGCTGCAGTAGTGCTGTCTGCCTGTAGCGGTACTAAGTCCGATGATCCAGAAGCTCTGGATAATGCCCTGGTTGGCTTTACTTCTTGCGTGCAGGGCTCCCGCTGGCAGGAAGCTCTCGAATTTGTGACTCCGGACGAAGCCGATGCAATTGCTTCTTCCGACGGTTACGAATTTAAGGAAGAATATATGTTGGCTGCCCGCCGTCTGCCTCTTTCTACCCTCCGCAAGGCTGGTCTCGAAGTCGATGGCAAGGGTCGTCTCGTTGGCATTAAGGATGCCATGGATGAAGCCAACGGCCGTAACGTCATGTCTGCCGAACAGGCTAAGGTTGGCACCAACCTGAAGCAGATGGAAGACGAACGCATTAAGCGCCGCCTGGAGCAGGGTCAGAAGATCATGCAGGAAGAGGCTAACGCCGCTAACCAGGAACAGGAAGAAATCGTCTACTCCAACAAGCTGACCGAAGAAGAAAAGCGTAAGTACGGTAGCACCGGCGAACTTCGCGCCGCCGAAGAATTCTCCGACGAAAACACTCAGGCCGCCGAAGAACAGATGTACGGCGACAGCAGCTCCGACGAAGAATAATTCCGGCAAGGCTTGTGTTTGCTGCAAAGTTTAAGGAAGCGGGCTGATGCTCGCTTCTTTTTACTTTGTTTGTTATTGGATTTGCGAGGTATTTCTAGAACTCCCCGGCCTTTGGTCGGGGCTTTTTGTTATTTTATGGATATGAAACTTTTTTGCGGTCGCGTTCTTCTTTTATCGCTGTTCTCGTTTGTCCTGCTGTTGGCAGGTTGCGGTGATCTGACGGCGACGGACCCCGCTGCCGACGGTGCCCGCTATAACCGCACCTACTACTATTACTACACCGAAACCTGTAGGTACAATAGCGTACATGTCTTTGACTGCATGCCCGTTGAGTCCATTAGCCCGTCCGTCAAGATGTCCCTTCGGGTGGATTCCGACGGGCTGGCCAATCTGTATCTGGACGGAGACCGCTACTACTATACGGAACGTGAGTACGAAGAAGGCTACGAGCCCGACTACGGTAGCTATTTCCGCTTTTTTGAAGACGGCGACCAGCTGGACATCTACAAGAACGGCGAAGTCATTGCGTTCTGGGGTGACGACGGCTATGTTACCTATTTCTACTACGATATGCCGTTTTAGACCTCATTTCTCCTATAAAATTCAGTGGGCTCTCCTTGAAGCCCCTTTTTTATTTTTCTAAATTAGGCCCCACTCATGAGTTCTACAGAAAATTTTGTTATTGCACTTGATGGCGGCAGCGGTACTGGTAAGAGCACCACTGCAAAAATTATTGCTAAAAAGTTGGGCATTACCTACCTGGACACCGGGTCCATGTATCGCGCCGTGACTTTCGCCGCCCTCGAAAAGGGTATTCCCGCAGAAGAAGGCCCTGCAATGGACGAACTGCTCAAGAACCTCAAGCTTAGCTTTGACTCCGAAAATCACATCCTTATCGACGGCGTTTCCTACGAATCCGAAATCCGCGGTATGCGCGTTTCCTCTAACGTGAGCATCTACTGCGCCCTGCCGTCTGTCCGTAAGGCCATGACCGAAAAGCAGCGCGAAATTGGCGCCGTGTCCAGCTGCATTCTGGATGGTCGCGACATCGGTACCGTGGTTTTCCCCAACGCCAAGTACAAGTTTTTCCTGGTCACCGACGTAAAGGTCCGTGCAGAACGCCGCTACAAGGAACTGCTGGAACGTGGTGAAAAGGTAACGCTGGAGGACGTACTTCAGAACCTGGTCGAACGTGACCGTCTGGACTCTTCCCGCGCAACGGCCCCCCTCAAGAAGGCCGACGACGCTATTGAAATTGACACTACACAAACCTCAATTGAACAACAGGTTCAAAAAATTCTCGACTACGTAGGTGTAGTGGCGTAGCCTGAATTTTTTGTACCGCAACCAAAAACAAACTAATATGGCAAACACAATCAAATTCGGTTCTCAGGCTGACCTCGACGAAATCCTTGCAGCACAGGCTTCTTGCACTGCTGACTTCCGCAAGGCTAACGCTGACATCTACGCTG
>JAKSIG010000011.1 GCA_024398955.1 Fibrobacter sp. | reverse complement strand
GCGAGACTTATACGAAATATTCCATTGAACAGGCGGAAAAAGCCTGCCGAGAAAGTCAGAATTATACGGGCGAATAATTTGATCAACGGGCGGTTACCCGATTAATTGCAACAGCAGGGGTGCCACTACTGCGGTGAAGATTCCGGCGATGCCGATGGCCAGGGAACTCATGGCGCCTTGAGTTTCTCCGATTTCCATGGCGCGGGTGGTGCCTAGTGCATGACTTGCGGTACCGATGGCAATGCCCTGGGCAACCTTGTGCTTAATGCGGAAGAACTTGCAAACTACGGAAGCGGTGACAGCGCCGGTAATTCCCGTAATCACGATGGAAATAATGGTAATGCTGGGGATGCCGCCGATCTGTGCAGAAACCACGGAACCCATGGGGATGGTAATGGACTTGGGCACTAATGAAAGCATTAAAGTGCTGCTAAGGCCTACCAATTTAGAAGTGGCCACCACGCAGAAAATGGAAGTGAGGCTACCGACGGCGATGCCTGCCAAAATCGGGAGCCAGTGCTTTTTGAGGTTGCCCAGCTGCCTATAGAGTGGAACTGCCAGCACAACGGTTGCGGGGCCCAGCAGAATAGAAATGTAGTCGCCGCCTACCTTGTAGCTGTCGTAGCTGATTCCCGTAATCATCAGGAATCCCACAATGAGAATGAGGCCGATGAGCAGCGGGTTCAAGATGGAGTACTTGAATTTCTTGTTCAGAGCCACGCCCACTTCGAAGGCGGCCAAGGTCAAGAAAATTCCGAACAGGGGCGAGTTGATGATGGTGTTCATTTCTTCCCCCTAGTGGATTGTTTCATTTCGTCATCTTCAAGTTGTTCGATGTTCAGACGCTTTTCTTGATGGCCAATGAGAAACTGCGTGGTAAGGCCGGTGGCTGCCAAGCTGATGAGCGTCAGCACAATGCAAAGAAGGAGTAGGGTGGGCCACTGGCTAAGAATGTCGTCGCCAACGGTCATAATGGCGATGCTTGGCGGCAAGAAGAAAAGTGCCAGATGGTTCAAGAAGAAACTGGAAACGCCGGAAACCTGTTCCGGTTTAAGAATTTTAGTACAAAGTAATATAAGGAGCAGAACCATGCCGAGAATGTTGCCCGGGATAGGGATGCCAACCACTCGGTTCAGAAATTCGCCTGCCAGGCAAATGGCAAAAATCACGGCAATTTGAAGAGGTATTCTCATAGCGGGGGAAAATGTAGAAAAATAGAGACTAGAAACTAGAGATTAGGAGTTAGAGATTAGGGATGTCGGGGATATACTGCAGGTAGAATAAAGATGTAACCGTCTTGAAATCATTCGTACTTGCCTCCCGCGACCCTAGATTCTAGCCTCTAGATTCTAGATCCTAGACCCTAGCCCCTAGACCCTAGCCCCTAACCACTTTAACTTTACTATCTTGCATTTTATGAAAATCGTATTTATGGGTACGCCGGAATTTGCGGCATGTTTTTTGAAGCACTTGAAAGAAAGTGACTTTGCAGAAGTTGTTGGTGTTGTAACTCAGCCGGATCGCCCCGCTGGTCGTGGCCGCGTTCTGACCCCTCCGCCGGTAAAGAGCCTGGCTCTGGAATATGGCCTGCCGGTGCTGCAGCCTGTGGACTTGAAGGCTCCGGAATTTGAAGAAGAACTCCGCGCCTTTGGTGCTGACCTCTTTGTGGTGGTGGCTTACTCCATTCTGCCCAAGAACATTCTGGGCGTTGCCAAGTTTGGCGCCGTGAACGTTCACGGCAGTATGCTTCCCAAGTACCGCGGTGCAGCCCCTGTACAGCGCGCCATTGCCGATGGCCTGCCTGCAACTGGCGTTACCGTTTTCCGCCTAGACGAAAAGATGGACCACGGTCCCATTCTTGCCCAGCGAGTGATTCCCATCGACCATCAGGATACTACCGCAAGCCTTCTGGAAAAGATGGTGGTTCCTGGCTGTGACGCTCTGGACGATGCCATCAACCAGCTGGTTACCGGCACCGAAAAGGATTTGACTCAGGATCACGCCCAGGCATCTGGCGCTCCCAAGCTGAAGAAGGAAGAAGGTCTCATTGACTTCAACCTGCCGGCTCGCGTCATTCACAACCGCATCCGCGCCTTCAATCCGTGGCCCGGTGGATACGGCAAATTGGGTGGCCGCATGGTTTACCTCCGCGTTACCGATGTGGTGGGCGTAGGGGAATGCAAGGCTCCCGCAGGCGTTGGCGCTCTGACTGTTGGTGCGGTCGCCTTCAAGGACAAACGCTTCTTCGTGGGTACAGGAGAAGGTCTTCTGGAAGTGATTGAAATTCAGGCCGAGGGCAAGAAGCCTATGCCCGTAGCTGACTTTATGCGTGGCATCCAGAATCACGAGGGACTTGCATTTTGCTAAACGAGAAGATGGAACCTGCGCAGGACCAGAAACGCCCTGATCAGCTTAAGGAACGTAAGGACGCTTACCGCGTTCTTTTGCAGTGGCAACGGGATGGAGCCTTCATTAAGGAAAGTGGGCTTTCACCTTTTGCCATGGAACTTGCCTTGGGCGTGTGCCGCAGGTATTTGTACCTGCTATATGTCATTAAGCATTTGACCAAGCGCATGCCTTCCGAAGAGGCAGGCACCATTATTGCCATGGGCCTTGTCCAGATGCTCTATATGAATGTGCCGGATTATGCCGCCATTGCTACAAGTGCAGACCTTGCCAGGGCAGTGGGCCTTGGTGATGGAACGGCTAGCCTTGTAAACGGAGTGTTGAGAGGAGCTCGCAGAAACGGCTTGCCTGAACTGCCTCCCCAGCGGGTGCGTAAGGTATCTGTCGAAAACTCTGTGCCCGAATGGCTAGTACGTCGCTGGTTTGACATTTATGGTGGCGACCGTGCCGAAGAAATTGCACGTACCACGTTGACTCGCCCTGCAGAATGGCTCCGCGTAAACCTGCAGAAGACCAGTGCTCCCAAGCTGGCGCAAAAGCTGGGCTTTGAAAATGCTTCTATCCTGTACGATCGTTTTGTGGAAGTTCCCGAAAACGCAAAACTGAAAACTGTGCTGGAATCCGATGCGTTTGCAAAAGGCGAATTCAGTCTGCAGAATCCTTCGGCTTACGAAGTCATTAAACTGCTGGATCTGAAGCCTGGCCTGAAAGTCTGGGACGCCTGTGCTGCTCCTGGGGGCAAGTCCGCCCTCATGGCTGAAATGGACCCCAGTCTGGATATTCTTGCCAGTGATGTTTCTGAAAATCGTATGGCGAAAATGCAGGACTTGGCAAAGCGTCTTGGCCTTACCAATATCAAGACTTCCTGTATTGATGTGCTTTCGTTGAAGAATGCTGACGCAACGAAAAACATTGGCGGTTCCACTCGCCTGGCGGCTGCATACGACCGTATTCTTTTGGATGTTCCCTGCAGTAACATGGGTGTTCTTGCCCGCCGCCCCGAAGTGGTGTATCGTTTAAGCCCTGCTTCTTTCAAGGAACTGGCTGAACTGCAGTATAGCATTCTTGAGGCTGCCGCTACCCGCCTTGCTGCAGGAGGCCGCTTGGTGTACGCTACCTGTAGCCCCGACCCGCTAGAAACCACGCAGGTGGTGAATCGTTTCGTGAAGGCCCATCCGGAATTTTCAAAGGCTGGCGATCCTGTGTTCCCTGCCAATAAGGATTCCCGCTTTGATGGTTTCTTCGCCCAGGCTCTTATAAAAACTGCGTAAATGATTATGAGTATTAAGTATTTTCAGGCGAATTCAATTGTGAAAAAAGTGATTGCCCTTGTGGTGTTCACTTTGTCCTTTGTATTTGCACAAGTTTCTACAAGTCCCGCAGATTCGTTGATTTCGTCGACCGCTGCTGACGAGGCTTTTTCTCATGGCTATATCTCTATCGAAGGTGGTGAAATTTATCCGTGGGGGGATTTGGAAGACGCTGTTGAAAATACCTTTTATGCAGGTTTAGGTTTCCGCTATTCTTATTGGAACAATGTGGATGGAATTGTGAACTTTAACTATTCCTATTTCAAGCCTGTTCCTGAAGATGTCCCCTATGATGGCGTTCATCAGTTTACGGGTCGAGTGGGCTTGGATTGGCATTTGGCTATGATCCGCCCAATTATTCTTGGTGGTGGCTTTACCTGCAACTGGACTCGTGCTGACCTGGATGATGATCAGGAAAAGAATAAATTGTACCGCCTGCCTGGAGGCACCTTGGTCGATAACGAAACTGAATTTGGCTGGTTTGCCAGAATCAATGTTCCCTTGTGGAATTTTGAAAAGATGCGTGTAGGCTTTAATTTCTTGTGGGAAGAAGTGTGGACCTTGCCGGAACGTTCCAATATGCTGACCGCCGGCCTGTATATTGAAAGGAGACTCTGGTAATGAAAAAAATGTTATTGCTTGCGCTCCTTTCTACGGCAGCTTTTGCGACAGAGATAAAACCCTCTGCCATCCCTGCAGAAATGGAAGGCATGGAGCCTGAACTTCGTGCCGATGGAACTTTTTTGATGGGGGGACCCACCTATTTTTATGATCGCATTCTTGGTGCAGGAGGAATCCATTCCGAAAGTGAATTGTGGTCTTCTTCCAAGCTTCGAGACCGCCTGCTGTTTAACCGCGTGAGCGGAGTGCTTTCGTGGGCACCGATGGATCCGTCTATCTGGCTGAAGACTGGCAACGAACTGGGCGATATGATTTATCAGGATTTCATTACGCCTGAAAAAAATCGACCCATGAACCATACGCCTATTCTTGAAGGCGGCTTTAGAACTCCGAATTTATTGGGCTTCTGGGCAACGGCAAGACTTTTCCAGGATGATCACTTTGCCCAGAAAACGACCAGTTATCGTAAGGCTGTAGTTGACGATAGTTTCGCCTTCTTTGGCGAGAACTGGCCTCTTTTTAGCTCCGCTTACGGTGGCTTTGGCTATACCAATTCCTTTGTGAATGCGTCTGTGGTTGCGGGTGAAGAATATTACTGGATGTTCACGGGAACTTCCCGCTGGCTTCCTGTTCATAATAAGCCTCGCGTAGAGGGCCGTGTAGACGTGATGGATCTATCCGTTACGGTTGCCTATGAAGATGCTGAATATCAGAACCTGCTAAAGAAAGAAGCGGGCTCTCGTAAAGAGCTGAGCGGATCTGTATACTATAAGTGTGGCGATGCCTGCAAGCAAGGTGTAATGCAGATGTCTGCTGGCATGGCCTTTCGTGCGGTAGAAGATTCAGGCAATGTCTACACAGAGCTGGAAGAAGACCGGGTTTTCTGGCCTTTTATGGAACTTCGTGTGCAGCCGACGCGTCGCCTGACTGCCGACGTAATGTTTGGTATCAATGAACGCGACTGGATGGTTCAGGATAGCATTCAGTTTGTGGCACCCACGCCGAAGGACATGGGTACTGTTGTGGGAGTCAAGAATATTTCTGCGACCCGATTGAATCCTCTTGCCGACACAAAGGAATTTTTTAATAACCAGGAAGTCGAACTGACTGCCGAAGGGCAGATGTCCTTGATGCAGGCCTACATGAACTTTGCCGATACCTTGGGGAATGTGGCTTTGGGCGGACGTGGAAGTTTTTGGGCTGAATACGGTGCTGAAGGTTTTGATGTTGTGCATTACGACGTGGATAACGGCTACAGGGTCCGCTATGGCGATGTGGCTCGAATCAACTCCTGGATCAAGGGCATTACAGGCGAATTGTGGCTTGGCATGTGGTACGAAAAAATGTTCAACTTCAAGGCTTCTGCAGGCTTTGAACGCATCGATGGCGAAGTCAATCGTGCTGAAGTGACTCCGGCCGAATACTACGTTGGCTTTGCTGCAGACTGGATGATTCGCAAATCCCTAAAAGTCAGCCACTCCATTCACTATCGTAGTGACGCCCAGTGGAACCTGCGTTCTGCGGATCCCTTTATAGTTAAGGGCGACTGGTATTGGGATGCCACCTTCGAACAGCAGTTCCCCAAGCATGGAATTTACCTTAGCGGGACCTTGATGCATGTGCTGGCCAATGAAATGGTGGAAGTGCCCAACGCAAGCTATAACAGTCTGCGCTTCATTTGCTCCGCAAAGAAAACCTTCTAGAGGTTGACCTGCTGTAACGCCTTTAAGCTGAAACTGTTGGCGAGAGTCTCCTGGATTCTCGCTTTTTCTATCCAGCGAAAATCAGCATTTGTAGGGGTTTCTCCAAGGAGCTTTTTTTGTTTTTTTGAAACCTGCAGGGCTGTTGCCGCAATTTTTATATAAAGGACTTGGCAGTCCATCTTGTGGACTGTAATGTTGTGCTTAAAGGATCCGCAGTCCTTGAGGTTTTCTACGAACTCTAGCGGAAGGTACTGTGCTGCCTCTGCAGGAACGCCGACGGTCGCATTTTTCGGAGATTCAAAATGAGGCAATGCAAATTGGTTCCCAAAAAATTTCTGCCCGCCGTGAATCGCAAAAATTTTATGGTCTGAACTTTCTATTACAAGTACTGTGCCATGCCAGTCTTTTTGCAAGTGTTTCTTGGCTGGGGGGAACATTGCGACTTTGCCTGCAGCAAAGGCGCCGCATTCCTTTTGCAGGGGGCATTTTTCGCAGGTCGGATTCTTCACCTTGCATATGGTGCGCCCAAGTTCCATCAGGGCTTCGTTATGCAGGAACCCCTTGGGGTGACTTGCTACATCCCGAGCGTAATTCCAATAGACTTCGGCGCAGGTTCCGCTATGGAGGACCTTCGTGCCTGTACCGTCTTTTGCAGGTTCCTTGTCTGTGGGTAAAAAGTTCAGCAGATGCACTCTTGAAAAAACTCTCACCAGGTTCCCGTCTAGGATGGCTTCTGGCTGGTGGTAGGCTAGACTCAGAATGGCTCCTGCAGTATAGGCGCCAATTCCAGGAAGAGCTTCCAGTTCTTTGCGGGTCGATGGCATGCTGAAGCTCCTGCCAGCCTTCGTTTTTCTTGAAATGCTGCAGTCTGTTACGGCAGTCTTGGTTGCCTGACTTGCGGTCTCTACAACAAGCTTGGCGGTCTTCAGGATATTGCGGGCTCTGCTGTAGTATCCAAGGCCCTGCCAGTACTTAAAAACTTCTTCCTCTTTGGCGGCGGCCAAAGTCGCTACATCTGGGAATCGGTTCATCCATCGTGTAAAGTAATCGCGTACCGTAGAAACCTGTGTTTGCTGCAGCATGGTTTCGCTGATCCACACGGCGTAAGGATCCCGAGGTGCATTCACATCTAAAGGACGCCACGGAAGTTCTGCGGCGTTCCTGATGAACCAATCTCGCAATTGCTTAAGAGCGTCTGGCGACATTAACCGATCTTGTAGAAGTCTTTGGCGACTTGACGGAAATAATCGAATTGAGCCTTGCTGGAATTTTCCAGAGTGTAGCGCTTGCTGCGTTCGTGGCAGTCCTTACGCATCTGCTGGTAGTCGGCGTCGCGTTCCAGTTTCAGCTTGCGGCAACTTTCGAGGGCGTCAAGCCACTTGTTTTCGTCGATGGGTAGAATCCAGCCGTACTTTTCGCTGTCGACGATATTTCGCGGACCGCCGTAGTTGCTGACAACTGCAGGTGTTCCTGTAGACATGGCTTCGACTACCACATTCCCGAAGGTATCCGTAGTGCTGGGGAACAGGAAAAAGTCTGCGTCTGCATAAAGTCCAGAAAGGATTTCTCCGCCTTGTTCTCCGGCAAAATTAACGCTTTCTTTTACATCGCTTTCGGCAAAGAGCTTCTTGATTTCTTCAAGGTACCAGCCGTAGCCAACGTACATCAGTTCCACGTCGTCGTGCTGGGATGCGAATTTTTTCCAGACGTTGTTCAGGAATTCAAGATTCTTTTCTTTAGAAATTCTGCCGATAAAGGCGAATCGAACTTTACGCTGTTCTCGAGTGCAGCCGAATTTTTCCCAGGTTCCCTTGCCCCGCATTTCGGGCTGGAATCGTTCCAGGGGGAGGCCGCGGGGCATCAACTTTACTTGCTCGCGGGGGACCTTCAGTTCGTTTACCAGGGCGTCGGAATAGTCGTCGCAGGGGCTGATGACGGGACGGGCCATCCAGTAGAAGATCTGCATGAGCTTCAGCACGTAGTAGTGCATCCACTTGGCCTTTACCAGCGTGCGAGTGTACTGGGGAACGTCGGTGCGGTAATGGCTCATGACCTTGATGCCTGCGATATGACCGCAAATTGCGATAAGCCAGGCGCCTGGGCTTGGAGTTTCCAGCTCGATGATGTCGACGGGGTAGCGCTTCAGCATGCGAAGCATGTGGCCGACACGGGGAATAGCCAGTTCGCTATTGGCATAACCCAGCTGTTCCATGCTGAACATGCGAGGCAGTAACATGCAGTAGCTGTTTTCTACAACACCGCAGGGGCGGGTGTTAAAGGCACTGCCTGCCAGGAACGCCTTAAGACCGTGAGCCCTCATGTAGGGAATCACGTTGCGCAGGTTGTTTGCGATGCCGTTGGTTTCGTCCAGGTTGTCGGAGTAGTACAGGACACTGACATCATCGGGATTATTGGACAGGCGTTCCTTGCGTTCCTTTTTCAGAAAGAAACGGAGCTTCAGAAGCTTGGGGAGGTTCAGCAATGCGGAACCAAATACAATCGGCGGGATCCAGCAGGTGCGAATGTTTCCTGGCGGCTTGTGCTTGATGCCGTATTCCTTGCGGAACGTGCTGGTAACGGTGCGTCCAAAAATGCCCGGACGGGAATCCAGCTGGTCCGAGGTCTTAAGCTTGGTTGAATTTGACGCAGTCGTCATATTTCACTCCTTTACCGCCGAAAAGATCCAGTGCGCTTCCGATGGTGAGGTCAATTTTACCGCCAGAGATTTCTTTGCAATGTTCCAAATCCGCAAGGCTCTTGGCGCCGCCCGCATATGTTACCTTGATGGGGCTGTACTTTGCCAGAAAACGAATCAGGTCGTCATCCATGCCTTGCTGCTTGCCTTCGACGTCGGCGGCGTGAACAAGGAATTCGTCGCAGTAGCGTGCCAGATCCTTCAGGTTGTCTTCGGTAATCTGGATGTCGATGAGGGTCTGCCAGCGATTGGTGGCAATGCTCCACTGAGGAACTTCGCCATCCTTGTTGGTGCGCTTGCAGCTCAAGTCCAGAACCAGGCGTTCCTTGCCTGTAATGGCAACGAGGGTCTCGAGGCGGCTGCGGTCCAGTTTTCCCTCTGGGAAAATCCAGCTGGTTACGATTACGTGGCTGGCGCCTGCATCCAGGTATTCCTTGGCGTTTTCGGCGGAGATTCCTCCACCGACCTGCAAACCGCCAGGGTAGGCGGCAAGGGCTGCCTTTGCTGCAATGTCGTTGCCTTTGCCCAGCATAATGACGTGGCCGCCTTTGATGCCGTCTTTCTTGTACAGCTCTGCAAACCAGGCTGCGCTACGGTCTGTTTCAAAATTTGTCTTTAGGCCTGTTCCTGAATCGTTCAAGGAACTTCCTACAATCTGCTTTACCTTGCCGTCGTGTAAGTCTATGCAGGGGCGAAACTTTGTCATAAAAATCCTAATCCTTGGCTCCTGTAATGCACCAGTCAATTTTCTTTCCGCCGTTTACGTCACTGCGTCCACGGTAAAAAAATACCTCGCCGCCGGCGGCAATCTTGAATGCCTTCTTGGCAAGCCATCCATCTACCTTGTCTAGGATGCTTGCTTTCTGGAATGGCTTGGCCGCATTAAATTGGAGCGCTTCTGTATTTTCTTCGTTCCAAAAAACAGATAGCGTTCCCTTGGGGAAGTCCTTTCCCTTGTAAGAACTCTCGCCGTCCTTAAGTTCCTTGGGGGTAACGACCTTTATTCCGTCGGGGGTGCTGTGCAAGGCGTAGCCCAGAAGGTTTCCGTCCTTGGTCATGGAGATGCGTCCTGCGTAAAGAGGTTGCCTGGCGTTTGTGCTAAAATTGATGGATCGAATGGCCAAGTCTGTAGCAAGTGCGGTCTGCCAAACTTGATCCATATAGGCATAGCCTTTTACCGTAAGGGTGTCTTCGTTATAGGCGATCTTTCCAGAAACGCGACCATAAGGAATATGGATGTACTGGCCCATCTTTTCGTTACCGATTTTCCAGATGCCGTCGCCCAGGGATTTACCTGGTTCTGCAGAGTCAAATGTCACGTCAAGAAGCCATTTGCCATTTTTGTCGGCTGTGAATAAGACGTGATGACCCTTGCCGGGTCTGTTTTCCATCAGGTACTCTCCGCTCTTGATGACGATGGCGGATTTTTCTTTCTGGGCGTCAAGACGTTCGGGAGGATACTGGCGGCCGATGGTATAGGACTTGCCCTTAAAATTCCAGAAGGTCATTTCGGTTGTTGTCTTGCGGCCTGTTCCGGGAATGTGCATCTGTGCGAAACTGACAAATGCGCGGGTCCCGTTGTCGAATACGAACTGGTAACTCCAGGTTTCGTTAAATTCCTTGGTGGTTGCCTTATGAGGCATAAAGTCATCTACAGTCAGATTTCGTGAATTGCCCTTAGGAACCGAAACGTCTGCTCCGAAACACAGGGCAGATAGAATTGCGATTGCATAGATGACAAGCCTAACCTTCATGGGAGTAAATTTAAAAAAAGACAGTCCCCAGGAACTGTCTCAAGTGATAAAATGCGATGAAAGACGGATTATCTGCGAGTTTTTTTTTAAAGTCGCAGGTCCTTGCCCATGCCCATCTTTAATTCAATGCGTCGGCGCTGAACCATTTCGTTGAACAGGTCGGTAAGGCTGTCTTCCATGCAAATCATGGGTTTCCAACCGATGTTCATGATCTTGGTGGGGTCGCCAATGAGCAGGGGAATTTCGTTACGTCGTTCGTAACCGGGGTCGAAGCGGAAGTCTACGCTAACATCGGCAATGTCTACCATCATCTCGACGACTTCGCGGATGGTGTAGGACTTGCCGCAGCAAATGTTGAACACTTCGCCGGATTCCGCTGAATTCAAAATCTGGATCATGCCGCGGGCCACGTCGCGAACGTCTACGATATCGCGGCTTACGTCGAGGCTGCCAGAATAAATGGTGGGCTCCGCACCGTAATACTTGATTTTTACCAGCTGATAGGCAATGGAAGGTATCACGAAGCGGCGGCTGTGATGAGGCCCTGTAAAGTAGAATGGGCGCACGAAAACAACGTGGAGTCCGTTGGCGTTGCGGAACTGGTTACCCAGAAGTTCCATGCAGGCCTTGGACGTTGCGTAAGGCGTAAGCGGGTTGGGTAGGTCGACTTCCTTATGGAGGTAAGTCAGGTTCCTGTCGGTTCGCCCATAAATTTCGCTGGAACTCAGGAGCATCACCTTGGCCTTGGGGCAAACCTGGCGTACACCTTCTAGAAGGTTCTGCGTTCCCATTAGGTTGATGTTCAAAGTTTCGTTAGGCTTCATGTAGCTGATACCCACAGAAGACTGGCTTGCCAGATGGTAGATGTGGGTAGGTGCCACCTTCTGCAGCATCTCAAGGACTTCCTTGGGATTCAGCAGGTCTCCGTTAAGGTAGGTTACCCCTTCGGCCTTCTGCCAGGGCTGGGGCTGTTCGTCGCTAAAGCTGTATAGGTCGTGGGTCGTTCCAATCAAACTGGAAAGAATGTGAAATCCAAGTGCTCCTGTACCGCCTGTAACTAGAATGCTCATAAAACCTCTTTATACGACAAACAAACTATACACAAATAATTCAAAAGGATTAAATGTAATACTCAAATAAGAATTATCGCATGTTTTTCAGCACGAACGTCCTAAAAATGTCTTGAGCTATCCCTTGATGGCCTTCCAGGATTCTGCCACGATATCCTTGTCGATGTTGGTCACCTTCTTTACTTCGCCAATCTTGGTGGGCAGAATGTAGACTCGGGTGCCCTTTTCTGCCTTCTTGTCTACGGCCATGGCGTCCCAGGCCTTGACTACGTCGATGTCGTAGGTCTTGGGGAATCCCAGATTGTCTAGAAGCTTGTTCTGACGGGCTTCGTCTTCGGCAGACATCTTGTTCAAAAGGACCGCGGCTCGGGCAGCTACGCGCATTCCTAGAGAAACTGCAATACCATGGGTGAACATTTCATAGCGAGTCAGGTTCTCGATGGCGTGGCCGAAGGTGTGGCCGTAGTTCAGAATGGCTCGGAGGCCCGCTTCCTTTTCGTCGATGCCGACCACTTCCGCCTTGATGGCGCAGCTGCGGTAGATAAGGTGCTTCAGTACGTCTAGATCGTGGGCCTTGATCTTTTCCACATTTTCTTCCATGTAGCGGAAGAACTCTTCGTCATAGATGACGCCGTACTTTACGATTTCGGCCAGGCCTGCCAGGTATTCGGTTTCGGGCAGGGTGTTAAGGACTGCAAGGTCTACCACTACAGCATGGGGCTGGTAGAAGGCGCCGATCATGTTCTTGCCTTCGGGGTGGTTTACGGCCACCTTACCGCCAACGGAACTGTCCACCATAGAAAGCAAAGTAGTGGGGAACTGGATAAAGGGAATGCCGCGCTGGTAGGTGGCTGCGCCAAAACCTGCCATGTCGCCTACAACGCCACCGCTGAACTGCAGCAGGCAGCTCTTGCGGGTATAGCCACGGTGCAGCATAAAGCTGTACAGCTGGTTCAGGTTGTGCAAGGTCTTGTTCTTTTCGCCTGCCTGGAACTTGAACACCGGGCAACGTCCGGCCTGGCAACGCAACTCTCCAAGAGTACTGCTTTGCGCCTTTGCAATGTTAGTGTCGGTACAGACCAGGAAGTCGTGGCTAGGAGAAAGCTTTAGGCATTCCAGCATGACTCCCACATCGGAAATGATGTTCTTGCCGATAAAGATGGGGTAGTGGCCACCGCTGCTTGGGTGTACGTCGAGGGCGTGGCTTTCCCAGAACTTGAGAATGTGCAGAATACGTTCGATAACGTGGTCTTCAGAAAACTCGTTGGAACTTTCGACGCTGAAGTCTGCGTTGGCATAATTGGGCTCACGGTCCTTCAGCATCTGCTTGATCTTGGTCAGACGTTCCTCGTCGCTTAGGTTTGCCAGAAGCGGGCGGGTGTTCTTGCGGCCGATGCGCTCCGAGAGAACTTCTGGCTTTGCCCACAGACGGATAATGGTTCCGTTCTCGCGGATAATCTTCAGGTTGGCATCCTGGGTAAGGGCGCCACCGCCAAGGGAGACAATGTGGGGCTCGCTCTTGGTTGCAAATTCGGCTACGACTTCGCGTTCCATTTCGCGGAACTTGGCTTCGCCATCCTGCTCAAAAATTTCGCTAATGGTCTTGCCGGCGCGTTCTACGATAACGGCGTCCGTATCTACGTAAGGGCGGTTCAATCGTTCGGCGAGGGCGCGGCCTGTACGAGACTTGCCACTGGCCATGAAACCTGTAAAGAAAATATGCTTACCCATAATTAACCCTGCATTCCTTTGCGCATAATAGCGGCCAGTTCGTCGTTAGTCTTGTCCTTGGTTTCTTCTGGAAACCACTTGCGGAAACTTTCAATGCCCTGATGTACCAGCATTCCTTCGCCGGTCACCACCTTGCAGCCCACTTCGCTTGCCTGCTGCAAGAGCTTGGTGCAGAGCGGAGTGTACACAATGTCACAGACGGCCTGATGGGGTCGAAGAGCTTCTGCGGGTAGTGGAGTCTCGTCTATGTTGGGCGTCATTCCCACAGAGGTGGCGTTTATGATGATGTTGATGGAGTCCGTAACGGCAGGGAAGTCGTCAAAAGTGACCATCATGACCTGAGGGTACATTCCGCCAAAAGTCCTGTTCAAGCTGTCGGCCAAAGCCTGCCCCTTTTCGCGGGAACGGCAGACGATGGTAAGTTCGCAGTTTTTTTCGACCAGGGTAAAGGCGATTGCCTTCGCCGCGCCGCCGTTTCCGAGGAGGGCTACCTTCTTGTTGGATACATTTACGCCAAATTCCTCAAGATTACGGATACAACCGTAAGGGTCGGTTGTGGTACCGCACAGAGTGCCTCCTGCGATTCCGTCTTTCCAGTAAAGGGTATTGACGCTTCCCGTAAATTTGGAAATGTCAGAAAGTTCATCTACAAGTTCCATGACAGGAGTCTTGTAGGGAATGGTGACGTTCGCCCCGCGAATCTTCATGGCCCTAAAGCCCTTGATGGCGTCTGCCAACTTGTCTGGGTCCGGAGAAAAGGGAACGTACGCCGCGTTGATGCCCAATGCCTCGAAAAGGGCGTTGTGCATTAGGGGCGATTTGCTGTGTCCAATAGGATTACCGAAGATGCAGAGCGTCTCCGACTTTCCATTTAGTTTAACTTGGCTCAAAAAAACCTCTTCTTTTTACAAGAATAAAGATATATAAAAAAAGACTACAGTATGAAAACTGCAGTCTTTATAAGGGTATTTAACAAGAATAACGTTATTTTCTTGCGGCAAGTTCCTCGGGGGTCCTTGCCAGAATGTCCCAGTCACCGCGCTTGATGATCTTGTAGGCGTAGCCCTGCTCGGTAAGGAACAGCTGGCGGTTCATGGCGAACTCCTGTTCCTTGGAATCCTGGGTCACGATACTGTAGAAGTGGGCGGCGCCGCCATCGCTCTTGGGTCGAAGCACTCGACCTAGGCGCTGGGCTTCTTCCTGACGGCTTCCGAATGTTCCGGAAATCTGGATCAGAACGTTTGCGT
The DNA here is from genome assembly GCA_024398955.1 of Fibrobacter sp. Classification (GTDB taxonomy): domain Bacteria; phylum Fibrobacterota; class Fibrobacteria; order Fibrobacterales; family Fibrobacteraceae; genus Fibrobacter. The sequence goes on along the minus strand of JAKSIG010000011.1, from coordinate 64,338 downwards.
CGGGCAGGTCGATGGCGAAGTTTCCGACCTTGGAGACCATCAGGTTCTTGAGGCTTCCGTCACGGAACTTGGCGTAAAGAACGTCGCGATCCTTGTTGGGCGTCTTGCCGGTAATCAGGGGAATGTCCAGGACTTTGGACAAGTTCTCCAGCTGCTCGATGTACTGGCCGATAATCAGCACGCGGTCGTCGGGCTTGTCATAGAACTTTAGCAGACGCTGAACGATATCCGTCTTTTCGGGATTGCAGCTGGCAAGAGTAATCTTTTCGCGGACAGGAGCCAGGGCGTACTTCATCTTCAGTTCCGCTTCCATGGGGATGCGAATTTCGTTACAGTCGGCTGTAGCGATCCAGCCCTGGGCTTCAAGAATACGCCAGGGAATGTCGTACTTCTTGGGGCCAATCAGGCTGAATACTTCAGTTTCCTTGTGGTCTTCGCGGACAAGCGTTGCCGTAAGGCCCAGACGGCGGGTGGCCTGCATTTCGGTACTCAGGCGGAAAACCGGGGCGGGAAGCAGGTGAACTTCGTCGTAGATCATCAGGCCCCACTTCTGCTGGCTGAACAGCGGGAAGTTGGCCAGTTCCTTCTTGACTTCTTCTTCGGTAACTCCTTCCAAATCGATTTCTGTCAATTCTTCGTTCGACTTCTTGGCGCGCTTGCGCTGGGTCAGAATCTGGTAGGTGGCCACGGTAACGGGGCCGATTTCCTTGACTTCGCCGGAGTATTCCTTTACCATGTCGGGGGTCAAATCCGTCTTGTCGCAGATTTCGCGAATCCACTGGCGGGAGGCGGAAATGTTGGGCGTAAGAATCAAGGTCTTAGTTTGTATTAAAGCCATGGTGGCAATGCCGATGACGGTCTTGCCGGAACCGCAAGGCAGCACGATAACGCCCGAACCGCCCTTCTCGGAACCGGAGGCGTAGAACACCTGGGCGGCTTCCTTCTGGTAGTCGCGGAGCTTGAATTCCTTGCCGCAGAGCATTGTGTCGCGGAGATGGATGGGCAGCGGGTCGCCAACGGTGTAGCCTGCCAAATCTTCCACCGGGAATCCCGCATTGGTCAGGGCCATCTTCAGGTGACCGCGGCGTTCCGGATCCACGATGGCGTGACAGTCGTCGATAAATTCCTTGATGTAGGGCTGAACGTCCTTCAGCTGGCAGATTTCCGTGAACATGTACTTGTCGTCGGATTCCACGATCAGGTTGTCACCATCGTCCTTCTTCATGCGGAGAAGGCCGTAGCGGCTCATGTAGTCTTCTACCTCGGTAATGACGGTTTCGGGAATGGGGTAGCGACTCTGGCTTTCTAGACGTTCCAGAACTTCCTTGGCGCGAAGGCCGGTAGCTGCGGCGTTCCACAGGCTAAGGGGACTGATCTTGTAAGTGTGCAGGTGTTCGGGGCTTTTTACCAGTTCGGTAAAAGGTGCAATTGCGTCACGTGCAGCTTCGTAGGTGGGAGCGTCCACTTCCACCATGATTTCCATGTTACTCTGAACAATAATAGCGCCATTAGGATTCATAGGGCGCCAAATTTAATAAAAGGCGAGAACCACGGCAAGGTAAGCAAAGCTTACATTGACATGACCGAGGCTCCCCAAATGCCTTTCCTGGAATCTAGAAACGTTCCACCCATTTGCCCCTTTGGATCGCCCTATTGTAGATTGGCTCGATCATGCCGCCTTCCTTCATGGACCATATGGCAAGATAGCTGGAAAACATATCTGCCAGTTGGGCGCAATAACGTGCCGTTGCATAGCTGTGATGCTCCCGATGGAAGCATGATATTATCAGCAACCGCTTCTTCCGGATGGCCTCCTTGCAAAAATCGTTCAGTTTGCGTGGGAGACTGCATCCCATAATCCAGACCGCAGAGCCTCCGTATTTTAGAACAAAGTAAAGTATTTCGACTTCTGCCTTGGAGTGGAAAGTCCCGATAATGCACTTATGTTGCCGTCCCTTTGTTCGAGCCCACTGTTCTCTGATGATGCCAATGGCCGGATCCTCTGAACGCGAGGCGAAAACCCCAATACGTGCCCAGGGGTCCGTAAGCAGGCTAGTGTTTCCCTTGTACCTTACACCAATCATTTTAAACGGTTTCATGAAGAGTCCTTTTTCTTAAAGTTTGCTATGGTAATCCGGCCCTTACCAAAAAAAAGACCTTCTTCCCAATGATGGCGAAGAAGGCGATCTAAAAAAAACTCGGTCAGGTCCGGTTGGCTCAAAAATATAAACTGCGGAATAGAAAAGCAGATTTTATGATAAAACAACGAAAGAATGCAACCGGCAAAAAATCAGATTTTAGTGAAAAACGCATTTGCCGTAGCATGTGCCCAGGTAGGTTTAAGTGCGAGGTAGACTTACGTCCCTAAGAAAAACGCACATGCCGTAGCATGTGCCCAGGTAGGTTTAAGGGAGGGGGTGGACCCCCTCCCTTATCATATAAGCCACCCAGCAGACTTGAACTGCCGACCTGCTGATTACGAATCAGCTGCTCTACCAGCTGAGCTAGAGTGGCATAGTGGACGCAAAGATAGTAATCTCCTGCCTAAATTGTCAAGGTTGGCTGACAAGGCTCCAATTTTTGCTATAATTGGTTCACAAATTCAAAATGGACATTAAAAATGGCTAACGAATCTAATAACAATACTAACGAGATTAAGGATTTCTTTGTTGCTCATGGCTCCAAGCTGGTTGCAGTTGTCATTGCTATCATCGTAATCGTGGTGGGTGTGGTACAGTACCGCGATCATCAGAAGGTTGCTGCCGCCGAACAGGCTGAACTCCTGGGTCCGGGCATGGCTTTGATGTATGCCGGCGAAAAGGAAAAGGCTCTGGCCGAATTCGAATCCAAGATGAACGAAGGCAAACTTGATGGTCTGGCTCTGGCTAAGGCCGCTCTTTATGCAGCAAACATTAAGTTTGAAGCTGGTGATTTTGACGCCGCAGCTCCTCTCTTCCAGAAGTCTCTGGATAATGCTGGCTCTGTAGTCCTGGTTCGTAGTGCCGCAATGCATGGTCTTGCTTCTGTCAAGATCGAAAAGGGTGACTATTCTGCCGCTGCCGGTCTGCTTGAAAAGTACATCGGTGAATTTGCAAAGCGCACTGGCGATAAGGAAGATCGTTACCAGAAGGATGAACCGATGGACGAAGCTCCTATGGTTGCAGATGCCATGTGGAAGCTGACTCTGGTCTATCAGCAGCTCGGTGCTGCCGACAAGGCTAAGGCTACTGCCGAACGTATCCTGGTGGTCTACGGCGACAATCAGGCTATTGCCGACAAGGCCAAGAAGTTCCTTGCAGAGTAATAACCGCGCCAATCTTTCTTCGAAAGGGAGCCGACCTTCATCGGCGTTGCTCAGGTAAACTGAGCGTACTTAAAAGAAGAATCAAGAAAAATGCTCCGCTTGAGGCGGGGCTTTTTTGTTCATGAGGATTGCGCCGTCTTATAAAGCAAAACTCCAGGCTAAGGCGAATAGGCCGTAGTAGAGGGCGAGGTTGACAAAGTCTATCATGGCAAGGGGCGCGCCCCAGCGTAAGGTCTTTCCCGATGGAATCAGCCCGCATGCAAGCCCTGCAACAAAGCCGTAGGCGTGTCCCAGGATATCTGCATTTTCTCCAAGACCCAGGAAAACTGCAAGGGATGTGGCTCCGCAGAGGGGTGCAAATCTACGCAACATCCCGTGGGTCTCCTTAGGCATCAGCCGGAACTCCATTACTGCAAGACAACCGATGGCGGCAAATACAAAGGTTGAAAATCCTAGGGAACGAAAGTTGGTCTTGACCGTCAAGGAAACGCAGATGTTTGCGATGGCGCTGGCGACTGCAATATAGGGAGCCAACCGTAATAGGGGGAGGCGGTAAGTGATCATGTTCATGATTATGTAACCGCAGACAACGTTGGACGCCAGGTGCCTTGCATCTCCGTGAAGAGTCAATGCCGTAATGCTTCGCCACCATTCACCACGCAAAACCTTACTGGCGTCTGAAATTCCTGGATTGTGCAGACTTGCGATTTCGGCGAAGTCTATTAGCGTAATTGCGGCAGGGGCGAGTAGAACCCACAGGGGCTGCAAGCTAAAGCTTAAGGGCTGCGGCGGGTTGTCTTCCTTTGGCGGATTTTCCTTGATGTAGAGGGCGAGCTGCGTGCGTGCCGAGGTTTCGTGTTCTGGCAGAATAAAAATCTGGAAAGGCCCTTCTTCCTTGCGGGCTAGCCTCAGACTTATTCCTTGAGAAAGCAAGACGAGACTGTAATCTCGAATCTGTCGGAAAGTCCCTTCGGCAACACAAATTGTCTCTGGATCGGGTTGCTTTTCTTCTGCGTCTTCGGCAAGGTTTCGCTGCGAGGGGTCGGCCGTGTTTGTGATGGTCGTGATTTCAACATCCGGCGAAATTTCGGAAGAATCACGCAAGTAGCGGGGCCTTAGGGGCGACATGAATCTTGACATGAAATCTCCTACGAAAAACCTTTGTCTTAATATACAAAGGTGCGGAAGCTAGAAGCTCTTTTTGTTGACCGCTGCAGATGTTAAGGCGAACTGGTTGGAGTCCGTAAGGCACTCTGCGCGAAGGTAGGCGAAGTCTTCGAGAGGGACTGTGATGTCTGTTGCAGGGCGGGCGGCCACCTGGCTTGCCAGGTGGAGCTCTTCCTTTGGAGCGAGCTTGCCGTTTAACAAACGGCGCCGCCCATAAATCCGGATGTGCCTGAAACCGTTGCCTTGTTCCGCATTGCATCGGGCAGAAAACCTTATGCTGGCGTCTCCACGGTCGTCAACACGTTCCCACCACAAGGCGGGACCGTCTGTGATGTAGCAGTTGTCTCCGTCAAATGCCTGGCGCACGTCCTGTAAGGTGATGTTCGCGATGCTTGCGCTTTGCGGACCATCGCCATTGGCGTTTTCTTGAAGTTTCGTGCAGCTCATTTTTATTACGGTACGAACTTTGCCGAACACATGGTGCCTATTGTTTTTCAAAGAGAATAGCGGTAAACTGACTGCGGTAGTTTCGTTCAAGTCGCCGTGGGCGTCGTTCCCGCCGATAGGCAAAATGTAATTGCCTTTGCCAAGTTCCTCGATCCACCATTCTCGTCCGAGCTTAAAGCCTTCGTCGCGAATCCCGTTCCAGAACTGGATTCCCCGGATAGGGTGGGCTGTCGCTGCCTGCAGGTCTTCTGAATGCCAGAAACCGCGGCGGAAAACAAACTTTTCTAGAGAACTCATTTCCTGATAGGGGTGTGCTGCAAAACAGTGTGCATCCGTCATTTTTAGCAGCTCAGGAATTTTTAGCGTCGGGCTATTGTTGAGCCAGTTGCGGCCACAGTCTCCAAGGCCAGGTAAGTAGCAGTCGGCGCCAAGAACTGTCATGTGAACGTTTTCGCCCTTGGAATTTCCTGCGGAAACTTCTTCCCCGGCAATCATTAACGGTGCGGGAACTGTGGCGGTCGGCCCGCAGTTGCAGTCATGGACTTCTTTTTTTAACGCTTCAAATCGGGGCAGCGGAGACGGGGCTGCCTGGGTGTAGTCTTCTGTCAGGAATGCAAAGTCGTAGGCGTGGTCAGTAAGGCTCACGAAGTCAAGCCCGATGGCCGCTGCCGCCTGCTGAAATACGGCGGGTGTCGCTCCGTGCTCTACATGGTCTGCGGAGTAGTGGGTGTGGCAATGCATTTCGCCTGCAATATAACCCTGGGGCTTGGGCGGGAGTTCTGCCAATACTTGCAACCTTAAAGCGGTTGGCTTTAATAGTGGATAGTTCCAGCGGGTAAAAGTTCTTCGCTTACCCGTCTGCAACGATCTTGCCGTAATTTTACTCTGGACTTCGTATTTTCCGGGAGCAAGTTCGCCTAATTCCACAGGATAAAAGCCGAATTGCTGATTTGCTTCAATTTGCAGTTCGAAAACGCAATCCTTCGAAACATCTTGTGGCAGACTGGCTGTTGAAGGGACCTGAATCAAAGTCTGTCGAATGTTCAACTCAATCTTTTCGATGACCACGGGGAATCGATGGGCGTCTCGCACCACAATCCATAAGGTAGGCCTTGTTCCAGGAACGAATTGAAATGGTGCGTCAACAAGGATTTCAGGCCACGGCCTATACAGCAATGACCACGGCAACTTGAACTTGAAGTGGGTTTCTGCGTACTGCAGCGGTTCGCCGGGAATCAGACTCATTTCTCCTCGGCTTTTTCCTCTGCGGGATCTTCTGCTGTTTCTGGAGCTGTCTTTGTAATGGCTTCTTCGGCGCTGTCTTCGTCTTCAATTACGGGATTGTTCCAAAGACCGAAACTGACTCGTACCTGCATCAGCAAGCCGCCAATGTTCCATTTGGCTTTTTCGGTGGGACCGTCCGGTACTATGTCTGCGAACGTTTTGCTGGATTCAACAGAAATACTGCTGAAGCCTATGTCGCCGTAAATGTTAAAATTTTTCCAGCTGGCGATCAGATAGCCGATTCCGACGCCGAATCCAGCTCCTGTCACTGGAGTCTTTGCCTCAAGCTTTCCCCAGGTGCTGTAAATCTCGGTTCCCGGCAAAACCCAGTACCAACGCAGTGAAATGCTAAAAAGGCTTTCTCCGGAAAGGGTCATCAGGTTTCTTGGAATCCCTAACCGGTATTCAAGGAACAGGGGAACTCCCTGGATGGTGTAACTGTAATTGTGGGTTCGACCCTTGCGGTCGGTTAGTACAACGGATTCATTGTCATAAATGAAGCCAAGACCAGCACTAATAAAGTTGTCGTCAAAAATTTGAAACTGAAGTCCTGCGGTTACAGGGAAGCAAAAGTTTACCTTTTGAAAGTCCTGCTTGGCTACATTCAGGGAATCGCTTTCCGTCTGAGCGTCTTCGCGAAAACTATGGTAGATGGTGTCAATGGCGTCCTGGAAATACTCTCGCTCTTCAAAGTTGAGAAAGGAAACCGAGGGCTGCAAAAAAATGGAAAGTCTGGAACGGTCGTGCTCCACCTTGTCTTCGGCCAAAGCCGCTCCGGCAATAAGCAGTAACGCCAGAGCTATGTTCCAGAAAAATCTCATTATTAATTTTGCATATCCTTTTCTTCTTTTTGGATTCTCTTCTTTTCGGAATCTTTCTTCATGCGCTTGGCAAAGGCAATTTCAGCTTTGGCAATTTTCTTTTCGGTCTTTTCGATTCCTTTGCGAGAATCCTTGTCGTCTTCCTTCAGCTCGTTCTTGGCGATGTTCAGGTAGAGCTTTGCCGTTTCGAACTGGTCAAGTTCATTGTAGGAGCGGGCGAGAAGGATTAACGCTTCTTCACGGCGCTTGGTGTTGGGGTAGGTTTCCAGGAATTCCTTGAAGTAAATGACGGCTGCCTGGTACTTGTCCATACGCCAGTAGAGTCTTGCCGTCTGGAATTCCTTTTCTGCCAGACGGTCTACCAGAAGGGCGTAGTAGTAGTTTACGGAGTCTCTGAGGGGAGTGTCCGGATGGTTGGAAAGGTATCTTTCGAAGTCCCTCATGGCGATGGTGGTGTTGGCTTCGTCGCGGCTTACCATGAATTCCATGTTGAAAGAGGAAATTGCCTTTCTGAATTCGGCGGTCTCGATAAAGGGGGATCCTGGAAAGTTCAGGATGAAGCTGCCGTATTCGCCACGGGCCTCGATCCAATCTTCCTGGTTAAAATAGCTTTCTGCCATCAGGAATTGAGCCTGTTCCATAAAGCCGGTGCCTGCGCAGGTGGCAAGAATTTCTTCCAGCTTGTCGGTTGCACGGCCATACTTGCCGGCCTTGAAAAGTTCTTCGGCGTGTTCGTAGCGGATCTTGCACCATTCTGTGTGCTTCATCTTGGTTTGACCAGAGGACGAGCAGCCGACTAAAAATGCTGCCACCATAAAAAAGCTAAGGAACAGGGGACTCTTTTTCAACAGGTTCATTTTTTTTCTTTGGTTAATTCTAACTTTTACTGCCGTAAGTTAGAAAAAATTGGCAGTCCAGAAAAATGATTTTAGTCCGCTATGTCTTGAAAGAGCTAATCGCGCCCTTCCTGGCGTCTCTTTTTGGCATTACGTTTCTTTTTGTCGTTGATTTTCTGGTTAAAATTCTAGATAGCGTTCTGTCCAAGGGGCTTCCCACATCTACCGTGGTTGAAATTTTTGTCCTGAACTTGGCGTGGATGCTATCCCTTTCCATTCCTATGGCTGTTCTTGTGGCCAGCCTAATGGCGTTTGGCCGCCTGTCTGGTGACCAGGAAATTACTGCATGTAAGGCTGCCGGCATATCGCCCCTTTCCCTGATGCGGCCGGTGCTGATCGTTTCTATGTTGGTGTCTGTGCTGATGGTTGTCTTTAACAACTGGGTTCTGCCCGAGGCAAACCATCGCTCGGTGGAATTGATGAGTGCGGTTTCGCGCAAGAAACCCCATGCCTTTATCGATGCGGGACGCCTGATAACCCAGTTCCCCGATGTTCAGCTGTGGGTGAATCACATCGATCCCACGACGGGGACACTTTACGGTATCCAGATTTTTGAAATGGAACGTAAGGGGGCGCCTCGCATTGTCTATGCAGACAGTGCCACTATGGAATACGCCGATAACGGGGCGACACTTATGCTCCGGCTTCGCAGTGGCGAAAACCATATGACCGATGCCGACAATCCCGAAAACTACTTCCGCATTCGTTTCTTTAGTCAGGATCTGGCTATGAAGAACGTAGACGACCGTCTGGAACGCCGTAGCCGTAGTTACCGCAGCGACCGCGAGATGCCTATCGAGATGATGCAGGACGTGGTTGAAGATGCCCGGCAGAAGTATGTGGAGTTCAAGGCCGATGCCGAGGAGCGCCGCCTTAATACCCTAGTGGGACTCAAGACGAACTTGCTGGGAGATTCCGTTGTTCCTGAGGGCGTGAATTCCGAAGTGGCCGTGGATTCCATCCAACGACGCCGGTCCCTGCAACGTCTACGCGTTCAGGAAATTTCAGCCTTGCGTACGACTGAACGTTTTTATGGACGTATGGAGGCAGAACTTAAGCGAGAGGCCCAGTACACTGTTGAAATTCAGAAAAAAATTAGTACTGGTGTAGCCTGTTTCATCTTTATCCTTATCGGGGCGCCCCTTGGAATCATGGCTCGTAAGGGCGGTATTGGTACAGGTATTCTTTATAGCCTGTCATTCTTTGTGATTTACTGGATTTGCCTTATCGGGGGCGAAAACCTGGCGGATCGTCTGGTCATTAGTCCCATATTGGCCATGTGGGCGTCCAATATCATCATTGGAATTTTCGGCATATTCATTACCGTGGCTATGGTTCGCGACCGATTCTCCGGCGATTCGAAATTCTTTAGAGGTGTTCGTGCCGTCAAGGGCTTCTTCGTAAACATCTTCAAGAAGGTGACTCGGAGGTTTGGATGAAGTTCACAAGGTACATGCTTTGGAATTTCTTGAAGATGTTTTTGATTGTGCTGCTGGGCGCAATCCTTATGTTCGTAGTCATTGACTTCGTCGGAAACATCAAGACCTGGTCGTCCCGCGAGACAAAGGATGCTATAGACTACTATGTCTGTTACCTGCCCTATATGGTGTATCTGATTACTCCAGTGGCTTGCTTTATTGCGATTCTTGCATCGGTGGGCAATATGGCGCGACATCTAGAAATGAGCGCCATGCAGAGTTCTGGTCAAAGCCCGCTCAAAACGCTTTTCCCTGTATTCATTTTTGGTGTAATAGTGTCCCTGGGCTCTTACGAAATGAGCGAAAGATGGCTTCCTGATGCAAATCATAAGCGTCTTGAAATCATGGAGACCAATGCCCAGAAAAAGAAGAATCCCCGCATCAAGGAAAAGCAGAACTTTACCTTTATCGATAGTGAAAAGGCAAGCTGGTTCTTTAGGCATTATTCCGGTAAAAACAAGATGGGCCGCGATGCCCTGTTGTTGCTACGAGACCAGGGGCGCCTGCAGGAACGTTACGATGCCAAGGTGGTTCGCTGGCTGGATGATGCAGGCTGTTGGCAGTTTGAGCGAGGCAACCGCCGTGTATTCGAAAAGGATGGTTCCGTCAAGGTTTATAAGTTCAGTAGGGAGCGTGCCTGCGATAAGGTTTCCACCCGTCCCGAAGACTTGATCAACGAGCGTCAGGTTTCCGATGAAATGAACTCCGAGATGGTAAAAACTCGAATCGAGGTCCTTAAGCGTTCTGGTGAAGATACCCGCGTCATGGAAACGGCGCTTCACTTTAAGCGGTCTGCCCATTGGATGAATTTGATCGTGCTGCTAATTGGAGCAGCCCTTTGCCACCGCTATAGCCGTTCTGGGGGCCTTTCCCAGAAGTTTGGCATTGGCCTTCTCATTGTATTTAGCTATTATATTCTTGAACGAATTGGATTGAAAATGGGAGAAAATGGTGCGCTTTCGCCTTTCTGGGCGGCGTGGATCAGTCATTTCGTATATGGCGGTGTTGCGACAGTGATGCTGTACCGTTCCTTCCGTTTGTAGGGTGAATATGTCTGTTGCAGAAATTATGTTTGTCGTTGCAGGCCTGCTGTTGGGTCTTGCGTTCCGTGGGGGCACCTTCCTGTTCCTGATACCTTTTGCCATTGTTGCTTTTGTTTTGGCATGGCTGAATCGTCCCCGTCTTGCTGGCCCCGGGAGTCAGGCCGCCCCTACTGCAAACATTCCCATCATTACTATCGGAAGCCGAGCCACGAATTCCAATCCTGTGGTGGCTCCCGACCTGCGTTCCGAATTCCGCAATGAACACGGTATGGCCAACGAGCCCGAAGCCGCTCTTAAGGTGAGTCAGGTCTGGGCTCGCGCGAATGCTGATATCAATCGCGCCATGACCGACATGCTCTGTTCCCTCAAGATTATTATCCCCAATGTAAATACGGCCATCGTGTTTACCCAGCAGGTAAGCCCCAAGGAATGGGGCGTCCGCAATTATGTGAACGACAAGGAAATGTCTGTAAATCCCAGTGCCCGCATTTCCGAAAATTCAGGCCTGCTCAGCCAGATGTTCAGAGCTGGTGTAAATCGCATTCTTGAAGGAGACCTGCCTAGCAGCAAGATTCTTTCCTATTACTTGGATAATCCTTCCGTAAAGTCTGTGGTCGCTGTACCCCTGACCGATCATAGCAACAATCGTGTCGGCGTCCTTGTAGTAGACTCGACGCATCCCAACAACTTTACCGACCGAACTGTCCAGGCTCTTGTTTACATTGCCAAGGCCATTTCCATGCTGGATTACAAGGGCTTTTATTCCGCTCAGAAACATATTGCGCTGCAGCAGTATGCGGGCCTTTATAACTACCAGCGCAAGTTCTTCCAGACCATGTCTGTCAAGGACATCTACAAGCAGATCATCAACTACGTCAAGGACAATGTGGCCTACGACCGCCTAACCATTCTGGCCATGAATAAGGTTAACGAGAATGCTGGTCGCGTGGTGTTCTGCGACGGTGTGGATTCCAGCCAGTTCCTCGAAAAGAGATTCACTCTTTCCGACAAGGGTATTTTCGTTCTTGCCATGATGCGTAATCGTCCGGTGGAACGCAACTTCGCTCCCGGTTACAACGAATATGTTCCCCGTCTAAACGACAATGAAAAGCGTAACCTGGATCTACGTCAGCTGTTTGTGATGCCTGTGGCCACTGAAAGCGACGCCGCTACCGCCGACCTGGCCATCTGTCTCGAAAGCAGCAGTTCCCGCCCCTATAGCGAACATGAAAAGGAACTGCTGAAGGCCTTTGCCGGAGTGGCAGGCTTTGCATACGATCGAGCTCGCAAGTTTGAATATGGCCGAGACCTGGCCATGCGTGACGGCCTTACGGGCCTTATCAATCACCGTACGCTCCACGAGAGCCTGCGTTCCGAGAAGGTTCGAGCCGATCGCAAGAAGTACAACATTGGTGTCCTTATGATGGACATCGACCACTTTAAGCACGTGAACGATACCTACGGGCATCCTATCGGCGACGTCGTCATTAAGGGTATTGCCGATACCATTAGCGGCGAAATCCGAAAGGAAATCGATGTAGTGGCTCGCTATGGTGGTGAAGAATTTGTGGTTGGCCTTATCGAGACGACTGCCGAAGGCATGGTGGAAACTGCCGAACGCATTCGTAAGGCCGTGCAGAAGCTTACCTTTGATGTGCATCAGTCTGAACCGCTCAAGGTGACTGTAAGTATCGGCGCCTTCCTTGTAACGCCTGAATTCCAGGATATGAAGAAGGCCGTGAACAATGCAGACCAGGCCCTGTATCGCGCCAAGGAAGGTGGCCGTAACCAGGTAATTCGCTACCAGCTGGAAGACGATTCCGCTCCCGAAAAAGTTTAATAACCCTCACCAGGATAGAGGTGGCTGATGTTTACTGTAGTTGACTGGATTGTTCTTGTCGCCTATCTGCTTTTTTCGCTTTTTATTGGATTGTGGGTTTCCCGAGGAAACAAGAATCTAAAGGAATACATGTTTGGCGGCGGATCCATGCCATGGATTGCCGTTGGCATTAGCCTGATTGCAACCTCCGTCAGCGCCACTACATTCCTCGGTGCGCCGGCAGATGTCTATGGCGACAACATGACCTTTCTCATGTTCCAGATTGGCGCCTTCTTAAGCATATTCGTTGTCGGCGCCGTCTTTATTCCTCGCTTTAGGACTTCTGGCATTAGCAGCGCCTACGAACTCTTTGAAGTTCGTTTCAGTCGTCCTGTGCGTCGTTTGGCCGCCGTATTCTACTGTATGCATCTTCTGCTTCGCACGGGAATTCTGCTGTACGCTCCATCCCTGGTGCTGGCGCAGATTCTTCACATTGACCTGAAGGTTGCGATCGTTGTTTCTGCTGCCGTGGCTATTTTCTACACCTGGTTCGGTGGCATCAAGGCTGTTATCTGGACTGATGTCCTGCAGTTTGTCGTTTTCTTTGGCGGTGGCGCTCTGGTCCTTGTTCTGATCGCAAATTCCGTTGGTGGCTTTGGCGAAATGGCTCGTATGGCGGGGGAGGCTGGCAAGACAAAATGGTGGGACGCTTCCCTTGACATCGCGAATGCTCGCACGTTGATTTCTGCAGGTTTTGCCTATGCGATTCTTGAAATTGCCATTCGTGGATGCGATCAGCAGTTTGTTCAGCGTTATTTGAGCTGCAAGGATGTGAAGGCTGCCAATCGTTCCAGCATTCTCTCCATGGTGCTAGGTGTGGTGGTCTCTATCCTTTTCTATTGGGTTGGTGCTGCACTTTATGTCTATTACAACATGGCTAAGGCGGCAGTTCTTCCCGAGGGCCTTGGACAAAATGACGTATTCCCTTACTTTATTGTAAATGGACTTCCCGTTGGCGTAACGGGCCTTATCGTGGCTGCCATTTGTGCTGCTGCCATGAGCAGTTTATCGGGGGCAATCAATTCTCTCAGCAATACGTCGGAACATGACTTTCTGGGGTGGGATGAAAATGCTGGAATTGGTGGACTAAAGCGAGCCAAGCTGTGGACTGTCCTGTGGGGCGTCCTTGGCGTATTCGGCGCTCTGTTTGCCGCAACTCAGCAAGGGAGCCTTCTTAAAAATGCGTTATTCTTTACAGGGCTCTTTACGGGGCCGCTTTTAGGTATGTTCCTGTTGGCATTCTTTGCCGACAAAGTGTTCGGGGGTGCCGAAAGCCCCAAGAAACTTCGTGGTAGCTGCGTTATCGTGGCGGTTCTCTGCGGTATGGCAAGCCTTGTGCTAGTTCAGGGGATTCCTGCGTTCGGCGTACCTGCAGTATTTGGTGGCATTTTCAGCTGGCCCTGGATGCCCTTCATTAGCATGACCACGACCATTGTCGCGGCATTATTGCTGAACTTCCTCGTGAATTTTGTGAATCGCATAAAATAAATGCAGTTTTTTATAAAAAAATGACCCGAATCCCTTTACAGCTCAAAAATAATTAGCTATATATGGGTCACCCCGCGGGAATAGCTCAGTTGGTAGAGCACGACCTTGCCAAGGTCGGGGTCGAGGGTCCGAGTCCCTTTTCCCGCTCTAAAAAAAGAAAAACCACTCTTTATGAGTGGTTTTTCTTTTTTTATAACATGGGGTAATAAGGGACCGGACCCTCGAAGAGGGTGCGGCATTTTCTTTTCGCCAATCACAATATCTGGGGCTCAAACTACAAGATATTGGCCCTTGCAAAAATATGTAAAATCCCTCTAGCCCCATGGAATTTTCTACGCATCATGTGCGTTTATTCTCTAACTTATTATGCGATAATGGGTTATAAAAAATCCAGTCTGAAAAGGCGTCTTGTTAATGATTTTTTACGTCGATTTTTTATGATTTTTTTTCATAAAATTTGGAATGGATGCACCGCATTCCTATATTGTTTTATTATCTTGTAGTCCACATCTTGTGGTACACGATGGTGCTAACACACAAGATATAGTGAATTTGCATAAATGAAAGTTTATTGTAAGAAACTGACATTTGACCATAAAAATTGCCTTTTTTGTGTGATTTTTAAAGGAATTTAGGCGTTTCTGGTAGACATTTCCTAGTGAAATTCACGATGTAGAAGAGAAATATGTTTTGTGAGCTAGATTCGACATCTAGGGTCGGCTAGCCAAGGGATGAGCGATGATTGTTTCTGTGAAGAAGCGTGACGGCCGTGAGATGCCGTTCAACATTGAGAAGATTGCTGACGCCATTGTTAAAGCTTTCCGTGCCTCCGGCGAACTTGACGAACAGATCAAGGCCGCCCAGAGTCAGATGAACCTTCTCGGTAACGACGATATTCTGAACAGCACCGCTCTCAAAGTTTCTGCCGAAGTCGTTTCTCTCCTGGAATCAAGCGGCAAGACAACTCCGGACATCGAAGAAATTCAGGACGCCGTAGAAAAGGCCCTTACCGAAGGCGGTTTCGCAGATACCGTCAAGAGCTACATCCTTTATCGTGCAGAACGTACCCGTGTTCGTGAAGTGAACACCCGCCTCATGCACACCCTTCGCGACATTACCTTCAGCTCCGCCAAGGAATCCGACCTGAAGCGCGAAAACGCAAATATCGATGGCGACACCGCCATGGGAACCATGCTTAAGTACGGTTCTGAATCCGCAAAGCACTTCTACACCATGATGATGCTGAAGCCGGAGCACAGCCGTGCCCACTCCGAAGGCGATATCCATATTCATGACCTGGACTTCTACGCCCTCACCATGACTTGCTGCCAGATCGACCTGATCAAGCTTTTCAAGAATGGTTTCAATACCGGCCATGGTCATCTTCGCGAGCCCAAGGACATCCGCAGCTATGCAGCACTTGCCGCTATCGCCATTCAGTCCAACCAGAACGATCAGCACGGTGGCCAGGCTGTTCCTAACTTCGACTACGCCATGGCCGATGGCGTCCGCATTACTTACCGCAAGGCTTACCTCAACAACATGGTCAAGGCCTTGATGCTCCTTACCGGCAAGGAAGAAGAAGAAATTCGTCCTCTGGTCAAGAAGCTTCACGAAGAAATGGCTGAAATGGGCATGGTGGCCACCTTGGTTCCCAACGAAAGATTTGCCCAGTCCGAAGCTCATGAACTGTCCAAGACCTTTAGCCTTGAAACAGCCATGCATGCTCAGAAGTTTGCCGAAAAGCAGGCCTACGAAGAAACGGACAAGGCCACCTTCCAGGCTATGGAAGCCTTTGTCCACAACCTGAACTCCATGCACAGCCGCGCCGGTGCCCAGACTCCGTTCTCCAGCATCAACTACGGTATGTGTACCGATCCCGAAGCCCAGATGGTAATGCGCAACTTGCTCCTTACCACCGAAGAAGGCTTGGGCGGCGGCGAAACTGCTATTTTCCCCATCCAGATTTTCCGTGTCAAGGCTGGTGTCAGCCTGAATCCGGGCGATCCCAACTACGAACTGTTTAAGTTGGCTTGCCGCGTTTCTGCAAAGCGACTGTTCCCCAACTTCAGCTTCATGGATGCTCCGTACAATGCGGCTTACTACAAGCCGGGTCATCCCGAAACTGAAATTGCCTATATGGGCTGCCGTACTCGCGTTATCGGTAACACCGCTCGCCCCGAAAACGAAATCACTTTCGGCCGCGGCAACCTGAGCTTTACCTCCATCAACCTGCCTCGCATCGCTCTCAAGATGAAGTCCATCGACCTGTTCTACAAGGAACTGGACCGCATGCTGGCTCTCGTTCGCGACCAGTTGCTGGAACGTATGGAAGTCCAGAGCCGTAAGCGCGTCAAGAACTTCCCCTTCCTTATGGGTCAGGGCATCTGGATCGGTTCCGATAAGCTAGGCTGGAATGACGAAGTCCGCGAAGTCCTTAAGGATGGTACCCTTTCCATCGGTTTCATCGGCCTTGCCGAAACTCTGGTGGCTCTTACCGGCAAGCATCACGGCGAATCCGAAGCTTCCCATAAGCTTGGTCTCGAAATCGTTCAGCACATGCGTGAATTCTGCGACCGCGAATCCGAACGTCTCCAGCTGAACTTCTCTCTGTTCGCCACTCCGGCAGAAGGCCTCTCTGGCCGCTTCCTCCGCATGGACAAGAAACTGTTCGGCGTTATTCCGGGCGTAACCGATCGTGACTATTACACCAACTCCTTCCATGTGCCTGTATACTACAAGATCAGCGCCTTCAAGAAGATTGAACTGGAAGCCCCGTATCACGCTCTTACCAATGCAGGCCATATCAGCTACATCGAAATGGATGGCGACCCGACCCAGAACCTGGATGCATTCGAAAAGATCGTCCGCTTCATGGCCAAGTCCGGCATTGGCTACGGCTCCATCAACCACCCGGTTGACCGTGACCCCGTTTGCGGATTCGTCGGTGTCATTAACGATGTCTGCCCCCGTTGCGGTCGTGCAGAAGGCCACGCCATCGATCCGCAGAAGATCGAAGAACTCCGCAAGAAGTTCCCGGGCATGCCCGCCTTCCTGGGCATACGCTAAACGGCACGGAAATTGCTAAAAATTTAAAAGAAAACTGAAAGATCAGTTAAGGAGAAATAAGATGTCTGAAAAAGAAAAGTCCTTGTATGGTGAAGGCGTGGGCTTTGAACGCATCCGCCGCATTACCGGTTACCTGGTTGGTACCGTGGATCGCTTCAACAACGCCAAGCGCGCTGAAGTGGCAGACCGTGTCAAGCACGGCTGCAGTGGCGACGCCTAATTGATAAACTGCCCATGGTGCAGTCTTAAGCTTTTGCTGAGACCCCATGGGCATTTTTGTTTTTATTCGTTTTTCGTAAAACGCAATTTTTGTTGATACAGTTTGTGTAAAGGCTTGTGATGAATTTCCAGGAAGAATCGCTACAGAATGAAAATCAGGAAGACTTTGGGCTTCCCATTCCCGAAGGTTTCGAAAATAAGCAGCTCCGCATAGCCGGCGTTGAGCCCGAATCCTTTGTAGATGGTCCTGGAATTCGCTTTACCATCTTTACCCAGGGCTGTAAGCACCATTGCCTGGAATGCCACAATCCCCAGACTCACGACTTCAATGGCGGCCACTTGATTTCCCTTTCCGAATTGATGGAAATGATCGAGGAGAATCCCCTGCTGGACGGCGTGACCTTTAGCGGTGGCGACCCTATGGAACAGGCTGAGACTCTTGTGCCGCTAGCCCGCGAAATCAAGGAACGTGGCCTGAACTTGATTATCTATACGGGCTACACCTACGAAGCCCTCATTGCTCGTCAGGCAGAAAATCCTGCCCGCCTGGAATTGCTCACTTTCGCGGATATTCTTGTGGATGGCCCCTTCGTTCTGGCCCAGCGCAGTCTTAGTCTTAAGTATCGTGGATCCAAGAACCAGCGTCTTATCGATGTACAGGCGAGCCTTTCTGCGGGCCGTGCAGTTCTTCATCAGATTCAACTGGAAGAGATGGAAAATCGACCGGACTTGTTTGAGTAGAAAAACAAAAAATTGTGAAGAAGAAACCCTCCGTAAGGAGGGTTTTTCTGTTTCTAGTTTCCTAGCAAACTTTCGCTGAACCATTCTCCGTAAGCTTGGACGTTTGAAGTGCCGTCGCATGTCCACCGACCGCTTGTCGCCTCTCTGTGACGGACAATGGTGTTTTCGCTGATGATTCCATCGCAGTCCTCGACAAGGAATCCTGTGTAAACTCCTACGCCAGCTACGAAACATCCTCCGCTGGAACCTCTACTTTGGGAAACGTAAACGGTTTCGATGGAGTCCGGGGAAACCTTGTTTAGGATATGCGCTGTAGGTTGAGTTCCATCGGGAGCCTGAATTAGGTAGTATTTGCAGGAGGTTTCCTTTTCTGCAAAATGTCCTACGGCGTCCGTTTCCGGGAAGCAAATAGAAAAGGCGTCCTTGCTGATAGGAAGGATTGCTTCTTCGCGAATGCTGTAGCCGTATTCAAATTCTTCAAAGGCGTTTACGGCCTTGAAACATTCAATGGATACGTCTCCTGTGTAAGCCATGACGTGCTTGTCAAAAGATAAATCCTCGGGTCTTGCGTATTGTAATGCGTAATTTGCCAATGTTTTAACGGAAATGTCGATGACTGCATTGTTGGAATCACTTGGAAGGGGGATGTTGGGTAGGCTGTTGGCGGCGTTGGCACTATCCAGAGAGTCTAGCCTATCTTGAATCTCAAGTTGCTGACAGTTGTTGCTCATTACTTGTTCGAATCGGGGTAGAACTTTGTCAATGGACATGTATTCGGTTTCTGCAACACAGACATAGTCAAAATTATTGTCGTTGACGGAAAGTGTATCTGCGACAATCTCTAGATCGTTGAATTCATAAACGCAGCTTTTCTGGAACATGTAGACGATCTGGTTGATATCTGCCTTCAGGTTCTTTCCAGAATAGGCTCTTGTAATAAGTCCGTTTTTGATTTTTACTACGCCAGAAAGATTCTGTTCCTTGACTGCACAACTGCCGGAGGCGGCATTTTCCTCCATGTAGGTGCTTAGCTTGACCAGGCCTAGTTGAGCTTGTTCCGTAGCCGGTGTTCTGAATGTGTATATTTCATTGATGTCGAGAGTGTAACTTGCAGAGGTGCCGTCTTCTGCGTTACTTGAGGAACTGAGATCGGCGATTCCGTTTGGTTCTATCGCGTTTCCCGACACTTTGTCGTCGGAGCATCCTGCAAAAACGAGTATGCCAAGAACTCCTGCTGCTATGATTGACCTTTTCATATTTGTCTCCTAAACTTTTTTGGTAAAAGGGAAAAGTTGAATGTTCATGCGATACACCTGATTCAAGTTCTCGCAATTTGCTGTGATTGCGTTAATGCGTCTGCAACAGTCTTCCAATTCGGCAACAACCTTGCCATAAAGTTCCTTGTTGACGCCTAAGGTGATTCCCATGAAATGCCGTTCATCTACAGGATATTTTTCTACAGCTTTTTCTGCGAAAGCAGCCATTTCCTTGTGCATGGATTTTATCGCAAGAGGAAGAGCCTCTTTGGAGGCGACAACAGTTTTCTCTGTCTGAGAGTAGGACATGTCCTCGTTCTTTTGAAGGAATCCTCGCTTCACAAGAAATTTCAGAATGCGGCTTACATCTTCTGCTGAAACATCTTCATTGCAGGCTGCGGCGATTTCGTGTGGCTTTGCTCCCGGCATCATGGGGGCCAGCTCTCGGATGACAGGGTATTCCCAGGATTGATAAAATTCAAAAGCGTCCGCATCAACGATTCTTGCCTTGTGTTCCTTGGCGATGGAGTCCATTTTCAGAAGGATTTCCTTTTTGGCAAGTTCGTCTTTTACATTGTCAAAGGTGACCATTAGCGTAAAGTAATCTTCCTCGTACCCGGTCAGGTTCAAGGCTTTTGCCACGTTTGAAATTTTAGTTTTGCTCAGCTTGCTCTTGCGGTCGCAAACGAGCTTAAGGTAGTTGGGGGAGGTGAATCCGGCCAACTTATTGAATTCACGCCAGGAGAATGCCGAGGTGCGCTTGCGCTCTTCGTAGAAGTCTTTCATGTACTGACGGAAATCTGTGTAACTGATGATGCTCTTCATGTTATTTAATTTAGGTCAAGTGGGTGAATAAAACAATAAATATTATACAAAAGACGAGAAAAATTATAAAAAATTACGTTTTATAAAATTACTTTCAATTTTTTAAGTCTTTATTATACGCTTTGTATTATTAAATATTAATGCTTCAGAAATACTTGATCCAAGTTGGCCTAGATTCTGCTGTGTTCTAGATTGTAAAGATGCTTTTCAGTGTTGTTGCAGATGTTGTATTGTTGGAAAAGGAAACAAAACGAGTGTCGCAGAAAATCGCATGCGATTTTCTATGACCGAGTGCAACTGCGGACGCCGTAAGGCAGGAAAAGGGACTGTTCGTTCGCAGTCCCCCTGCTTCGCAGGGCTGCTCACTCACCCTTCGGGCTCACGGCTTCGCCGTAAGCTCATTATTTGCCTCCACGGGCTTCGCCCACGAGCCAAATAATGCCGCACCCTCTTCGAGGGTCCGGTCCCACACCTCGCATTAAAAAAAGAAAAGCCCCACAAGGTGGAGCTTTTTCTTTTTTAGAGCGGGAAAAGGGACTCGGACCCTCGACCCCGACCTTGGCAAGGTCGTGCTCTACCAACTGAGCTATTCCCGCGGGGTAGCCCATATATAGCTAATTATTTTTGAGCTGTAAAGGGATGTTGAAGAAAAAAATGATTTTTTTTCTTGAAAGAGACGGAAAAATGCAGCCATTCTCTTTTTTTAGGCTTCAGGCATCTGCAGCGAGAAGATTAAAGTGCCGTTTTTCTTGCCGCGGAGTTCAAAAAGCCCGCATTTCGTGCATAGAAATTTGTGGGGAAGGGGGAGCGGCAGCTTTGCAAAGAGGTCTTCCGAAATGAGAAAGTCCTGGCCAAGCTTTGAACAGAGGGTCTGGATTCTTGCGGTTGTATTCAGAACGTCGCCGTGATAGGCCATTTCGCTGCCGAAGTTGCCGACTTCGGTGGCGATCACCTTACCGCAATGGGCAGCGGCCTTAAAGTCCGGGGCTATTCCGTAACGGCGCAAAAAACGACTGCGGGTATGTGCAAGACATTCCTTAAAGTCAAAGAAGCAGTTCAGGGGTCTTGCCTTGTGGCGGCATGCGCTGGTTTTCCAGGTCAAGAAGGCTCCGTCGCCGGCAATCTGGTATATTTCGCCATGGTTTTCTTCACAGCAGTTCGAAAGAAGCTTGTAGTAGTCTCTAATAAAGTTGCTGTACTTGATATTGCCCAGTTCTTCGCAAATGGTGGTGGAACTTTTCAGGTCAATAAACATGAAAATCAGGTCTTCTTCTACGGCATCCTGGTATTTTCCCAGAAGTGTGTTTACAAAGACTCGGGAACCAAATTTTTTGTGTACGGAACGTACGAAGGTAATTAAATGACCTAGCAGGAACAGCGAGAATACTAGGACCTGGTTGTCGTGCAGCTTGAAGAACTCTACGATGTGCTGCATGGCGGCTGCATTAATTAGCCCCTCGCTGTTGTCGATATCCCAGATGAGAATGCATAGGGCCATGTTGGCGCAGATGCTGGCCATAAAGAACCAGGAGCGGATTAGCAGGGCTGCAACAACGGGGCGGCTATCCATTTCGTCTTGCAGGATCACCACGTCGTAAATACCGTGTGACAGACCTGTGAAAAGGGACAGCTGCAGCATAAAAATGAGACGGGTTGTGTCTATTTCCTGGTTTGTTCCGTACATAGAAAGCGCCGTGGCGCACATCGAAACGAAAACCCACGAAAAAATGTAGAAGCAAATTGCCTTGAACTTGCGCTGTGTCAGTCGTGTCATTGCCATACAGAACCCGTTAATGAATGAACAGTGGCAATGCCCAAATCATGGCAATAATGATGATGTCCTTGTAGGAATCATCCAAAAGCAGAGTCGAGGCCAAGAAAAAAATGATAGTGGAAAGCGTCAAGAAAACCAGGAGCGGCAGCCGCTTCTTCATTTTCTTTTTCCAATTCTTTTTTTCGTTGTTCTCCATGTTCATTATATAATCTAAATTTCCTAAAAAATCACCATAAAATTAGAAGTTTTTGTTGTAAGCAATGTTCGGAATTTACATACACGTCCCTTTTTGCGCCAAGGTGTGCGATTACTGCGATTTTCGCGTAATGCCCGCGTTCCCGAAACTATATCAGGAATATTCCGACTTGTTATGCCGTCAGATAGAATCCTTCGGCCTTCGTAATCCCGGGTTGCTGTCTAAGGCGGAAACGCTGTATCTGGGAGGGGGGACTCCCTCGATTTTGCCAGCCGACTGCTTAAAGCAGATTTTTGAATGCCTGAAATCTTCTGGAGTCCTTGTGGACGGGCTAAAGGAAGTTTCCATGGAATTCAATCCGGAATCCACCTGCGATGAAACTGTGGAAAATGCCCTGAATCTGGGCGTGAGGCGGTTTAGTCTGGGGTTGCAGACCTTTGATCCCGAACTTTTGCAGCGCATCGGTCGTTCCCATTCTGTGGAGGCAGGTCTCAAGGCTCTGGATCGTCTGATTTCTACGAAAATGCAGGTTTCCGGAGACCTGATGTTCGATTTGCCGGGGCAAACCGTAGCATCCTTTTTGAGCGATGTGGACCGGCTTTCGGACTACGGGCTGAACCATGTGAGCTTTTATGGGTTGACAGTTTCCCCTCGCTCGAGACTGGGGCAGAAGGTTTCAAAGGGAACGCTGTCTGTTGATGAAAACCTGTACGAGGAAATGTATTTAAAGGGCGTGGAACTTCTTGAACGTAAAGGAGTTATGCGCTACGAGGTTTCGAATTTTGCAAGGCCTGGGTTCGAGAGTGTTCACAATAGAAGTTACTGGAATCGCGGCGAGTATATTGGCTTTGGTCCAGGGGCTCACAGCTACATTGGCTCAGATCGCTTTTATGCTCCCGAAATGTATCCTCGCTGGCGCGATTTTGTGTGCTGCGGTTCTCCCGATTCCATGTTGAATGTGGATCATCTCGAAAGAGATGATATCCTTATGGAGTTCATTTGGCTATCCATGAGGCAGAAGCAGGGGCTAGATTTAAGGGCACTGGAAAAACTTGGCGTTGTCATTCCCGAAAGCGCCTACGAAAAATGGATCCAGAAGAATTTTATAAAGATTCAAGATGGATTCTTGCGTCTTGAAGGTCGTGGCTGGATCTTCATGGATGATGTGGTTACAGATCTCGCAAATCTATAGTCCAACTTGGAATAGGGGAAGTTGGTAGAAGGCTTGAGATTCAAGTCACAGAGTGGGATTTGCCTAGTGCATTTGCCTTAAAAAAACATATCTTTGTAAACGAGAGTTTGCGTTTTCATGAATGCAAATTTTTTGCAGTTTTTTTGATAAAGATTTTTGTTTTGGATTGAGGTTTACAATGCAGTTCCTTAAGGGACATATTTCCGTTATCCTGGCGCTGATGCTTCTGTCGATTTTTTCGACGGCTGTTTGGGCTGATGATGTGGACTGCGTCAACTTCAAGGATAAACCTGATGTGCGTTGCAAGTATTACCGTATCTGGTCCACTCGTGGTGCCCAGCTTTATGTGGTTGACCCGGATAGCGCCATCATCAAGAAGAATGCTCTTCCCGATAAGGAATTCCTGGTTTACCTTCCAAGGAAGGTGAGCAAGGATACCGTCAGGGCGTTTTTGGCAGCAGACTCCTCTGAAATCAAGAACATGACTCCAGTAAAGTCTGACAAGGATTCGGGACTGGTGAACATTCGTGTTACCGGAAATTACCCCTACTACAATTATCAGCTGGGTACTGCCATGCGCGAAGATGACCCGGATCCACTGGTAAACCTGGTCTACAGTTTTTATGCTCCAGAACTGGAATACTCCATCGATGGCAAGGTCGTCACGGATCGTGATATCCTGGAACGTGTGGTGGGCGATGAAATTGAGGTTGATGTCCGTGCTGTGATTCCTGTGGGACCCCAAAAGACCAGAACCGATTCTACGCTAGACAAGACCTTCTACTTCGACTCTTTCGATGAGGATGACAATCTGCAGTTCCTGAGTATGGGAGGAACTTCTCTCAAGCAGAGTGATGGAACTATCCGTCTAGATTTGGTAAAGGGAATGGGCAGTTTTAAGATTGTGGCAACCAAATCCGTAAACGGGTCCTCCTTTGCTCTTGAAGGTTTTGAAGACGGCAAGGATTCTGACGGAAATCCAAAGTTCATTGTCAGTGAAAAGTTCCCCGGTAGCATTGTGTTTGCTGGCCAGGATATGCCGACTTTGTCTAAGGCTGCTATTTTCGATACCGATGGCGATGGCGTTGGCGACAGCATTGCCACCTGGTTTGGCGGCAATATGGATTCGGTGTCTGTGGAGAACTTCTACTACAGCTGGCCGAAGTCGGAAAAGTTTATTACCTACGCTGGCGATGTCAAGCAGAATGGCAAGGTTTATGGCTTGCCCGACGCACATGCAGAATTGCAGGGCGATTCTGCTGTGGGCGTAATGAAAGCTTTTGTAAAGTCTCCCTTGGCAGAACGTAGCGATACGCTTTCGACAGACTTGCTAGACAGCATCGGTGCAGTTATTCGTACGGCATCCCTCATTAAGGGCAATGGTAAATCTGATACTCTCGTGGTTCGCTTTAGCAAGATTATGGATTCGTCCTGGACCGAAGGTCGGGGCTTGCTGCTGGAGGGATCTTCTATTGAAGTGACTGCCGTTAAGAAGGATGGTGCCATTTGGAAATTTGCTGTAGCTGCAGGTTCTGTTTCTGTAGGCGACATGCTGAAGATTGAAACCTTCTGCAATAAGGAAAAGTGTCCCGACGGAATTCTGACGGCTGCATCTGGCATTCCTACGGCAAAAAACAATCAGGCTGTTCCTGTAAAGAACTCGGGTCGTGTCTACATGGATAAGGACGATAACGGCTTTTTTGATAGGGATGGCGATGGCCGTATGGATAGTGTCTTTGTTGGCTTCGATATGCCTATCACCGAAGAAGACCTTAAGAACATGGAGCTGACCTTCTACTGGCTAGATAACAGCGGAAAACTTGTGGCCATCGTTCCCGATGTAAAGGATCTGGTAATCATGGATGGTGGTAATAGGGTTGGCTATTCTATTGATGCCGCTGAATATGATGTGAAGAAGATGCTTACCTCCATCGACAAGTCTTACTCTGACGGTGGCAAGGTGGAGTATGGCTATGCAAAGCTGGTGAACAAGGTTACCGTCGACGGTAAGGAAATTCTGGAAGAGTCTGAGTGCGATATAAACGATTCCATGCCTCCTGTGATTTCAGGAAACTTCCTGAATCCCGAATCCTTCCAGGAAATGGAACCGGACCGTTTCCGCATCACATTCTCCGAACCTGTAAAGCTGGATGGCGATGTGGATGACGACTGGCTGGAATTTTATGTGGATGGCGCCTGGGTCCATTACGATCTTGGCGATGCCGTCTGGAGTGACGATGGCCGTGTCGTTACCTTCTTGATGGAAGCTGGCGATGACTTGACTGGACGCATGAATCCTGCAGATTCCATTCGCTTTGGTTCTGCGTCTAAAATTAAGGATGCTAACGGAAATATCGCTTCTGCGGGCATACCTGCAACGATGGTAAAGGGCGACCCTCGCGTGGTGATGAAGACAACCTCCATGGCTGATCTTACTCGCGCCGAAGAACTGAGCTCCCGCGTAAAGCCATTTACCATTGATCATGTAAAGTCGGGCTTGAGCGAAGAACAGAAAGCTTCACTCGGCGTGCTGATGGATGTTGGCTTTTCTACCATCATGAAGGCGGACTCCAATGGCGTGCTTAAGGCCGACGTAAAGAAGATCGGTCTTAAGTGGGAACTTTATGTGTATACGAATTTAGGTGCCTTCGTTGGAAGTGCTTCTGGTCGCATCGATTGCGACGATCCGTTCTTTGATGGTAACTGCCTCGAAAATCCCGATAAGCTGTATGTCCGTTGGAACATGCGTGCTGATAATGGGCGCAAGGTAGGAGTAGGATTGTATCTGGCTAAGTTCAATATCAAGGTATTTGGCGCAGAAGAAGATTTTAAGGTTGAAAGAGTCTTTAGATGGGGTGTCACTGCGACCCATCGCTAGAGATTTTTTCAGAGGTTACTGATATGATGAAGATGTCGAATTACATCACTGCGATGCTACTGCTCATGGCTACCGGTTCCGCCATGGCGGCAACGCCTACTATATCCGCTCCGGAAAATCCCGCTACTGGTATTTGGATCCAGCAGATTGGCGATATTGTTCCCCATGGAGCCTCTCAGGCTACACTGTACTACACCAAGTACGAGTACGACAAAGAAGGTGACCGCGTCAAGGGCATCAGCTATCAGTATAATGGCAGAGGCTATTTGCTTATGAAACCCTCCGATAAGAAGACGGTTTGTAAGCAGAGCGATGGCGTGGGCGGTGCCGACGGCATTGTGGAACACCCCGATGGCGATTTGCTGATTGCAGGTCAGGGTACCAATATCTATAAGGTGAGCAAGACCGCAGGTGGCGGCTCTGGCAAGTGCGTTGTAAAAACCGCTACGCCGGCCCAGAGTACCAGCGGCTTCTGGCACTTGATGATGGATCCCACTCAGAAGATTTTGTGGGGCGCAGGCATCCCTGGTTACCTGTTCCGTTTCTCTACGGATATGGAAGCCTCCATCGACAAGAACTTTGCCGAAAAGGGCTACCAGGTAAAATTGCGCCCTTCATCCAAGGACCGCGTGCAGCATCATCAGCTGTCTACCATTATCTGGGATGGTGCCGGTACGGCCTTCTTTACGTATTCCGACTATGCCGGTGGTGGTTGCGAAGCTGACGGTGGCAAAAGAGCCTGTAGTGCAGAAAGCCGTAAGAGTGCTAGTGCAAACGCTTACTTCGGTTACTTTACCGATACCGCTCGCGTCGATGTAACTGCGAAGAATATAGGCACCTATGGGGGCAAGATTGGTGATAAGGTAATCGAATCCTTTGGAACCAAGATCTTGATTGATTCTCTTGAAGGCGCTCATGGTGGTACCTACGATGATTACTCCAAGACCATCTTTGTTTTCGGTGGTTCTCGAATTGTGCAGATTCAGCCCTATCGTGAAAATGGGCAGCAGAAGGCCAAGGTCGTTGCCTACATCGACCTTCGTGAACATTTCTTCGAAGAAACTTCCGCCAATCTGTCTGGACCCAGAACGCCTGGAGTGGGTTGGCGTCTTGACCAGGGTACGGTAGACGGCTATGGTCACTTGTTTGTTGCAAGTAATACGGGCCACATGATTTTTGTGGACTATGCCGCGAATCCCAAAAAGCTCATTAACGACAATGTCTTGATTCACGTGCAGTGGATCGATAACTATCTGGACGACCTGGCTCCTCTTAAGGGTGTCTTGGTGGACCGTGATAATGCATCTACCGGTTCCGATGACGACCTGGACAGCTCTAGCCAGAGCAGTTCCTCCTTGGTGGAATATAAGGAGTCCTCTAGCAGCATCGCTTCTAGCAGTTCCACTTCTAAATCCAGCAGCTCCAATGGTACGGGATCTTCTAGCGCCAATGTTGGTAGCAGTGGTAGTGTTGGTTCCAGCGGTTCTGTTGGCTTGTCCAGTGGTTCCGACGGAAAGTCTAGTGCGGGTGATTCTGGCAAGTCTTCCAGCTCCAATTCCGGTGATGAACCGTCTAGCAGCAATGGCGGAACTCCTGGCGGAAGTTCCGGTAGCAATGGTGGTTCCTCTGGCAGCGGGTCTAATGGCTCCAGCGGAAACGACTCCTCTGACGATCCCAGCAGTTCTGCAGGTAACGTGCCTGGCTACCATTCTTCTTCTAGCCGTAACGTAGGTTCCGGTGAAGATGTCGAAGACAAGTCCAGTTCTTCTCGCGTGTATTACGGTGCCGATGATTACGAAGTGGATGAAGGTGATGGAATTGATCACTATCCTTCTGCCGATGACTTTGAAAAGGGAGACTCCGTTGTTGCTAGCGTGGTCATTCTTGAACCTACAAAGGCCGATCCGAGTAATCCGAACATTGTTGTAATCAACGGAAACAACTATCTATTGTCTGATAAGCCGACCGGCATTCCCATGGACCTGCACTACAACACGGGGCTCCTGGATTCTGCAAAGGTCGGAGAAATTGTTGCGGTGACACTGGATGCCGACAAGGTCAAGAAATACTTTGGCGATGCGGATTCCCTGAAACTTGTTTCTGAATCTGTTGTCAAGTTGATTGATCCCAATGGTGGTACAAAGGAACAGACTATCAAGATTAATGCCGACGGCTCTGCGACCTTCTATGTTACTGCCGACGAAGCCATTAAGGGTGGTGCTATCAAGATTTTCGGTGGCTCTGAAATGATCATCGTAGATAACATCAACTTCTACGATCCTATTCCGGATACTCGTGTTGGCTATATCAAGGATACTGATGGTGATAACGATTTGGACTATGTGGAAGTTCTTCTGAAGGATACCCTTTCTCCCAACTACGTCCTGGAAAATGTCTGGCTGCTGGTAGGTAAGGATACTATCAAGTGTACTAACCCCAAGCTGAACGAATCTCGCGATCGCATCCTGGTGGATGTAAGCGACCTTACCTTGCCTGGTGTTGGTGAGTTCCCGAAGGATGCCAAGGCCCTTGTTGCCTATGGCGACAAGGCTGGTACAGGCGCATCCTATTACAGAGAATCCGACATTGTTGAAGTGGGCAGCTTTGTGATTAAGGATGCCTATGCCATTCGCGACGCCAAGGGCCTGGATTCCCTGTTCCTCCAGTTCAATATAGACTTGGTTCCTGTTGACGTTGGCTCACCTGAAATGCTTGTAATGCTGAAGCAAGAGGCGGAACGCTATGGCTTTGATGCCTCCCAGATCAAGAAAGTGTTCATGCCCGCAAAGGACATTATCATTCTCGTAGGAAAGGACTTTGGCCTGAAGGGAAGCATGAAGGATAGCGTATCGCTGTATCCTAATGTAACTTTCAGCAACCTCCCGTATATTACTTCTGACGAGTATGACCGTGAGGTTCCTGTAACGGTGGCTGATCGCTTTGCCTCTGCCAAGAACGTGGAATACTGGGATACCGATGGCGATGGCGTTCTTGACCAGATTGTAACCGTATTTGACAAGGGCGTTACTGCGAAGGATATCGAAAATTCCCTATACATGTCCTTCCCGTGGTACAGCAATAGGGGCATGCTTATCCAGCTGCAGGCACAGCCCGCAGACCTTGTTGTAGATCCGAAGGATTCTACCCGCGTTATTTGGGAAGTCCATTCTGCAACGAAGCTAGCCTCTGGCGTAACG
This sequence comes from Fibrobacter sp., assembly GCA_024398955.1. Classification (GTDB taxonomy): domain Bacteria; phylum Fibrobacterota; class Fibrobacteria; order Fibrobacterales; family Fibrobacteraceae; genus Fibrobacter. The sequence goes on along the minus strand of JAKSIG010000011.1, from coordinate 35,184 downwards.
AGCATTGGCGAGGGCCTGCCCGAAGCCAATATCTATACTTACTACTCCGTGTTTGGCGAAACCTTCGTGAACGAAGAAACGGCTCCGCTGGTAGACAAGATGTCGCCTGTGGTTGCTAGCGCAACCCTCAGTTACGGTCGCAAGTCTGATACCCTTACGATTGTATTCTCTGAACCCATCATGACAAAGGGGCTGAAGGGCGATGATTACTTCTCCTACATCCACGGAGACGAAACCATTGAACTGTTCCCGACTCGTATAGAATGGTCTGCTGATGGCATGTCTGCAACATTGATTCTGGATGGTGGTGTTGCTACCATCATGCCGGGCGACTCCCTGCTGGTTCGCAAGGGCAAGAGCGATGTGCTTAAGGACAACTATGGCAATATCGCTGGTGAAAATCCCCAGCCGGTGATTATCGGCGGCTTGCTGAATCACTTGGTGGAATCCACCAATATGGGTAGTTTCGATGCTAATGATGATCGCGTTGTTGACGAGGATGACAAGAAGACGTACACCTTGCAGACAATAAGTTCTGTGAACCTTCGCTATGTTCCTGGATCCACGACTAAGGAAGATCTAGAAAAGGAAGGTGCCCTGGGACAGCTGATTCAGCTGGGTGAACGCTTTGTGCCGCAGCTTCTCGATCGTGCCCAGATTGCCGCGGATGGTTCTTATGATCCTTCCGTTCTGGATTCCCTGAAGCCCGAAGATGTGGACATCTCCTTCATTGTTAGCTATTTCGATCATCTGGGCCAGTTTGTGAACGATACCATTATTACGGTTCCCTGTGATGGCCCCAAGTTTGGCGGCAACTGTCTAGAAACCGACAAGAAGGTCTTCGTTAACTGGAACTTCAAGGATCATCATGGACGCTTCGTAGGAACCGGCGTTTATACCGTGCAGTTCAAGATGGTGGTTCGTTACGAAGACAAGAAGATCGAAGAAGAAATTAAGGATAAGTGGGGCGTTCGTCGTAAGAAGAGCAAACACAAAAAGTAGTTTGCCAAAATAACAATGCTATCTGTATAAAGGGAAGGTTCCGAAAGGGACCTTCCCTTTTTTTACTAGAAGAAAAAAAACGGCTGCTCGAGACTCAAAAAACACCTGCACGAAAAAGTGCAGGCTCGGGGTATCAGGGCTAATGAACACTAGGCAACTTTGTTGCCTTAGTGAGAATTGTCCCCTTTGGGGATGTGCGGGAGCCCCTTGCGTCTAAGCCGCCACCCTCTGTGCAAAAAAAACGCCCGCAGTAACCTGCGGATGTTCTTTTACAATGATGTTTGGAAAAGGGGTTTCAGGGGGCGAAGCCCCATGAGGCTAGGTAGCCATCACTTGTTGATAGCAACCAAGAAAGCGTCTTGCAGTACCTAAAGAAAACGCCTGCAACAGAAAGTTGCAGGCCAAGGGTTCCAAGGGGCGGGAGCCCCTTGCGTCTAAGCCGCTATTTATTAATAGCGGCGAGGAATGCGTCCTTCTTTTCCTGGAGGAATTCCTTGCTGTTGTACTTGCGGATACGACGCAGTGCCTGGTCGCGCAACTGACGAACACGTTCATGGGAGATGTTCATGGATTCGCCCACTTCGCGCAATGTCTGCGGAGCTTCCTGGTTGATACCGAAGATGCCTGTAATGACCTTTGCTTCGCGTTCCGGCAGCTGTTCCATAAGGTCGCGGGCCAATGCTTCGACACTCTGGATTTCGGATTCGGCTTCGGGGTTGGACGCGCCGCCATCGGGGAGCACTTCGGCGTAGGTTGCCTTAGAGTCGGCCTTTAGCGGGCTGTCGAAGGAAACGCCGCGCTGACCAATCTGGATAAGTTCACGAATCTCTTCGTTGATTTCCTTACCGCGGGACTGCTCGTGCAAAGCCTTGCGAACGCGAAGGTGCTGGTTTGCAGGAAGGCGAATCAGGTTGCCCTGTTCGTTGATGGCGCGGGTAATGTATGCTTTGATCCACCATACGCCGTAAGAAATGAACTTAAGACCGCGGGTATGCTCGAAGGATTCGATTGCACGAACCAGGCCCATAGCGCCTTCGCTTACCAGGTCCGGCAGGGGAATAGGACAGCCGCGGTATTGGATTGCGACCTTCAAAACGAATCGCATGTTGGCGGAGATCAGTTTTTTGCGGGCAATCTTGTCGCCTTCTTTTGCCTTCTGGAAAAGAATCTGTTCTTCATCTCTAGAGAGGGGAGCAGTACGGCGAATATCTTCTAGGTAACGCTTTAGAGTAGTATCAGTAGAATCAATATGCATTTTAAAAACCTTACTCCATTAATATCGCATTTTTTAAAGCAAGTTGCGTGCCAATAGTGTAAAATTTTACGAAAAAATGGTAGAATCAAGCTTTTTGAAGTGAAATTTTTCCATAAATATAAAAAAGTAGCTGTTTTTGTACAGATATTTGAACAAAAATGTCATTTGTTTATGACTGCTGTGGCCTCGCTGGGAAGATAATCTATTACAGGCCACGTAAAGTTTGATCTTGATCAGAATCGAACGTGGCGTGTTTTTAGGCCGTTTATCGGTTGCTTTCGTACAGGATAAACTTTTTTCTTGCAATGGAATTCGTATATTTTCACAGTTATGTCAATTAAAGAACCCGATCAATCTGTCTGGAACAGATTTTGGAAACGCAAGAATGATATGGACAAGGTTTATCCTTCGTCCCCGTCTGTTATAGAAACAATAAAAAAGAATTTTAAGCTGGAAGGTCTTAAGGTTTTGGAAGTAGGTGCTGGTACTGGCCGCGATAGTGCCGAGCTTGCACGCCTGGGGGCAGAAGTCTATGTTCTGGATTTTGCCGAAAACAGCCTTAAAATTGTGAATTCCCTTAGGGAAAAGGAAAACTTGACGAACCTTCACTTGGTTCGTGGCGACGCCTTTAAGGCTCCTTTCCCAGACAACACTTTTGATCTGGTTTTTCATCAGGGGCTTGCGGAACATTTTAAGGATTCTCTGCCCTTGCTCAAGGAAAATTTCCGCATTGTAAAGCATGGCGGTCATTGCCTTTGCGATGTTCCCCAGACGGTTCACCCCTATACGGTAATCAAGCATATCCTGATTGCCATGGACAAGTGGTTTGCCGGGTGGGAAAAGCAGTTTACCATGCCTCAGCTGAAAAAATTGATGAATGACGCCGGTTTCGAGAACGTTTACCAGTATGGAGACTGGATGCGTCCGAACTTGTATTACCGTATGGTTCGCGAGGTTGGATTCAAGGTTGGTATTGAATTGCCCAAGTATCCTCTGCAGGGTACTGCATACCAGAAAATCAAGGATTCCATACTGGATTCCCTGGAAACCAATCCTATTATGCATTATACACAGCTTTGCATTGGAGTCTTGGGTCGTAAGCCCTAGCTGATGAACATACTTGTCGTTAACTATCGCGATCGATTGCACCCTGCCGCTGGTGGTGCCGAAAAACACTTGCATCGTATATTTTCCTTGATTGCTCAGATGGGGCACAAGGTAGTCCTGTTTACTACAGCCTATCCCAATTGTAAGCCTCGTGAAGAGGTGGATGGAATTACGGTCGTGCGCAAGGGCGGTGACCTGATGTTCCAGGTGAATACGGCACTGAACCTTAGGAAGCTGGATCGGGAATTTGACTTTGATGTGGTAGTGGAAGACCTGAATAAGCTTCCCCTGTTCACTCCGTTTCTTACGAAAAAGCCTGTGCTGGTGCAGATGCATCATTTATGGCGGGGCTCCATATTTCATGAGGCGTCTCTTCCCGTGGCTGCCGGAGTGTGGCTGTTTGAGACTATCATTCCCTGGTTCTACAGAAGGCAGCCCTTTGTAGTGGTAAGTCCAAGTACCAAGCGTGAACTGAATGAAATTGGTGTGGACGAATCCCGAATCTCGGTTATCTACAACGGCTCCGACGATTGTCGTGTAGAAGACAGCTCTTCTGTGGGCAGTGTGTCTGCTGCAGGAGTTGGCGCGCCTTACTTCTTGTGGCTTTCTCGCGTGCATCGCTATAAGGGGATCTGGATTGCTCTTGAGTCTTTTGAAAAGTTCGCCAAGAATCATCCTGATGTAAAGCTTCTTGTGGCAGGCGATGGGCCGCTGCTGAAGAAACTGCCGGCATGGTTGAAACTGCATAATCTTGAAGGTCAGGTGGATTTGCTGGGCTTTGTCAGTTCAGAACGAAAACGTGAACTTCTGGCTGGCGCAACAGCTCTTTTGCAGACCAGCTATAAGGAAGGCTGGGGCCTTACCGTAGTGGAAGCGGCAAAGCTTGGAACGACCACCATCGCTTGTGATGTTCCAGGCCTGCGCGACAGTGTGCGTAATGGCGAAACTGGATTGCTTTTTCAGGCTGGTGACACAGACGCTTGCGCCTTTGAAATGGACCGCCTTTATTGCAACGATGACCTAAGAACCCGTCTTGAAGAAGGCGCTCGAAACTATGCTGACGAATTCCGTTGGGATACCGCAGCGGACATGACCATGAATTTGCTGCAGAATCTTGTAATCCAGCATCAGGTCGGAGGCGACGATGAAGAATAGTTCTGCAAAGTCGTTTCTGGTGTTCTGCCTAAAATTGGTGGTAACGCTTGTTCCTGCATACTTTGTGTACAGGAACATTGTGCTTGCGCCAGATTGGAACATCGGTGACTTGTATGAGCTGTTTTCGATAAAGAGCGTCTTGCCCTTTCTGCTGGCTTTGGTTTGCCTGGGTCTTTCCAATTTTACGGCGTGCTTGCAGTGGAAACTTTTGCTGGAACGTCAGGACGTACATCTGTCGTATGGCCGCCTGCTAAAGTTGTATTACGTAGGCTTGTTCTTTAACAACTTTATGCCGGGCAATGTGGGCGGAGATGCCAAGAAGGTTTACGATATCCGTATGCAGGGCGGGCAGGACTCGGTGGGCGCAGGACTTACGGCAACTTTCTTTGACAGATTGTTTGGCCTGTTTTTTATTACTTTATTTGCACTTGCTGTGGGTGTCCTGTTCTTTATGCATGACGCGGAACAGCGGGCCTTTATGTGGCCTTCTGTGTGGATCTGCCTTGGCTTTTGTGCCTTGTTTGCCTCGTTGTTCAGTCGCAGGCTGGGCCGTTTACTTTGCAAGATTCTGACGAAAGTTTTTCCTCAAAAGGTTAATGCCCGACTGATTCACATGTTTGAACGCTTTCAGCAGTTCCGCTCTGTAAAGTTGTGGATTTCTATTAGCGGGCTGTCTGCGGTTACACAGGCTCTTCGAATTCTGGTGCATTTTTTCTGCGGTATAGCCGTGGGCGTTGACCTGTCTATATCCTGGTATTTTTACTATATCCCGCTGGTTGCGATAATCAGTGCCTTGCCCATATCCATTGGTGGATTTGGCCCGCGTGAACTTTTGGCCCAGTCGTTGTTCGCTCGTGCTGGGGTTCCGAATCTGGAATCTGTGGTAATTCAGTTGCTGGCCTATTTTGTAAGTCTTGTACTTAGCCTGTTTGGTGCCTTTGTCTTCTTGCTGGGTGGTCCTGCAAAGAATTCGGCAGAAAATCAAGGCTCGGAAGAGTGACCTTAATTTGTTCGGGTTCTTCACGGTGCTTCCGTAGAACTTCGATCTTCTTATATAGCGGAACCGTCTTACATGTAGGGCGTTCCATTCCATACGAGGCTGTATGGAAATTCCTGTTGCAGAAAGTGATGCTGCAAAGAAAATTCTGGCAGGCTTGAATCCTGACCAGAAGTCTGCCGTATTACATGATCACGAAGCGGGTGCCCAACTTTTGATTCTTGCCGGGGCGGGCTCGGGAAAAACGTCTGTGCTGACGAAACGCATTCAGTACCGCATTCTTTGCGGTGTGGAACCCGAAAAAATCTTGGCCCTGACGTTTACGGCGAAGGCTGCTGCAGAAATGCGGGAACGCGTTCAGGCTTTGTTCCCTAATGCGGGTGTAAGGCTGTGTACCTTTCATTCCTTGGCGCTCCATATGCTTAAATGCAAGGTCCCCTGTTTGCAGGACGGGACCCGTGTAGAACGTCCGGCTTATGAACTTTTGGGCTTCAAGAAGATTCCAAGTCCTACAGAGTCGGCGGAACGGGATTTCGTTCAGCGGTTGAAGGACTTAAAAATAAAGAAAGGAACCGTTCTTCGCGAAAATCTTTTTTCGGATGAATGCGGCCCCCTGTTGCAGAGGAAACTTGCCCCCCTGCGGGCAGAAGTCCATGAAAGCGGCCAGGTTGTTTTTGAGGACCTGATATTTGAGGCTATTCACCTGCTGGAAAATTTTCCGGAAGTGCAGTCCTACTTTCAAGGCCTGTGGTCCGAAATTCTTGTTGACGAATATCAGGATATAAATCCGACTCAGTATAGGCTGGTCAAGGGGCTTTTGGGCAATCGCAAATCCCTGTTTGTGGTGGGGGATGACGATCAGGCCATTTACGGATTTCGTGGGGCGGATATCGGAAACATAAACCGCTTTCGGGATGACTTTAAGGAAAGTACATTGATTCGACTGGAATGGAATTATCGTTCGGTGTCGACGGTACTTCATTTGGCAAATGGAATCTTTAAGAATAAGCCGGTTCACTTACGAAAGGTCCTGCGGGCTGGAAACCCATGTGGTTCGAAAGGGAATCCTTTATTTAAGGAAAATCGAAAGCCAGAAATCTGGGTGTCCGATAATCCGGTGGAAGAAATGCAGAAAGTAGTGCAGTCCATAAAGGAATTGCGGGAATCCTATGACCTTGAGTGGAAAAATTTTGCCATTCTGGTCCGCTATAATCGTCAACGTCTTTATTATGAGGAAGCTCTAAAAGATTACGGAATCCCCATAGCGGGAACTCCTATAGATAACGGTGAAGATGGAGAAGTGCTGGAAAATGGGGTGCATGTGGAAACAGTTCATGCCTCCAAGGGGCTGCAATATGCAGTGGTGTATTATGCGGGACTTTCCGAGGGGCTGACTCCGGGAGAATGTATTGGAAATCGCGAACAGCGAAAACGTCAGCTGGATGAGGAGCGTCGGCTATACTATGTGGGGGTTACCCGAGCAGAGGCTTACTTGATATTACTATATTGCAAACGTCGGTTCTGGAAGGGTAAGCTTCGCAAAATGAAGCGATCCCGTTTTTTGCCGAAAGAAGCTTCTTACTCGTCTACAGGTTTTCAAATGCCCCTGATAGTTTTTAAAATTTATGTTGTTCTAGTTGTACTTGGCTATATGTGTATCCAGATGCTTCGGGTTCCTTATGCCAAGTTGCGTCATGGCGGCGATATGACTCCATGGGTCGACGATCGCACTCAATTTTTTGCTGATTTTTGCATGAAGATGCTTAAAGTCGACCTGAAAATTGAGAATCAGGCTTTGCTGGGAAAGGTGGACTGGAATCGTCCTGTGTTTGTGGTAGGAAACCATAGCTCCTTTTCTGATATTCCGATGATTTTTTTGGCGTTACAGCGTACGATTGGCTTTGTTGCCAAGGAGTCCTTGGGCAAGGTTCCCTTCCTTCATTTTTGGATGATGCAGATTGGTTGCATTCTGGTGAACCGTACAAAGGGTGGGGCGGCCAAGGCAGTGCGTAGGGCCATTGCCGAACGTGGGGTTGCGCCTCGAGTGTTTATCTTTCCCGAGGGAACTCGCAGCAAAGATGGTAAGCTTGGGCCATTCAAGAGTGGGGCCTTCCATTTTGCCAACGAAACGGATGGCTTTATCTTACCCTTGGCCATTAAAGGTTCTGCAGCCGTTTGGGAAGAACGCAAGGATGCAAAGCCTTGCAAGGTAACCGTGACAATCCTGGATCCTGTAGACGTAAAGGAACTTAAGGTGACCAATCCGGATCTGGACCCGAAATTGGAACTTTGCCCCATGATTCGTGAAAGAATTGCGAAAGCTTTGGGCTAGGTAAAAAGGGAATGGCTTATGATAGGGGTTTTTGACTCGGGTTTTGGCGGCTTGACCATTTTGAGGGACCTGCAAAAGGTCTTGCCTCAATATGATTACCTGTACCTGGGGGATAATGCACGGGCGCCCTATGGCTCCCGAAGCTACGAGACCATTTATCGCTATACCCTGCAGTGTGTTCGCGAACTTTTTAGCAGGGGTTGCCCTCTGGTCATTCTCGGCTGCAATACGGCTTCTGCACGAGCTCTCCGCCGTATCCAGCAAGAGGTTCTGCCTTTTGAATTCCCCGATCGCAGAGTTCTAGGGATTATCCGCCCGACAGCCGAAGAAATCGGCCGCTACAGCAAAACCGGACACATCGGGATTTTTGCTACGGCGGGAACGGTGCTGTCGGATAGCTACTCCATCGAGATAAATCACTTCTACCCCAGTCTAAAGGTTGTTCAGCATGCCTGCCCCCTATGGGCGCCTCTGGTGGAATATGGTGAACGAGATTCCGAGGGAACCCGCTTCTTTGTGAAGAGGGAAGTGGATGCCATTCTGCAGGAAGATCCTGAAATCGACGCCATTTTGCTGGCCTGTACCCATTACCCGCTGCTGGAAAAGCCCCTTCGCCAGTCGACTCCAGATCGGGTACGCCTGGTGTTTCAGGGGAGTATTGTTGCCGAGAAAACGTCCGATTATCTCTTCCGTCACCCAGAAATGGAGGCTCGCCTGTCTAAAAACGGCAAAACAAGCTTCCTGACGACAGATACCGCGGAATTTTTCGAAAAAGGTGCAGAATTCTTTGGAATGGACGGAATTTCTGCCGAATCTCTTACTTTTTAACTTACAAAATTAGTATCTTTTACAAAAACGACGAACCGTAATTGCGGCTCGCCCGTAAGAGTTTTATTTAAGGGGGGACCTCGGGCCGCAGTCCGGGGTTCTCGAAGTCTAACCAAGTGAGTGGATTGTAACAAAATGCCGAAAACACAGATTAATCTCGATGGTTGGCAGGACTACCGCGGTAACGCCGCTGGCAGCTTGCTTTATGTAGAAACTAGCCACCAGTCCGAAATGCCGGTGCGTGACCAGTTGAACGAAAATGGCAAGGGCTTCCTTTCTGAACCGAACTACGAAACCAGCACCTATGGCCTGATCAGCTGCTACAATGTAAAGGCCGTGAATGCAATTCTCAAGGCAAAGAGCCGCTATATCCTTTTTGGCACCCGCTACGAAGGTCTCAGCGATTCCGAAATGCGTAACAAGTACCTGATCATGGGTTACATGCGCATCGACAAGATCAAGGACGTGCGTACCCGCCACATCCAGCGCTACATGGCAAATCCTGAACTTCAGGAACCGGAATGCATGCAGATGGAACACAACTGGGCTGTCTATGGTCCCATGCGTTTTGTTTCCATGAATGATTCCTTTGTCGTGACCGACGAAATTCTCAAGGAATGGGGCTACCGCGGCCATGCTTCCCGTCAGCTTAAGGCGGTCTTCCAGAAGGAACACCTCGAGCAGATTCTTTCCTACCTGGATTCCAAGGAAGACATGATCGACGAATATATCGCTACCGTCGATGAATACAAGGAAGCTTTGGAAGAAGGCTAATTTTAAAATCCTGCCTTAAAAGATTGATGAACCGTCTGCTTTTAGTGCAGTCGGTTTTTCTTTTTTCTTAAACAAAAAAAGATCGCAGGAATTACCCGCGATCTTTTTGTTGGAAAAGTGAACTTAAACTACTTCTTGATTGCCTTGACCGCACCGGCCTTGGTCTTCAGGATGTAGGCTCCCTGGCGAACATCGAGACGGATGTTGCCGGCAGCATTTAGGGCCTGGCCCTTAAGGCCGCTCCAGATCAGGTTGCCGTTCAGGTCAAAGAGCTTGGCTTCCATGTGGCTGTCGCTTGTGGTAAAGCGCATGCCGGAATGGATGGATGCGGTGCCGCAGCCGGTGGCAACGATCTTTGCAATGTAGATGCCTGCGTTGTCGCTGTTGAACGTAAGCTGGTTGGATCCCATGTCGCCTTCGTTTTCAAGCGGAATCGAGACTTCGTCCCAGGCGCCCTCGGGTGCGGAGTTGCCATACTTGTAGTTGACCCATTCGGATCCGCCTGCGCCGCCAATGTTTACGGAAGCCTCGCCACCGATACCCTGCATGGTAATGACCAGTTCTGAGCACTTGGCCAAAGCGTCGTTTGCAACTGCCGCTGCGGGGAGAGTGAAGATGGCGTGCTGATAGCCGCAGTCATCCTGGGCGCAGCCTGCCAGAGGAACCTTTACGTACTTGCTGACACCAGCCAGCGGAGTGGTTTCGAGAGTGATGTCGTTGGGTGTTGCTGTAATATCGGAACTCCACTTGCCTGCGGTGGTTTCGTTGGCGTAGTCAACGATTATGATTTCTGCAGGGCCGTCGTTACCTTGAGTGGGGTCGACTGTAGGGCGGTCTTCGCAGCTCAGTGTGGTGGTACCATCATTCTTGTATACGATGGTGGTAATGGAACGGGCGGGGAGACTATAGCTCACACTGGTGGTAATCGAGCTGCTCTTTACCCCGTTTTCGACGGACTGTACAGTGCTGATAGGAGCGTAACCCGTTACTGCCGGGGCGTTCAAGGTTTTTGCGGTATTACTGGTGTTGATGGCAATGACGGCGACGGAGTCGCAGGCGATGCTGCGGAATGCAACGGTCTTTATGTCGCTGTCGTCGGAGGTTGCCGCAATAACGCGGGATCCCGGATTCACAAATTTGGAGAAATGGCGCATGCCATGGTATTCGGGATTGATGGTAATCTTGTCTGCAGAGCAGGAACCCCAGCCATTGGTACAAACGCCGATGAGCTGACCACGACCTTCGTACCAGAACAGTTCCCAGGCAATGTAGCCGTTAAGCTTGCCCTGGGTAAAGCCAATCTGCATGATGTGAGCCAGGCCTACCATGTCGACTTCGCGTTCTTCGCCCAGCATGTTGCAGAATTCGGTCATGATGATGGGCTTGTTGTCGCTGCCGTACTTGCTAGCGATGGCGCTCATGGGCTTTTCGTAATTTTCGGGATGCAGGTAGTTTACGTCGGCATCGTTATTGTCGTCACCGGCATGATATAGATGGTAGTCATAACCATCAAGCTTTGTTGTGTCTAAAGCCTTTGCGTACTTCTGGAAATTGTCGTAACCAATGCCTAGGGGTTCGGGGCCAAGAATCTTGGGTGCCTTTGCCATGGAGCCCACAATGTCGTGCATGGCGTTCAATGCCTGGGCGTAACCTGCGTAGGTCTCGGTTTCGGTGGGCTCGAAGAGTGTGGCTTCGTAAGGGGCGTTCATATCGGGCTCGTTCTGCAAGGAAATGTAGTCGATATTGACGCCCATGGCGGAGTAGGCTTCCAGGGATTGTTTCCACCAGTTGGCGAAGTCGGTGTAGACGTATTTGCCGTACTTGTCGGATGTTGATGCCTTAAGGGTGTTGTTTTCCTTTGAGCTTGCATTGCCGTTGACGCTGCCGCTCTTCTTCAGTTCGCCGGGTGCACCCCAAGAAGACATTTCGATCTTGAGTGCTGGCTGACGCTTTTTGGCTTCCTTTACGAAGGAGGCCAGAACTGCGGGATCTTCGTCGCGAAGTTCCTGTGCTGTCTTTCCGTCGGCGGCGTCCTTGTTCTGCCAGTTGGCTACGCGGAGCAGGCTCAGGTTTAGACCGGTAAAGGCGGTGTCAAAAAAATCCTTCTTTGCTGCAGATCCTAGGGAATTGACCCAGCTTTGTGCGTAGGCTGCGCCTCCGCCAAATCCAACAACGCTTTGCTTAGTGGCCGTGGGGTCGACAGAAATCGAAGCTGCTGATGCGACAACGGCGGATGCTAATGCGGCGGGCAGAATAAACTTGATCATTTACTTTACTCCTTAAATTTTCCCATACGCCTGTAATCTAAAAAATGTAGACGTGAACAAAAGAAAGCATGGCTTTCTTAACACGAAAATGAATACTATCACAGTTATCTTGAAGGAACGTTACTTGACTGGAAGTCTTGTTTTGATGAACGAGACAACGCGTTCTTAATACGCGCCGTCGCCCTTGAACACGACCTTGAATGTCTTGAAGATCAGCTTGAAGTCGTCGCCCAGCTTGCCGTCGCGACGGATGTAGTCGTTGTCTAGACGCATCTGACCTTCGAAACTGATGTTGCTACGGCCGCTGACCTGCCAAATACAGGTAAGACCCGGTGTTACGGACAGGCGCATGCGGTGCCACGGTTCGTATTCTGCCACTTCTGACGGAATAGGGGGGCGGGGGCCAACGATGGACATGTCGCCCTTGATGATGTTGAAGAACTGGGGGAGTTCGTCGAGGCTGAACTTGCGAAGAATGCGTCCGAACGGATAAATTCGCGGGTCGTTCTTCATCTTGAAGGTTTTACCGCCTGTTTCGTTCAGCTTCATCAGCTCTTTTTTACGTTCTTCTGCATCGGCATACATGCTACGGAACTTGTACATGGTAAACAGTTTGCCGTTTTTGCCTACACGTGTCTGCTTAAAGATGATAGGGCCCTTGGGGTCGCTGACCTTGACTGCAATGGCGCAGAAAAGCAGAATGGGGGAGCACAGCACAATAGCTGCGCTGGTGCAGACCACGTCCACGATGCGTTTGATGACATGACGGAAGCGAATCTTGTGGGGATGCTGCCAGATGTGGTCTAAGTTCAGACGCTGCAACGAGAAGAAACTTCCGTTGGCGCTGTTAAATTCATCGACCTTGTTCTGAAGTTCCAGGTTGTCTTTTTCCTGGGAATTCATGTAAAGGTGTGCTTCAAAGATGGGCTTCTTGGGCTTAATGCGAAGGGACTGGATAAGTCCTGCATCGTTAAGCTTGTGAAGGATTTCTTTGCGGATGGATTCGAGGGTAGACAGGTCGGAATTCAGCAAAATAATGCCAAGACCGTTTCCATCGGGCAGGAATCCCAGTACGTCGATAAACCGAAGGTGGGAGAACATTGTGAGAATACTGATTCTCCAGGTGTTTTCCACCGTGTGGCTGGGACTTCCCCAGCCAAAGAAGTCGTACTGGTGTGCGTAGATCTTGATATAGAGAAACGGCTTGCAGGTTCGGTTGGCGCGGAGAAATTCCTCGTTTAGGCGAGCTCTAAAGAGTCGTGCGGGGTACACGATGTTCTTTAACTTCTGCTCGTCTAGAATAGAACCGATTGCCGGATTTACTGATTGCTGATCCATAGGCTTAAATATAGAAATAACAATGCTACGATTTGTCAATCGTTCATGTGTGCGAAATGCAGTTTGGGTGTTTTTTGAATGTGTGCCCCGCTTTTTTTGTAAAAAACACTGTTTATGCAAAAGATATGAAACGACTTTTTCGATCTGTGGACTCGCTTTTGCAGAAACGGGTACAATTTATGTATGGATTGTTTTCTATTTTTTCAAGGTAAAATTTTAAAATGGAGACGCGTTATGTTGCGTATTGGTCTTATTGGTACAGGTACCGTCGGTGGCGGTGTTATTCAGATTTTGGAACAGAAGATTGCCGAATATAAGGAAAAGCTCGGCGTCGAAATGGAACTGGCTTGCATTTGCGCCAAGTCCGACGAAGAAGTGGCTCCTTACAAGGCCAAGGGCTACAAGACTTCTACCAATGCCGACGAAATGATTGCTTCCAACGACATCGACGTGCTGGTGGAACTTGCCGGTGGCTACAATATGCCTCGCAAGTGGATTCTTGCTGCTCTCGAAAACGGCAAGCATGTGGTTACCGCAAACAAGGCTCTGTTGGCCAAGTACGGCCACGAAATCTTCCCCCTGGCGGCATCCAAGGGCCTGCATGTTCTGTTCGAAGCTGCTGTTGGCGGTGGCATTCCTATTATTCGTAGCCTCCAGGAAGGTCTCCTGGGTTCTACCGTCGAAAACCTCAGCTGCATCATCAACGGCACCTGTAACTACATCCTGTCCCGTATGGCTGAAGAAGGCCTGGACTTTGACGTGGTTCTGAAGGACGCCCAGCGCCTGGGTTTTGCCGAAGCTGACCCCACCTTCGATATCGAAGGTATCGACTCCGCTCACAAGACCGCTCTTCTCGCTTCTCTCTGCAGCGGCCATCGCGTAGACTTTGAAAAGATTCACGTTACCGGTATTTCCAAGATTACCGCCCAGGATATCGCCATCGCCAAGGAACTTGGCTGCTGCGTCAAGCTCCTGGGTATTTACCGCCGCGAAGGTGACCGCGTGGATGCCCGAGTACACCCGTGCCTGGTTCCCATGGAACACCAGCTGTCCAGCGTAAACCGCGTCTTGAACGCAGTCTACCTGCAGTGCGACAACCTGGGCGAAACTTTGCAGACCGGTGCCGGCGCTGGCCGCCTGCCCACCGCTTCCGCCGTTGTAGCCGACCTGGTTTCCCTGGCCCGCTCCACCGACTGCGGTTCCCGCAAGGCACTCCCCATGGGCTGGTTCAACGTCGAAAATTCTGCGACCCTGGTTCCCATTTCTGAAACCAGCGCCCGCTACTACCTGCGCTTCACTTCCCGTGACGCTTGCGGTGTTCTCGCCAAGATCACCAAGATTCTTGCCGACAACAACATTTCCATCGAAACCATCATCCAGAAGAACGTCAAGGATCCGGGTAAGGTTTCTGTGGTTGTCATTACCGAAAACACCCAGGACAGCAAGGCCCAGAAGGCTGTGGATGCCATCGACGCTCTCGCTGAAATCGTGGAAAAGAGCCAGGTTATTCGCTTCTTGGCATAAGAACTGCTTTAGGAAGGGCTTGCCCTTGGGCAGAGCCCTTCCTCTTGTTTAATTAATACGTTGGTTTGTATATGATTCGAGCTACTACATTGGAACGCTATCTCGTAATCCTCGGGGATTTCGTGGCGCTTTCCTTTTGCTTTGGCTTGGCGTTTTGGGTTCAGTTTCACAGTGGTTGGATTGCCGATAAATTTGACCCGAGCAAGATTTTTGCGGACTACTACCACATGGGGTTGGTCCTCAACATTGGCTGGCTTGTTCTGTTCTGCTGCGCCGGACTTTATCGCTCCTGGCTGTTGCAGTCTAGAACGCACCAGATTTTACGGGTCATTCGAGCTGTAGTTCTTGGAATCATCATTATCATTCTCTGCCTGTTTGGTGTGGAATTTCTTGGGAAGGTTCTTTCCAATGAGCCTTTGAGCGGTGGCTATATTTATGGCTCCCGTTTCCCATGGATTTTTATTTATGGCGGCTTTGCTTTAAGCATGGTCGTTTGCGTTAGAATGTTTATTTACCAGTGCTTGCGTGGTTTGCTGCGATTGGGTTATGGTGCTAATAACATTCTGGTTCTTGGTGCTACAGAAGCTGGCAAGAAAATTGCCGAGGCCTTGGCTAAGACTCCCGAACGCGGTCAGCGAGTGGTTGGTTTTGTAGATGAACGTTACCAGGTAATGGAACATCAGTTTGCTGGGGTTCCTGTTCTAGGTAAGTATTCCGACTTGCCGGAACTGATCAAGAGCAAGAAAATTGCAGGAATCATTATTGCGCACGACAGTAACTCTCCTCAGGAGATTATGCGTGTGCTGGTATGGATTTGCGAATGCCCTATTCACATCTACCTTGTTCCCGAACTTTATGACGTGATTCATGGACAGTTTAAGGCTAACCTTGTTTACGGTTTTGAACTGCAGGAACTTTTGCCCTTTACCATGCCTCCTTGGCAGGTTCGCATTAAGCGCATCATTGATATTTGTTTTGGCGCCTTCCTGGGAATTTGTTCTTTGCCTGTTTGCATGCTGGCAGCCATTGCCATTAAGCTTGATGATCGTGGCCCTGTCTTCTATTCTCAGGAGCGAATCGGCCTTTATGGCAAGCCTTTCTTTGTATATAAGTTCCGTACCATGCGTACCGATGCCGAAAAGTTTGGCGCCCAGTGGGCTACCAAGAATGACCCCCGCATAACCCGCATCGGTCGATTCCTTCGCAAGACCCGCATCGACGAGCTGCCGCAAATCTTGTGTGTGCTGAAGGGCGACATGAGCATGGTTGGTCCTCGCCCGGAACGTGCCGTTTTTATTGGCAAGCTCCGTGAACAGATTCCGTTTTATATCAGTCGTTTGAAGATGAAGCCTGGTCTTACTGGCTGGGCTCAGGTGTGCCATCATTACGATACCAGTACCGAAGACGTGAAGATTAAGTTGCAGTATGACATGTATTACTACGAGAATATGAGCCTTTTGTTGGATTTCCAGATTCTTGTTCGTACAGTCTATGTTGTTTTAACAGGAAAGGGCGCACAGTAGCTACGCAGTTATAAGGTACGAATTATGAATTACGAGAAAGTCGAAAGAAGTTACGTTCATAAATCTCATAATTCATAACTCATAATTCATAATTAACCGAAGGTTGTTATAATATGTACGGTGATAATTCTACTCCGGTATTTCCTACAGAAGATGCTTTGACCATGATTCGTCTGGCCTTGGCCGAAGACGTTCGCACCGGCGACGTGACCAGCATGTGGACTATTCCTGCCGACCAGAAGCAGCATGCTCGCCTTATTGCCAAGGAAGATGGCGTTCTTGCCGGTCTTCCCATTATTGAACTGGTGTTCCAGGAAATGAAGGCAAATGCAACCGTGACCCTCCACAAGAAGGACGGTGACGTTGTGAAGAAGGGCGACCTGATTGCAGAAATGGATGGTACTACCCACGAACTCCTGACCGGCGAACGTACCTTGTTGAACTTTATCCAGCAGCTCTCTGGCGTGGCAACCGTTGCCCACACGTTCCAGGAAGCCTTGAAGGGCGGCAAGACCAAGGTCCTTGATACTCGTAAGACTGTTCCCGGTTTTAGAACTTTGCAGAAGTATGCTGTTCGCGTAGGTGGCGGTTCCAACCATCGCATGGGACTTTTCGACATGGTGCTGGTGAAGGACAACCACATTGCTGCCGCAGGTGGCGTACTTGAAGCTCTTGCAGTTGTCAAGAAGAATAACACCCAGAACCTGATGGTTGAAATGGAAGTGGAAAACTTCGACCAATTGCGCGCCCTGCTCAATAAGGGCGTAGACGTTATCATGCTGGACAACATGAGCAACGAAACTATGGCCGAAGCCCTGAAAATCATCAAGGAAAGTGGCGACAAGTGCCTTGTGGAAGGCTCCGGCAACATGACTCTGGAACGCGCCAAGGAAATTGCAACCTTGGGCCTGGACTTCATTTCTGTGGGTGCATTGACTCACAGCGTGAAGGCTCTTGATATTTCTATGCGCATCTAAGTTGCGCGGTTTGACCATGCAAGATTCTGTAACATTAGTTGTTGACGTCGGAAACACTCACACGGTCCTTGGAATCTTCAAGGGAACCAAGGTGGTGGATTACTGGCGTTTGACCACTCGCAAGGAAACTACTTCTGATGAAGTGATGAACAAGGTGGGTGGCCTTCTGGGATTTTCAAAAATAAAGACTGAAGAAATTACCCACGTTGGCTTGTCTACTGTGGTTCCAGCCCTGGAACGCCCCTGGATCAAGGCTCTGGATTCCTTGCTGAAAAAGCATGTGCAGGTGGTAAATTCCAAGAACTGCCTGGGCTTGAAAATCGAATACCAGAATCCATCCATGGCGGGTGCGGATCGCCTTTGCAATGTGATTGCCATGCGCGAGGCTGGATTTGAAAATGCCATTATCGTTGACATGGGTACTGCGACCACATTTGACGTTATGAAGAATGGCGCCTTTGTGGGTGGCGTGATTATTCCGGGTATTAATGCCAGCCTTGATGCCCTGACAGAAAAGGCTGCAAGACTTTTGCCGGTGACCATTGAATGGCCCGAAAAGGTTATTGCGGATAATACCGACGATGCCATTCGTTCTGGTCTTCTTTTTGGTTTTTTGGCTGAACTGGAAATTCTGATTGGTCAGATCAAGAAGGAACTAGGTTGTGAAAGTGTTCCGGTCTATGCAACAGGTGGATGGGGCAAGACCATTGCCCGCCGCACATCTCTTATTGACAAGTATGATCCGTTCTTGACTCTGCGAGGCATTCGCCTGGTAGCTTTGAACGGGAATGCATTGTCCGGAGAAGATGGGCGAGATGGGGAAGAAGAATAATTCTTCGGAAACTCTTTATGAACCCCTAGAAAAATCTGGGTACAAGAAACCCGCCTGCTTGCGTAGGCGGGTTTAAAATTTTATTCAGTGATAAGACTTGGGTCTATAGGAAGAAGAATTGGAGGGACGGCAGGTATTACCTGTGAAATGCTGTCGGCGACTTCATCCTGACACTTCAGCTGCTCTTGAATATCTTCAATTTCGTCGCATTTTGCGAACGGATTGTTGTTTGGGTCGTATTCAATGTTCAAACTGTCTTGTAGGTGATTGTTCAGCTCGTCGAAATTCGGAAGCTCGGAGCCCAGCTTGTGCAAGTTGCAAAGAATGATAAGTGCTGAATCTTCCAGAGTGTTGCAATCTTCAGGCAGATTCTTTTCGAATTCTTCAAGATCAAAATTTTCGGGATTGAAGGAAGAACTGGAACTTAGGGTTTGTTCTTCGCTGCTGCTGGAAACAGCTGGAGTTTCTGGGGCTGAAGATGTGCTGGAGTCATCTCCGCAGGCCATAAGGCCGAAAGCTGTGGCTACGGTGGTGATTGCAAAACCAATTTTTCTTAAAGTCATAAAAACCTCTGTTGTGGTAAGACTTAAATTTCTTTTCAAAGATAAATATACCTTAAAGTTTATGGCGTTTCAATTCTTTGATTTTTCAAATTCTATATTAAGGCAAAGGCTTGTTGTGTAGCGCAACAAAACATTGGAGCTTATATGCGTTGTTTAGTTACAGGTGGTGCTGGATTTTTAGGAAGTCATCTTTGTGAACGTCTTCTTAACGAAGGCAATGAGGTGATTTGTCTGGACAACTATTTTACGGGCCGTATGGCTAACGTGAATCATCTTCGTGATAATCGAAATTTTGAATTGATTCGCCATGATGTGACTGAACCGATCCTTTTGGAAGTAGACCGCATTTTTAATCTGGCTTGCCCTGCAAGCCCCATTCATTACCAGTACAATCCGGTAAAGACCATCAAGACCAGTGTGATGGGCGCTATCAATATGCTGGGCCTTGCGAAGCGCGTGAAGGCTCGCATTCTGCAGGCAAGTACCAGCGAAGTGTATGGCGATCCTGCAGTACACCCGCAGACCGAAGACTACTGGGGAAACGTGAATCCCATCGGTATTCGCAGCTGCTACGATGAAGGCAAGCGCGTTGCAGAAACCCTCTTTATGGATTATCATCGTCAGAACAACGTTGACATTCGCATTGTCCGCATTTTCAATACCTACGGCCCCCGCATGCTGCCTAATGATGGTCGTGTGGTCTCTAACTTTATTGTGCAGGCTCTAAAGGGCGAAGATATTACCATCTACGGTGACGGCTCCCAGACCCGCAGCTTCTGCTACGTGGATGACCTGATCGAAGGCTTTATCCGCATGATGCGTCAGGATAAGATAATCGGTCCTGTAAACATCGGCAATCCCGGTGAATTTACCATGCTGGAACTTGCCAAGGAAGTTTTGGACCTGACAGGCTCCAAGAGCAAGATTGTTTATCAGCCTCTGCCCGGTGATGACCCTAAGATGCGCCGCCCGAACATAGACCTGGCGAAGAGTGCCCTGGGCTGGGAACCTACAATTCCTTTGCGCAAGGGTCTCGAAAAGACCATTTGCTATTTTGATGAACTGCTGAAGAAATAGCGGAGATCAAAAGGTGGTAAACACCGCAAACTGTATGGAAAAGGCAAGCGTAAAAGCTTGCTTTTTTTATTTGCTTTTGCATCCCACTACGCTGCAGATTGGGCACTGTTCCGCCTTGTGGCCCATGGCCTTGCAGTAGGTGCGGCCGAATAGAATTATCTGCAGGTGCTTTCTTTCCCAGTCGTCCTTCGGAAAGACTTTTTTTAGATCGGCTTCGGTATGTTCCACGGAGCTTCCGTCAGAAAGCCCCCAGCGGGCTGCCAGACGGTGGATGTGGGTGTCCACAGGAAAGGCTGGAGTCTTGAAGGCGTGAATCATCATGACGCTTGCCGTCTTGTGACCTACGCCGGGCAACGCTTCTAGTTCTTCGAAGGTGCGGGGAACTTGACCTTTATACTTATCCTCAAGAATTTGCGAGAGCTTGAAGATGTTTTTGCTTTTGTTCTGGTAGAGTCCGCACGTCTTGATGTATTCTGCAATCTTTTCGACGCCGAGGGCGACCATTTTTGCCGGGGTATCCGCTACCTTGAAGAGTTCTGCAGTAACAAGGTTGACGCGGGCGTCGGTACATTGGGCACTAAGCGCCACAGCGACAAGGAGCGTGAAGGGGTCCTTGAAATTCAGCGGAATGGGCGGGTCAGGGAACAACTCGTCCAATTTTTCGTTAATGAAAGCGATTTTCTCTTTCTTGTTCATCTTCCTGAATTTTTTGCGACGTTGAGCTAGTTCAAAAAAATTCATGAATACGAGACATCGCTTCTCTCATAATTCATAATTCGTAATTCATAACTGGAGCTGCTATGCGTCTCTAGTAAAGTCCTGCTCCATGTTGAAGCTGGGCATTTCGTCGTGGGGGCGACCGACCTGAACCGCAGGGACACCTGCATAAGTTGTATGGGCGGGAACGTCTCCGACCACAACGGCTCCTGCGCCAATTTTGGCGCCGTCTCCGATGTGGATGTTGCCAAGAAGCTGGGCGTGAGCGCCTAGCATTACGCCATTACCCACCTTGGGGTGACGGTCTCCGATTTCGTTGCCGGTACCACCCAGAGTAACGCCATGCAAGAAAGAAACATTGTTGCCCACTACTGCGGTTTCGCCAATAACAATGTTGGTGGCGTGGTCTACAAGAATGCCGTAGCCGATGGTTGCGGCCGGGTGAATGTCCATACCGAATTTGCGGCTGATAATGCTCTGAAGCATCTTGGCGGGGAATGTTCGGCCTTCTGCCCAGAGAATATGTGCCGCTCTAAAGGCTTGCAGCCCTTGGAATCCCTTAAAGAACAGGAGCGGTTCCAGATAACTGGTACATGCAGGATCTCGAAGCACGGTAGCGTGCAAATCCTTGGCGGCGCTCGTTAAAAGTTCTGGATATTTTTTATAAAGACTGCTGAACATTTTTTCCAGTTCAGTTCGGTCTATGACTTCTCCTGCCAGCTGACAGGAGAGGGTTACTCCCAGCATTTCCGAAAATCCATTGCGACATAGAATCTGTTCGTTAAGCATCAATACAGAAAGCGGTTCCTTCTGTATCAGGGCCTGAGCTTCGTCACGAATGGATTTTTCTATGTCAGCGATATTCATTTTTTATCCTTGCTTGATTCTTCGTCTTCAAGTACGGGAATAACCTTGTTCTCTTGGCAAAGGTTTTCTTCGCGAATTTTGAAGGTAAAGTCCACCAGATTGTTTTCAAACATCTTTTGGTAGGGCTTTTTCTTTTGCACACTTTCCAAGGCGCAGGTGCAGTAGTTGATGCGCTGGATCAGAATGGTCTCGTTGTGGGGAGTCCCCTTGGCGAACACGCATTCGTGCATGATGGCGTATTCCATGGCGCGATCATAGCGGTACTTGCATTTGTTGGGTAGGTCGGGCTGGTCTGCCACTCTTTCGATAGTGCCCTCGGCAGGAACCTTGTTCATGACCTTGCATGTAATGAAACCCGCTGCAAAGAACAAAAGGCATACTACAAAGCTGATGAGAAACCGCTTTCCGCGACTGATCTTGTTGTAACTGCGGCCCACAGCCTCGATGGTTTGGGTGGCGTGCAGTCTAACGTCATCTAAATCATTATTTGCCATCTTACTCTCTCGATAATGCGATTAGACTTCTTCTAGGGTCCAGACTTCGGGTAAGGTTCTGTAATCTTCATTAAAGTCAAGACCATAACCTACTACGAATTCGTTGGCGATTTCGAAACCGACGAAATCTGCATGGTAGTCTACTACACGTCGCTCTTCCTTGTTCATGAGGACGCAGGAACGAAGGTCGGACACTCCCATTTCCTTCAGCATGGCGACTAGAGTGATCATGGTGTTGCCTGTATCCAGGATGTCGTCTACGACAAGAACTCGCTTTCCCTTAAGGTCAAGTTTCTCGAGACCGGTTACCTTCAGCTTGCCGCAAGATTCCATTCCGGAACCATAGCTTGAAGCCTTGATAAAGGCGATACGATGCTTGGCACTGGCCATGGCGCGGCTCAGGTCCGTGGTGAACATGTACGCGCCAGTAAGGGCAGAAAGTATAATGTCGAAATCAAAGGATTCCTTGATTTCTGCAGCCATCTCCTTGACGCGGGTCTGGATCTGCTCTGCAGTAATCATGGGCTTTGCGGACATCCTGTACATCTTAGACCTCGAAGTTCAACCAGCTGAACATGGGCTTCAGGGCAGCAAGCTTGCCTTCGGGATTTTGGGTGTATTCCTGGTAGAAGGGGAACACCTTGTTCTCGAGGCTTGTCTTGTCGATGCCCAGCTGGAGCCAGTCGGCCACGGTAATGAGGCCGGTAATGTGGCTGACAGATTTCTTGTCCAGCTTCTTTGAAACTGCGTCGATCAGTTCCACGAGCTTGGCATGGAACATGCGACCGGTACCACCGAAGGAGAACGTTGTTTCTAGAGCGTTTGCTTCATCCACCAGGTTCTTGATTTCGTCAAAGATCTTCTTGTCGTCGCTCTCCATGTAGGAAAGGGCAAGATGGTGGATTCTGGAGTTGATTTCCAGGGATAGAATCTTGCGCATGGTATCGGGCAAGGTATGGTCGGGGTCGGCCAGGCTGTCGATAGAAAGTCCATGGGACAGAGCAAAGCTGCTGAAGGATTCTGTAAGACCGCTCAGGTACTTGCGGGTAGAAATCTGGTTGATGCGCTTCAGGGAATCGCTCATCAGGTTACGCATGCGCACCACATAGGCTGTGGGGTAGATTTCCTGGAGCTGCTCGGTGCTCATGTTGGGCTCGTCTACAAACTTCAGGCCATTCTGGTCGTTTTCGCCATCGGCAACAACAAGGTTGATGCGGCCAAGCTGGTCGGTAATGGCAAGGACTGTGGATACGCGGGTTTCGCCAACGAACTTGTCGTTGAACTCTGCACGAACCAAGGTCTGACGGCGACGAGACGCAATCTTTGTTGCGGTAATGCGGGCATCCTTGTTGGCGTATTCTTCTTCAAGGTCCAGATGGAAGATGGCGGCACGTTCTGCCATTTCCTTGACTACGACGGGAACCTGTTCTTCGGCGTAACGGGTAAAGACTTCGGCACCGTTCCACTTGTGTTCGTTACTGGTGGCGCGGGCGAGGATGCTGATGAACTCGTTACGGATATGGTGGCCGTAGGGCAGGAACGGTTCCAGCAGTTCCATGGCGCGGAGGGCGTAACGCATGTTCTGCACCGGTTCCAGACCTTCGATGTCGTTGAAGAACCAGCCGCAGCTAGTAAAGCTGAACAGGCAGAACTTCTGGATTTCAAGAAGGCGGATGGCGCGGGCGCACTGAGTCTCATTGGACGGATCCTTGATGGTTGCCTTCAGGAAGGCTTCTGTGCGGGACTTGTCTTCGGGAGCGACCAAGGTCTGCACGTAGTTGTTACGGGCGTCCCAGGGGTTAACGTCGGAAATCTTTTCGAATTCGCGAACAAATACGTCGTCGGCCAGCTTCTTCAGGTGGTTGAAGGCGTCGCGGAGAGGACCGCGCCACTTCTGGTTCCAATCGGGGCCGCCGCCTGTGCAGCAGCCGCAGTCACGGTACCAGCGGCCTACGCCGTGGGCACAGCTCCAGGCGCAGCCTTCGCTGTGGAAGTTCTTCAGAAGAACTTCGTGCTTGGGCGGGAACTTTTCCAGGAACCAGCCGTAGTTCACGGGAACCATGTTGTTCTCGGGAGCATAGTGGTTGTAGAGCCAGGCGGCGCACATGTCGCCAAAAGGTTCGTGATGGCCGTAGGATTCGCCATCGGTACCGATGCTTACCAGCTGGGCGTCCTCACGATTTTCGTCCCAGGCGCTCTTGATCTTGTTGCCGAAGGTGCCTGCGTCACGGAGCAGGTGCTCGAAGCCTACTGCAGAAGAGAGCCAGGGGTTGTAGAAGAATACGTCCAGGTAGCCGTCGCACACCAGGTTGCCTTCCTTGTCGCGGGGGTAGATGCGGTAGGGGCGGGTGGTGTCGATATCGGTGTTGCTGCAGCCTGTCCATTCGCCTTCCTTTGCGGAACCGTCTTCTGCCAGGGGGCGGAAGCAATCGGCCTGAGTGGGGGAGAGAATGGTAAACTTGATGCCAGCCTTGATGAGGGCGACGACGGTTTCGAAGTTGATGGCCGTTTCTGCCAGCCACATGGCTTCGGGCATACGTCCGAAATGGAACTTGAAGTCCTCGATACCCCATTCAATCTGAGTCTTCTTGTCCTGTTCGGAAGCAAGCGGCATAATGATGTGGTTGTACACCTGGGCGATGGCGTTGCCATGACCGAGACGCTCGATGCTACGCTTGTCGGCTTCCTGAATACGCTTGTAGGTGTCAGGAGTGTTGGTGCGGATCCAACCCATAAGGGTGGGGCCCATGTTAAAGCTCATGAAGTCGTAGTTGTTGACGATGTCTACGATGCGACCGTTAGGAGAAAGAATTCGGCTGGCGGAGTTGGGACTGTAGCACTGGCTTGCAATGCGGTCGTTCCAGTCGTGGAAGGGGCGTGCGCTGGGCTGGTTTTCGATAACGCCAGTCCAAGGGTTTTCGCGGGGCGGCTGATAAAAGTGGCCGTGGATTGTAAAATACAGAGGATGTTTTTCTGACATAAATACACCAAAAATTATTTTCTCCAAAGATAGAAAAATGCCCAAAAGGACATGAAAAAAGCGGGCTTGAGACCCGCTGTTTTTATAGTGCCAAGGCACTCAATTATAGGAGAACGGCTATAGTTTCTAGCAGAACCTTATTTTAGCTTGATGATGCGAGAAATGCTGTTGCTTCCTACCATTGCTCGAACGACGTAGGTCCCGCTAGAAATTGCCTGTAAGTCAAAATTGTGAGCGCCTGTGATCATATTGCCCTGGGCTAGAGTTGCAATGCGATGGCCCATCATGTCGAAGACTGCGACAGTTCCGCGACCAGCCTGAGGCACGTACATGGACAAGGTCTTACCTTGCACAGAGATTGTTATGTTGTTTGCGAAAACCATAGGGGCGTTGCGGATGGCTTCGGGGGCAACGATGGCGCCCGCACTAGAAGTGTCCGCGGTAACCTTGTCCCAGCCGGGCATATTATCGA
The DNA here is from genome assembly GCA_024398955.1 of Fibrobacter sp. GTDB lineage: Bacteria > Fibrobacterota > Fibrobacteria > Fibrobacterales > Fibrobacteraceae > Fibrobacter. The sequence continues at coordinate 10,103 of JAKSIG010000011.1, read as the reverse complement.
GGGCGATGATGCGTTCGTCGTCCAGGTTTCGCTTCCACATGTCGGTAGGAGTCTTTTCCAGGAAGTTTCCACTCCAGGTCTGGCTCCAGGTCATCCAGTAGCTCCAATAGCTCTTATCTTCGGCAATGCTGTCGATGTCGGGAATGGCTCCGTTTTCACTGAGGGCGATCATCTTGTTGGTGCCCACTTCCTCGATAATCTTGTTCCAGTAATTGGCGGCGGAATTGTGGTTGTTCAGCGGGTCGTAAATGTCTACGGCCACAATGTCTACGTACTCATCGCCAGGATACCAGGCGCCATTGAGGGCGGAGTAATCGTAACCGAACTTGGGGTCGGTATTGATGTTCCAAACCCAAATCAGGTTCTTATTCTTGTTCACATTGACCATGCGGTCGAATACAAGGCGCCAAAGCTGAACGTAGCATTCGGGAGATGCAACACCCCACCAGAACCAACCGCCGCTTGCTTCGTGGAGCGGACGCCAAACTACGGCGATGTCCTTTTCTTCAAGCTGCTTGAAGTAGCCGGAAACAATATCCACGTCGGCGACGATGTCCTTGTATTCCTGGGAAGTGGGGTCGGCGTCAAGACATACTGTCTTGGATGCTTTACATTCGTTTTTGGTGGAGTCCATGTCCGTACATATGGATTCTGTCTTGAAAGCCTTGGTGTAGTTGAAGCAGGTGTTGTTTTCGGCTGTGCCTACAACGCCCTCTGTGCAACCTGTGTTGTTAAAGCCCTGCATCTGGGTGTAGAATACGGTGTCTTGCCCAACTTTCCAGTGCCAGGTGTAAGTGGGAATGCCCCCCATTTTCCACAGGTCTTCGGTCATTACCAAATTGTTTTCGGTATAGCCTCGGAACCATCCTTCTTCATGATGACCGCCAGCTGCGAACAGCATGTCGAATCCACCAATGGCAGGGTAGTGGCCGGAGCGCTTGTAGAATTCAGCAATATCGGTTTGACCCTTCCAGGTATCTTCGCCCTTCAGGAACTTGCAGGAATCTTCGGGAGTGCATTCTGCGGCAGAAAGCAGTTTCATGTTGCCGTAGTCGTAATTGAAATTCTGGTCGCTGATCATCATGCCGCTGATGGTCTTCTTCATGAAGTTGTCGCGGAGGAAAGTCTTTACCTTCATGGCGCTTTCTGTGGCGCCCGGAGTTACAGGAAGTGCGCTAATCTTGAATTCCGGATCTGGGTGGCGACCAACGGTAATGTAGTCTACACCGATAGCTCCGTTACCTACGGTTATCTTGTTCTCGCCAACCTTCATCTTTGCGGATGCAGAAACCACATAGGTGGAGTCGCAGTTGCGCGGGGTGGTGAGCATGGATCCCACTTCAATTCCGTTGACCAAAATCTTGGAGGTTGTCCAGTCGAATTGCTTGATGAGCACGCTGGTGGAGATGTCGTACATTGCGGTTTCTTCTACCTTGACGGTAAAGGTCATGGCGTCTGAACCCGGCTTTACGTACTTACCACCAGAAAATTCAGTGCCGCTCAGAATTGCTGCTGCATCTACGCCAGCCTGGTCTTCTGCTTCGTACTTTGTAGGGGCGGCAGCATTTGCTGCGGTAGCTAAAACCGCTATTGTCACCATAGAAATGATGTATTTTGCGGAACCAAAACGTAATCCCATAAACACTCCTTAATTAAACCACCTTAAATCTATATTCACAGATCGTTTTTTCAAAATGGGAGAATGTTCTAAAAAACTTAAATCGTTGAAATAATCGCATCATTAATAAAAAAAGAGCCTCGAGACAAATCCCGAGACTCTTTATCTTAAGGAGAAAAAGCGTATTACTTAATCTTGACTGGCTGAGTTGCTGCAATGCCTGCGCCCTTCACGCGAATGATGTACTGACCCTTGGAAAGTTCGGACATGTCAAATGCGTGGGTTCCTGCGTTTAGAATGCCGTGGAACAGAGTTGCTACGCGCTTGCCGTTCATACCGAATACGTCTACGCTGACGTCTCCTGCGGAGGCTGCGGTGAACATGATGCTGTTGCCAGTTACGGTCATCTGGCTGGGTGCGCTCTTTGCTGTGGCGTGGAATGCGGTGGTGCCACTGCCATTGGGATTGCCGCCCATGACATAGTCTTCGTTATACACGATCTTGATTTCTGGAATCTGGACTTCGGTGTTTCCGTAACCGCGGCCGAAAGCGTCGTACTTGTCTTCGTTGAAGTTGAAGAGCATCTGGTCGCCGGCGGCGATATCGTCATAAATCACAGTACCGGTATATCCTGCAGCATAGTTGGCAAGAACGATGGCCAATGTCTTGTTGCGGTCGGCAAAGCCGGAAATATCAATGGAACAGGTGACCTTTTCGCCGGCAGGAACGGTGCAGCTGCCGTCGGTTTCTGTCCAGGTCCAAGCGTCTGTGAGTTTCAAGATCAGGTAGATATCTGCATCGCTAGCGCCATTGTTCTTGGCTGTCCAAGTGAAGGTGGTTGCCTTGGAAAGGTCCCAACCGCCCTTGTTCTGGTATTCAATCTGGGCATTGTCATCGCCGTAGGTTACGGCCATCTTGCCGTCGCCACCGCCTGCAGCAATTTCCACATCCTTGATCTTGATGGATGCTTCCGCTGTAGCTGCCAGCTTGGTCATGGCGTCCAGTGCGGGGTCGATGGTGTAGCTATAGCCACCGAAGTTTGCTTCGGTCTTGTCGCCAATGTACTGCCAGGCCAAAGCACCGGCATAACCGCTTTCGTAGGCGAATTTGTAGGCCTGTTCTGCAGAAATCTGGGTCTTTGCAGCCATGGATGTGGTGTAGGTCGTTCCGCTCCAGCCGCTAGCCGGGAATTCACCGATAATCATGGGCTTGGCGTCATACTTGTAGGTAGACTGCATCTGGGCTGCCGTATTCACGAAGGGAGAAACGGCATCGCCCTGGTAATAGGGGTAATAGTGAGTCTGGAAGAAGTCCAGGGTACCATTGGCTTCGCCACCGGCTGCAATCAGGTTTGCGTCATTCCACCATTCCTGATACTGAATGTTCACGCTTCCGGTAGAAACCAGCAATTCTGGGTCTGTGGTGTGGATGGCTGCGGCAATCTTGTTGGTAAACTTCTGGAGGGTGGCCTTGTCCAACTTCTTGGTGGTCCAGCCCACGCTGGTCATGCCTTCCGGTTCATTGAAAACTTCCCAAGTCATAAGGGCGTTATGATTTCCGACACCCTTCACAACGGGAATAAGAACGTTGTTGATGAAAGCAGAGGTACCTTCGTCGGTGAACAGCTTTTCGTTGGCGGTAATATCCAACTTTTCGCCGGTATAAATACCCCACTGGTTAGGTTCCATCAGATTGTGGCTAAACAAGCACATGGACACCATCACACCGTATTCTTCGGCGATGTCCAGAGCCTTCTTCATGTTAGCTAAAGTGCTTGCCTTCAAGCCGGAAACCAGGTGAGTGGTTTCGTCAATGGCGGGGCTTTGGCTCATGTTGTTGAAAAGCCACCAGCGGATAGCGTTACCACCTGCTGCACGGGTGCCTTCCACGGCCTTGCGCCATGCGTTTTCGTCCAAGGGGGATTCGCCAACGTCGGAATTGTAGTCGGCCCAGGCCAAATTGGTGCCGGAGAAGAAAATCTTCTTGCCGTTGTACATAAGGTCGGTGCCGCTAACTTTAAGGCCCGGAGCTGCAAAAACTGCAGTGGCGGAACCGGCGAGAGTGGCAATAAGGGCTGCCTTGGCGAATTTATTCATTGGAACTCCTTTTTCTTTTTTACGGCATCAAATCTATACAAAAACTCAAAAAAATGAACTAAAGAAAGGATAACGTAAACTTTCCTGTGCGATTTATCAAAAAAAGGTGTATGAAAGCGCGGGCTAGGAATTTCTGAAAAAGAAAGAACGCCGCGGAGATTTCCGCGACGTTCGGTCCCAAACACTAAACTTATTGAATTACTGGATCTTTACAGCCTGAACTGCATTAACACCAGCGCCCTTCACGCGGACGATGTACTGACCCTTGGAGAGTTCGCCCATGTCGAAGGCGTGGGTGCCTGCGGAAAGTGCACCGCGGTAGAGGGTAGCGACACGCTTGCCGTTCATACCGAAGACTTCCACGCTGACATTACCAGCAGATGCTGCAGTGAGCATAACGCTCTTGCCCTGCACACGGAGACCAGTAGCCTTTGCAGCGGCAATCGGCTTGATGGCGGTGGGGGTGCCATCCTGGTTGTAGAGGTCGATGCTGGTAATGTGCCCCTTGCTCTGTGTTGCCGCGGTAAACAGTCCCTTCTTGTCGTCGAAGGCGCTAATAACCTTGCCGTTGTCTGCCACCATGTTGTCAAAGAGAACTACACCGTTGAAACCAGCTGCGCCGCCAACCATCAAAGTGACAGAGAAGAGCTTGTCCAGATCGATGGGGTGTTCGTTGCCGGCGTCATCCTTGTAGGTTGTAATATCAAATTCACAGGTAGCCTTGGCACCATCGTTAATCCAGCAGCCATCAGACGGGGACATTTCCCATGTCCAGCCATCATCATCCATACCGTTACGTACGAAAGCGAGGCCAACCCAGATTCCGCCGTCTGCTCCGCCTTCGCCCTTGTTTTCGATGTCAATGGCAATGGAGGTTGCTCCAACAAGATTCGGGAGCTTGGTATATTCAATATTTGCTCCGCTGTCGTTCAGGGCCTTGAAGGTAACTCCCATGACGAGGTCAACAACTTCCTGGTTAGCCTTTGCGGTGTCGGCTTCGAATTTTGCATTGGCAGTAGAGGTGGGGCAAGTCTTGGTGCCAGAATTGGCTTCGTTGTAGGAATCCCAACCAGGCATCTTGTCCAAGGTGATGATGCGTTCGTCGGCAAAGTTGCTCTGCCATACGGAAGCTGCAGTCTTGCTTACGAAGCCACCGGACCAGGATTCATACCACGGCATCCACCAGCTCCAGGGAGCATTTTCGGAGTACATCTTTTCGACATCGGGGATGGGGCCGTTTTCGCTGAGGGAGATAATCTTGTTGGTGCCACCCTTGTTGGTGAAGTCAATGAAGGCGGATGCGTTGCTCTGATGGTCATTTGCATCATTGTAAATGTCAACAGAGAGAACGTCGTAGTAGGTTTCGCCCGGAGTCCAGCTGATCTTGCTGACATCCTGAGGGTTGAAGTCCCAAATCAGGTTGTTGACTCCGTTCACGAAGACCATGCGTTCGTAGAGCAACTGGTAAAGTGCAGCAAACTGCTTGCCAGTGTGGGTGCTCCACCAGAACCATGCGCCGCCGGATTCGTGGAGGGGGCGGAAGATTGCTGCAACACCTGCTTCCTGAAGTTCAAGGAAGATCTTTGCCACCTTATCGATGTCGCCGGTAAGAGCCTTGTATTCGGTGCTCAGGGTGTCCCAACTGGTGGTTCCCTTTACGAATGCCTGGGTAAAGTCGAAATCGGTGTAAGTCGCATTTGCGCCCTTGACATAGAATTCTTCTTCTTCGCCGGGACGCCAGTGCCATGTAATGGCCGGAATGCCGCCCTTCTTCCAGACGCTCTTGGCGATGTCTACGGCCTTTTCGGTGTAAGTCTGGAACCAGCTGGACTCGGAGTTACCGCCGGTAGCGTTCATCAGGTCGATGCCGACCAGTGCGGGGTATTTGCCGCCAGCCTTGTAAACGGCCTGCACGTCTTCGTGCTGGGTGAAGTCACCCATGGTGTAGCCGTCCATATTACCGGTCATGATGCCGGAAATGGTCTTCTTGCCAAAGTTGTTGGTAAGGAAGTTGTAAAGCTTGATTGCGGAAGGTGTTGCCTTTGCAGTTACAGGAGCGTTACAGAGGGTAAATTCCTTGGGCTTGAAAGGTTCAATGGAAATGTAGTCTACGTCGATCCAGCCCCAGCTATTGGTAATGGAAACCTTGTTTTCGCCTGCCTTTAGCATTAGGGTTGTTTCTACATCTGCGAATTCGCCCTTGCCGGTTACATCAAAGGATACCTGGGAAGAAGCTCCGTTGGCTTCCAGATTGTTGATCTTGGAGCCACCATAGTTGTTCATGTAGTGGATGACAGCTGTGTAAGTGCCGGCTGTTTCAACGGAAACTGTAAAGTGAATGTTGCCGCCGTTTAGCTTGATCATCTTGCCGCCAGAAGCGGCTTCAGCGGTAGCGACTGCTGCATCATCGGTAATTGTTGCGGATTCTGCTTCGTACTGGGCTGCCATTGTGGAGGTAGTAGCTGCCAGGCCGAATGCCAAAAGGGTTTTAGAAATCTTCATAGACACTCCATAAATTTGTCTCACGGTAAAACTATATTCGTATATGTAGTGTAAGGCGGAATAAAAAATTCCAGATTGGAATATCGTTGAAAAAAACTCAACAATTTTCAATAATCAAAAACGGCGTTTTCTTGCGAAAAACGCCGTTTTTTGATGAATCTGTTGTAAATCTTACTTTTCAGCGATGCTAAAACCGAACTGGAAGGTCCTGGACTCTCCTGGCGGAATCACGATGAGTCCGCGATGGTGGTTTAGGGCGTCGGGTTCCGAGGTCATGGGCTCGATGGCGATGCTCATACGATCGGGCGGAGTGTACATTTGAATAGCGTTGTACTGTTCTTTACCAGCACGCTGCCAAATATCCAATGTGAACTTTTCGCTTTCTAGAATTACATGAGCGTTGTTTGTGAGATCCTGAGTCTCGGTAACGTGAACCTTGGCGTATTCATCGTTAAGGCAGAAGCAGTCGTTGATGAACTGGTCTCCGATTTTACTGCCGCCAACAAAGCGGGTGTCGTCCTGGAAGTTTCCTGTAGGCAGGTCTGCCTTGTCCAGAAGGGCGAGCTTGGTTTCGGGCATTTTCATGACAAGATTATCAATCTTTTCGCCCAGCATAAAGTAGGGGTGCCATCCTTCGGAATAGGGCAGGTCCTTTGTTCCCAGATTTTCAACCTTGGATTGGATCATGACGGACTCGCCTGTGAAGGTAACGATGTTCGTGGCACGGTAGGGGAAGGGGTATCCTGTGTACGCTCCTGCCCAGTCGCAGGTAAAAATTGCGGTACAGCTTTCGTTGTCGCTTTCAAAACTCTGAAATTGCCATTCCTTGTTCTGTAGAAATCCGTGAAGGGCGTGGGGAGCCCAGCTCACGTTGTTTTCTAGCTGGTAGGTGTTGCCACCCCAGGTGAATTTGGCGAATGCAGTTCTGCCCGGGAAGGGTGTCAGTCTGCAACCGGCATTGGTGTCGGGGGCGATTTTGGCAATGTCGTCGCCTTGACGGTAACCCATAAGCAGGTCCTGCTTATTGAGGCGCCAAGCGTTTAATCCGCAGCCATATCCGGAAAGAATTTCGAATTCTGCGCCATCATCGCGCTGCATGACAAAGCACTGGATTGTGCCAAGGGGGCGGGAAATGATTTTGAATTGACTCATACGAATGAATTTAATAATAAAAACGGCAATCCAATCTTGCTTTGCTGTTTGATAATAAAAAAGTATTAATTAAAGCAATTAAATGTTAAGCGAGGAATCATTTTGTAACAAATTACCATACAAAGTATGGAAAAGAGTGCAATTTTTGTAAGGTAAACAGTTGGCACAATTATGGGTGCCTTGCGATGAAGTTCTACTGTGGAATATTGTGTGAATTTCTATTTTTCTTGCGTATGGATAAACAGACTATTGTAGCCCCCATGACCCCCAATGGCGTTAGTGCCGTTGCCGCCATTCGCGTGAGCGGAACTCAGGTTCGTGAAGTTGTCAAGGCGCTTTTTGGTGAAAATGCCGTGGCAGGGCTAAAGTCCCACATGGCAAAACTGGGTACGGCAAAATGGCCTGCCGATGTTGCAGGTGGTTGCAAAAATCTTTTGCCGAACGGGTGCCGCGCCGGCGCAACTATCGATAGTCTGCTTTACTTGTATTTTGAAGGTCCGAACTCTTACACTGGCGAAGACGTTCTGGAACTTTATCCTCATGGGAACCCGCTGATTGTCCGTGACCTGCTGCAGGCTTGTCGCATGGTTGAAGGCGTTCGCCTGGCGGAACCGGGGGAGTATACCCGCCGTGCCTTCTTGAACGGAAAGATGGACTTGACCCAGGCGGAATCCGTGGCCGACGTGATTCACAGCGCTAACCGTTCTGAGCTGGAGAACGCACACCGATTGCTGGGTGGAGCCCTGTCCAAGAAGGTCGCCGCGTTGACAGCCCAGGTGAAGGATATTTCTGCCCGCTTGGAACTGGATGTGGATTTTGCTGAGGAAGAAGCGGATCCTGATTACGCCGGTTGGGAAACTCGCTTTGTTGGCATTCGACAGTCGGTGCAAGATATTTTGAACAGTTTCCGCGGTAAGGCCGAAGTAGGCCGCTTGCCTCTGGTGGTTTTATACGGCGCCCCTAATGCGGGCAAGTCCAGTTTGGTGAATGCCCTGCTTGGCGAAGACCGCATTCTTGTGAGCGATATTGCTGGAACCACCCGTGACTTCGTGGAAGTCCGCCTGTTTTTGGACGGTGGCGAAATCCGTCTGGTGGATACTGCGGGCCTTGCAGAAAAGGCTGCCGACGCTCTGGACGCCTTGAGCATGGAAAAGAGTAAGCAGATTCTTGCGGAAGCCGATTTGAAAATCCTGCTGGTGGATTCTTCCGATGAACAATTAACAGTGAATAATGAACAATTGTTGCCGGATAATGTATCCTCAACCGTCATTCTGAGCGAAGCGAAGAATCTATCTGACGTAGGTGTTCGCCCAGACTTGGTTCTTTATACCAAAGCAGATTTAAAGGCCGCCGAGCAGAGCCGAGGCACCGGCATTCCCGCATGTCATCCTCGCGAAGGTATTCCGACATGTCATCCTCGCGAAGGCGAGGATCTAGAATCCCTGTCCATTTCTTCCAAAACAGGTGTGGGCCTCACTGAACTTAAATCCGTCCTTAACGCCCGCCTTTTCAAGAATCGCGAAAATTCCGAAGACCTCTGGATTACCAGCGAACGTGAGAAGGCTTGCCTCGAGGAGGCTCTGGCTGGCATCGACCGCGTGCTTACACAGCTGCGCTCCAATCCCGCAGTAGAACTGCTGGCCTTTGAAATGCAAATCGTTCGCCGCGCCCTCCAGAGCATTACCGGCGAAATCTCATCTGAAGACGTTTTACAATCCATCTTTGCGGGGTTCTGCATTGGGAAATAGCTATATCGGCGCCTTGCTCGCCATCGTCATTTTTGGCTCCTACATGGTGCCGCTGAAAAAGTGGTCCTCCTACTCTTCCTGGTCCTTCCTTTCCATGATGACCACAGGCGCTCTTATCTGCTCCTTGGTAATCGCCGTTGTGACGGGAACTTTCAATCTGAATCCCATCGGCTTGCTTTGCGGTGTCCTGTGGGTGGCCGGCGGCGCCTTCAGTTTCTGGGCGGTGCAGGCCGAGGCAGACCTTGCTGGCGCCGGCGTTCGTGCCATGGGCGTGAGCATTCTGTCGTCCTTCTTGACCGGGGTTTTGCTCTTTGGCGAAACTTCCGACTTTAAGTTTTCCATTCCTGCGATTGTCTGCTTCCTTGTGGGCTTGTCCCGTTTGACGCCATCCACCGGCGGTTCCGTATTCAAGAACTGGCGTTCCTTCCTGGGTGGATTCGTTTTCGGTACTTACCTCATCCCCTTTAAGATTGCCACAGCCAATGGCCTTCAACTTACGGACTTGGAATTCATGTGTCCGGCATCCATCGGTATCTTTGTGGGTAGCCAGGTTCTTGTGGGTATCCTTACGTTGAAGCGCAAGAAGTCCTTCGGCTTCCCCATGGTACCAAGCCTTATTTGTGTAGGCACTGGCGCCCTCTGGGTCTTTGGTATGCACGGCTGCTTCTGGGCTATCGCTCCCATTGCCGCAGGCGGCGCCTTGGGTTACGCCGTTGGCTACCCCCTTACCCAGCTGAACTTGCTGGTGAACCTTTGCTGGGGCGTAGTTGTCTTTGGAGAATATAAAACGGCCAAGGAACGGATTAAACTTCTTCTGGCTACGTTCGTTATTTTAGCCGGTGCTGTTCTTTTGACCCTCTCTAAAGGCTAACGGAATCTCATAAAGTTTTGCGGGTGTCGTGCTGCAGTCTTTATAAAAAATGCAACCGAAATTTGATGTGAACCCCGAAAGTTGGACAAAACTTTCGGGGTTTTCATGTATAAAAA
>JAKSIG010000109.1 GCA_024398955.1 Fibrobacter sp. | reverse complement strand
ACCGGCGTTGGCGACCACGAGGAAAAGTACAAGGACAGCGACGACGAGGTTAAAACCAAGACCGCCGACGTAAATGCCGGCAAGAAGACCTCCGACGCCGAGGGCGACGAGCAGTTCGAAATCAACGACAACCGTAGTTTCAACGCCATGTACAAGGATATTAGCGGCGAAGGCCTCCAGCCCGTGCTAAATGACTATTTGTACGTGTAGTTTAAACCATCGGGATGCCGTCGACTTGATTTTTATTTAGATTATTTGCGATGGAACAGGCTCTTTACTGGATTGCTTCCTTGACGTTCGCCATAATTCTGGCGATTGTCTTGTGGCATGCCTATACTTACAAGAACGTGGCTTCCCCTGTAGATAAGGCTTACCGAATTCTTGTTTCCTGGTGCGTGTTCTTTTGCTTGCAAGATGCCCTGTGGGGAATTGCGGCCATGCCCGAAGTTGGCCATCCGTCGCTCCTTTTTGGGATCACTACCGGATTCCATATTTTTACGGTAATCACGGCGTACGTCTGGCTTCATTTTGTTCTGGTTTATCTGGGCAGCGAAATTCACCACAAAAGGCTTTACCGTGCGCTGGTTCTTTTGGCGGTTGTTTTTCAGACAGCCTTGGTAATAAGGAATATTTTCGTTCCCACCATCTTTACCATTGGTCCCAATAACGAATACCGATGCGAAGCCTTTAGGCAGGTTGCGTTCTTTAACCAGTACTTTATCTATGTGTTGATTGGCTTGATTACTGCAATTTCTGCTTTAAGTAAGAAGGGGGATACCCGTAAACAGTATGCCGCCGTCTTTGTTTTCGTGCTGGCTCCCATATTGTGCGGCATATTCCAGTTTTTCTTTCCCAACGCACCTTTCTATGCTGTTGGCTATGCGGTAGGCTGTACAATCATTCACGTATTCATTGCATCAAGGGAGCATAACGATCGCCTGGTGCTTGCATCTACTACCGATGAACTGACCCAGGTGTACAATCGACGTTCCTACGAAGAAGACCTTAAGCGATACGAGGATCATCCCATAGAAGATGACTTGATTCTTTTTTCTGTGGACGTGAATAGCTTAAAACAGGTTAATGATACCCTAGGCCACCTTGCTGGCGACGAACTGATCCAGGGGGCCAGCCTTTGCATTACCAACGCTTTTTCCGGCAGCGGCAAGGTTTATCGCGTGGGTGGCGATGAATTTATTGTTGTTGTACATTCCGATGAATCCGGCAAGAAATATAAGGACAGGCTTGAAAATGAAGTTGACCAGTGGAAAGGCCAGAGAATAAAGGCGCTTTCTCTTTCTGTTGGTTACGCTGCCAAGCGGGATATGCCTGATGCAAGCCTGATTGAATTGAAAAAGTCTGCAGACCAGATGATGTATCGCGACAAGGAAGCGTACTACAAATCCAAGGGCGTAGACCGCCGAGGACAGCGCGAAGCCTTTGATGCGGTCTGCAATTCCTACACCAAGATTTTGAAGGTCAACCTGACGGCTGATTCCTATGGTATCATAAAGATGAACCTGGATGAGAAAACGGAACAGAAGGGTTTCTCCCATAAGATTTCCGAATGGCTTCATGGCTTTGGAAAGTCCGGGCAGGTTCATGCTGAGGACTTGGATGGTTATCTGGAAAAAACTTCCCTGGAATTCTTGCGTAGTTATTTTACGGAGGGTAACACCTCTCTGAGCATTTTCTATAGGCGACTCTCTGCCGATGGTTACCGC
>JAKSIG010000108.1 GCA_024398955.1 Fibrobacter sp. | reverse complement strand
TACTCTCAGGTTCGGTAGCCCCTATGCTGCCGTCACAGTCTTCAACAAGAAAATACACTGGGAAAATGGTGTTATAGCGCACGCATTCTCCTCCGGGAATTACACTGGTAAATTCTAGGGTTTCTTCAGAGATGCTGGTCAACACATGTCCCATTGGCTGGCCTCCATCATCAACCATGGTCATAAAGTACCGGCAACTTTCCTTATTTTGCGCAGGATGTTCCTTCATGATTTTGGCGGCCATCGGAAAACAGACGGAAATGTCATCTTGATTTATCTGGAACAGAGGCGCTTTTAGCACCATGTCCGTGGGAGAGACTCCTGTTTTTGCGTAGGCGTAATCCATGCAAGCCATTGAGGCCGTTCCGTTGTAGGCAACTACGCGATCGTCAAAGGAAAGTTGTTCTGCATTCGGAACATATTGTAGAATGTAGTTTTCAAGAGTACGGCTACTATCAATGGAAACTTCCTGATCGCTAGTATTGCCTGCGCCGCAGTTTTCACAGATTTCAGGTGCACCAATATCTTCAAAGGAATTCTCGCCGTCAGATTCGCTGGAACTGCTGAGCGTTTCGTAATGCCCGTAAGAAGCATTCATGTCGTAACAACTTTGACTTAAAACATCGCCAAGATACTTCAATGACTTGCCATTGATTTCAGTAAAATTCGTCGTTACAAGGCAGGCGTATTCGAAGCCCGTTCCTTCGACAATCAGCGTATCCACAAGGATCGTTCCACCTGCAGCAATGCAGCCGCCCTGCACGGTTTCTATGAACGGCTCTAGGTTGTCTTCTAGATTTTTACCACGGAAAACAGTGGCGATGGTATCACCCATAATTTTGGTGGCTCCCTCAAAAATTTGATTGTCCGAAGAACAGCCGCCCGAAGCTCCGTTTTCGGCCTTGTAGGTTGAAACTGAAGCATATCCATAGTCAATTTTATCGGAGGACTCCGTTGCAAATTTCATGACGCGAGCTACGTAAGAAATCTTGTAATCTGTAGGTACAATAACGGACGCCGCTGAACTTGATGACTTGTTTTCTGTGGGTTTAAGTGTATCCGCATCGATTATCGTGGAGTTGGATGAAACTCCGTCGATATCTGCATTCTGGTCTTCAATAGAACCGCCAGCAACCTTGTCTGATTCGGAACATGCAAACAAGAATAAAATCAGCAAACAGAATAAGGCAACTTTATCGAATTTCATCTTTTTTTACATCCTTTATTTGCGGAACCAGATTCGCCTTTTAAAATTTTTTCGGTTAGAGGGAACAACTGCAGATTCACTCGATAGACTCGATTGCCACCCTTCTTTGCTGTCGCTATGGAAATAATCCTTTTTCGACAGGCGTCAAGTTCCTCTACGATCTTGGCGTAATCTTCTTCATCGATTCCGATGGTGGCTCCAGAAAAATTTCTTTCGCTTACGGGATATTTTTCAATGGCGTCTTTCGCAAAGTTTGCCATTTCCTTGTGCATGGCGCGAACCTGCGTGGGCATGGCCGCTACAGAGGCCTGAAGCGAACGATCCTCTTGCTCATAGACATCGCTTGCTGTTTTCCTAAGAAATTTTGCGCGGGTCAGAAATGCCAGTGCGTTGCGGACTTCTTCTGCAGAGAAAGCACCTCTGCAAGCCTTGGATAAATCCGAAGGTTTTGCCCCGGGCATCATGGGCGCCAACTCACGAAGCACCGGATATTTCCAGGATTCATAAAACGAAATGGACTCGCCTTCCAGTACACGTACTTGGTGAGAACTTACGATGTTGATCATTTCCGCATAGGCGTCTTCTTTTTCTGCATCTTTCTTGGCTTGGCCAAATCTGACCAGTTGCTGAAAGTAATCGTATTCTGCCCCGACAAGCCCCATTGCCTTTGCAACGCGTTTTGTCCCTGGGTTGGAAAGTCCGCTTTTACCATCGCAAACGACTTTCAGATAATTTGGTGATGAAAAACCGCTGACTTTTGCAAATTCACGCCAGGAAAAAGCGGAAGTCCTTTTTTTCCACTGGTAATAATCGCTCATGAAAGAACGGTAGTCGTCGTATTCAAATACAGATTTTATCACATCTAAAATATAAACCTCCACGGAATGGTCGTGGAGAAGATTACTACATGAAAATTTTGTTTTTTTGCCGGTTTGTATTATAAAGTGTATAGTATAGCGA
>JAKSIG010000107.1 GCA_024398955.1 Fibrobacter sp. | reverse complement strand
CGACCGGCTGATTACAAATCAGCTGCTCTACCAGCTGAGCTACTTTGGCATTCTTACATTCAACATGTGAATGTTAGAGTGTGCCAAATTTAACAAGAATAAAAGGGCTTGTCAACGCAAAACGCTCGTTTTTTCACATTTTTTTTCATAATTTTCAAAAAAAAGGTATACACAGCACCTAAAATAATGTTAATAAATTGTGAATACGTAAATTTTTGATATTCAAGCGGTTAAATCACTCTTTTCTAAGTATACACATTTTGCTTTTACGGAGCGCTCTTAATAGCACGCTACCTTAACCAAACCTTTTGCGTCTTTCGGGGTGTTTTTAGCAGGTAAACCCCCGTGCGGGGCATTCTTTTCACGAAATCCGCCCAGGTTCCAGTAAACTTACCGATAAATTGCCCATTGACATCAAAAACTTCAACAGATTCTGTCAAATCCGACATTTCGAAGAACGACTTCAACGCAGTGTTATCGTCTGACGCACTGCTGCCAGGAGGTTCCGACATAGAACTAGACGAATTTGTGCCTGAAGAACTGGATGCACCCATTGTGGAAGAGCTGCTCTCGGCTGTAGAAATTTCGCTTTCCGGAGTGTAGCTTGCCCAGTCAACCTGAGTCTGGAACTTAAGCCCGGGCGCTTCGGTGCTGCCAGCCACTCCTTCTACGGACCAGTCGTCGGTATGCCAGAAATTGATCATCAGGGAAGCAGGCTTCTGGGTAATGCGTTCCTTGGGACCGCGATAATCCCACAGGGTAATGGTATCCTTTTCATCCTTGGGATTTATAATCCACCAGCGAATGTGATCGCTCATCCAGTCAAAGCCGTAGGTGTAGAACTGGGCACTGGCATCGTAACCTTCGATGGCGGGAAAGGTTTCCGGCAGATTTTCATCGCCCGTAAGACGGGTGCCGCCACTCCAGGAATTCGCGTAGGTAGTACTGATTATTTTTCCTGTAGCAAGATTGATGGTGCGGTTCACCTTCCCCATCTTTCCTGTTTCATCATCAAAGTCCGTGTAGGCGGTCATGTAGACGATACGAGGATCCGCAATGAGCCATTCGAAATCAATTTCGGAATTGTCGGGAACGCCATTGCCATTTATGTCTGGCGTCTGGGCGGAACCGTACTTGTCATTGTAATAAGTGTAGAAGCCAACGACGGCTCCGGCCTTGGGCTGTTCGGAACCACGGGCAGACGCGGTCTTGATGCGAGCCACATAGCGGCCAAAATGTCCCATCTTTTTGGAAGTATAATTGGGGCCTTGCCAGGCTCCCGCCTTTTCCGCAGGATCCAATTCCAGTAGGAGGACCTTCGTTCCCGATTCGTCGGGCGAATCATAACCCGAAATATGCGTAAAGGCAGCCTTGTTTCCACCGGAACCATAGGTAAAATTAACCGGGGTTGAAGTATCAAATGTTTCAAGATAGGAATCAGCAGCAAACGCCGCTGTAGAAATTACGCTCGACAAAAGGATTGTTGCCGCGGAAGCTTTACTAAAGGATCTCATGAACCAACTCCAAATAAGCGCCATAAGGCAATATACATTATTTTGTACACATAACGCCATTTAACAAATGTTGATGTTCTCCATGTCAAAATAAACTTTAAGATTCAAAAAATTAGAGTATATTTCCATCAAGTTGTACTTTTTTAACATCTAAAATTTAGCCGGAGACTAGATATGCCTAGAATCGCTTTCGCCGCCACACCGTTGCTGACCGCCCTTTTGATTGCATGCGGAAGCGACTCGAACACAACTAGCGCCAGTCACTCCAACGGAGCCGGTGCAGACAACCAAAATGGCGCTTGCTCTATTTCCAAGGATGCAACATCCATTACTGTGAAGATGAATGTAAACGGCGCCGTTACCACGACCGTTTATGACTTTAACAGTGGAAGGCTGGCTTCACAGTCCACAATTACAGACATGTCTGCCATGGGAAGCAACGCAAAGTACGCTTGCGAGTCCATGGCCAATGGCGAAGGATTCGAGGCGAGCTTTGACGCAGGCAAATGCACCGTTAAGCAGACTGCCGGTCTCGCCAACGAAACAATGGACCAGGTTTACCAGGCCCAGAGCGCGGCATGCGATGCAGCGAACAATATGGCAAATGGCGTGACCAACCCCACCGGCAACGGGTCCATGGACCCCTCGGGTGCCACTTCAGTTGACGAAATATGCGCGGTGACCAAGACGGCAAAGTCTGTCTCTTACACGGGACATGATTCCAAAGGCAAAAAAACGACAATACTTTTCACTTTTAACGCCGATGGTTCCGTTACACAGGTATCTACCGCAGAAGTAGGGAATAGCGCGTCTGCCAAGGCGGAGTGCAACACCTTTTACTCATATGCGGATAATGCTGTTGCCAGCTTTGACAATGGCGTCTGCACAATTACCGACTATCCACTTATGGCGGTAAGCGTTGATTATCTGTACGAAGAACTCAAGAAACAGTGCGACGAGCTAAAGTCCGATTCTCGTCTTTAAAGCAGAAAGAAGGGATAACGCGAGTTGCTTTCGTTTATCGTCTTGAAACGGTCAACAAGGCATTAAATGCACTGTCATGATAACCGAGGCCAATAAAGCCCCCGCTGATGTCCAGAAATAAGCTGCTCTTGCAAACTATAGACGGCAGCCGGAAGGTAGGCCTGGGTCAGGCCGAATGCGCAGACA
>JAKSIG010000106.1 GCA_024398955.1 Fibrobacter sp. | reverse complement strand
TGGGAAACGGGATTGCCGAAGCGCACCGTCTGATAGTTGGAATCCGCCGGATAATTTGCATTCCGAGAAATGCGGACGTAAACATCCCATTCCCCTTGGGGCAAATCCTCAGGTACAGTAGCTTCGATAGAGACCTCGTGAAGTCCCGAGCCATATTTTGCATACTGCATAATCTTAACGGAGCCCTCAGCAGCATTAATCTCGTCTGCCGTCGCATCTAATGTAACAGGGCGAGAGAGCAAATCCCATGGATCAAAAGCCTTTGATGGCACAATTTCACGAACCGTTGAACCCTGCTTAAAGACGAGCGTCACTTTGCGACGTTGCGTCATGTTGCCAAAACCCACATTCTCGATTTTCAAATTGGCTTTAAACTTTCCGCCAATGCCAACAGAATCCATCACATTGGACTCACGCAAAATGTAGCGATAGCCCAGATGATTGCGAACATAAATGAAGCCATTGTGACCAACGTATTCCGGGTCATGTTCTCCATCAAAAATACTATCACTCCAAGCATTGATAACATTCTTATCGTAGTAACGATTCAAATAACTGGTATGGGTGCGGAACCCTTCATAGGAGAGATAGCGAGGAGTGTTGATGGGGCCGCGGGACTCATTAGAATTGTAGACCAATTCACCACCATAAGGGACATGGTGCGCATAAGTTTCCAGATAATGCACCATCATTTCTCGCGTTATTTTAGCATAAGGATTTACTCTCACCGTGCCCATATCACCGCTATTTCCCAAATAACCATCGTTATACATGCCTACACGATAAATAGTATCACCCTTTGAAGCGAATATGGAGTCTGCTATTGGGTCTCCTACAGCAAATCCCGCATATCCATTATCACTCGATATTCCACTCCACGTCGCAATAAAGTTTGGGCGTCTAGGACCCGTCTTGATTTCTGAATTTGAATTTTCCAACAGTGTCTGCATGGCATCGCCAATCGCTTCAGCTGTCCCCCGCACAGAAGAATTTTCTTCGCCCCAGCTACCATAAAGCCCCAACTCCACATAAACAACCACATCCGAAAACTCCGAATAAAGGGGACCGATTTGACGCATATGATTTCGAACCACCTCTTGATCTGGTTCTGGGTTTTTGTGTCCGTCAAACCAGCCATCATAGGCCAAGCGCACTATTAGAGTACGATTTTCTTCGCGAGCTTGCAGGAACCAGTTCCTCAACGTGGAAAGCATTTCTTCAGTAAACGGTTGACTCTTGCACATATAACCTTCGTTCAATGCAACCTTTCGGCATGAATCAGCCAAATCTGAATTCGTCACCCGTTCGCCTGCGTCGCAACGCGAATTAATTGCATAGCATCCGTTCTCTGAAAAACGGGAGATGTCTATACGCATCTGAAAGATTTTTCCCCATGTTTTACATGGGTTGCCACAGTTAACGGTGCCATCCGGCATCATACGCATCACCTGTGCATCATAGAATCCAGATTCCGGGTTCGCGAGAGAATCCAGAGAGTCCGTATAGTTCAAATTCTGCTTCACAAAGTCGGCAGCAAAAGTTGCAGGGGCAAACACACCCGCGAAAAGAAGGACTGCCGCAGCGCAAGCAAATGACGTCGTGGCAAAAGACTTGCCAAAAATTGATTTAAACACCTTAAACCTCCATCCGACTAGAATATAATATGATTTTTGGGAAAAGGGAAACGGGTTGCAGTCGCTATGCTATATTTTACGGCGTAACCCCCTCAAATTCGGAATCATGGCTTCTCTTTCTACCATAGACATTGTCATTATCGCCCTCTTTTTTGCGGTGATTGTCCTAATTACCAAAGCCGCCTCCCGCCGGAATAAAAATGGCGTGGAGGATTACTTCCTAGGCGGACGGCAAATGCCCTGGTGGCTCCTTGGCGTAAGCATGGTGGCCTGCACCTTCAGCGCCGACACTCCAAACCTCGTGACGGGCATGGTCCGCGAATCCGGCATTGCCAAGAATTGGGCCTGGTGGTCTTTCTTGATTACGGGCATGGCGACGGTCTTCATCTTCGCAAAACTCTGGCGCCGCACCGGAATCGTCACCGACCTGGAATTCTATGAACTCCGCTATTCCGGAAAGGCAGCTTCTTTCTTGCGCGGATTCCGAGCCATTTACCTCGGACTATTCTTCAACGTGCTCATCATCGGGTCCGTAACCCTGGCCGCCATCAAAATCGGGGCCGTCATTTTTGACCTCAAACCGCTCTACACCGTAATCCTAGGCTCCATCGCCGTAGTTATTTATACTGCCATCGCGGGCTTCCGCGGCGTTGTCTGGGCGGACTTTTTCCAGTACATCATCGCCATGCTGGGAGCTGTCGTTGCCGCCGTATCTGCATTGAGCCTTCCAGAAGTTGGCGGTTTAAGCGGGCTCGTCAACAATGCAGAGATTGCAGACAAATTAAATTTCATTCCCGATTTGACGGACCCTTCGGTATTCATCCCGATTTTGATTATCCCTATTGCAGTGCAGTGGTGGTCCGTATGGTACCCGGGAAGCGAACCCGGTGGCGGTGGCTACATGTGTCAGAAAATGCTTTCCGCCAAAAACGAGAAGCACGCCGTAGCCGCAAATCTGTTCTTCAACTTTGCCCACTATGCCCTTCGCCCGTGGCCCTGGATTATCGTGGCCCTCGCCTCGCTTGTCGTTTTCAGGCCCGATCCTGTTGAAGTGCGCACCGCGGCAACAGCGGAACTCCAGTCCGCGGAACTGAACCCCTACTACCAGCAATTTACTGCAAACTTTGATGAAAGCGCGCTGCCAGAAAGCGTGCGCCAGAAAGTGGTGGATCTCTACTTCCAAAAGCAGGGACTTTCCTCCATGCACAAAGCCTTCCCCACTGTCAACGCCGAATATTTGAGAGACGATACCGCCTACCCCATCATGATTACTAAAACCGGAAAAGGATGGTTCGGCCTCATTATCGCCTCCCTCATCGCCGCCTACATGAGCACCATCGGTACCCACCTGAACTGGGGCGCCTCCTACCTGGTGAACGATTTCTACAAGCGATTCGTGAACCCCAAGGCATCCGACAAAAAACTGCGGCATGTGGCCGTCTTCTGCACCTTCATTCTGATGGTCCTCGGCGGGCTTACCTCCCTCACCATCATGAACAGCGCCACGCAGGCATTCGAAATTCTCCTATTGAGCGGAGCAGGAACAGGCGCCGTCTATCTGTTGCGCTGGTTCTGGTGGCGGGTGAATGCCGTTACGGAAATCGTCTCCATGTGCGCCGCCGCCATCATGTCCCTCATCATGGTGTTCGCTGTGCCCAAAGGTTGCCTTGCCAACAGCGTTCTTGACCATTCCACTATGAGCCTTCTCGTTACTGTCGCCGTGGTTTCCCTGGCATGGATTATCACGGTGCTAGCGACAAAGCCCGAAAACGAAGAAAAACTCCGGGAATTCTACAAAATGGCGCGCCCAGGTGGACCGGGTTGGAAGGTGGTTCTACTTAAGGCAAAAGCAGATGGCGTAGAGCTGGAA
>JAKSIG010000105.1 GCA_024398955.1 Fibrobacter sp. | reverse complement strand
AGACCACCACCTTCTGGGCAACTTCGTCGCCTGCGGCAGCCATTTCGGCAGTAAGTTGTGCCAGTTCCTTTACGGATTCAAAATCCATTTCAGAAGAGGCGGGGAACCCCACTTCGGCACCCTGCACACCCAGCTTCAACAACTGGAGGTAAACATCCTTCTTCTGGGCATTGTTCCAGGGCTTGGGCAAAGCCTGGTTACCGTCACGCAGAGTGACGTCATAAAAGAACGGTTTTCTTGCCTGGTCGGCACAATCCATCATACAGTTCATTTTTATCTCCTTGCCAATTCCCGAAGGAAAGCAAAGTCCTTTTTGTTTTTTCAGTTACAAAGATAGCTTTTTTTATTCTTCAAACCTAAAACAAAGGCCCGCTTTCCTAGGGAAGCGGGCTTTTTCGTGTTCAAACTCAATAAAACTTCTTGAAAACGCTTATTGATCTAACGACTTAAAACCTCGCCTCGGTGTTACGCAGAGCGATGCTAAGTAGAAGTCGTAGGTCTAGAATCATTTTCATGCTAAGGAATATAACAACTTTAACTTTTTTTGGCAACTGCCCCCCCCCCCATTTTGTGAAATCTGCCGCGGGGAAAGAGTTTTGCTCTATAGTCACTTTGACAAAGCCTCATCCGAAAAACTTTACGGACCATAAACACGTTTTTTTCTAAATAGTGGCTATGGAACACGAATACACTATTAGCGGACGCATTTCCCCTTCCGCCGAACTAGGCGCAAAGCAATCCTGGATCGAGCAGAACTTCGAAAGCGTCGGATTAAAGTTCTATGCCATGGATCCGTCCAAGTTCACCTTGAAAAGCGAAGACTTGGATAACGAGATTCTGGACCAGGCTTGCATGAATTTATCTCTAATCCTACAATGCAAGGTAGCCCTCTGCAAGGATCACGAAGTGTACGGCGTGGCCAACGTTTTTAACGGCGGTTCCGACTACGAAGTGGTGGACGAAGATTGCTACCTGTGGATTTACGAGTGCGGCATCCGCCTTGAATTCGAGCACACCAAATTCTTTAACGAGAAATTCACTCAAATTGGGTAGGATGGTTCCGGAGCAAATTTCTGAAAAATACCCATTTTTACGGGAAAATCAGGTAAAAAAACAATCATTTTCCCGTAAAAAGCATCTCTTTTTACAAACAACTCAACCCAAAACCATACAAAACGAGTAATTTCACTCATCAAAGGACCATTTTACTCCTATTTCGCTCATGTTTTCTATCAAAAAAGGCTCTTGCCGACCCAAATTCATTAGTTTATCCACAATTTTACGGGAACAAAAAAGAGAAAAGATATCATTTTCCCGTAAAATCGACCTATTTTGAAAAATTATCTCCCAAAAGGCATTGATTTTATATCTTTGCCACTATGATTCTATTAGTGGCCGAAAAACCATCCGTTGCAAACCAGCATTACAGACCGATGCTGGAGCGTCTGGAAGGTGAAAAATTCACCCAGGGGGACGGTTGCCTTATCGGGCAGAACCATTGCATTACCTGGTGTGTCGGTCACTTGATTACCCTGGCGCCGCTAGATGCCTACCCCGGCTTTGAAGGCGGCTGGCGTCTAAGCAACTTGCCACTACTGCCCGAAAAATTTCGCCTGATGGAAATCGAAAGCACCCGAAAGCAGCTGGCTGTGGTGCGAGACATGATGAGCAAGGCGGAAGTTCTTGTAAACGGCGCCGATGCGGGCCGCGAAGGTAACCTGATTTTTGACCTGATTCTGGATTTCACTCCGGATTTCAAGAAGAAGCAGATAAAGCGCCTGTGGGTGAACAGCTACGTGGCAAAGGACCTGGACAAGGCCTGGAAAAATCTGGAAGACGCCACCCAGCGTTTGAATTTAAGCTATGCCGCCCGCCTGCGTCAACGTGCCGACTGGATGGTAGGCCTTAACGCCACCCGTGCCTACACGCTTACTGCTGGCCGAGGCAAGATGATTTCTGTAGGACGCGTTCAGACGCCTACGCTGAATCTGATTGTTGAGCGCGACACCATCGTGGAGCAGTTCAAGGAACTGTACTACTACAGTGTCGTAGGAACCTGGAAAGGTTATCAGGCTCAGCTTTTGCGTCCCGACCGCGACGCAAAGGATTCTGGCAAGGAAAGTGCAGAGTCAAAGGGGCCTGTATTAAAAGTCGCCGTCTTCGAAAAAGAGGAACCCGCTCAAGCTGTTGTCGAAAAGTGTTCCCCGCCAGAAGAAGCGGTCATCACGAGCATCGACGTCCAGCAGAAAAAGCAGTTCCCGCAAAAGCCATTTGACCTGACCGAACTGCAGAAAGAAGGAAACAAGCGTTTTAAGTACAGCGCCCAGCAGGTGTTGGACTGCGCCCAGAATCTTTACGAAAAGAAACTGCTGACCTACCCCCGTACGGATTCCGCTTACCTGCCCGACACCATGAAGCAGGAAGCCTACCAGCTGGCCCAACGTTTAGCAACGCCCGCCCAGCAGGGAATCATGCGTTCCGAAAGCGAGAACTTCGTTTTCATAAACAGCAGCAAGGTAACGGACCACTTCGCCATCATTCCCACCGGCGAACAGCCCAACGGTCTTCCCGAAATGGAAGAGAACATCTATAACCTTGCCAAGGATCGCTTTATCCAGGCATGGCTCAAGCCCTACGTTTGGAACGAGATGGAAGTGACTTTGAAAAGTCCTGCGGACTTTTCAATTATGAATTACGAATTACAAAGTCCCAGCGAGGCGAAGAATCTAACCGAAACATTTAGATTAAAACTGAAGCAGAACGAAGATCTTGGTTTCCGTGCCTTGGTGAAGGAAGAAAAGAAGAAGAAGACAACCAAGAAAGGCGATTCCAGTTCAGCAGCCGGCGCAGACGCAAACGAAAGCGGCGACAGCGGCAATTCCGACGACATCACCAACATCGTTGAAACCTTCCCCGATTGGAAGCAGGGCGACAAGGCACCCTTCGATTCCATCGAACTGCAAAAGAAAAAGAAGTCCAAGCCCAAGTACTACACCGAGGCAACACTCCTTGCCGCCATGAAGACAGCAGGCAAGCAAATCGACAACGAAGAACTTGCCGAAGCCATGAAGGACCGGGGCCTTGGAACTCCTGCAACACAGGCCGGAATTATCGAGACGCTAAAAAAGCGTGGCTTTATTGAAGCCCAGAAGAACAACCTGATCAGTACCGCCCGAGGCCGCGAAGTTATCGCCCTCATGGATGAAAAGGTCAAGTCTCCTGAAATGACCGGCGAATGGGAATTTAAGCTTTCCCAGGTAGAAAAAGGCAACCTTGATCCTAAGGAATTCCGTGATGGCATTGTTGAATATGTCCGCGATCTTTTTGCACACCTGCATGAAAAATACGGTAGCCAATTCGAGCGAGAAACGGTAACAGAAGCCCTCCCCTGTCCCAAGTGCAGCCAACCTATGGAAATCGCCCCCTGGGGCTATGTCTGCAAGAATTCCGAATGCGGATTCAAGGCGGGCCACACGATCGCTGGCCGCACCCTTAGCCACGCCGAAATGCAAAAGCTTCTAGCCACCGGCAAAAGCGACCTTCTTAGCGGCTTCAAGAGCAAGAAAGGCACCTCCTTCAGCGCCACTCTTGTCATGGCCGAAGACGGAAACATCGGTTTTGAATTTAGCGACGACGCACAATCCGCAACGCCAACAGACTACACGTGCCCCAAATGCGGCAAGCGACTACTTAATTCGGGCAACCGCCTGATGTGCGAAGCCTCCTCCGGCGAAAATCCATCCTGCGACTTCA
>JAKSIG010000104.1 GCA_024398955.1 Fibrobacter sp. | reverse complement strand
GCCTACGTGAAGGATGAAAAGACCGCCTACATCTGCGAAGACGGCAAATGGATTTTCGATGACGAAACGGACGGCGACGATTCCTCGTCGAGTGTCAAGCCGGGCTCCTCTAGTAGCAAGAAGGACGACCCGAAGTCCAGTAGCAGTTTCAAGTACGAGCAGGATTCTACGGCCTACGAACAGCCCGATGTTGTGAAGGTGAAGGATAAGTCCATCGCAGGCGTTAGCCAGAAGGGCCCGTTCGTGACGGGCTCTGCGGTTAAGCTTTATGAACTGGATGGCGAGACCTACGCACAGACCGGCAAAAGCTTTACCGGCAAGATTACCAGCGATAATGGCGAGTTTGGCGTTTCCAGCGTTACCTTGGCCAGCCAGTATGCATTGCTCGAAGCCAGCGGCTACTACCGTAATGAAGTCAGCGGCAAGAAGTCTGGCGGTACAATTACTTTGAATGCGCTTACAGACCTTAGTGACCGCGAAAAGGTGAACATCAACTTGCTGACTCACCTTGAATATGAGCGCGCCCTTTTCCTGGTGGGTACCGGTGTAAATGTTCCGGCAGCCAAGAAACAGGCCGAGGCAGAAATCTTCAATGCCTTTGGCATCCAGGGCGATTTTGCCAACTCCGAAGACTTGAACATCTTTAGCAAGGGCGAGGGCAATGCCGCCCTTTTGGCCTTCAGCATTTTGATGCAGGGCGATCGCAGCGAAGCGGAACTCACAGAGCTTTTGACAAAGTTCGCAACCGACATCGAGAAGGATGGCGAATGGAATGACGCTTCCACAAAGGCAAAGATAGCGGACTGGGCTAACGAACAGGATCTGAATGATGATCTTTCTTTGATCCGTTTCAATATCAATACTTGGGGCTTGGGTACAGCCCCGGACTTTGAAAAGTATGTGCGTAACTTCTGGTATGCAAACTACGGCCTTGAGGCTTGTAATGCCGAAAACCAGGGCGAAATTGCCGCAGCCACCAATGAACTAGTTAAAACCTACGGCACCAAAACCCGCTATTACTGTAATGGAGAAGCTTGGCTGGATGCTAGTGACATTGATAAGGATACTTACCAGTGGACCGCCGGTGAAGATGGCGAAATTAGGCTAGGCAGTGTAACTCAGTCGGTGTACTACATATATGATGGTGTACGAAAGGCTTGGGACGCGGCGTCCAAAATAGAGGCCGCCCTTGGCGGTTGCACCGAAGCCCGCGAAGCCGACATTTCCCAGAATACGGGCAAGGTGAACGGAACCTGGTACATTTGCAAGAACCGCAAGTGGGAATCCACCAACAACATTACCGTTGATACCCAGGGTTGGGTAGAAGGTAGCGATGGTGATATCAAAAAGGGTGACTCCACCGATGTGATGTACAAGTACGATGAGGCCCTGGATAAGTGGGAGGAAGCGAATGAGAATGATGTGGGCTTGGGCCTAATGGGCTGCACCACAAACCGTTTCGGCGAAATCGGCAAGAGCGGCGAAAATAAGTACTACTGCTCTAGCAAGGGTTGGGTAGAAATTACGGATGACTGGAGTTGGGACGTGTCAAAGGAAGCTCGCTTGAATCCGGAAATTACCTACGGCACTATGACTGATGCTCGCGACAATAAAACCTACAAGACTGTAAAGATTGGTGACCAGGTGTGGATGGCCGAAAACCTGAACTACGATTATACCAAGGGAACCGCCAAGAGCTATTGCTATGATGATAATGAAGCCAGCTGCGATGTAACCGGTCGCCTTTATACCTGGGCCGCAGCCATTGACTCCGTTGCACTGGCAAACGATGCAGACAATCCCCAGACCTGCGGCTACGGCAAGACTTGTACTCTGCCGGCGGTTGTGCAGGGTGTGTGTCCCAGCGGCTGGCATTTGCCGACATACGACGAATGGCAAACATTGTTTGCCAGTGTTGGAGGGGAAGATAAGGCGGGAGTTGCGCTCAAGTCGGGCAGCGGCTGGTACAGCAATGGCAACGGAACGGATGCCTACGGCTTCTCCGCGCTCCCTGCTGGTAGCAGGTACTATGGTGGCTATTTCAGCAATGTCGGCGACTACGCCCACTTCTGGTCTGCTAGTACGGACAGTAACGATTACGCCTACTTTATGTACTTCATCTACAACGGCGGGGATGCCTACGTGGTCAATTACTATAAGTACTACGCGTTCTCCGTTCGTTGTCTCCAGAACTCTAACTAAACTTTTACCTAAAATAGGTTGTCTAATTCATTTTATTCAATTTACTTGCTGTATTGAATAAAAATTAACCTTTTTTATTCAATATGATTATTTTGCTGACTAAAAATGCTATTTTTAAGGCATGAAAAGTGCCATGCTCAATCAGCGAAAAGAACGGGACCGCCTTTTGGCGGAGCCTTACCTTACACGTCAAACGGTGTATGATTTTGAAGCCTTGCTTCGGAGCCCGAACATAAAGTTGTTAACGGGGCCTCGTCGCGTGGGGAAATCTACCCAGGCTATTTTGATGCTGCGCGGGAAGAATTTTGCTTACCTGAATTTCGATGATAATGAATTGCTAAAAGGCTGGAACGAGGAACAGGCGGAAATGCTGCTGAACGAGGTGTACCCGAATTTTCAGTACCTTTTGCTTGACGAAGTCCAGAACGTAAGTGGCTGGGATGTTTGGGTCGGCAAGCTTTTTCGTCGTGGGTACAACCTGGTTATAACAGGTAGTAACGCCAACATGCTTTCGGGAGAAATGGCAACCGTGCTTACGGGCCGATATCTTGAAATCAAGATGCTGCCTTTTAGTTTGTTTGAAACGAACGCGTTTAATCGGGAATTGACCAAGGACGATTATCTTAAAAACGGTGGCTATCCGGAAACGGTGTTGCATCGGGCCATAACGCAAACATACTTGCAGACACTATTCGATTCCATTGTGTACAAGGATGTGGTTCGCAGGCACAAGATCCGAAATGTTACGGACTTGAATAATGTGGCTACATTTCTTCTTGCAAATTTTACGGGAACATTTAGCTACAACGATGTGGCGGATGACCTTGGCCTATCCAGCGTTGCCACGACAAAAAAGTTCATGGACTATTTGCATGAGCCATTCCTGTTCTATTATCTGGATAGATACAACAACAAATTGAAACTGATGAAAAAGGCTCCGCGCAAGGTCTATGTGGTTGACAATGGCTTTGTTTCGTCGAGGGCGTTTAGCCTTAGCGAAAATCTGGGAAAACTTCTGGAAAATCAAGTCTTTATTGAATTGCTTCGCCGTGGGTACGATACCGAAAAATCCTTGTTCTACTACCATTCCCGTAATGACAAGGAAACGGATTTTGTAGTTCGTGAAGGTAACAAGGTAAAGCAGCTAATTCAAGTTTGCTACGAGATGTCGAACGAAAAAACAGAAAAGCGAGAGGTGGGTAGCCTTGTGGAATGCGCCGGCGAACTGAAGTGCGATAACCTTACCATTGTAACATGGAATGATGAACGGGTCATTGAAAAGAACGGGTATGTTATTAAGGTCGTGCCCGTGGAAAAATTTTGAATATTTTTTATCTTGTAGGTGATTCAAGGAGAAGTTTCGATGAAAAAGCTGTTTTATGGAATAAGCGTTGTGGCCATGGTTTTGGGCATGGTGGCCTGCGACGATAGCGTTTCTTCTGCAAATAACGAAAATGCGGACAAGGAATCTTCATCTTCCAGTGTCAAACCGGGCTATTCATCATCTGTTGAGTTGGCATCATCTTCATCTGTCAAGCCTAGTTCCTCCTCCTCTGTCAAGCCAGGCTCCTCCAGCAGCAAGAAGGACGACCCGATGTCCAGTAGTAGTCGCGGTCTTTTTGATATGACGAAGGATGAATTTCTGAATCCGGAAATCACCTACGGAAGTTTGACAGACTCTCGTGACGGACAAGTTTACAAGACCGTAAAGATCGGCGATCAGGTGTGGATGGCCGAGAACCTGAACTATGCCG
>JAKSIG010000103.1 GCA_024398955.1 Fibrobacter sp. | reverse complement strand
TTTTTCTAAGTCTGCTGACGAATTCTCTTGGTTGTCATCCCGGCCCCTGAGCCGGCTGCAACACACTTAGGAACTTGTTCCTTAGTGTGGCTGGTCCCCGTAGGGGGAGGATCTCCAAAGCGAAAGTCCCCGGTTCCATGTAAGTGGCGCCGGGGCTTCTTATTTTCCCTATAAAGACATTTGTTACACTTTGGTTCTTTTTGAAAACATAAAAATGGTAATATGTTGTCGCAAATTGGTGTTTTATAGGTATATTCAGGTTATGAAGAAAAGAAATTTTGGTTTTGCTAAGGTGGCCTTGGCCGCCGCACCTTTGATGCTCGCCTCCAACTCTGTTGCTGGCCCCCTCCTGATCAACCAACTGGGCTTTGCTCCCAATTCCGAGAAGCTTGCCGTGATTCCCGGTAGCGACGCCAACCCGGCCGAAATCCGCGACCTGAACGGCAAGACTGTTTTTACCATGGAAGCCCCGTTGGTCTACGACTGGGACTTTAGCGGCGAAGAAGTCCAGACATACGATTTTTCTGCAGTGAAGACTCCGGGTACCTACCGTTTCTATCGTGACGGTTACCTGGGCAATCCCATTGTGATTGGCGACCGCGTTTACGAAGAAGTCACCAAGGGCGCTATCAAGTGGTTCTACTACCAGCGCGCCAGCATGCCTATTGAAGCCCAGTACGGCGACAAGTGGGTCCGTGCCGCAGGCCATCCCGATGACAAGGTTATTGTTTACGGTACCGACGCACGTACCGCCGCCGGCTACGAGAAGTCCGTGGGCAAGAAGCATCCCAGGGCTGGCCAGAATGTCATCATCAACTCCTCCAAGGGTTGGTACGATGCTGGCGACTACGGCAAGTACATTGTGAACTCCGGTATTACCGTGTTCACCTTGCTGCAGCTTTACGAAAATTTCCCCGCCTACATGGATACCCTCACCTGGAACATTCCTCGTGAACTGAAGAACATGCCACTGATCCTTGAAGAAGTCAAGTACAATCTTGACTGGATGCTCACCATGCAGGATGCCGACGGTGGCGTTTACCACAAGGTGACTACCTTGATGTTCGGCGGTTCCGTGATGCCGGAATTCGATGGCGCTCCCCGCTATGCCATTATCAAGAATGTGACCGCTTCCCTGGACTTTGCCGCAGTCATGGCACAGGCAAGCGTTGTGTACAAGAAGTTCGATGCCGCCTACGCCGACCAGATGCTGAAGGCTGCAGAAAAGGCCTACGCCTGGGCAAAGAAGTACCCCAAGGCATTCTACAAGCAGCCCGAGGACGTTCAGACCGGTAGCTACGCTCCCGGCGACGAAAACGGCAAGGATGAATTCCGCTGGGCCGCAACTGAACTTTACCGCGCCAAGGTGGTGGCTGGCCAGAAGGACAAGGCTGCAAATGGCTATCTGGCTGACTTGAAGGCTAACAAGTTTACTCCGGATGGCGCCTGGTGGGGCAACGTGAATATGCTTGCCGTTTTCCGCGTGGCTATGGACGGTGCCACTTTCGGTGCTGACTTGAACAAGGCTGCCAAGAAGGTGGTGATGGATGAGGCCAACAACCTCCGTGCCGTGGGCGATACCAGCGGTTACCATCTGCCTGCATTCCCCTGGAGCTGGAACTGGGGCTCCAACAGTGCAATGGCAAATAACGCCATGGTGCTGCTCCATGCCTACTACCTCACCGGCGACAAGAGCTATGTGGATGGCGCCCAGCAGGTGCTCGACTATCTTTTGGGCAAGAACCCCATGGAAATCTCCTACGTCACTGGCTTCGGCTACCGCGCCGCACGTAACCCGCACCATCGCCCCAGCGAAGGCGACTGGGTAGACGATCCGGTGCCCGGCATGCTGGTGGGCGGCCCTCACCTGGGCAAGCAGGACATTAACCTGGACGGCAAGGAATCCTGGAAGTGCGAAAACTACGCAGCTGCCGACAAGCCGGCCCTGGCCTACATCGACCATCGCTGCAGCTACGCAACCAACGAAGTGGCCATCAACTGGAACTCTCCCTTGGCTTATGTGGCTGGCGCATTGCAGGCAATTTACTTGGGCGTTGCCAACACCCCGGCAAAGTAATTTGACTTATAAGCTTGCTTTTAAGCCAAATAAAAAGGATTGATTGAAAAGGACCTCGCGAAAGCGAGGCCTTTTTTTTAAGTTTAGTGCCACGGAAAACTTTCTATTAAAAAGTGGCAGGCCTTGGTTATGGAATATTTGTATTTGACATGCCTTCTGGTTTCGATGGGTATGTTGGTATGGCTAAAGTTGTTTGACGTTAGAAAAAGCGTCTCCCAATATTTGAACTTGATCATTGTAATTATTTCAAGCTTCGGGTATTATTTTTTGTCGATTTCAAGGACCCTCGAGGAGGCCCTTTACTCTCAAATCATTGGATACGTCGGTGGTGTTTTTCTACCGGTATTCTTCTTCTTTTTAGTCCTGGAAATTTGCCACCTGGATTTATCCAGGTTCGTGAAAGTCGTTCTTGTATTAGGCCAATGCTGTATCTATGGCTTTGTATGTACAATCGGAAGAAACGAGCTGTTTTATAAAAGCGTAGAAATGCACCTGGACAATGGGATGGTGGTACTGGATAAAGTTTATGGGCCGTTTCATATGCTGGCAATCGGCTCCATGTACTTGTATCTGTTTTTGGCCTTCGCTGTCGTGATCTACGCCCTTGTCAAGAAGAAGTCCGTAGATGTCAAAAACACCATAACCATGTTGGTGCTGATGGCCATTGCCACGGATGTGTATGTCATGGAAAAAGTACTTGGCTTGGAACATACCATTATTCCGCTTGCCTTCGACGTGCTTATGTTCGGTGCCTTGTTCCCGATCTATGACTCCAATATTTTTACGGTCTACGAAAACAAGAACATTGTAGACGAGCAGCTTGGCAATGTTGGATTTCTGACATTCGATAAGAACAAGGCCTATAAAGGCTGTAACGGCTACATGGAAAAAATATTCCCGGAACTGTCGAAGTATAGGCTTGGCCAGATTATCGAAAATAGCAGCCAGGAATTGCAGTGCATTATCGACAAGATTGAAAGTATAGAAGAACCGTATAAAGGTAGTTCGGCCAGGGAACATATACATGTTTCAATAGAATCGTTTTTGTTGAATGACCGGTACTACGACGGCAAGATTCATGTACTGACAAATTCATTCGGAAAGCTTAAGGGATATACAGTAGAACTTCGCGACAATACGGAGCACTACAAGACCTTGGCGCTTCAGGAACGATACAACGACGAGCTGTCCGAAGAAGTTGATAAAAAGACAAGGCGCATAAAGAGCATCCAGGAAAAGACGATCCTTGGAATGGCCCAGATGGTGGAATCGAGAGACCTAAGCACTGGCGGGCACATTAAAAGGACAAGCGATGTCGTAAGAATCTTTGCGCGAAAACTGATTGATGCAGGCCTTGGTCTGGATTCTGAATTCTTGCAGCTGGTTATACGAAGCGCTCCTATGCATGACCTGGGAAAGATTGGCGTTGACGATGCGGTACTGCGAAAGCAGGGCAGGTTTACGGATGAAGAGTACAACAAGATGAAGGGACACTCGGAAATCGGGTACCGCATGGTAAGCGAAATCCTGTCTGGTGTCGAGGAACCGGACTTTGTCCGTGTGGCAGAAAACGTTGCCCACTACCATCACGAGAAAGTCAACGGAACCGGATACCCCAAAGGATTGAAGGGTGAAGAAATTCCCATCGAGGCAAGAATCATGGCCCTTGCAGATGTGTTTGACGCCCTGGTTTCAAAGAGATGCTACAAGGATGCGTTCTCTTACGAAAGAGCCTACGAAATAATCGAAAAGGACTCAGGAACGCATTTCGACAAGCAGCTGGCCACAGTCTTCTTGTCTTGCAAGGAAGAACTCGAAAAGTATTACAACGCCGGCTAAGTGTGAAAAGGACCTCGCGAAAGCGGGGCCTTTTTGTTAGTCCTTTAGGGATTATCCGCCACGAACGTGGCGGATGTAAAAACCGCCC
>JAKSIG010000102.1 GCA_024398955.1 Fibrobacter sp. | reverse complement strand
TCTTACCCGGCTTGCCGTTGGCGTGGTATGCAAGAGCCTTTTCTTCGAAGGTCATGATTTTCTCCTTGTGTATTTTTCGGCGCGCAAGATAGAAATTTCAACAAGATTTGTAAAGTTTTGGTTTCTTCTGCAGTCTTGAAAATACGAACCTTGTAAAAAGAAAAAGGCCCCAACGGGGCCTCTCTCAAGTTCTGCAAAAACTGAAATTATTCGTCGGCACCTTCAGAAGGAACATTTATTTCACAGCCAGGGGCGTTGGGATCGTTAGTGCACAGGTCATCTTCGCTAGCCTTATTGGAACTATCGGAATCACCACAGGCAACAAACATTGCAGACACTGCCAACAGCAGGAACAAACCCAGGAATCTACGTTTCATATTAACCTCGTTAACTCGTTAATGGATAACAAATTGCGTTCTGCAATCTTCTAATTCAAATTTAAGAATAAAATCAAAATAAAAATGAAATTCATAAAAAAATGCCCGGCATTTGCCGAGCACCTTTTAAAGCATTTCTGCAAGCAAGTAAGAATTACTTCTTCTTGGAAGCCTTCTTAGCAGCAGCGGTAGCCTTGAGGCCAGCACCAACCTTGAAGGAAACAGTCTTGGAAGCCTTGATCTTGATGGTTGCACCAGTCTGCGGATTGCGACCGGTACGTGCAGCGCGTTCCTTAACCTGGAAGGTACCGAAACCGATCAACTGAACGAGGCCGTCCTTCTTGATACCAGCGGTGATGCCATCGAGCACAGCGTCAACAGCGCGGCCAGCAGCAGCCTTAGATTCAATGCCAGCTTCCTTGTTGGCGAGGATTGCTTCGATGAGTTCTTGCTTGTTCATTATATAACTCCTTGAGTTAGGTTGAAAATTTTAATGGTTATATTATACTTTTTTTTAAGAGCTTGTGCGAAACTTTTTTCAATTATTTTCAATTTTTTTTGGTAAAAGTCCAATAAAATCAAGCCTTAGGGGCCGGTTGCGCCCCTCCATCCACGATTTCATCGGCTTTCTTCTGAATTTTTTCCACATAAACCAGGCAAAGGCAGGTAAAAGGAATCGCTACAATTAGTCCTAAAAAGCCCAGCAGTTTACCCCAGATAGACAAAGAAAGAAGGATGCCCACCGGCGGCAAGTCCATGGATCCGCCCACAATCTTGGGAACCAGGAAAAGATCCTGAATCACCTGCACAATGGCATATACAGCCAACACAATCACCGCCACTTCCCAAAAAGGCATCCCCGTATCAAGGGCATAAACCACAGCCAGCAGGAGCGCGATAGGAATGGTTGTCAACTGCAAATAGGGGACCATGTTCAGGGCACCCGAAAACAGCCCAAAAGCAACCCCCATAGGGAGTCCAACAATGCTAAAGCCGATAGCATAAAGAACGCCGACTGTCAAAGCAACCAAAGACTGGGCGCGGAAGTAGTTGCCCATGAAACGATCCATTTCGCTTCCTATAGAGCTAGCAGCATTCTTATAGCGTCTAGGGATAAGACTCAACATGGCCCGACGAAGCTTGGGCATATCCAGCATAATGAAAATCAGATACATGACCACAGCGATTATTCCCGAAATGCCGAGGATGATATTCGTGGTCTTAGAAAGTACGCCCCAAGCTCCCGGCAGAATCTTGCCGGCAGCAGACTGAACCGCATTCCAGAAATCCAGCGTTGTCATGGCATTGGCCACCTGGTCCCACGAAATCATAGAACGCACGTTCACCCACAAGTCTTCGGGAACAAAGGCTGTCAAACGGCTGCTCCAGTCTGAATCGCTAAACACCCTCGGAATCAACAACCCCAGGTGCCGGACTTCATCGACTACCATAGGTACAAAAAACCACATGGCTCCCGAAATAATCAAAAGAGCCGCCAGCAGCACAAGAATCACCGCCACGATGCGGTACTTGACCTTTGTCTGCACTTTGCTGACCAGCGGGTCCAGAATATAGGCGATGAGGAATGCGGCAAAGAACGGAGACAGCACTCCGCTCAGGTAGTTCAAAATCCAAAGGAGCGCTACAACGCCCAGCACCATAATCAGGAACCGCATGATGCGGTCTAACGTCCAGATCTTTGTCATTTCTTTTTCCTAATAAGGTAAACGGCTACAGCAAATGCAACAAGTCCTAAACCAAGTGCGATATACATCAAGCTTTTAAAAGTGCGGTTTTCACCCCACAATCGAATCGAGTGAACAGTAATGTTGTCAGGAATTCCTCTAAGCGCACCTTCCCCATTAAAAATTTCAAAGAGCACACCTCGCTGCATATAACGAAGCCCATCGTCCTCTTCGAGCCCCTGACCGGCAAGCCACCATTCGGGAACCCTGAACTGCGAAAGAGCAACACGAGACTCTTCCGAGGACTTGGCAGGCACATTCATTGATGCGACCAGCGGGCGATAGCTTGCATAGGCGCCCTGCTTGCTATAAACAGGGTCGTTATTCATAAAGCGAACCATCACCTTGGACATTCGTTCTGTCTCTACCCGTACAGCCATGGAATCGAACTGAGAAAAATCAAAGAAGCCCGATGCAGGACGATTATTTACCGAAAGCAAGTTCAAGCCGACACCCGCATAGGCATAGGCCACACCAGAACGAATATTGACCTTTGCGCTTACAGAAGAATCTGTCTGAGACAACTCCGAAGTGGAAAAGCCCCCCACGTTGGCATCCGTAAGCGCATAGACTTCGTGCACCCCTGTGGGAAACAGAACCTGATGAACTTCGCCGAACTTACTGAATAGCACAACCCAAACAGCAATAAAGGCTGCAAGAGCGACAACGGCAACAGCAATCTGTGCAGAGGTATTCTTAAGCATGGGCCTCACCATCTTTTTCATTGGTTTCACTCTTTTTGCGAGTTTCCACCTCAAAGGCATGCTTGCGACCCACAGCCACAATAGTAAGAATCAGCATTACAAACAGGACTCCGCCAAACGTTGCATTGCTTAGACCTTTTGCCTGAATGCCATAAAACTTGAGGGTAAACTTCTGACCGCGGGGTTGATTCCAGCCGGGAGCAATTTCAAGACGAACAATTTCATCCTGATGACGTTCTACCAGGGATGTATCCACATGATTGTCGGCGTACCAGAAATCCGGTGTATAGAATTGCTCCAGTGGAATAGCCACCCGTTGACGACCTCCGGTCAAAGGAAGTTCCTTCATGAGCAGACGGTAAGTTCTAGCCACGTTGGTATCAGTCACGTCCTCGTCGTACGCCCAAAGTTTTACCAGAATTTCATTGGTTCCACTTGCTTCTACATCAAAAATGACAGTATCAACAAAACTCCAGTCACGGTTATAATAAAGTTCACCATCTCGATTGCGTAGATCAAAAATCAACCCGCACCATCCGGCCTTTTCTTCGGCACTTCCAAGCACACAGCTAAAGTCGACACCCGATTCGCTGACGTCGAAGGTAATTTTAGAAGTCCCACCATCACTTTCGTCGTCGTAGGCAACGGGGCGGATTTCATTCTCGAACGGAATGATGTTTTCTACAAAAAATCGAATGGGCAAGGCAAAGTACGCAACCACAGTGGCTACGGCAATGACAGCGAGAATGCTCCAGGTCTTCTTCATCTTTAATACATCTTGTTTACAAAAAACGCAGGGTCAAAATGCAGTTTTTTTTAAGACTGCAAAACAGGCTACATTTCGTCGGGGTCAACAATCGGTTTAATATGCAGGTTGTACTGTACCAAATCCAGGGGATCCTCATCGGGCATCTTTTCACCCACAAGCTTATCCACAAGTGCGGTAATTGCACGAATAAAAAAGAAATGATGCTTGCCCTCTTTCTGAGGAGTCTGGAACTTGAATTCCAGGGTACGCTTCAAAAGCTGAATTGTCAGCGAAGGTGGCAAGTGGAACATCTTGCAGCAGGTGGTCACCTGACCATCAAAACCATAATCAGGCAATTTACCATTCACAAGAGGTTCGCCATGGTCGATGCATTTGGGATTCTCGCAAACAGGATCCTGGGGATTCTTCTTTAGCAGCGCAGCAAGCCACAATTCGCGGGACTTATCCGTCAGTTCACCACGAAAGGCCATGGTCTGGTCGCAGGGGAAGAACGTAGAACAGCACTTGGGGCAAATTCGAAGATCCAAATGGCGGAGTTTTACCTGAGCCACCTCAGATTTACAATACGGACAATTACTCATGAAAAGCAATATAGTATAATCTATCTAGAGACTAGGGGCTAGGTTCTAGGGGTTAGGGCT
>JAKSIG010000101.1 GCA_024398955.1 Fibrobacter sp. | reverse complement strand
GAATTTCATACAGAGGAATTATCGGATTATCAAGAGATGTATAATGGCAAGTTTATTTTGTCTTTCGCAAGAACGCGAAGGTTATACGGCTACGGTGAAAAAGTGCCAAATCATTTTTTCATTCATTATGTAGAATCTGTTAAATTCATTGGGTTTGGTTTTTTCCGTTTCAAAGGAAAACAATGGGAAATTGATTTTTCCTCGAAGCTAGGCTATAGCAGATGTAACCTAAGTATGATGGAAGATGATTTGGACGTTTATTGTTCTACAATAGACGGCATTATATCAAAAGAAGACGCAATGAAACGCCTATCGGAAGCAAGAACTCTTTGTTGTGAAATATGTGACAATCTGAAACTTTAACGAAAGAAGTCAATTATGGAGGAAAAATGAAAATTGCACCAGCTACAGATCAGTATGACTTGCCAGA
This sequence comes from Fibrobacter sp., assembly GCA_024398955.1. Lineage (GTDB taxonomy): Bacteria > Fibrobacterota > Fibrobacteria > Fibrobacterales > Fibrobacteraceae > Fibrobacter. Next base: position 3,828 of record JAKSIG010000101.1, on the reverse strand, counting down.
ATATCGTTCGCTGCAGTTCGTGTATCTTCACGGAATGTTGGAGGAAAAATTTGGAACAGACCTTTGCCTTGTTCAGGCGGGGATTGTTCCGCCTATGGGAATAAGTGTTGTTGAGGTTGAAGGCGTTGATGAGCCGTGTATCGCATTCCTTTGGCGCTATGAAAAGGCTAAAGTCGAATGTATTAAAGATGGGCAAGGTCGTGATGCATTGTGGAATGGATATCGTGGATTGATTGTCGCCCAAAGTGACCGAAAGCATATGCATGATGCTTTGGACAAGTTTATTGATAAGGCGTTGGTTATATGACCCCTTGAAATGACTTTTCGTGAATTTTGAAAAAGCTATGTTGATGATTCTTCATTTATTTTCTATAAATGAAAGCAAAAGGTGTTTATGGACAAGAAGTTCTTTTTTTCGTTAGGGTTTGCCCTGTTGGCAGCCCAGGCCTTTGGCGCAACCTATTATGTAGCAACCGATGGTAACGATAGTGCCGTCGGTTCCAAGGAAAAGCCTTTCGCTTCCCTCAATAAGGCGAATGCCGTTGTGCATGCTGGCGATACGGTCTGGGTTCGTGGGGGAGTCTACGACCTGAACGATACGGTTTACTACAAGCGCTACGAGATGACGGCGGGCATTCTTTTGACCGCCAGTGGTGAAAGCGACGACAAGCGCATTTATTACTTCGCATACCCTGGGGAGCGTCCGATTTTTGACGGTACAAATCTCCCTATCGGTCAAGCCTGCAGGAACAAGGGAACCATCGACAGCGTCATGACGACGTCTCCCATTGTGGTGGCGGCAAAATACTTGCATCTGAAAGGTTTCGAAGTCCGCAACACTCCCATGAAGTGCAATTCCAATTCCGGAATTTTCCTTTACGCAAGTAAGCATATTATTCTGGAACAAATCGACAGCCATCATAATGCGGGCCCGGGAATTTTCATTCATGACGGAGCCTCTGGAGGCGGTGGCCATCTTGTGTTGAACTGCGACGCCCACGACAATTACGACCCCACGGGCTGGCAGGGCGATGGCGAAAATGCCGATGGCTTTGGCGTACATTATCAGTACGATGGCGATACTACAAGATTTGTGGGTTGCCGTTCCTGGTGGAACAGCGACGACGGTTATGATGTTCTTGCGCAGGAATTCCCTGTCATTGTAGAAAACAGCTATGCCATGGGCAATGGTTATATCAAGTATGGAACCGCAACGCCTCCGGGAGTAAATGGCCACGGCTTTAAGATGGGTTACAGTCGCACAGGTGCCGGCCATCATATCATTAAAAATTGTGTGGCCTGGAATAACGTAGCTAACGGTTTCTATTCCAATTATACCAATGCAGGAAGCACTTGGATCAACAACACCGCTTATAAAAACGGAGACCGCTCATTCGGCATGGCCTCCACAACTTATGATGCGGACCTAAATCGCACTGCAGATGTTATGCCCTTGTTTGGCGATAACGCCCACGTGCTGAAGAACAACATTGCCATCCCGAATAAGAATTCCCAGATCGGATCATGCTGGATGAAGGATGCTACTCATGATGAGTATGTGGATTGTCCTGCCGGCGAAAACAACACCTGGAACTTTAAGCTGGATTTGACGGAAGACGACTTCATGAGTCTTGATGACCCCAGCTTGACGGTAACGGGCGAGGACCTCTCCAAGATTCCTGGGATTTTGGGCCCGCGAAATCCTGATGGCAGTGTTCCCGATTTGGACTTCCTGAAACTGAAGGAAGGCAGCCGCGCCATCGACAAAGGCGAAAACATTGGCCAGTCTTTTGTGGGGGAGGCCCCGGACCTGGGCGCTTATGAATTCGGAATAATCAAGTCTAGCAGCTCCATCGCAGAATCTTCCAGTTCCGACGACCAAACAACTGCAATCGCCGCAAAGTTCGAACATTCCTTTCCTGCAGCAAACTCGGCTGCCGTATTCGATTTGCAAGGCCGCTACCTTGGGAAAATGCAATTGGAAAAAATCAAAACTCCCGGCATCTACCTGATCCGCCAAGGATACCACCTGCAGAAAGTCAACGTGAAGTAGGTGCAAAGGTTCCCAATCATTTTGATAAATTCAATCCCAAACATCAGATCATAATCTGGTGTATTTTGTCAACTGTTGTTTGCAAAATGCAATAACGAAGCAGCATAGACTTGCCCATGAAGAATTAGATTTATATTTTATAAAAAGTATTTAATTAGATCGCTTACCTGTCTAGGGAAACCTTACGCAGGGGCGATCTTTTTTTGGAGGTTTTTTGTTATATTTAGAAGCGAGGTTCGTTAATGGAAAAAACAAACAATACACAGATGTCGGCAAAAGAAACTTTCCGCAAGATCTTGCGGGACAAAAAGACTGTGTCCATGTACCTCAAGGTAAACGGTTCACTGAGGGGTTTCAATGATCCCGAAGTTAAGCTCGTTAAACCATTATAACTGGCAATCCGAAGAATTCGAATATTATTTCATAACAGATTCAGATAATAAGACTAGAAATACAATCCTATTAATCCTACATGAATTTTTTACTAAGAACCAGAGAATAGTCTTATTCATGGTTCTTGATTCCAGTGACCAACGAGAAAAAGCGCGTGAACGTTTGTTTTATAGGAACTGGTATCTTCAATTCGGTCAAGATGTGTGTGATATGGAACCACTACCTGTAATAAAAATTGATTCCATAAATGTCATTACCTACGTAATGTTTCCAAAAGGATTTGAAAATAAGGTAGGTATATTACAAGAGATGACGAGCTATATCAAAGAATCGTTCGGGTAGATTTTTCTACCTTTCGCCTAGATGAACGCAAATCCCTTTGAACTGAAGAAGACGTCCAAAAAGTCCAAGGCCCGCCTTGGGGTGATTCACACGGCACACGGCGATGTGACTACGCCTATCTTTATGCCGGTGGGCACCAACGCCACGGTCAAGGGGATTACCAGCCGCGATATCAAGGAGCTGGAAGCGGAAATCATCCTGGCAAACACTTACCACCTGTACCTGCGTCCGGGCACGAAGACCGTGGCGGAGGCTGGCGGCGTCCAGAAGTTCATGGGCTTTAACGGCCCCATGCTTACGGACAGCGGCGGATTCCAGGTGTGGAGTCTCAAGCAGTTCCGCAAGATTACCGAAGAAGGCGTCCGATTCAAGAGCCTGCTGGACGGTTCCAGGCACATGTTCACGCCGGCAAGCGTCATGCAGGCCCAGCGGGAAATCGGTGCGGATATCATCATGGCCTTTGACGAATGCACGCCGTACCCCAGCACTTTGGAAGAAGCCGACGAATCCTTACGCCTTACGCTGAAGTGGACCCGCGAGGCCAAGGAATGGCTGGAGGCAAACCCGCCTATTCACGGCTACCCGCAGTTTTTCTTCGGGATCGTGCAGGGCGGCATGCACAAGGAACTGCGCCAGAAGTCCATCGAGGCCCTTAAGGAAATCGGCCCCGACGGTTACGCCATGGGCGGCCTCTCAGTGGGGGAGCCTGTGGAAACCATGTACGAAATTGCGGATTTCTGCACCAACTTGCTGCCCGAAGACCGTGCCCGCTATGTGATGGGGGTGGGCACGCCCTGGAACCTGCTGGAACTGATTCGCCGTGGGGTAGACATGTGCGACTGCATTCTGCCGGCGAAAAATGCCCAGGACGGTCTGGTCTATACAAGCCAGGGCGTTCTCCGCTACAAGAATCAGAAGTTCGCCCACGATTTCGACCACCCGCTGGACCCGGAATGCGACTGCTACTGCTGCCGCAATTACAGCCGCGGCTACATGCGTCACCTGCATAAAGCAAAAGAGCCCCTGGGATGGACTCTTTC
>JAKSIG010000100.1 GCA_024398955.1 Fibrobacter sp. | reverse complement strand
TAGGGGCTAGGTTCTAGGGGTTAGGGCTGCAAGATGCAAGTGCTTGCGATTTCGAGACGGTTATATCTTTAATTTTACCAGCAGAGTATTCCCGACATCCCTAGTCTCTAGTTTCTAATTTCTAGTTTCTAATTTCTAGCCTCTAATTTCTAATTTCAAGTTTCTATATTTCATCATATGGCAAAAGTAGTTCAGATTAACGCAGAAAATTTTGAAACCGAAGTGGTGCAGGCCTCCCAGGACCGCGCCGTTGCAGTCCTTTTCTCCTCAGCAGAATATCCCGACTGTGCCCCATACTCCCAGCTGGTGGGCCAGTTCAGCACAAGTCTGGATTTTACCCTGGGCGTCGTCAGTTGCGATGACCGCGAAAACATGCAGCTGATCCAGGCCTTCCGCGTACGTTCCGTCCCCGAAATCCACATGGTGGACAAGGGCCAGATTGCAGACGTTATCGCAGGCGTTCTCCCCGAAGAAGAATTGAAGAAGCGCCTAGAAAAGTTCTACGTCTCCGACGAAGCACGCATGGAAAACGCCCTTGAAGAAGCTATAGCCAACAAGAACTTTGAGGTCGCCCTGCCCATGCTCAACGAAGCATTGCAAAAGACTCCCGACGACAAGAAACTTTTGCTCCTGTGGGCAAAAGCAAGCCTCGGCATGGGAGACTCTGAAAAGGCAAAGGAAATTCTCCAAAAGTTTAACGAAGCCGACGACCAGTATAAAGAAGCCAGGTCCCTGCTGGAACTCCTGGATTTCCATGCCGAAGCAGCAAAAAAGGATGTTCAGGGCAAGGAAGCCATCGTATTCCACGAAGCATGCGTTTTGGCAGCTTCCGAGGATTTTGAAAGTGCACTGCAAGCATTCCTTAATTTGTACGTAGAAGCCCCAGAATGGAACGACAGCGCTGCAAAAAAAGCTATGCTCACGTTATTCGGCGTTCTGGGCCCCAAGCACGAACTGACATGGAAGTACAGAGCCAAACTGAACACAATCATGTTCATCTAGCTTAATATTTTCAGCTTAATGTTTAAAGCAAAGATGGGATTCTAGGAATTCCGTCTTTTCTTTTTCAGTGAGATCGCCACGACAGACTCTAATTCCGTCAGCGTAATTAATCCCCATGCCAACCAGGCCTGTGGTTCCACCAACAACTGTACCAACAGAGGCTCCAACGGCAAAACCCACTGGCGTCATAACAAGCATCAAAGATCCGATTACAGGATTGGAGCTTATCGTTCCCTTGGCGGCCTCAAAAAAGAGCTCTCCCCCAAAAAAGAACCCCTTTTGAGCTCCGCCGGACAAATGATCAAGGAATACCCGCCCATTACTTTTGGGAGTCCAAATTTCCGTTCCGCCCACACAAATCTGGATTTTTTCTACCGGTATGGAAATGACGCTTTTTGAATCATTCGTCACGAACTTCAGGGCATCCTCTCCATTGCTGTAACAATATCTGCTGGCTTCAAAAAAAGTAACCTGCGAGCCATATTCATACCGGAACGTCATTTCATCACCGTGCTGAACAGCAGACTGGTAGGCATTCAAATCGCTTTCATCTATAGGTTCTGCTTCCGACAACTTTTCTGAATTTTCGCTTATTGAACCAACCTTTGAAGAACCGGAACAACCCAAAAGTACAGCGAAAAACACTATCAGAATCAAATTTAGACTTTTCATAATCAGACCTTCTAACCATTCCAAATCTACATTTTTTTCTACATTTGATTTTATGAATATTGATTTCAACCGCAGATTGTCTATCGCCCCGATGCTGGATTGCACCGACCGCCACGAACGTTATTTTTTGCGGTTGATTTCAAAGCACACCTTGCTGTACAGCGAAATGGTGGTGACTCACGCCCTGCTCCACGCCAAGCCCGAGATGTTCCTGGGGCACGAGGAATTCGAATACCCTGCCGTGCTGCAGCTGGGCGGAAGCAATCCCGCCGATTTGGCCAAGTGCAGCAAGATGGTGGAAGCCGCAGGTTTCCAGGAAGTGAACCTGAATTGCGGCTGCCCCTCGGACCGCGTGCAGAGCGGAAGTTTCGGCGCCTGCCTCATGAAAGACAAAAACCTGGTGGCCGACTGCTTCAAGGCCATGCAGGATGCCGTCAGCATTCCCGTTTCCATCAAGTGCCGCATCGGCGTCGATGAATTTGACAGCTGGGACTTTTTCCGCGATTTCGTCGGCACCATCGCAGACGCAGGCTGCAAGTACTTTATTATTCACGCCCGCAAGGCCTGGCTGAAGGGACTTTCGCCCAAGGAGAACCGCGAGGTTCCTCCCCTGCATTATGAATTTGTTCATAAGCTGAAGGCAGAAATGCCCCAGCTGAATATTGCCATCAACGGCGGCATCCGCAGCATGGACCAGGTGCTTGCCCACTTGAATGGCGACCCCACTTCGGCTGGTACGGGTGTGGCGCTAGACGGCGTCATGGTGGGCCGCGAGCCTTACGAAAATCCCTGGTTCCTGCACGACGCCGACGAACGAGTTTTCGGAGATTCCGCTAATTGTCATCCCCCGTTTGACGGGGGATCCAGCAGTCCCAAAACAAGAAAGGCAGTCCTGGAAGCCTACCTACCCTATGTAGAAAAGCAGTTCGCCGAGGGCTGCCCCGCCACCATCCTGGTGAAGCACATCTACGGCCTTTTCGCAGGGATGCCCGGTGCCCGCAAGTTCCGCCAGATGCTCAGCGAAGGCGCCCCCCGGGCCCGTGAATACGGCGGTCCCGCAGAACTGATTCGCAAAGCTATGGAATTGGTGGTGGAAGATTAAGCAAAAAACTCCGGGGTTCAGCCCTGAAGTTTTTCTTATTAGCATTATGCCTTTTCACCGGCAATCTTGTCTGCCAGTTCCTGCACTTTTTCAAGAGGCAGCTTAAGGACTCGAGCAACGCGTTCCACCGAATCACCTTCACGAAGGAACGCTTCTGCGTCACTAAGCCTGGCTTCTTCACGGCCCTCGCGGCGGGCGGTTCCGATGCGTGTACTGATTTCAGCTTCTGTGACCATACCTGTTGCAATCTCCGTGATAAAGTTCTTCTCGAGGGCATTCACCGCCAGGCGGCTGTAAACATCCGCAATGACAGGGTCCTTCGTCTTGGGGGCGTCCTTCGCCGAGGCCATCTTGGTGAAAAGTTCCAGCCATTCCGTCTCGGCGGAGTTCAGGTCCAAGACATTCGCATCCACCTTACTCAAGTCGATTACAATATACCTTTTTTTATCATATACAGGCAAGGCGTCGGGATCACCGATGCTAGAAAAACGGAAAAGACCCAACTCCTCGCGATAGCTCTTGCAAAAGCTAACCGGGAAGTTGCAAATCCACACGCTGTAGGTGGAGGGCATCAGGTAGGGATGGTCTTCCTTCTCAGCTTCGGTGCGCTGGCTGTCAAAGTGAATCTTGGACTCGATGGAAAGCTGGTCCGCGTAAAGCTCCACACGGTCCGCAAAATCCTCGTGAGAAGCCCGCTGCACCTCAAGGTCCACGAACTCATCGTTGTTGAGCTTGGCGTGTACATCGAAACGAACCTCCTCCACATCGATTGCGGAGGTCAGCGTGGATGCGGGCTTCTTGCGTTCGATGCTGACGATCTTCCGTTCCTCGGGCTGATGCAGCATTGCGTTTAAAAAGTGGATCAGCGTAACGTCCTTCGAAAAGATTTCCTTGAAGACCTTGTCCCGGGTCGGGTCCAGGAACGTGTGCTGTTTTATGATTTCGACTTGCTTTTTGACTTTTTCCTCAAATGTCGCCATTGTAATTCCAAAACGGGAACGCCCCCGCGATAGCGCAAGGCGGTTTCGCCCTACATACTATGACACGTTTTGAACGAGGAAATGTTGCATGATTTTACGTAAAATAATTGTAAAACGAAAAATCCTTAACGGTATCCGCTGCGGACTGAGAGGGGGTGGCGGAAGACTTTTAGCCGGGGCCGGCAACCAGGGGGAGCCGTCGAGCGGTACCAAAACAGCCTCGAACGGACAACCTGCGGCAGTCCGCCTGCGCCTTGATGTTATTTTTTTGCGTTTTTGGATGTTCTAGGCTGTTTTTAGCGATGCCACGGCGTAAAAAAAGGCTGCAGCCAGGGGGAAACTTCCCCCCTATCCCTTGACAAACGACTTGTTTTTTTCTCTATTTGGAGGCACAATTTTAAGTTTCACCTTTAACGGAGATACAATATGCCTTGCGGAAAGAAAAGAAAGCGCAGGAAGATTGCGACTCACAAGCGTAAGAAGCGCCGTCGTCGTGACCGTCATAAGAAGAAAATTCGCTAATTTCCGTTAGCATTCTCTTGTGATTTTCCTGTTAAGGAATTGAAAGACGGAGTGACAAGCTCCGTTTTTCGTTTTTTGTTTTTAGGATTTTCTTAAAACTCATCAAAATTTTACACATTCTGTAATTATTTGATGTATATTAAGGCTTTCCAGTTTTAACCGAGCAGTTCCTGAGCTCACCAAAATAAGGAATAGAAAATGATCGATCGCAGCAAGCACTTCCTCCGCCTCGCCGACTGGAGCGAAGAAAGAATTCTCG
>JAKSIG010000010.1 GCA_024398955.1 Fibrobacter sp. | reverse complement strand
GTATTCCTACACGCTCCATTTCAGGCTTTTTAAACCTTTCTATGGGATATAAGAATACGACCTAAGGCGAGAGCAGTGACCATTTATGGTCATTGCCGAGCCAACGAGTATGCAACGAAGTTGCAATACGACCTAAGGCGAGAGCAGCGACCATTTATGGTCATTGCCTCCCGCAACCATTGTCTGTCAGAATAAATATACTAAAAAGCGGATGTCAAAAGATGACGATAAAAAAATTTATTTCTTCAAATGTTTCTTGGCCATCATGCGGAGTTCCACCATTTGCCTGCGCCAGACATCGGCGTCGATGGCGGGGAAACCTGCTACGGTGCGGCCTGCGGGAACGCTCTTGGTGACGCCGGCTTTTGCGGTGACGATGGCGCCGCGACCGATGGTGAGGTGGCCTGCAGCCTTTGCGCCGCCGGCAATGTTCACATCATCTTCTACGATGGTGGTGCCGCCTAATGCAGTTTGCGCGGCCATGTAGATGTTGTTTCCCAGAACGCAGTTGTGACCGATTTGCACCATTGCATCGAAATGGCAATCGTTCCCGATGGTGGTAGGCGAAATAAATCCGGCGGCCACCACAGTGTTTGCGCCAAAGCTGCAGTTGTCGCCAATGCGGACTCCTGCCACATGGGGCACCATGCGGCGTTTGCCCTGGTATTCATAGAAGCCAAAACCGCGGCTACCTACCACAACGCCAGCCTGAAAAATGCAGCCCTCCCCCACCACAACGTTGGGGTAAATCACTACGTTTGCTTCCAGGCGGCAGCGGGCACCAATCTTTGCGCCGGGCATTACAACGCAGCCGGGGCCAATTTCTACCGTAGGATCAATCTCGGCAACCGCCTTGCCCGACGAATCTCGCGGCACGTCCACCAGGTCTTTTCCGTACTTTTCCAGAAAGCAGACCATGGAGTGATAGGGATTTTCTACAGGAACCAGGCAGCGGACCTTTGGGAAAATTTCCCGCGCGGTACCCATAGGAACAAACAATACGCCGGCTTCGCACTTAGCCAAATCTGCCGCAGAGAATCCGTTGGCTCCAGTAATGCTCTTGACGTTCCCTGTCCAGAAGCTGACGTCTGCAGGGCCTGCTTTTTCCAGGGAGGCAAAACCGGAAAGCACTGGATTCTTCGTCCCTTCGGGACTCAGAATGACGGAAGCGGCAGGGCTCTGGATGACATTTCCTTGCGCACATTCTTGCAATATTTCTTGCAATTTGACGGAATGCATCATTCCCCCAGGGCAAGAATCTGAACCTGGCAGGCGTAGTCAATCTGAACCTGGCCACCAATTTTGCCACTTAAATCTTCACCGTCCAGCTGCAGGAATTCATCTTCTGCAAATTCCATCTTCAGGGACTTTGCCTTTCGAGAAATCAAGAAGTATTTCTTCACAAGATTTCCCACCACAGGAACAGAACCGATTGCAATAGCTAACAGGAACATCAACATGTTGGGAACGCAAACCACTTCCAGCAGGCCATCTGCCATGTCAGACTTATAGAAAGGCCTTGAGCCGCCGGCAAAGCTGGGGATATTCCCCACAATGACAGTTCTTCCACCGTCAACGGTTTCGGTACAAGCAACACCGTTTTCATCTATGTAATTCAATTTGCACTGTTTCAGCCGATATAGTCTATCGGCAAAGAAGCTCTTTACATAGTGCATTCGGTTTGCAAAAACAGAATTCGAATTAAAAGCCCCTTCAGATCTGTCGCGATTAAAATCATGGGCGATACGCGCATCAATGCCACCAGAAAAGTAGTTGGCAAAGGCAATTTTACCATTGACCTTCCAGATATCAAATGGTCGAGCCTTAGCCTGCAGCAAGCGACGGAGCATAAACAACAAGCCTTTGTCAACATAAGGCTTATAAAGATTCAAGACTCGGGCCAGGTCGTTACCGGTACCCAGGGGAATCAGACCAATTTTTACAGTCTTGGCATAATCCGAAGCCACCATCACCGAAAGCACCGACGAAACGGTTCCGTCACCGCCAACAGCAATCAAAGTCTCTGTATTGGCCAAGGCATTCTTTATCTGTTCTTCCATTCCCTCGTATGCGGTAAATTCAGCCTTCCACTGGTCATCCTTAAAATTCATGGATGCCATAATTTCGGGCAAATACTGAAGAATCACCTTGCCCTGGCCACCACCGCTAATGGGGTTTATGAGAAAAACAAACTTATACACTAAATCCTCTAATTAAGGTTGCCCCTGCAGGAGCGCATCCTTGATGTCAATGTAGTGCAAAACACCTTCATGAAATTTACGAATTTCTTCGTCGGTAAGTTGACGGGCAACCCTTGCAGGAGTGCCAACAATGAGGCTTCCTTCGGGATATTCCTTGCCCTGGGGCACCAAAGCACCTGCGGCCACCACGGAATTCTTGCGAATGAGCGCTCCATCCATGACGATTGCGCCCATACCGATCAAGACATTGTCTTCAATATCGCAGGCATGAACCACGGCATTATGGCCAATGGTCACATCGTCGCCAATATGGACGCCGGCATCGGTAGCCAAATGAACCGATACGTTGTCCTGAATATTGGTTCGTTTGCCAATACGGATTTCGGCCAAATCAGCGCGAATCACCGCATTGTAGAACACGGAGGAATCGTCACCGATTTCCACATCACCAATAAGGCGGGCACCTTCGGCAACAAACACACGTTCGCCAAGAACAGGCTTCTTGCCCTTGTACTCAATAATACTAGACATACCTACTCCTTGATTCCGTAAAGGGCTTTCATCTTGTCGGGGATGGCGATGGGGCGACCACGCTTCATATCCACCAGCACCCAATGGGTTTCAGATTCAAAAATTACCTTGCCGTCGGAAACACGTTCAAAACGGCTACGACGAACAGATACCACACGGCTGCAGGAATCCACCCAGGTGATTCCCTTGATTTCATCATCGAGGAAAGCCTGGTTCTTGTATTCCACATGCTGGGTATGGACCATCCAGCCTGCACCAAGTTCACGCATCAGGGCGGTGCCGCCGCATTTTTCGGAATGGGAAATAGCGATATCCTGAATCCACTTCACCGACCACACATTGTTGAAGTGATGATTGTCGTCAATCATTTCGGGCGTGACCTTGAAAATTTGTTCAAAATGTTCAGGGTTCACATTTTCGTTCATCAGTATTTCCATATCAACCTCATTTTGACTCAGCTTCGATTGCCACGTCGCTACGCTCCTCGCAATGACAGCGTACGCCTCTACTCAGACAAGGAATTTACCAGCGTGGGCAGGGCGGTTTCAAATCGAACGCCATACCAATGCTCGTCGGCGACGTCTACTGTATTTTCGATGGCCTTCAAGGTGAAGTCGGCTGCAATCTTTACGGCTTCCATGATGGTCTTCCCTCTCATTAGGCAGCCAGTGATGGCAGATGCATAGATATCGCCCGTCCCGTGGCACCACATGGAAACTTTCTTGTGTTCGTAATGATTCAGTTCGCCATTTTCGTAGACGGCGATACCGGTATAGCCGTCGCGGAATCCAATGCCAGTCATGACGACGCACTTGGTTCCCAGGGCGCACAAACGCTTGCACAGTTCTGCAATATAGGCACGGTCGTATTCTTCGGTATAGGGCAAACCGGTCAGGTAGCTAGCCTCGGAAATATTGGGCAAAAGGACATCGGCCTCACCACAGAGGCGCTTCATGGCTTCCACGAAATTCAGGTCGAAACCGGCATAAAGCTTACCCGCATCTGCGAGAACCGGATCAATAATACGGAGCGCGCCTTCATTGCCGGTGGTTGCCATAATCTCACGGACAATATCCACCTGGCGAACGCTTCCAAGATAGCCTGTATAGAAGGCATCGAACTTGATTCCTTCCTTTACCCAATGATCACGGATCGGCAACAGGTCGTCGGTCAAATCCCTAAAAGTATAACCCTTAAAACGGCCTGTATGGGTGGAGAGCACAGCCGACGGAAGTACAGCACATTCGATACCGCAAGCGGAAACAATAGGCAATGCCACCGTAGAAGAACACTGGCCAAAGCAGGAAATATCCTGGATAGTCAAAACACGCTTATTCATACAAAAAAAAGATAGTAATTAAGGTCAGGTTCGAGGCGCCAGGATCAAGGCTCCAGGCTCCAGGTTCCAGGTACGAGGCAAATGACAAAGAGTCATTTTTTTGATTTATTTTTTTAGAATTTTTCGCACAAAAAAATAGTTTTACTTATATTTACAAAAGAATATATGGGTAAAACCAGCCTATTTGGTAGACCGAGTTTCGCCCAGGAGTATTATTATGGAATGGAATGATTTTACCAGTTTGACGTCGGAAGACATGCAGGCTATTTGGAATTTCGGCACCAAGGATCCGTTTTCGATCCTAGGCATTCATCCGCTGAACACGGACAAGGGCGTAAAGACCGTTATCCGTACCTACCAGCCCCAGGCTTCCTACATCACAGGTGAATCCTGCGACGGTGAATTTGAATTTGACTTTGTTAAGATTGGCGACACCGGTTTCTTCGAAGCTATTCTCGACAAGGACTACGAGCCTTTCTTCTACAACCTGAATATCCGTCAGGGCGATGGCAACGAATACACCGTTACCGACCCCTATGCATTCCTGCCGGTGCTTTCCGACTTTGACCGTCACCTGATTGCCAGCGGCACCCATTACGAACTTTACCGCAAGCTGGGCGCCAACCTGGTGGAACACCAGGGCTTCAAGGGCATCCACTTCGCCGTCTGGGCCCCCAACGCACAGGCCGTTTCCGTCATCGGTAGCTTCAACTCCTGGGACGGCCGCCGCCACCAGATGCGTATGCTTGGCTCCAGCGGCATTTGGGAAATCTTTATCCCCAACCTGGGCGAAGGCGAACTTTACCGCTTCGAAATCCACGGCGCCGACGGCAACCTCCACGTGAAGGTGGACCCGCTGGCAAAGCTTTCTGAAGTGCGCCCGGCAACAGCCTCCATCACCACCCATCTGGATGGCTACGAATGGGGCGACGACCTGTACATGTGGACCCACACCGCAACCAAGGTGTTTGGCAGCCCCATGAACATCTACGAAGTCCACGCCGGCTCCTGGCGTCGCGACCCCGCAGATCCGGACCGTTTCTTGAACTGGGAAGAGCTGGCCGAAACCCTCATTCCTTACCTGAAGGAAATGGGCTACACCCACGTGGAATTCCTGCCCCTGGCAGAACACCCGCTGGATGAATCCTGGGGTTACCAGGTTACCGGTTACTACTCCCCCACCAGCCGCTACGGCACTCCCGACCAGTTCCGCAAGTTCGTGGACCTTTGCCACCAGAACGAAATCGGCGTGATCATCGACTGGGTTCCCGCACACTTCCCCAAGGACGCCCACGCCCTTGGCCGCTTCGACGGCACCGCCTGCTATGAACACGCAGACCCCCGCCAGGGCGAACACCCCCACTGGGGCACCTACATCTTTAACCTGGGCCGTAACGAAGTCAAGAACTTCCTCATTGCAAACGCAATGTACTGGCTCAAGGAATTCCACTGCGACGGCCTGCGCGTAGACGCCGTTGCAAGTATGCTGTACCTTGACTACGGTAAGGGCCCCGGCGAATGGGTTCCCAACAAGGACGGCGGAAACATCAACTACGACACTCTTGAATTCCTGAAGCACCTGAATTCTGTGATGGGCCGCCTGGCTCCCCACGCAATCCTCATTGCAGAAGAATCCACCAGCTTCCCCAGCATCACCCGTCCGCCGGAACAGGGCGGCCTGGGCTTCCACTACAAGTGGAACATGGGTTGGATGAACGACTTCCTCAGCTACATCCAGCACGAGCCCATCCATCGTAAGTATCACCACAACAGCCTCACCTTCAGCATGGTGTACGCCTACTCCGAAAACTTCATCCAGGTGTTCAGCCACGACGAAGTTGTTCACGGCAAGGGCTCCATGCTGGGCAAGATGCCTGGCGACAACTGGCAGAAGTTTGCAAACCTCCGTTTGACCTACGCCTTCCAGTACGCACATCCGGGCAAGAAGCTGAACTTCATGGGCAACGAATTCGGTCAGTTCCGTGAATGGTGCGAAAAGCGCTCCCTGGACTGGCACCTGGTCAGCTGGGATAGCCACGGCAAGATCCTCGCCATGATGAAGGACTTGAACCACATCTACAAGGACAACGCCCCCTTCTGGGAAATTGACCATTACCATACCGGTTTCGAATGGATCTGGTGCGATGACGCCGACAACTCCATCGTAAGCTTTGTCCGTAAGGATGACCACGGCAACGAAATCCTCTGCGTATTCAACTTCACTCCGGTGGTCCGCAACGACTACCGCCTGGGCGCCCCCACCAAGGGCAAGTGGAAGGAAATCTTCAATACCGACGCAAGCGTTTACGGCGGCTCCAACGTAGGAAACTTCGGCGAAGTCTGGACACAAGACATTCCCTGGCAGAACCGCGCTCAGAGCCTGAACGTACAGGTCCCGCCCCTGGGTGCCGTGTTCTTCAAGCTGGAGAAATAAAACCGTTCGCTGTTCTGTAAATAGAACGTACGGCTCCGCTCACTATACTTCGCAATAGGAAGTGTCGGAAACCGTTCGTTGTTCTGTATAGAATACGATGCAATTAAAAAGGCCTCACAAAACGTGAGGTCTTTTTGCATTCTCATTATAGTTCTTCATTCTCTATAAAGACAGCATTTTAACCCCGCAGTCTTTTATATCAAAAAGAATCCCCCGCATTTCTGCGAGGGATTCTTTAAGCTTTAGCAGATGCCGGTTCTAGCCCGGCATAACGGCCAATTACTTGCCAATAGTGAACAAGGTGATGGTACGCTTGCCAACCTTAACCGGCTTGGAAACGTCAACATCCTTTGCCTTCTTGGAAGGATCGTTAGCCCAGCCTTCTTTCAGCTTTTCAGAAGACTTGTCAAGAACCTGCATCTTAGCCTTACCCTTGAAGCCAGGGATATCCAGCTTCAGTTCGTAATCGCTGTAGGGGCTCTTGTTGACGACCAACAGGGACTTCTTACCACCGTTTTCAGTGTAGTAAGTAGTGATGAGGGATTCCTTATCACCCTTGATTTCGGTCTTCAGAAGCTTGCCGCGGAGAGCGTCAGAAGCCATCTGGAATGCCCAGTAGCTGGGACGCGGGCAGTTCATGCATTCTTCTGCAGAACGAGTCAGGTAACCGTAGTCACCGCCTTCCGGAGTGATGTCGTTGTGGATATCCCAGTACTGAGCATTGTCAACATTTTCAGTTGCAAGCATACCGAGGTAGTCAGCAACGAACAGACCGTTTTCGAGAGCGATGGTCTGCGGACCCGGGTTGAAGTCAACGGAGTTCCATTCGGTGAGCCAGAGTTCCAGCTTCTTGTCCTTACCCTTAGACCACTTGTCAACAGTCTTGTGCAGACGGCTGTAGATCGGGGTCAGGTCCTGCGGAGCAGAAAGCATTGCGAAGTCATTTTCTTCACCGAAGTGCTGCGGATAGTGATGGACAATGATACCATCAGCAATGTCAGCAGTTTCCTTAAGAACGTTGTCGTTCCAAGCGCCATCGAGAACGCCGAGCACAGCAACCTTAATGGTCGGGTCAACCTTCTTCATGGCTTCGATGAACTTACGAGCGCGCTTACCATAGATGGTACCGCCGTCCTTACCATACTTTTCGTAGTACGGATGCCAGTTACCATAGACTTCGTTACCCACTTCCCAGTACAGGATGCCGGCCTTCTTGTCGATGTTGGTATGCTTAACCCATGCGGCAGCTTCCTGTTCAGTACCGGAACCGAAGTTGACGGTGAACATAGCATTGGAACCAGTCTTCTTCAACCATTCGAGGAATTCGTCGGTATCGACCATCCAGTCGTGGTTGTCGAGGATTTCCTTCCAGTGGTCGTCATCAGCACGGAGACCACCCGGGTAACGGATAATGCCGTGGTTGATGCGCTTTGCATATTCCCAAGTCTGGGTCTTGAACTTCTTGTTGTCGAGCATGTCGCCATCCCAAAGGGCAGCGTTGATGCCGAAGAGGCCACCAGAGATGTTCGGGTTGAGAACTTCGGAAGTACCCTTAACGTCAACCTTAACAACTGCGGGACGATCAGCCTGCTTGACTTCCTTCTGGTTGGTCAACTTGATGTTGTCGATTTCGAAGGAACCGTTAGAGCCTTCTCCACCCGGCTTGAAGTCGAGAGAAACAACACCCTTCAGGTCGAACACGCCGTTTTCCTTAGCGGTAGGCGGCTGGTAGTACGGGAACTTGCTGAAGGTACGGAACGGAACGATCACAGTGGAACGACCGCGAGGTACACCAGTGTTGGAAACGAAGAGTTCGTTACCAGCGTCGCCGATCTGGACGGTGATGGACTGCCATGCACGTTCAGAGTAGACGTCGAACATAATGCCCCAGTGGTTGGTCCAGTCACGACCCTTAGCGTCGTGAGCAGCACCATTCTTGGTGAAGTCGAGAACGAAGTCAACCCAGTCAGACATTTCGAAGTGCTTGATGAAGAGAGAGTTGCCATCGAGCTTTGCAGACTTGAACGGCATTTCGATTTCAGCCTTGGACTTCGGACCGAAGGACGGTTCCCACTTATCCTTAGCAAACTTGCCTTCGAAGTCGGAGATAACCATGTCCGGAGCCTTAGACTTCCAGTTGTCCCACTTGATATCCGGGTCAACCCAGTCGATGGTTTCGGTGAAGGTAATCTGGTCAACGAAGATGGTCACAGGAGCCGGCTTACCCGGTTCGCCCTGGTTTTCGCCCTTGCCAACAGAGAAGCGGATTTCCTGGATCTTGTTCCACTGGATATCCTTAGCAACTTCGGCCTGCTTGTTAGCATCCCAAGCCTTACCCTTGTCGCCGAACTTCTTCAGAGGAATCTTGACAAGCTTCCAGTCGGTGCCGACCTTGGAGCCTTCGATCCAGTCGTTGAGGCTAATCTTGGTCTGGCTCTTGATATCGTTGCCCTGGTTGTCCAGGATACCAACGTATACCTTTTCGCCACCGAGCTTACCCTTGATCCAGAAGTAGAGACCACCCTTGTTACGGACCTTGGACAAGTCAATGTACTTGCCTTCGCCCAGAGAGTAGGTCACACCGGACCAGTCGTTGTTATCGATGTAGAGAGCGAGAACGTTCTTGTTACCCGGAGTCTTGGAGTCAGCTTCACGCTGAGCAGAGAGACCACCGTAGCTGTAGCTGAAGCCCTTCAGGCCATCAGAGTAGAACACGCCGTTAGCGACGGGCTTAACCTTACCGTCAAGCTTTTCGGCATTCTTCGGGCCGTCGATAACATCGTTGTTTTCGTCCCAGTAAACAATCTTAGCCTTGGGCTTGGCCTTCTTGTTGCCCTTGACAATTTCGATATTGTCAACCCAGACTTCGAAATCGCCAGCACCGCTCTTGTCGATGGAGAAGCGGATTTCAGCAATCTTGTCCCAGTCGATACGGGCAGGGAATTCAGACTTACGGGTGTTGTCCCAGTAGAGACCACGATCCGGGAAGTCTACGAGAGGAATAGAAACCTTCTTCCAATCGGTAGTGACTGCGCCACCTTCGATGTACTTGTTCATGGGGAGAACGACCTGAGTCTTCTTACCATCGGAAACTTCTTCATCGAGAAGGCCGATCTTCATCTGTTCGCCGCCCTTCTTACCCTTGACCATGAATTCGATTCGAGAATCGAGCATGAACTTATTCAGGTCGAAAGTTTCGTTGTACAAGCAGACAGAAGCACCAGAATATTCGCTGGGGTCCAGCTTAATATTCAATGCGGACTTGGACTTATAGCCGCCGTCCTTAGTAATAGTAATGCCCTTGCTCTTACCACCGTATGCGTAGTCAAAGCCACCCTGACGATATGCATCGTCAAAGAACTTGTAAGGAACCACGCGGGGTGCTTTCGGCTGAGCCATTGTTGCTGTTACACCAAGGCCAAGCATGGCGATGGTTGCAGCAGTCAATGTACGCTTCATCATATGTCGCATCCTTTTGTTGTGATTGTTTGATTTGATTTTTAATTCAACTTTGAAATTAAAACTTTTAGACTCAAAAAGAGTATACGCGAGCTAAACTCGCGTACACAGTTTGAACCAAGATTACTTGGCTTCCTTCAGGAGCTTTTCGACCAGTTCGGCGCTGAAACGATCCTGACGCTTGCCGTTGATGTAGAAATTCGGGGTTCCCTGAACGCCAACCTGAGCACCCAGATTGAAGTCCTTGTCGATTCGAGCATTCATAGCGTCGTCAAGAACGCGGTCCTTTTCGAACTGTTCAATATTCAAGCCAACCTGCTTAGCCACTTCAACGTAAATGGAGTCACCCAGTTCACGAGAATGCGGAGCCAGGGCATAACGGAATTCCCAGAACTTGCCCTGCTTATGAGCGGCAATAGAAGCTGCTGCTGCAGAACGTGCGTTAGCATGGAAGGACAGCGGGAAGTGCTTGTAAACGAACTTGATTTCGTTGGGGTACTTCTTGTTCAGTTCCTGCATGGTGGGAGCAATACGAGAGCAGTACGGGCACTGGAATTCGGTAAATTCAACAATGGTGAGCTTCGGATTTTCAGCACCAAATACCGGGCTGTCTTCAACGGGGATGTCCCAAACCTTGTTGTCGGCTTCCATTTCTGCCTTGGCCTGTTCAATGGAAATGCCACGCTTGTCGAGGGCATACTTCAGGACTTCGAATTCTTCCTTAACCTGGTTGAAGTCCTTTTCGAGTTGATCGATGCGAGCCTGCTGGTTCATAGAACCGCCAGCGGAAGCCTGGTTGCAAGCAACAAGACCGGCTACACAAAGAGCCATAGCAGCAATAGAGAGACGTTTCATTTTTTTCCTTTTAGTTAAATAAAGTCTAGCAGGCGCAGTCTGCCCGCAATATATGGTTGAAATATATATAATAGACACTAGCCTATTGGCGAAGCAAACAGAAATTGAAGTCTTTTTTTTGATGAAATTGGGATAAAAAGTGTTAACTGTACAAATAATTTTACAAACAAAAATTTACACAAAAGGCGAAAGGATGCTGAGGCAAATCAGCATCCTTTTTAAAATTCAATTCTGTAAAGAGAAATGAAGTTCAGACCTTCTAAAACTACCCCTGGGAAGTTTCAGCGAAGGTCAGGCTTTCATAATTCTTCATAGCCAAATTCAGGCGATATTCGTTGGGGAACAGGCAAACCAAGTTTCGTTCCTTGTCGAACATGCAGTCCATGGCGTATTCGTCAGCGAACTTGGCAACATCCTTTTCGGGACCGTTGACCCAGCGGATGCCGTGGGCAGGAACGCGGTCAAGGGACACGTCGGCGCCATATTCGCTCTGGAGGCGGAACTTCAGCACGTCGAACTGCAGCTCGCCCACCACACCGATCACAGGAATGGCAGACTTCATAGGTTCGTACAGCTGGGTTGCGCCTTCTTCAGAAAGTTCTGCCAGGCCCTTGGCCATCTGCTTACTCTTCAGCGGGTTCAGCAAGGTCACGCGGGCGAAGTGTTCCGGAGCAAAGTCGGGAATGCCGGTGTAGTTCATCTTTTCGCCATCGGTAAGGGTATCGCCAATGCGGAACAGGCCCGGGTCGTTAATACCTACGATGTCACCAGCCCAGGCGTGATCGATGACTTCCTTATCTTTAGCAAGGAATGCGGTCGGTGCAGCCAGGCGGATTTCGCGGCCGGTACGCACATGGAAAACCTTTTCGCCACGGGTGAAGCTACCGGAACAGATGCGCAGGAATGCGGTACGGTCGCGGTGCTTAGGGTCCATGTTGGCCTGAATCTTGAAAACGAAGGCACTGAAAGGTTCTTCACCGGGGTCCACAGGGCGCTTGTCGGTATCTCGAACCAGCGGCGGCGGGGCCAGATTTGCAAAGGCATTAAGCAACTGGCGCACACCGAAGTTGTTCACGGCAGAACCAAAGAACACAGGGCACATCTCCCCCTTCAGGAACTTTTCGTGGTCGAAGGGGTCCATGGCGCCAGTGACCATCTCGTATTCTTCCTTGAACTGTTCCACCCAGTTTTCGCCACACATTTCCACCAGGCGGGGATCGTCGGGGCCAGTCATCTGGATAAGCTGCTGCTCCCCTTCTTCCTTGTTGAAGGTATGGAAGGTGTTGTCGGCGATGGAGTACACGCCCTTGAAGAGCTTACCTACGCCAATGGGCAGAGTAAAGGGAGCCACCTTGATCTTCAGGATGTTTTCGATTTCGTCCAGAAGGTCCAGCACATGACGGCCATCAAGGTCCATCTTGTTAATGAAGGTAATGATTGGAGTGTGGCGCATGCGGCACACATTCATAAGGCGGATGGTCTGCTTTTCCACACCGTTCACGCTATCGATAAGCACCAGGGCGGCGTCCACTGCAGTCAGAGCGCGGTAGGTGTCTTCGCAGAAGTCCTGATGGCCCGGGGTATCCACCAGGTTGAACATGCAACCTTCGAAGGGGAAGTTCAGCACGGAGCTGGAAACGGAAATACCGCGCTGCTGTTCGATCTTCATCCAGTCGGAAACCGTGTAGCTACGGTTGGACTTGGCACGGACATGGCCCGCTTCGCGGATGACGTTGCCGTACCACAGGAACTTTTCTGTAATAGTAGTCTTACCAGCGTCAGGATGGCTGACGATTGCAAAAGTGCGACGTTTAGAAATTTCTTCGTTCATACGGGCGCAAAGATAGTAAAAGAAAGGTTGTCAAAACTAGAACTTAAGTTTCGCGGTCTGGGTTTTGCCCCCCGCGGAGACCTTCAGAATACCTATTCCTGAATAACGTACCCCATGGAGAGAGACTTCATGAAGTCCCGCATAGGATTCTTCCCTCTTCTGGAGCAGCACATGTCCCTGCGCATCGTACAAAGTAACGATAGAAGGCTTTGCAGATGCTTCAGCAAGAAGGAAGCATACTGTTAGATTTTCGCCCTTTACGCTGTAGCGAAGTTCACTAATGCCCTTGGACATTGCCACCACAGGAACAGAAGACACCTTTAGCATGGCTCGCCTTGTTGCAACACCCAAACGAATATCCAACGGTTCTGTAGAAGATAGCTGTACTACAGAACCATCCATTTCAAGATAAGCCTTCAAGCCAAGCTGTTCCAAATCGTTAAGACCTGCAACAGAAAGCTTGGCAACCTGCGGAATCGAGGATGCAAGTTCGATATTCCAGGACATGTCCGCATTTGACTTGATAGACTTGGCAAGAGCCCTGTTTCCATCCTTGATTTCTAGGGTAAGAGCCTCCCCCACTGCTACGGGCGGCTTCGCTAGAGAAATGTCTCGGCTTCCAAGACCGATCACATTCCAGGAATCAGCCATACCATTTTCACCTTCAAGGGCCAAACGCAGGCTCCAGGAATCGCGAGAGACTTTTTTTGCAGCCCTTTTACCGGCGAAAGAAATCGAGTCAGCAAAGTAAGGTTCAGAACTCAAGGCCAATTCGCGGTTTTCCTCCGTATAGACCCACATGGCTTCATAAACGTCAAGTGCATTGGCAATTACATAACGCTGATTTTTCGTATCCCACTTCCAAGGAACTTGAGTGGAATCTTCGGGGTCTTCAAAATTGAATTCCCCAACCTTAAGGGCCCAAGAATAAGGATTCGCCACAAGGTTCCAACCGGTGTAATGATTTTTTAGATTCCAGCGAATAGAATCTTCAACAGATTCTGCAGTAGTCGGAACAAGAACCAGCGGCTCAGAAGTATAAATCCAGTAACCCGAAGCAGCATCAACATCCTTCAACGAGGTTAGACGCTGATACTGCATGTATTCACCGATGGGGAAATCTTCGTTCCAGCTGTAGAATGCAGCATCATTGTAATCGGGGAACTTATAGCTTTCTGCAACACCTGCCATAGAAAGCATATACCAGTAGCCCGATTCTACCGTCTTGGCAACAGCAGAAACTTCAACTTCGCGAGATTCCCTAGTTACAGGCTTTCCTGCTCCACGTAGCAAAACCTCCACGTAATACTTTTTATCGGGACTTAGCGGGAAGAAGTTCATAGCATAAGTCCTGGATTCTGCATTGGCAGTCATGAGCGTATCCTTGATCCAGACGCTGTCGGCATAAAGACTTGCATATAGAACCACAGGCTCCTTCGCCTTGACATCAGCCACAGAAACCTCTAAATGTGCGGCAGAACCCAAATTCACAAAGTCAACCTTGGCAATACTGTAATGATCGTCATTTGCCGGGGGCAAATCAGGATCGTCACCCGGGTTGTCGCTAGGATCTTCAGGGGGAACATCGCCTGGGTCATCATCACCAGGATTATCGGAGATACCCTTCAGAGAAACTCCAAATACCACATCATCTTCCAGCATAATAGAACCCACAGACTTAACAGGAGCCTTGTTCAAAGCAACTCCTACAAGTTTGAACGTACTATCATCCAATGCAGTAATTTCGTAATCAAGAGAAAGGCCCTTCACGTATGGAACTGTAACCTTTCCATTATTCACAGGCAGCACTTCATTGCCGTACTTCACAATAAACTTTACCAGGTCGGAAACGGCAGCACCATCATGATCTTCAACAAGAGATACTGTTACAGAGCGTGTTGCACAATTACCCGCTTCAAAAGTAGGCATTACCACAATGTCGCCAGAGAAACCGACTGCAGAAACCCACAGGTATTCCCCATTGACCTTATCCGTAATCGACGTATAAAGATCGCCATCTCTATAAATATCCCAACCCGTCTGGCAGAGTCCCATGGCACCCACTTCCGGCAATGCCAGGGCTTCGGCCACCGTAAACTTAGGAGGAATTTCCTGTGGCTGGAAGAACGGCTTATACTTGGAGACATCACCGAGGGTTACCGTAAATTCGGTCTCATGAGGAGCAGGAGCCGCCATGCGAACGTAAACTACATCCTGGGCGAACGAGCGGGATTCGTCCCATAGCAAGTTTTCATTCTTGACGTTGACCCAGGTAATGATGGAATCCAGTTCATCTTCAGAAGTTTTCTTCTTGGTAAGCGTCTTTAGAGGGATTTCATTTCCATCTAAAGGTTCGCCAACTTCGTCGAACAAGGAGGAACCATCGGCAGCATAAGCCAACTGTCCAAACTTATCGGTATAGGCAATAGCTGCAGGCATTCCGTCAATCTGCCAAGTCACCCTGTAAGTGGGCAGTTCTCCATTGGAGATGATGGAAGGATAACCGTCATTTTCATTGGGATCGTAATAGAAGCCTTCGTAGGATACAGGATCCGGAGCCCTTAAAACAGGAGGAACTCGCAGAACCTTGGGGGCCATCAAAGGCAAGTCTTCATCGCCATCGTCATTATTCACATCGTCATTGTCGTCATCAACACCATAATTGTCATCATCGGAATCATCCCCATTCATTCCTGAATTCAACAAGTGAGCGAATGCAGCAGACCTTGCAACAACCGTATCACGGAGGCCATCTTCTAAAAAGACAACAGCCCTTTCATCAGAAGTATTTATAACCGATGAATAATACAAATCGTTTTCAGGTTGTAGCTCAGAACCATCAACAACAGCATAAGAGTGACTTGCCCGTATATAACCATTTATAAGCGCATACTCCTTACCGAAAGCTCTGGCAGAAGATTTGCCGCTCAAGTTAAATGTTCCTACGAGTACCGAATTGCGAATTGTACCGGAGCCGACTCCATAAAATCCGCCAACTGAAGCTGATCCGTCAGAGCTTATATCAAAAACACCGTTCACATAAGCACGCTTTGTATCCGGGGCATTCGCTCCAGAAAAGCCGACAATACCGCCAACATTGCCCGATATTTGACTAAAGTCAAACAATTTACCATCAGTTCCTGATTCTTTCACAAGAACTCCATCAAACAAGCCTGACATTTGACCACCCGAATCGGGGAAACGACCTACAATTCCACCCACAGTTGCATCACTTGCTATTGAACCGGAGATGCAACCATCAAAAACAAAGTTGCTAGCACGATTTGTAGCAATAATACTTTCCGATAAGCCAAAGAAACCGCCTATATATCCTTTTTTTAAATCAACGTTTATCTGAGCCCTGATGGTATCGTTCCAAGCGGTTCTCATGTAGTTCCCGCCTTGATATCCCATAAGTCCACCAATGTAGGCATCTGCATTAGCCGGAGAATTTACGTTTATGGAGCCCTCGAATAAATTGTTATCAAAATTCAAGCTAGGAATATGGTTATCCAAACTTCCAATAAAGCCTCCCACAAAGACATTCAAGCCTCCGGCAACATTAATGGTTACATTCGTAGCCTTCGTTGAAGAAACCGATGTATATGGTAAACTCGCAGAAAGGAGACCTGCATAACAGTTCTTGTTAGCATTGCAGTCACTTTCAATCGTCACATTGTTGATAGTCACGTTTTCCCATTGAAAATTTCCGCTAGATAAGGAAACTTCCACAACATCCGTTGTACTTTCTCCTTTAAGGTAGATATCTTCCAGCGTCAGGTTTTGAATTTTACCACCTTTTCCTCCGCCAAAGAGGTAGGCAGCCTTCTCCCCATTATTGAGACATATTCCTCTAATGGTGTGATTATTTCCATCAAAGTCAAACTTATCGTCAAACACGATATTTTGAATATCCCAGTTACTGGTACACCCAGCTTCTGTCGACGTGGCTCCAAAATCAAAATCTTTTTCCAATTTAAGAGTCACATTTTCACAAGAACGTTCATAAGGTGCATTTTCGATGCCGAACAAAGCAGCCTGAGTTTTAATGCTAGTAACACAACCGTCCACAGCAAAATCAGTCTTATTGTAGGGGACTGAAATTCCATGAGTCATATCACTCTTATACACGAAATCAAAGTTAGGCTCTGTACAAAGCCCTTCTGGAACGTCATCCTTAGTGAACGGAGTTCCATCTGCAAAGTAGCCCAACTTACCTTCATGGTTTGTATAAACACTCAAAATCGTGGTTGTATCCTCACAAGAACTCCAACGAATCAAGTGCGTTAGGGAATCATGAGAAAGAACCCTATTCATAGGCAGATTGTAATTTGACCCCGGTTTATACACCTGGCCTACGCTATAGGCAACAGCAGGAGTCTGTAAAGACACATCATTCAAAATCATTCCGTCGTAATAAACAGTTGCCGGCTTAGTTAAATCGGATACGTTTACCATGGCGGATTTTTTACTTTCAATGGATCTACCTAGAGATTCTGCAGCAGAATTCAAATCAATGGCATAACTATTGAGGACGCTTCCACTGCAATAGCCGACACCATAACGATAATCATTAGATTCCTGACCTTCGGGCAAATACCCTACAAAATTTACACCACTAATTGAATTGCTTGATACGGAGCACACACCAACAACGCCACCCACATACGATGCATTAGAAGAAGATGATGATATGCGACTATACGCAATTCTTCCCTCTACATAAGAATCACTGATTCCTACAGATCTGGCGCTTCCAATAATTCCACCAATAGCACTTTCAGCACTGCCACTCTTCGCATTGATCAAAGTTCCAGCATACCCCTTACCACTAGAAACTTTTATGTCATAAGCTCTAAAGTAGAACGATGAACTATGATATCCTAAAATACCCCCTGCATATACAGAACCATAACAATCAATGTCAATTTCGCCATCAAACGAGCTTTCCTCAACAGATCCCGTTGCTGACGTTGAACCACCAAATGAACCTATAAAGCCGCCCACTTTTGCACGGTTACTCATAGATTTTACATTGATATTCCCCTGAACATCGCTATTACGTACATAGGTATTCTTGGTACTGAATCCAGCAAATCCACCTACATTGATTGCTCCGGATGTAATAATTTTGGAATTCTTGACATGCACCCTGTCAAAGTATACGGAACCTCTATTGCCATAGGCCATAAGCCAGGCCGCATATCCATCCTTATTTGTTCCGCCATGCGCCTCTACGGTAACGCCATCTAAGGAAATGTCGTTAAAGTTATTTTCCATATAGGCTGTATCAACTTTAAAAATTGAAGCCCGATACTCCACGTTATCGGTTCCGCGATCAACCCCAACATAAATGTTTTCGAGATTTACATTCGATACAGAGAACATTCCTTTCAGATTCCAGAGATAAACTTCACTAGAGTCAGTCTCGTTTAAACAAATTCCTGAAATGGTATGGCCCTCCCCATTGAAAGTACCCTTTTTCATTGTAGCAAACGTATTTATCCAATTAGACGTACAACCGACATCCTGCTTTTCTTTACTTACCACAATATCGTTAGCCAATTTGTAGTCGACATACGAACAGTTGCTGGGGATATCAATTTTTTCTGGAGACATCAAGGCTTCAAACTTCTTAATGAACACCGTGCATTCAGCAATTTCATAGCTGTCACTGCCCAAAGGTTCTACAACAATGTCATCCTCGGTATACACCTTACTCAGGCTAGCTTTCTTGTCTGCAGGCCATCCGGCAGGATATTCAATGGCAGCAAGATCGGCTGCAGTAACAGTAGAACCATCAGGGTTATAAGCAATTCTGCCTTCACCATTGGTATAGAAATCATACACAACAGCTCCAGATTGCCTTGCGGCATAAATATGGTAAACAGGAGCTAATTTCTCAGACGCAGGAACGGCAAATCCAAGAGTTTCATCAAGGGCAAGACCAATAAAGTGAGCAAATTTAGGACTGTTGGGTTTATAGGTTGCCAGCGGGCTGGAACCTGTATAGAAGGTCATGTCACCATCCAGAGTCGAAGAAACTTCTGCGACACGGACTCTATCTGGGGTCCAGTTCCATACAAGGGTTGCATTTCCGTTCAAGTCAATGGCATAACTATCCTCGACGGATCGTCCAGAACTAGAGCCACCATAGGCTAAGCCCTGCATCACATAACCATAATCTAGTTTTCCTACAAAAACACTTTTACGTACAAACAAGTTTATTGTCGATGTCGGAACATATCCTACAAGACCGGCTACATAATCATTTTTATAGGAATTTTTTGTGTTTCGTCTAATATTGATGCTGCCATAAACAAAGCTATTGGAAATATTTGTATGTGCATAGGAATAACCGACAAGGCCGCCGAAATAGCAATTCTGCAAATTCTTTGTAGTACCATAAATCAATGTGTCAATTTTACCATTGGACGATCTAACAGTAGCTCCAGAAATATTCAGCTGGCTAATGTTGCCGCTAGAATTATTGTAGATACGCCCAATCACTCCGCCTAAATAACCAGCAGATCTTAAAGAGTCCGTATTACTTACACGACCACTGAATACAGGATTGATAAAGTCATTAACGCTTGTGTTATAGGAGTAAATTTGACCAATCAATCCACCCATATCAAGAACTTGATCAGCGGCTTTATACCGGCCTGCAGAAATCTTAGCACTTACAGAATCATCCCTGGATTCAAAAGAAGACACGCCCCCCATGTAACCAATTAATCCACCGGCACGCTGTTCATTACTTGCGGATGCCGAAACAGTTTTGATGGATTTGTTTTTTGCAAATTTAGCATCGGTCGACATCAATTCGCCAACCAAGCCACCAGCCGCAGTGCCGAAAGAAGACGATGCAGAAACCTCGGCATTTCCAACATTATTCGTAAACAACACATTAGATGTATACGGATTTATGCGACCGACAAGGCCACCCGCCTTTGCCTCGTAACTAATAGACGTGGCAAGCAAAGTTCCGCTCACATAGGATCTGTCAATTGACAATGTTCCATATTCCATGTCGCCCACAATACCGCCGAGATAAGTTCTCATTGAATTTGAGCTGATGTAAGCATTGATAACATTTACATGATCAATTAAAATTTCACCATTGGCAGCACCAATCAATGCTCCAATTCTGGTGAATTTTGATGAGTTATGGCCATACATCGAGATGTTATTTATGGTTATATTCTTGAATTCATGCTTCATGGACTTGTCGGAATCAACATTGAAAATACCAACATTCCAATCAGAGCCACCGATTTCGTGTTCATTATTCATGTAGACATTTTCAAAAGTCAAGTCGCTGATGGTAGTATTTCCATAAATGGAGAACAAGGAGAAATCACTATAATCCTTAGCTATATGACAAATGCCCTTAATAACATGTCCATTGCCATTTAGGGTTCCTTTAAAAGTTTTACCTTCTTGGTTCCAGTTAGGCGAACAGCCACTTGAAACAGCCGCTGTACTAAGGACAACATCCGTTTCCAAATTATAGATCGGATTTTCACATCCATTTAATGGAATTTTTCCAATATTCAGCAATGCAGGAGATTGCAGCAAAGAAACATTACATCCGTCAACCACATAATCAATTCCCTCAACTACAGCCATAGAGAATGTGGTATCAGCCGTATACTTTGTAGATAGACTTGGACGCCAATTAACATTCCATTGGCTAGGCCAGACAATTTTATTCAATTCTGCAGAACCGAAGGAAGAACCATCTGCAGAATATGCGATGTGACCATTTTTATCAGTATAGAGATCAAATAGAGTATCTATAGAGAAAATACCCATCACACGATGAACTTTTTCTTCGCCTTCTAGAGGATTTCTGATCGTTCCGTCCGTATCGAAGGTCTTCCCTGCCATGTAAGCATACGCCGGGGAATTCAAAATGGCATAACCCAGTTCCTTGCCACCATCATAAAACATCAAAGGTTCATCTAACGAGGATCCAATGCCAACGAGATGCAGTAGCTTTACACTGGATGAAGGCACCAGCCCTTTTTGATTGTTTGCAAAATCAATGACGTAGGAATCACTGTATGAAGACGTCGATTCATAATTGTAGGCAATTCCATAGGTGCCGTAACTAACGGGTAATGATCCTATAAAATGAGAATTGGAAACAGTAAGCTTTTTATTTGAATAACCAACCATTCCACTGATATAGCCATTATTAGCATTTGGTATAGATTCTATTATTGATCCTTCAACACTACAATCCGTAATATCAGTTTCAAAATAACTTTCACCAATAAGGCCACCAACATAATACATGTAGCCACAACCCTTGATGTCAATGAAGGGGCTAGAATAACCGGTCTTACTTTTTACAGAAACAGAATTCAAAGTCAATGTCGAACCAGAACTGTAACCAACTTCACCGATAATACCGCCTGCAAAACTATAATAGTTCGACACGCTAAAATTCATATCACCGATAAAACTTGAACGGGAAATCGTATAAACCGCCTTATCTCTTGAAAGACGTCCTATAAAGCCTCCGCAGTATACACTAGAACCGCTAAGAATGTTTATGGATCCTTCAACGGAGTCGTTGCTAAAGTTTAGCGTATCAATGGAACTTGTATAGCCCAAAATACCGCCAACGTAAAAATAAGCGCTTGAAGTGGCAGAGCCTTCAATATCCATTTTTATGTTGCTACCGCTTACAATAAGTTTTGGGGAATTTAAGTTGCCAAACAAGCCACCGATATACTGACTTGATGAATTCCCCAAGATAGACACAGAAGAATTCTCAACGTTAACCTGATTCACAATCATGGGATTCCCTGCCCTGGCAACAAGCATACCGATATTGCCAATTGCACCACCAGAAGCGAGACTGATGGATACGTTAGAGATATTTAGGGATGAAAAGGTAATCAAGTCGGAATTCACATTTGTATTTCCGGCAAACAAAGCCGGAACAAAGTCTCCGTACATGGAGTTCTGTTCCCCATGAATGTAAATGTTTTCAAAATCAAGATTAAAGATTACCGCACCTGCACTCACATCAAACAATGTCAGTTTCTGTACATCCACTTCGTTCAAGCAAACGCCGCTAATCTTATGTCCCTTTCCATTCAACGTTCCCTTAAAGGTGGCATGGGTATTATCCCAGTTGGTGATACAAGATGCGGTAGGCTTTGAAGAACCGAGAACCACGTCCGTTTCCAATTCATAAACTGGTGACGCACATTCTCCTGCAGGAATTTCCCCAATATTCATGAGGCCATTTGCAGTCTTGATGCTGAAGGAGCAGCCGCCATTGGCATCGTAGTCAACGCCTTCGGTCACCGCGGCAAAGGATGACAAGGCAAACAGCAATACAAGCGAAAAAATGCAGTAAACTTTTTTCATAAAAATACTCTTCATGATAAGCCCCCTCTTAGAATGCGTAATTCAGGCTGAAGGACGCAAAGATGTCTTTATACTGATCGGCTCTAGAATCAGGACGATAGCAGTAATAACCGCCAATGGTATAGTCAGACGACAGGTCCTTTGTGTAGTGGACCGTTACCGTTCCAGAGGCGTTCAGGTCGGCTTCGGATTCATCGGAACCCCTATCGCGGCTGACGAATTCCTGACGAACTTCCCCATTGATAGACATTTCAAGTCGGTTCTTGATCAATACCATTTCGAAGGACTCGTTCAGGGACCATTCAAATTCCGTCATGTCGTCGCGATTGTAGGATTTGAATCGCGGAACAAAGCTCAGATGATTATTCCAGCGTTCGTAATTGGCAGACCATGAAACCGGATAACGCTGCTCAAAGAAATCAGCCCCATGGAAATAGTATCCGAGGTATCCATAAGTTTCATTCTTAAATTCAAAATCTTCCAGCAAATCATCTTCGCGGAACTTAGACAGATCGTCTCGATAAATCCAAACTCCGCCAAAGCGGACAATATGCTTGTTCAGCTTGAGTGAAAGTTCCAGTTCTACGCTATGCTTCAGCAGGCGTTCCTCAAAGCCCGAGGCCAGGAACGGCTCATCCCTAAGGTCGTAATACTGGTCGAATCTTGCGGAATCCACCCTGACTGTATCGCCGTTGCTATTGAAGGCATAAACAGAATTATCTCCGCTAGGAGCAAACCACGGATCCTTAAGGACGCCAGATTCGGCACGATAGTCAGAGTAGAGATGGATTGCACGATTGCGGTCGCGCAAATTCAACTTGTACTTGAGCGAGACATCAAAAAGACTCAATTTAAAGGAGTTCCTGAAAACAATGTCATGAATGAATAGAGCACGGTCCTCATCATCGACATGTTCCCGTTCCCAACTAGAGGTAGATTCAAAAGGCAATCCTGATACGGAGCCTTCCTTTGTGCCCAGCACATTATACTCTTCTCCGGAAGCTGCATTTTCAACATTCAGTTCATAGCCAAGAGAAAGCCTCCAGAAATCAAATAGACGCTGATCGACAGCAAAATCGATTTGGCGGGAATTGCTTAACTGGTCGGGAGAGCCTGCGCTATAGAATTTAGATCCCACATACTTAAAATGCCCACTTAACGTGGTTCTGCCTATGCCCCAGCGGAATCCTGCGCGAGCGGCGACATTCTGACCATCCCAGCCAGAAATTTCAGATGGATCTCCATCACGTTTTTCATAAGAGCGGCTGATTTCCCTGGCGTTCCTTAACAAGGACCGCAGTTGTTCACGCATTTCACTCAAAGTCATGGTGCTGTTATCGCCAAAAATTTCTTCAAGGTCATTTCGGCTTAAGGTAGATACCAGCTGTTCATCCTTCATCAGCTTACGAAGCAGGGCGAAGTTTTCTACAGAAAGTCCAGCAGCAGTAAACACACGGTCTATGGCACGCTGGGCCTGAGCATCGGTGGTGTCGGCTGAACCAAAGGCGACCTGTCCGTTTAACTCAATATCTCCAGGCCAGAAAAGCCAGTTACCTTCGGCAAAGAAAGTCCTGGAAGATATCTCGGGATCAATGGTATTTACACGTTCAGACATTCCATCTCGGAAGTAGGGGTCTTCCTTATAGCTTTCGCTTCCGATAAAGCCTAATGCACCGCTAAAACGCTTATGCATATTCCAGGTAACTCGACCACCGGCAACAACATTCTGAACTTCGGCTTCTCCATCCTGAATAACATCGTTATACACGTCGGGATTGTCATCTCCCAGCAACTTAGGCTTGTTTGTTTCGCCAGCAAAGACTGTGGTTTCAAACACGTGGCGGCCATCGTCCTTCTTCAGGTAGCCCGTCGTGTAGGCTGCACCAAAAAGATTTAAGCCATTCATATAGATGTCGCCACCATTCAGGAACATATCGCCAAGAACAACCTTACGGGTTTCATCGGTATAGGTCAAGTTGACGTTATGAACGTTCCATGAATTCCACTGATCGCTTTCAACATCGGTAGAAAACTCAAAGGTTCTGCCTTCGGGAGAAGTCAACTTCATGTAGGTATTGTAGCGGCTATAAAGTCCCGGAACCTTAAAGTAGTTTTCGTAGCGTTCGCCAGGTGCTACGGTATCAGTCCCGAAAATGTAGGAGCCGTTTGTGTGGTTATGATTTGTAAAAACCAGATGATAGCCAATTTCTGTGCTGACATTACCCGTCAAGAGCCAGGTCCTGGGCAATTCCGCCGCCTGAATCGACGGAACCGCAGAAGCCCTATAGGACATTGCGTAGGGATTCTCAGCGACTTCCGGCAGATTCAAGTACAAGGACTTTGCCGCATTTGAAACATCCAGGGAATTGTTTGCAGTTACAGCCCTCAGATTTTCAGGCAGGATATCCACAGAGGCTATGCCGACTTCGTTCTTTTCCACCTTCAAGGAACGATCCTTGATGATGTTGTTTTCCATATCCAGAATGCCAAGATTATTGTCTGACACGTTCACATTGGAAAGCAGGATTTCTGTATTTTCTGAAGCGACAAGTGCAGTCTCGTTTTTGGTAAAGTCCACGTTGTCAATAGAGACGAAGCAGCCTTCAGAAATAATGGTTCCCGCCTTATTTCCATGGATTTTGACATTTAGAAGTTTGGCATTTGAATTCCTTAGGGAAATGCCGACCTGTGATTTTGCAACAGATGCATGAAGTATATCGGCACCTGCGTTTTCCAGGGCGATGGCCGTCCTGGCGCCTTCAATGGATACATTGTTGAAATCCCCACGGACTTCGCCAGTGAGCCTTACGCCTTCCCACAATTTTGTGGAATCGGCAGCCAGCATTTTTACGGGACGTTCCTCGTTACCGATGGCAGCAAAGGCTCCCCCACGAATGTCAAGGCCAGAGCCTGCGGCAAAATAAAGTTCTACACCAGCATCGATAACCAGAGCCTGGTTTTCAGAAACGACCAGCGAGGATGTTACTTTATAGGGCGACTTGGCTGCCGTAAGGAATCCATTGATTTCGCCACCGATTTCAGTGTAAGAGACTTCAATCTTTATAGAACTAGACGACAGTGCAGAGCTTGAAGATTCAATGACTTCTATGCTTGAGCTGGATTGTTCAATAGAGCTTGACGATACCGAAAGAGAATCAGTGGAATCTACAATCTGTTCGGAGCTTGACAAAGCGATCTGTTCGGAACTAGAAGATTCAGCAACGACAAGGGAATCCTGCGAACTGGAAGAAGGAACAATCGTCGAATCCTCGCTGCTGGAGCTTACAGGAATCAAAGAATCAGTTGCAGAAGCGACAGGAGCGGGAGCAACCGGTGCGACAACAGCCGTAGTGTCCTGGGCAAGGGCCGAACCGACAACAACACAGGTCAAGGCAAACAAAAGCTTATTCATTACTTAACCTCATAAATCTTGGTTGCGGTTGCAACATAGCCACTCTTGTGCTTTACAATAATTTCAAGCTTGTTCTTTCTGGGCATAAGTTCCACGGGGACTTCATAATCCAGAGAAGCAATCTGAGTTAAAATTTCCTTCAGGATAACTCTTCCATTCTGACGGACCATAACGCTGTAAACTTCATTTTCGTTGGGCAAGTCGATAGAAAATCGAAGAGTCCTCTGAATGGGGGCCTTCTTTCCGCCCGGATAGGCCTGAAGCCCACCCCAGACAACCTCATTGCCGTTACCTCCGTCAATTTTAACGCTAAAAAACTTATTTGGGAAACAGCCTAAAGTTCTAGAAATCGAGGCCACGTTCCCCGCCTGGTCTTCGGCAATGAATTCGTAATCGTGAATTCCTGGTTTAAGGCTGACCTTGGTTGTCATATTCTTTTCGACAATGGTAGACTTTCCTCCCATGTTATCAATGTCCACCTTGAAAATTCCCATATCATCCTGACTGTTGCCAATGGCGATGTTCGCCTTACAGGCTAAGGAATCATATCCGATAAACTGCAAGGCAGGAGGATTCTGGTTAACTCCACGACATGTATGGTCTATTTTCAGAGGAATCTCGCGTACGTCCTTGATGCCACCAACCTCAAATTCCAAGGATGCGGTCTTAACATTCCACAGACCATTGCGATCCGAAAGCGTAACATTCTGGGCAAAGGGATGAGATTCCCCATCGGCAATCTTTATCAAGTTAGAAGACTTGTAGACATCCCCCACATTCAGGAACAGCGTTGCCAGGGAATCCTTCACCTGATAGGTTCCTTCTACAACAAGGCCATCTTCGCATACGGTTGCAGGAACCGGAGATGTCAGGACGTAGGTATTCTGGAACAAGGCCTCGGCCGGCTTATAGTAGGTCATTGCCTCGGCACAGTCAAAATTCACACGTCCGTTGGAACAAGTCAACTTAAAGCGCTTTTCACCAACAGCCACAGAATCCAGCGTTACGGTCTGCAGGAACTTGCCTTCGTCATCCAGCTGGATCCATTCGCCATAGAAGTTCACCTTGGAGCCTGCGGCACAGCGGCCATGTATTCTGATTTCCTGAGAATGGACGGTATCGGGAAGGGCTTCGAAAAAGCACTTGGCATCCTTACGGGCCACAGTCAGGAGTTCCTGGTAGGCAGCATCTTCTTCCTGAATACGCTTAATCAAATCCTCGCGAACAAAGGTCGTATCTTCTAGAATTGCCGATAACCGCTTATGAAAGTCAGGATCCCCGGCAGAACGAAGATTCAGGACAATTAGGGAATCCAACTTAAAAGCGACCTGGCCTCCACGAATCAGAGCCTTTTCCCCAGAGAACAAGTCAATTTGCAGAGCCCCATTCTTTAAACCCACAAGACCATGTACGTTGCCAGAAATACAACCTTCGGTGCCACGAATTGCAGCTGCCATGACTCCTGTCTTAAACTTGAATTCAGAATTTCGCTCCTGTTTCTGAACAGCGAAAACAAGCTGCCCCGTAATCACGTCCACCGTAGTGCGGTAGGAGCCATCTTCTTCCATCATTTCGGAAAGCGCGATGAAGGAGTTTTCGGTAATGGTAATCATGGAACCATCTTTCAGTCCCAAAGTCGCCTGGGATTCCAAAGCAGATTTTACGGTATCCTTAGGGCTTACCTTCTGGCCCACCATCAGCATTTTCCAGTTGGATTCACCACCCTTTGTGCGTTCTACATCGCCTTCGCGATACCGAACGACGGCAGTTCCCGCAGTAGCTGCAAAGGACTGCAAGACAAGCATGCAAACAAGCACTAAAAAAAGCGAAATTCTTTTAGACATAAAAAGCCCTAGGTAAAGAAAAATCGCGACAAATTTAGAAATTGCAAGTTATTTGTAATTTTAAACAAAAAAACTCCCGCTTAAATCGGGAGCTTTCTACGGCCAATAAGGCTATTTTTTCACAGTTCGTAAAACTAAGATTCCGTATAAATCTGATAGCTGTTTCGACCAGACTTTTTCACGTCGTACAAGGCCTTATCCGCCCGATCAAAAACCGCCTGGTAATTCATGTCAAATTCGTTAGTGAATGCCGCACCCACGGAAATGTTAATGGCATTAAGCTTATCATCATTGCAGAATGCTTCATCCGTAGAGGCCATCAGCTGGCTAATGCAAAGGCTCAGGTCAGAAACAGTCTGCACATTGGGAAGCAGGATAACGAATTCGTCACCACCAAAACGGCAGACCGTTGCCAATTCTGACTTACTGAATGTTTTACGAAGGATATTTGCAAACAACTTAAGGGCGCGGTCTCCTTCCAGATGACCATAGGAATCATTGACAAACTTCATGTGATCCATGTCCACCACAAGAAGTGCTCCCGCATTGTGCTGCACCACTACATACTTGTCAAAGGCACGGTCCATATAGCGGCGATTCCAAAGGCCCGTAAGCTGATCGGAGTAGGCTTCGCGTTCGGTCTTGTTGAGACTGACTTCACTAAGGTACATGGTCCTGAGGTGCTGCATCATAACCGTATTAATGACAAAGCCACTTGCAAACATTACCAGGAACTCGATTGTTTCGCCACCGACACGACCAATAAACCAGGGCACAGCCTCGATATCAACCCTAAGGTTTGCAGAATATTCCGCAATTTGCCAGTTGCTAATCAGGAGCATCGCATAACCCAGGACACACATTGAGATAAAAGTTTTGCGGCTGCAGTACAACA
This sequence comes from Fibrobacter sp., assembly GCA_024398955.1. Classification (GTDB taxonomy): domain Bacteria; phylum Fibrobacterota; class Fibrobacteria; order Fibrobacterales; family Fibrobacteraceae; genus Fibrobacter. Next base: position 54,437 of record JAKSIG010000010.1, on the reverse strand, counting down.
GGCTTGTCATGGGAACAAAGAAGTAGCTCAAATAAATGCCGATATGGTCGACGCACATGGTATACAGCGTAATGAGGGTACCGACGAGACCAATGTACTTGATTACAGGGCTTTCGGGCTTAAACTTGTATAAAACGGTATGGCCAATGGCAAAAGTCAAGGAGACCAAGAGCGTCTGTAGACATGCTCCATAACTAACATCTGGAAAGGCATCGCAAAGAACACCGATAGCAATGGCAGGACCTACAAAACAGCAGTACCACAGAATCCGGCAAAAAACGCCATTCATCTTGCGTTCATTATGCGCAATAAAATACTCGAAGTGATTTTCAAAAATTTCGTTTCCCATATGCAGGAATATAAAAGTTTCAATAAAAAAAAGCGATTTTCTTGAAAAAAAAGTTATTCTAAAAAGATTACTTTTCGGCTATCGATGGTGATAAGGATGGTTCTGCATCACCATTTGAGCCCTGTAAAGCTGCTCCGCAAAAATAATGCGGGCATGGTCATGGGTAAAAGTCAGCGGAGACAGAGATAGCAGCATATCCGCAGTTTTCTTCAGGTTCTCGTCGATACCGTAGGCAGAACCGATCAGGAACACGACGTTTCCGGGAAAGCGGTCGCGAAGGGTATCGGAAAGCTTTACCGTATCCATCAGCTTGCCTTCTTCAGACAAAATAACGCGTTTAAAATCGCTCTTGGGGAATTTCTTTTCGAACAGGGCTGCTTCCTGAGCAAGGGACTGCAGGCGATCATCCAGCTTGGATTCTTTAAGTTCGACGACCTCCAGAGGTATGGCACCCCCACGAAGGCGCTTCACATACTTATCAACTTCGTCGGCAACAAAAGGCGAACCTGCCTTACCAAATACTGCTAAAACCCACTTCATGATCTTCGATAATTATGATTTATGAATTACGAATTACAAGATAAAGCAAGGCGGCAAAGCCGCGATTATAATCTCATAATTCATATTTCGTACTTTGTAATTGGTCGCGCTAGCGGCCTACCGCTAGGCGGTCGATAAGGAAGTTTGGCATGTCGGCCTTGCGCATACGCTCCTGAGTCTCAAAGATGTCGTAATCTACGCGAATGATGCGGACGCACTTGGTATCCGTATCCAGAAGGCACCAGCAGGAGCGGGGGTCGCGGTCGCGGGGCTGGCCGACGCTGCCAACGTTCACCAACAGGCGTTCCGTATTCTCGATGGTATATTCATACTCGTCCAGAATCTTGGGAATGGCCATGGGGCGGCTAGCCACAATCACAGGACTGTGGGTATGGCCCACAAAGCAGTAGCGACCGACAAAGTGATCGAAGGCGTCCAGCGCATCTTCAAGCTCGGTTACATACACCCAGTCTGCTGGACTTAGGGGCGAAGCATGAACAAAGCAGATGTCGTTTTCTTCCTTGATATAGGGCAAGCTTCTCATGAATTCTACGGAATCCTTGGACAAGTTGTTCTGAGTCCATTCAATAGCCTGCTTGGCATAGGGATTAAATCCCTCGCTAGATTCGTGCTTGATAGCCACACTATCATGGTTACCAATAATGCAAATATCCATATTCTCGCGAGCCAGACGTACGCATTCATTGGGGTCTGCGCCATAGCCCACCAAGTCACCAAGACAAACCTTCCGTTCAACCCCATTGTCTTTCATAGACTGAAGTACAGCCTCAAAGGCAACAGCGTTAGAATGGATATCAGAGCAAATTCCGTATAGCATGGGCCTAATTTATATAATTATGAGATATGAGTTACAAATTATTAGAGTTTGTTTAGTGTTTTATTTGTTTTTTTACTCTAATTTGACCGACAATTAAACTTTTCAACCCAAAAAACAGGGCTAAAAATCTATCTTTGTTCTGTATGGAAATAGTTCAAGACAAGCTGAAAGTCAGCATTGCCTACACATTAATGGAAAGAACCGGCAAAATTCTAGAAGAAGTGCCGGCCACCCACCCCTTCGTGTACATCCACGGATACAACAACATTATCCCCGGACTGGAGAACGCCCTCTGTGGCCGCCACGTTGGCGAAAAGTTTTCAATTGACATCGATGCAGAAATGGGTTACGGACTTTTCCGCAATGACTTGATTCTAGAAGTTCCCAAGGAGGAGCTGAAGGAAGTCGGAGAAATCTGGCTGGGAATGGAACTGGAAATGTACCAGGACGAAGACATCCGTGAATTCCAGCTGCCCGAAACAGCTGATGAATTTGTAGACGGGCTGAACCTGGATGGCGACGACGATAACGACGCCGACGGGATCTACACCATCAAGGAAATCCGTAAGGAAACTGTTGTCGTAGACGGTAACCACCCCTTCGCAGGAAAGGACCTGACATTCGACGTTCAGGTTATAGCCGTAGACACCCCAAGCTTTACGGAACTTGAAAGCGGATTCCCCGACAAGGATGAATTTGACGAGCAGGGTGGCTTTGGCGAATTCGACGAAGAAGATCTTAATAATCCCGATAATTTCAACAGGAGATGGCGATAATGGCCAACATGGATGAACTGAAGAAAGCCGCAGGCGTTCGCGCTGCAGACATGATCAAGGACGGCATGACCGTTGGCCTTGGTACAGGCAGCACTGCCGCCCACATGGTGAACCGTCTTGCAGAACGCATCAAGACCGAAGGTATCAAGGTGGTTGGCGTTTCTACTAGCTGGAGCACCACTCTGCAATGTCGTGCATTGGGCATCCCCCTGAAGGAAATGGGCGAAGTTTCCCACCTGGATATGGTTATCGATGGCGCCGACGAAATTGACGACAACCGCAACCTGATCAAGGGTCGCGGCGCAGCCCACCTGCTGGAAAAGATCGTTGCTTCCATGACAGACAACTACGTGATTATTGCAGACAGCGGCAAAAAGGTAAGCCAGCTGGGCACCAAGTTCGCCGTACCTCTGGAAATCATCCCGGGCGCAATCGCTGTTGTCACCGAACGAGTCAAGAAGCTTGGCGGCGAAGTCAAGGTTCGCATGGGTGCACCCGGCAAGGATGGTCCGGTCATCAGTGATTCCGGCAACCTCATTGCCGACGCCAAGTTCCCCCCCATCGCCGATGCCGACAAGCTGGCCCGCGACCTGGAACACATCGTTGGTATCGTTGGCCACGGTCTGTTCGTAGACATGGCTACCAAGGTGATTCTCGCCGATGAAGAAAAGGGCCTCATAGAATTCTAGTCCGACGGCCTAGAATTCAGTTATGAATTATGAATTACGAATTATAAAGTAACGTCTTCTCGTAATTCATATCTCATAACTCATATCTCGTAATTCATATCTCGTAATTCATATCTCGTAATTCATATCTCGTAATTCATAACTGAAAAAATCCCCCGCATTTCTGCGAGGGATTTTTTTCGTTAAGCTTTTTGCTTTAGCGTAACGCTAATTAAGCTTCGTCGTCAGAGAGTTCCGGAGCCTTCTTGATCACGTTGCGGCGGCCATAGCGAACCTTGGACGGATCGAAAGTGGTCTCGACCGGAGCGATATCATCGTCAGAAACTGCGGGAGCGGCAGCAACTGCAGGTGCTGCAGGTGCAGCAACGGGGGCAGCGGCGGGAGCAGCCGGAGTTTCAACCGGGATACGGGGAGCGAGAGGACGGCGAGCAGCCTGTTCAGCGACAGGAGCTTCGGCGGCGGCAGGAGCGGCAGCTTCTACTGCAGGTGCAGCGGCTTCTGCAGGAGCAGCAGCGTTTGCATTGAAGTCACGACGGGGGCGATCCTGACGGTCACGACGATCGCGGCGGTTGCCACGGTCATTGCGTTCAGAGCGCTGTTCGTTACGGCCAGCCGGCTGCTGAGCAGCGGGAGCGGCGGCCTTTGCTTCGCGGTTTTCGCGATTTTCCTTTGCAGGACGTTCCTTATTTTCCTTCTGGCGATTTTCCTTGTTGTTGCGTTCACCGCGCTGAGCCATTTCCTGAGCGCTGATCGGGCGGCGGGAGTTGGGCTTCAAGTTCATGTCCGGTGTGAGCTTCTTGAAAATCGGGGTACGAAGCATAGTAAGGAGCTTGTTAACCTTAGTCAGGATAACGATGCTCAAGATCACTGCAACGAGTGAGAGTGCGATTGCGATGTATTCCATTCGGGGCACCTCATAAATAAGGGTTGACCGCGACTACAGGCTGGAAGAACCCGCAGGCGGTGTGGCGTTGGGTTAATGGGATCCGTATTCGGATCATGCTTAAAGCCATCTTACTAACGCCTCCGGAGAGGCTTGATTGGCCATAAGGCTTCGGGCAAATTGGGCCAGCGAAGCTTAAGAAGGGTCTACGCCGTAGCTGTAGACGTGTTTTTGCCACGGCGCCAAATATACATAATATTCACAACGAATCCCCAAATCTTTTTGACTAGAGGTGGCGGTTCAGTATGAAAAATTTTGATTTTGATAAAAAAAACGGGTTTACCCCGCTTTTTAGAGAAAAAATTGCAATGTACTCCAGCTTATATACCCATATCCAGACTTTGTAAAGATTTCTTTACCGAATCGTTGTAAGCATTCAGAGAATCCAAAGTATGCTGGAGGGAATCAGCAGTGTGCTGGAGCGAAGCGTTCTTCTCGGTCAAGCGAGCCATTTCTGCTTCAGCTTCCTTGTCGGCACAACCGGCAAAAGCCAATGCGAAAAGAATAAAGGTCAAAGTCGAAAGTGAAACGCAAATTTTCTTCAACATCTTCATGGTCGTAATTTTAGTAAAAAATACAGTTTGCCGCAGACATAATCGCCCTAAGTCGCCAATTAACACATGCAAGGTTTATTTTTATCTTTTGGTGTAAAAAAGCAATCGGTATAGACAAGATGAAAGAACAAGAACTTTTGATGCCTGTGGGAACCTGGGATATGCTGGAAGCCGCCGTGAAGAACGGGGCCAACGCAGTTTATTTTGGAGTGCCTCACTGGAATGCCCGCGGCCGCACCGAGGACTTTTCTTTCGAAGACGTTGGGGCTATGATCCGCTACGCCCGCGCCCATGGTGTCCGCAGTTTTTTGGCGATGAACGTTCTTGTGTTCGAGCGTGAACTGCAGGGCTTGCCGGAATTCTTGGCGAAGATCATTGAACTGAAGCCAGACGCATTCATTATCCAGGACATTGGCCTTGCTCGACTGATTCGCGCCATCTGCCCCGAGCAGGAAATACACGCCAGCACCCAGATGACCTTGGCCAGCGCCGAGGGCGTAAACCTGGTGAAGCCCATCGGATTCAACCGCGCAGTATTGAGCCGCGAACTTTCTGCGAAGCAAATTGCCGCGGTCAAGGCTGGCACCGACCTTGAAATTGAAGTCTTTGTCCACGGAGCCCTTTGCGTTTCTTATTCCGGGCAGTGCCTCACCAGCGAAAACTTTGGCGGACGTTCCGCAAACCGCGGCCAATGCGCCCAGAGTTGCCGCCTTCCCTACCGCATTTTTGTAGACGGCAAGGAATATACTGAAACCAATGCCCAGTATCTGTTCAGCACCCGGGACTTGTGCGCCCTACCCAAGCTGAAGGAACTGGCTGAAATCGGCGTGGAATCCTTGAAGGTGGAAGGCCGCCTGAAGAGCCCCGAATATGTAGCAGCGGTGACAAGAGCCTATAGGAAGGCCTTGAATAATTTAGGTGAAAGCGGGAAGAACCGCGCGGACTTGGGATTGGAAAGCGCCGACCTGGAGCCGCTGGAAGTTCTGTTCTCCCGCAGTTTAACCACCGGCTGGCTAGATGGCGACAACCATCAGGAACTGGTGAACGGAACCTTCAGCAACCATCACGGAATGTATTTAGGCAAGGTTGTGAAGGTGGACCGCGGATCTGTTTATGTAGAACTGAATATGCCTGCTTCCATGGTTAGCAGGGATGGCGCAGACAGGAACACCGCACTCCCCCGCCCCGGCGACGGCATCTTGTTTGAAGACGCCACCTTCGGAATAAGTACTGGCAGCCGTTTGTACGGTGCAGAGATGGTGAAGAACGCCCACAACAGGCGCGGTGATGGCATGCGTGGCATTGGCCCCGTGCTACGACTGGATTTCAGCCGCGATTTCGACATGCGCCAGATTGGACGGAACATGGACGTTTTCCGCAACGACTCCCCCGCTCTTGAAAAAGAACTGCGGAAGACTTTTACAGACCGCAACCAGGAAACGAAACGTCCCGTGAACATGGAATTGACGGGCGCGGTAGGCGAAAAACTGACCTTGAAGGTTTGGCTTGCTGGCGCAACCCTGATGCAGGGAGTAGACAAGGCGGCTATCGTTGAAAGCGAAAGCCCGTTGGAAGCCGCGAAGAACGCAGTGGATCCTGCGGCCATTGAGGCTCTAGCCCGCAAGGAGCTGGGCGGATTGTCGTCCACGCCTTACGAACTTGGAACGCTGATGGTCCGCGTGGACGGCGCACCTTTCGTTCCAGGAAAGGTGCTGCGCAACCTGCGCCAATCCGCTGTGCAGCAGCTTGAAGAAGTTCAGCTTCAGTGGAAGGAAATGCACATCAGCGCTAACGAAGGTCGCAAGTTCCTGCAGAACATTTCCGCCAAGTTCGCTGTAGAAAACAAGAAGAACGCGGCAGCCGCAAACAGCAGCGCACCCGCCCAATTCGGCATCGCCTCCGCCATGGCCAAGCCCACCATCAGCGTCCTGGTACGTAACCCGGACCAGATTGCAGCCCTCAAGGGCCTTGCCATCGACAACGTGATCATGGACTTTGACTGGGGCGTCAAATACGACGAACCCCTCCAGCAGATTCGCGACCTTGGATTCAAGGCTGGCATGGCCACCCTTCGCATCCATAAGCCCGGCGAAAACCATTACCTGAGAAAGATTCTGGAGCTCTGCCCCGACTTCGCCCTGGTACGTAACCTAGGATCCCTCTCCATTCTCAAGGACAGCGGCATCCCTCTGGTTGGCGACTACAGCCTGAACGCAGCCAACAGCGCCAGCTACCAGTGGCTTTTGGACCAGGGCCTCACCGCCCTGCACCCTTCCTGGGACTTGAACAGCGTGCAACTTTTCGACCTGCTGAACAACATCGACGGAAGCCGCCTGGAACTGACGCTACACCAGTACATGCCCGCCTTCCATTCCGAATACTGCGCCTTTGCAAGAAGCCTCACCACAGGCCGTCGCTTCCCGGAATGCGGCAAGATCTGCACCCAGCACAAGGTTGAAATCGAGGACCATAAGGGCGAACGCCACTTCCTGCAATCCGATGCGGAATGCCGCAACACCTTGTTCGTAGGCCACCCGCAATCCGCATTAAAGTTGTTGCCGCAGCTCCGCACCGCAGGCGTAAACCGTTTCCGCCTTGAAATGCTGAACGAAGACGCCGAAACAGTCCGTCGCAAGGTGCTGATCTACACCCAGGCTATCCTCGGGAAGATTTCCATCGAAGACGCCATCAAGCAGGCAGGTATTCAGGAAAAGTACGGCTTAAGCGAAGGTCAGCTCTTTAACGAAAGTACCTGGCAAAACCGCAAGAAATGCGACTAACAGAAAAGCCGTGCAGAACTGCACGGTATTCCTATAAAAACAGTTTTTTTCGTTCGACTCAAAATCACTTTTGAGACGATTTTCCCTTGGCTATTGCTTCCTTCGCTAATTGGTCCACCAGTTCGTTCCACTTGACGCCGGTGTGGGCGGCAACCTTTTCGAACTTGACGCGGTGCAGGTAAGGTTGGGCGGCGGTTACATAACGCTTGGCGATGTTGCTCTTGGCGGCCCACTCCCCCTTGGCCCAGCGGGCGATTCCTTCGTAGTCGTGGCAAATGACACCGTTCATATCGTGAGCGTCCAGCCAGCGCATGGCCTGGTAGCTGGCCATCACCTCACCGTCGATGTTGCGGCTCTCGGCCTCAAAGGCGGTAAGGCCGTTGCCGCGGGCAAGTTCCTTGTCATCTTCTGTCACAACAAAAGCCCAACCCGAATAGGGAAATCCTGGAGAAAAAGATCCATCAACAAATACGCGGATTCCACCCGGTGCAGGGGCCGCCATCCCAGAAATCCATGCCTCTGCCTCGGCCATAGAACCGAAGGACTTGAACAGCACACCCTTCACGCCGTGGGTAAGTTTTTCACATTCATCCCAGGTTGTCACGATTTTGCTTTCGGTTGGGGTCTTAATTGCGTAGAACTTTTGTTTTGCCATGATTCAAATTTAGTTAAAGTCTGATGTCGCAGGAATAAACTCTTTTATTCTTATAACCGAGACGTGCCAAATGTACAGGTCGTGTGCAAATTTTTATATTTTACAGCATTAACGCTCCGAGGATATTTTGAAACCATCTCTGTACTTCGCAGACCGTTTCCGCTACTTTTTTAAGCGATTCAGCAGCCAGGAATCCCTGTTCCGCTGGTTTTTGAAACGTGCCGGCGAAGAATCCGGAGCATTCAGCTTTCCCGAGGCATTGAGAGGCAATCCAAAGACAGTGGTTTTCCTCCATCGTGATATGGAGCGAGCAGCCCCTTTTATGCACCAGATGCCTCAGGCGTTCTTCCAGAACACGTTGCTGGTAGCCCATGAATCACTGCATGCACTGATTTCTGCCAAACGAGCAAGCGCCATTTACTACAGCGATCTGGAATGCCGTTATGGAGAACCTGTTTTTCAGGAACTTGGCGACAAAATTAAAGGTTTTGCCCCCCAGGTGGTCATCTTCCTGGGCGACGTCTTCCTCCCCCGCCTTTACCTAGCAAAAGTCAGCGGGGCCGGGTGCAGAATTGGATTCTGTACCGAAAAATGCTACCCCTTCCTGAATTTGAGTTTGCAGCCCAGCACTTCTAGCGAGGCGGCTCTCATAGCCCAGTATTACGGAGTCAAGTAATGCAGAAGGGCTTTTCTACGATCATTACTGAAAATGGCGGTTATGCAGATTTACATCTGCATACAAAGCTATCTGATGGAACTCTCGAGGTAGAAGAACTGCTGACTTTATGTAAAAGGAAGGGTTTACGCTGCATTTCCATTACAGACCACGATAATCTAGACAGCTACAACCTGGCAGCAGAGCCTGCCAAGGCTATTGGTCTCGAGATTATTCCGGGAATCGAAATTTCTTCCGTTTGGCAAGGCAAGGACATTCACATCCTGGGTTACTACTGCGACCCTACCAACCTGGCCCTGAACATGGAACTTCAGGATTTTGCCAAGCAACGCGTTACTCGCGCCAAGGCCATCATCAAGAAGCTGAACGCCTTAGGCATCGACATCACCCTCGAAAAGGTACTGAGCTACTGCAAGGGCAAGGTCATCGGCCGCCCCCATATAGCCATGTCGCTGGTAGCCGAAGAATACATCGGAAGTTTTTCTGAAGCCTTTACCAAATACCTTGGTGACGGCTGTATCGCCTTTGTCGAAAAGAAGGGGCTGAACCCGCAGCAGACCATCCGCCTCATCGAAAATGCCGGCGGTATCGCGGTTCTCGCCCACCCCTACAAGTCTGGTCTCAGCGACGAATTCATCGAACAGATGGTTGAATGGGGCGTGCAAGGCATGGAAGTCTATAGCCCCGCCCAGAAAGGTGCCGTAGGTCGCAAGTACAAAGAAATGGCCCAGCGTTTTGGGCTTGTGGGTACTGGCGGAAGCGACTTCCACACAGAAAGCGGAACCTACCCGCCAAACTGCATGAAAATGCCTTACACCGTGGTTCAAGCCCTTCGTGAGCGTCGCGAAAAGCTCCGCGCTGAATGGTACTAACGAGTTTTAGCCAATGGTGTTTCGCGCAATAACACTTTTATTGCTTCTTGCCGTTGCGGCCCTTGCCGAGCCCGTACGCTCTTTGGGTTATACCCAGCCCACTCCGCAAGACACCATCTACCAGAGTCCCAATGGAATTGACCCCGCTCCTCGAGAAACCGACGCAGGCCGCTGGGTTTTGCCACTGACCGAAGTCATGCAGCGAACATACGACATCTCGGGACAAAAATCCTACTGGATTCTTGGGACTTCAATTCTTGGACGACCGGAACTGGACCCCGACGCCATGGGCATGGGTTCCATAAGCCAGCGATACCCCAGCATGCTTGCCGGACTTTACACCACACGTCTGATGTATGACGGAAGCGGCCTTGGCCTCAATGGCGAAAACGGCTTGCTAGTTGAAGAACGAAAGGGCATTGCTGTAGACACCCCCATTACTGACTTAAACTGGGAACGCCCAGCCTTTAGTGGAAACGCCCTGAGGCTGGAATTCAAGCGACTGGTCACCGACTCCGTTACCTTTGAACTGGGATTGGCAAGCCACTCCGACGTTGACTCTAAGGAATACAGTTACACCAATGTGACTCACTCCCCTTACTTCTCCCTAGGTCGCGACTCCAGCGACATTCCCTTTGGCGGTCGAAACATCGCCATGAACAGCATGCATATCCAGCCTATGGTTACCGCACGTTTTGGGGTCGGTAAGGCCTATGCAAAAATAAACTTCTTCAGTCTAGAAAATGCAGACAATACCAATCATAAAGTTTTGCTAGACACATTGGACAAGTCCATTCGCACATTCCAGGTCGACCCCTACACCGTTGACGTAGAGGCCACTACCTACGGTGCAGGTCTAGAACTCTATCCTGTAAAAAATTTAATCTTGAGTGCTGACTTTACCTATGGAAACCACTCCATCGAAGAAGACTCCCTCCCCCATTACGTTCGCCGCATCAAGGAATACGTAGATACAAATGGTATCGCACAAACCGATTCCATCTTCTACGACACAACCAAGTACCTGAATTACGAATCTATGCTAGGGAACTTTGGGATAGCCTACAATACCCTTTTAAATCCGGCACTCCGTTTCAAGTACGAATTTTTGAACGTAGACTACGACTTGGGGGAAGTCCGAAAACACAAATTCCAGGATCGTGAAATTGGATATCTTGAATTGTCCGACACCTTGTGGCATCGGTTCTTCTTTAGAACGCAAACCGGCATGCAGCGCAACAGTTCCGTGCGGGATTCTATTGACTACGCCAAGGCCTACTCCCTTGACGCAACAGCACTGCTACCCTACCACCTAAAACTGAACGCAACCCTCCGTCACGACAACAAGTTCCCAGATGCCGCCCAAGTGAAAACCGATGAATTCGGCCGTCTGGCGTTCCACCGCAAGGACCTCAAAATCGAAGAACGAGACAGGTCAACCATCAATTTAGCCTGGCAGAAGCGAGAACGTTTTTACGGTCTTGGATTCCGCAGCGAAACAGCCACAAACCTGATTAAGCCCCGTTGGGTCAAGTGGGGGCAGATGGACACCACCAAGACCATCGAAGAAGCCTTCACTTATTCCAACATTCCCGAAGTCAACTCTCTGGACTGGATGCTTCGATTCGGTTTCCGCCTGGGCAACTGGAAGTTCTATATCGAGCGAGGACAGACTTTAGACCGTGACGTAAAACTGATAGACACTCCGGAACTTTACTACAAGGGAAGCATTCACTGGCAAAATCGATTTGTATTTAACCGTCTGGGCGTAAGCATCCGCGTAGACTGGCAATGGTTCGGCGATCATTACGACTGCACCATCAATGAAAACAACCAGCTTGAACTGGAATACATGAAGAAGTACCTGGCCCTGGACTTTGAAGCTCGCATGCAGATTCTGCAATTTGAGCTTTACAGCCGTATCGAAAACTTCAACCACAGTATTTACATGCCGGAATCAGGCTACACTCCCGAAGGACTCCGCTTCGCCTACGGTATCGTATGGACATTCAGGAACTAGGACGTAAGGCAATGAAGATTTTTGCAAGAACATCGGCAAGTTCAGTAACAGCAATAATCGCACTGCTGGTTGCTACGATTTTTGCACATTCCTTTGCAGAAGCACCAAGTGTAGTTCCCGCCATCATAGATTCTATACCTCATGACAAAAATCATTTTGTTCAAGGACTTTTCTTTGACGGACAAGAATTGATCGAGACTACAGGACTTTACGGCAAGTCCGGATTGTACCGAAAATCCCTGCAGGGTAAGGTCATTGACTCTACAATGCTTGCAGACAAGTACTTTGGCGAAGGTTCTATCGCTGTTGGCGACGACATTTTCTACCTGACCTGGAAATCCAGAAAAGCCTTCATATACAATCGCAAGAACTTTTCAAAGAAGGGTGAATTCAACATTCCTACCGAAGGATGGGGACTTACCTACTGGAGAGACGCATTGCTCATGAGCAACGGTTCCAGCCAGCTTTTGCAGCTTGCCTTAGGTGGATTTTATGTCGTTGGCGTTATCGATGTTACCGATGGAGGCCGCCCTGTAAAAATGCTGAACGAGCTGGAAGTCGTAGGCAACACGCTATACGCCAACATCTGGCAGACAGGTTCCATAGCAATCATCGAATTGCCCTCTGGACATGTCAAGAAGTATTTTGACCTGTCTCGCAAAGTCTACGAACTGCACAGCAAGTATCCAGAAATTGACGTGTTAAACGGCATCGCCTACGACGGCAAGCACCTGTGGATTACAGGCAAGAACTGGCCCTACATCTACAAGCTTTCTGCAGAAGACTCCAGGGGGCTATAATGGGAGCAATCAGGGAACCCGCAAAAGTCAAGATTATCGTTGGCATTTTGGCCAAGGATGCAACCGCAGTCGAAGCTGTCCGCAGCACGCTTCGCGAAAGATTCGGCGAAGAAGACCTGAATCTAGAGCCATTCCCGTTCACATTTACAAACTACTACAAGGATGAAATCGGAGACATTCCCGTTCGAGCCTTCTTCAGTTACGAGACTCTTGTAGACCGCACAGAAATCGTCGATATCAAGCTCTGGACAAACGATGTAGAATTGACCATTGCAGAAAAGAACGGCACCCCGGGACTTCGCCCTGTCAATCTTGATCCAGGCTACATGACTCTGGGGCAATTCTTCTTGGCCACCACAAAAGACCAGCGTCAGCGTGTATATATGCAGCGAGGCATTTTTGTGGAACCGACCCTCTATTTTCAGGATGGACATTTCCATAGTTTTGACTGGACCTATCGCGATTACCAAAGCGAAGTTTATATAAAATATCTAGAACAAGTTCGCGCTCGCCTAGCCTACCAGCACTCTACTGGTCTCCCCTACCGTCTCCGCGCACAGGCACAAAACAACAAGCACTAACATTATGAAAGCCGGAATTTTTACCATACTTCTTCTTTGCTGTTCCAACATCTTTATGACCTTTGCCTGGTACGGCAACCTAAAGCTTAAAGAAATGCACATCAGCACCGACTGGCCCCTAATTCTAGTGATTCTCGCCAGCTGGGGCGTAGCCCTTCTAGAATACTGCTTTATGGTTCCCGCCAATTCCATTGGCAGCCGCATCAACGGGGGCCCCTTCAGCCTGATGCAACTAAAAATCATTCAGGAGGCAATTTCACTCACGGTCTTTACAGTCATTGCGGTAACAGTATTCCATACCGAAACCTTGCAATGGAATCATATTGTGGCATTTCTCTGCATAATTGCTGCAGTATTTTTTGCATTCCTTAAATAAGTTTTTCGAAAAGAACTGCATTCTTTTTTAGGCGATAATCAGGTTAAACAAAATGATTTTTTCAAAGACAAGTACAAAAGAACGGACAAGGGCTCTGCTCCCGTTTTTCATGGTGCTGTTTTTTGTAATTACCATGATTGCCGCCCCCGCATGCGCCAAGTCATCCACGACATCCGAAAAGCAGAAGACCGAAAAGAGTAAAACTGCAAAAAAGAAAAACGACAAGGCCTCAAAAACCGAAAAAGACAAGTCTAAAGAGAGCAGCAAAAAGAAGAAGGACTCAAAAAAGAAGAAAACATCCAAAAAGGTAACCATCAATTCCAACGATCCAAAGGCATTTACAAAATCCATTCTTTATGAAATAGACGGTGCAGAAGTGGAATTTGTCGACTTGAATTCCATGACAAAAAAAGCCCAGAAGCAAGCTAAAGCAGAAGCAGCAAAAAAAGCGAAAGAAGAAGCCAAAGAAGAGGCAAAGAAAAAAGCGGCTGCAGACGAACTGGCGGCAATCTCCGAAACTTCAGACAACCCCGACGACTACTTTGACTTTTCAACTATGCTCATCCCGGTAACTCACGAGGCTCGCTTAGGCTCCCCCTATGGAATTCGCGATCATCGACTCCACCGAGGTGTAGACGTTCAAGTCATCAAAGAAGAACCCATGGTCGCCGCATACCCAGGCAAGGTCATCGTATCCAGATACAACAAGGGTGGATATGGCCATTACGTGATTGTTGAACACGAGAATGGACTACAAACTTTGTACGGTCACCTGGCAGAACGAACCGTCAAAGTAGGAGATTACGTTTTCCCGGGAGATATCGTCGGCCTTGCGGGCAATACAGGAAAATCTTCTGGAGCCCATCTCCACTTTGAAATCCGTTATGGAGAAGTAAACATTGATCCCGTCACAGTCATTGACTTCCCACACTGGCAGCTGAAACCTGGAGTCGAAAAGTTCTCCAAGAAAAAGGCCATACAGGCCCATCGCAAAATACAGGCAAAGCTAAAACTAGAAAACGTCTACATCGTAAGGCAAGGTGATACAATTGCCGACGTAGCAGAATTCTTCTACATTTCCGAAGATGCAGTTCGCCGCATCAACCACCTGGCAAAGGATGAGCCCCTGCGTGTCGGGCAGCGTTTAAAAGGGTGTCAGTAGAGGTTACCCTTTCTGTTCCTTCCCAGCCTTTTCTTCTTCCTTAATTTGTTTGTGCAGTTTGCGCAAGATGACAGGAGAAAGAATCACAAAGGCAACGCCCACTGTAACAAAGGAGTCTGCCACATTGAACGTGGGAAAGCGAGTCATGATAAAGTCAGGGAAATCGCAGTCAATAAAATCCACCACCATCTGCAGGCGCATGCGGTCAATAAAGTTGCCAATAGCACCGCCAATAATCATGACGACTCCCAGACGGCTCAGGTAATCCCGCTTGTCGATACTCCTATAGAACCAGAACAGCACTCCCGCAGCCACAATGGAAATCAGCAAAAAGAACAGCCAAGGCGGCAAGAAGGGCATCAGGTCCTGAGGGCGGCTGCTAAAGGCGGCGCCCTTGTTGAACACCAGCTGGAAGCGAACCAACTCCCCAATCACATTAATGTGCTCATGGTTGGGAGCGCCTGTTTCGTTGGTAAATCGAGCCAGAGTCCACAGCTTTGTCAGCTGGTCGGCAACGATGCTAAAAATGATTACGCCAATATGAAACGGCAACTTGTTATAAAACTTCATACTAACCTTTAACCTCGGCATACGTCTTATCAATCCACTTGTCGCTATAGAAGTGCTTCATGGTAGACTTAACAATTTGCTTGACGGTATCGCGGGTAATTTTAACCTTACTATCGCTTGCAAAGATTGCAGAACCATCACCAATGAGCTTCATATTTTCTGCAGCCATAAACAACGGCCACAGGCAGAACAGGCGGGTTCGCATCTTGATATTGGGAATCAGTTTGGTATAGGCAATGGCATCGTCCAGATGGCGCCAAGCCTTCTGCACCAGTTCGCCCATGACAGCCGCACGACGTTTTTCAAAATCAGCAGCAGAGGCAGCGCCGGCACCAGCAGCACCTACGGCAGTTTCACCAACAAACATATCGTAGCTGTGTTCAAATCCATGCTTACGGCAGATTTCTTCGGGAACAAAGCATACGCGACGTTCAGAATCTTCGCGGCAATCCTTTACAATGTTGGCAATCTGAAGAGCCAAGCCAAAGCTCACATCAAGTTTCTGCATTTCAGCCTTGCGGGCGTCGTTGATCCAACAAGTGTCTGCAGCAAACAAGTGCGTCAGCAACTTGCCTACGATGCCAGCCACATAGTAGCAGTACTCATCCAAGTCGCCAACAGATTCCAGAGTGAACCAGCCTGAACTTAAGGCGGCTTCCTGACGCTTGGCAAACTTGGCCATGCCGCCGCACATTTCGATTGTCACATCACGAACCGGGGCGGCATACACTTCAGGAAGTTCCTTAAGCAGAGGCACCACCACATGGGTGTGCAGGCTCAAGTCAAAATAAGGTTCTGTGGACTTCTGGCGCCAGCTTTCCGGCAAGCTACGTTCAAAGGCATCAACGGCCTCTTCGCGAAGTTCCGCAGTTCTGAAAATATCCGCAAACTTATCCAGCAGAACTTCCTTTTCAGAAGCGTTCATATCCGGATCATCTTCAACGGTATCCGCTATACGCAGGTACAGGTACGCAAGTAAGATGCTCTTGTGAAGTTTGCCCTTAAGCACGTTGATGTTCAAGGCGAAGGTTCTGGAAACCTTCAGCAGGATTTCTTCGGAGTAGGCCCACGCCTGCTTTCCTGTAAGTACAGCCTCGCCCATTCCAGTCTGGTCAAGAATATTAGACATACATGGTCTCCGCATAAATATCAGGAGGTATCTTCTTGGTCTTTGCCATGGCGTTTACATATTTCCAAAGGCGGCCATGAGTCTCGGCATTTTTCAGCTTTTTAGTGAAGCTCCAGATAGTCTGGTTCTGCACGTCAGTTTCGTTCCTGAAATTGCCCTTGACTTCGTACTTGTAACGAACCTTGCGATATTCCAAAAAATAGGCAGACTGGAACAGTCCCGCCGTTTTCACCTTGGCCATTCGGCAGAACACCACACCTAAAATCAAAAATACCGGAGAAACGGCAAAACCGTAAAACCAGTCATAATCAGTCCACTTGTTTATGGCCCAAATAGCAGGAAGCGCAGAAACCAAAGACATCAAAACGGTAAAAAGAACGTCGCAAACGAACCAATAGCCCTTCCATTTCGGAATAAATGCCCATTTTTGTCCTTTCCGCATCTGTTTCTTGAGATATGTGGGGTAAGAAACGCGATAAAACCAGAAATATAAGCCCACCCAAAACAAAACCGGGATCCAAAACCAATAATCCAAACTAGCAAGAATTTCCATAACATGAAAAATTTAGAAAAAAAGCGAGAGTTGTATCAAATCGAATCCAGCAAACTCAGGTTGGAAAATTCCGGCAAAAATCCCGTATATAGTTTTATTTTTAAGAAAAACCTCAACGGAACTGATGTTTAGACCATAAATTATTGATAATCAAACAGTTACAAACAAAATTTTTCAAAAAAAATACCCGTTTTTTCGCAAACTTATCAACAGCCTAACCAAAATTTACTACATTTTATAGCCTAATTGTTGATAGATTTGTTTTTAGCGCACAGCTAATCTAGGAAGAGGAAGACGATGCAAGTCGAATGGGAAAGATGTTTGAATTACCTCCGCGGTATGCTTTCTGACACGGTTTACAAGACCTATTTTGCTCAGACCAAGCTTGTTAGCCAGACCACTGGTCACGCCGTGATTTCTGTTCCCAATGGTTTGGATGTTAGCGTATATGACGCCTACAAGGCCTTGATTGGCCTCGCCTGGAAGGAAGTGAGCCACGAAGAAGGTTCCGTAGAATTTGAATTCCAGACTCAGGAAGCCATCCCCCAGCCCGCTCCCGCTGCAAGCCAGAATACCTTCAAGGATTTCATCAAGCCCAGCGTTCCCCTGTCCGGCAGTTTCCGCTTCGAAAACTTTGTGCCCGGCGACAAGGCTCAGCTGGCATTCAACGCAGCCCTTGCTGTAGCCCGCAATCCCGACGGTACCCAGTACAACCCGCTTTTCATTTACGGTTCCAGTGGCCTTGGCAAAACCCATTTGCTGCAGGCTATCGGCAACTACATTCTAGAAGAAGACCCCAACAAGCGTGTCTGCTACCTAACCTCAGAAGACTTTTCCCAGCAGTACATGAAGTGTCTCCGCGAACAGCGCATTACCGAAATGAGTGACTTCTACCGTAACGAAGTAGACATCCTCCTCATCGACGATATCCAGAACTGGACCGGCAAGTACGAACTGCAGAACGAATTCTTCCTGATATTTAACGCACTGCACCAGTCCGGCAAGCAGATTGTTCTTACATCCGACGCACCCGCCGCCGAAGTCAAGAACCTTTCCGACCGTCTGGTGAGCCGTTTCGCCTGGGGCCTTACAGTCGACATCCAACCCCCCGACGTCGACACCCGCGAGGCAATCCTCCACAAGAAGGCCGAAGAACGCCATCTCGAAATCAGCGACGAAGTTCTCCACTATCTGGCCGAACACATCGCAAGCAACGTTCGCTGCCTAGAAAGTGCCATCATCAAGCTGACGCTCCAGTCCAGCCTCATGAGCCACGACATCGATATGAACATTGCCCAGAAGGTGGTAGCCGAAATCGCCCCCACCCTCCGCCGCCGTGTCAGCCTCGACGCCGTTCTTCGTGCAGTCTCCAAGCAGTACGAGGTTCCCGAATCCAAGCTTATCGAATCAGGCCGCGGCACCAAGGAAATTTCCAAGGCTCGCCAGGTAGCCATGTTCCTGATGCGCGAATGTTCCCCCATCAGCCTGCAGAGCATCGGTTCACGCTTTGGCGGCAAGGACCACTCCACCGTTGTTCATGCCATCAAGAGCATCAAGAAGGAAATGGAAACAGACCCAAGCTTTGCTCGTCTTATCGAAAGCCTGAAGAATTCCATTCACGACTAAAAAGCGAATAAAGTACCGCAGTCTTTAAATAGAAAAAGCGAGGTTTTTAGCCTCGCCTTTTTTATGTCCCTGCAATAAGGATTACTTTTTCTTCTTGCCTTTGGCCTTTTGATCCTTGGCAGACTTTTCCTTGGATTTTTTATCAGCCTTCTTATCCTTCTTCTTGGACTTGGCGTTCTTGGAATCTGCAGCGTTTTTGCCTACCGCGGAAGCGGCATCGGCAGAATCACCTTGCGCAGCCTTTACTGCAGCAAGAGAATCTGCAGCCTTCTGTTCCGGTGTCTTGAGAGCTTCTTCTGCTGCGATTTTTGCCAGGCTGTCGGCGATTACAGCAGCCTTTTCTGCTTCTGCCACCAGGGAATCGGCCACATGGGCATCGCGCTTGCGGTTGGCAGCCTCTTCTTCGGCAATGAGTGCTATATCATGGGCTCGCTTGGCGGCCTTCTTCGCAACCTCAATCTTTTCATGCGCAATCTTGGCAATCTGCTGGGGGTCGCGACTTAAGGAATCCTGCACAGGATCCGGGCAATCCATATCTACCTTGCCCTTCTTGCCGTTCCAGCATTCCATGGTACCCTTGGGCATGCCCATGTTATAGGCACCCCACTGCTTTTTACGGACTCGTTCCGTATAGCAGACAGACGCACCAGGCATCCATTCATAACAGGAGTCCTTGACAGACCAGAAGGTTATCATGCCGTTAGGCAGGCCATCCTTAAACACACCGCCAAAATCGCCAAAGTCAACAAAGCCATCCAGATTATTGGCATTGAAGGTAATAGCCAGGTTCTTCTTCTTGAAGGGGTTAAACACAGTAGTTCTGCCATGCAGGCCACCGCGCTTTGCTGAAAGTTCCGCCATGACAAAGCCCTTGTCGCTTAGCATACGAACAGAACCATCTACGTAGCCCTGCTTGTACGGAACTTCAAGATGTTTAAAATAGTACGGCTTTTCGGACTTGTCCTGCAGGCTAGACTTAAAGAATTCGGCGACACCATCCTTCATGCCATTCTTGTATTGGGCAGTCCAGGCCACCTTGCCCCATTCATCCCCCTGCTTGATGGGGTAAGTGGGATCATTCAGGAAGCCAACTTCTTGCCCCTGGAGAAGGCCTGTGGAATCCACGTGACGTACGTTTTCCTTGTAGCCATTGTAGGCATACCCCGTCAATTCGTCTCCATCAAGGCAACGAACATCACTGTAATCAGTAAATCGAGCGATGGTTTCGGGGAGCAACTTTTTAGGCAAGCCTTTCAAATGGAAAATACCCGAGTTCTTCCAGTCATCTTCGTTAGGCATGTCGGGGCGGGCATGGACATTAAAGAAGCAGGTAATTTCGCGAGCACGTTCCTTGCGCTTGTTAAAGTATTCGCCAAAGGGAGTCATGTCCCAGCCTTCGTCAA
Organism: Fibrobacter sp.; assembly: GCA_024398955.1. Taxonomy (GTDB): domain Bacteria; phylum Fibrobacterota; class Fibrobacteria; order Fibrobacterales; family Fibrobacteraceae; genus Fibrobacter. Next base: position 34,545 of record JAKSIG010000010.1, on the reverse strand, counting down.
AAACAAGAGGCACGGCACCCTCAAGAGGATGTCCATCCACAAATTCCGACAATGCAAAAGCAGTCTGGCGGATATTGTCCATGCAAAGGTCCAACGCCTTGCCCTTAAGGCATGATCCATCGGCACAGTTTGTTACATGAGGCTTAGGGAGATCGTAAACCTTTACAATCTGCTTGGGTTCTTCGCCTCGCCAGCCATATCCACCATTTTCGCGGACCTTAAAACAGCCGCAAACACCAGAGTCGTCTGTAGCCTTTAGGCGAGTTTTTTCTGCAGAAGTAAGGGCAGAGCCCTTTTCCATCCAACAGTCAAAGTATTCAAAATGAGTTGCATTAGAAGCTGCAAAAACTTGAGACAGGCCCCAGACAGAGCCTACAACAATCATGGAACGAATAAATCCAATTTTCATGACCCGAATTTACATTTATATGAAAGACGATGTCCCCTAAAAAATGTTTACGAACAAGTTTTAGAGGGTATTTACAATTAAAACGGGGTAATTTCAACGTTCTATTGAAAAATCACCGTTCTTTTTTTCGAGAAAGCAGGAATATGACAAGCATAACGATTGTAGCAATGATAAACAGGATCGACGACAAGAAATGGAAACTAAGGCTCTCGGTTTCCATGAGCAGCAAGGAACAAGCATCACACGCAACAGAATAGACAGACATGGCCGTCAAAATGGTCAATATCATCTCCATCATCCTTGACGTTTTAGACTGATCATTACTATCAAATCCATTTGCCGCCTCTGTCAAGATTTTCTGAGCGCTTTCAAAAAGTTCCTTTCTTGAAGCAAAGCCCTCATCCATTTCGCCTAGGATAACGTTATATTGAGCCGTATTCATATTTCTTATCATCAAGCCTAAATCAATAGCCTGCATATTATCTCTATTGATAACTTGGCGAATCGCTTCTGTAGGAACCTTTATTCCATCCGTTCGCAACTGAAGAATGTTCTTGTAAGTAATTGCGCCTACATCAAAAATCAAAAGTTCCCATGAAGTCGGCATCAAGGTAAAAGCAAGACGTTCCATCTTCTCAATAGAAATGTCAGACGGAGTCAGCCAAACATGGTTCGCAAATTCATGCCATGAAGGACATCCATCAACAACGATGGGTTCTTTATCAATGTGACAGCTTTGAAGATAACTTTGAGCATCTTCCTCTGTATCAACAAAAGTTTGATAATTATAAATGATACTTTCTTCAATGCTTGAACGGAACAGTTCCTTTTCGTCTAGCAGTTTATTGATAACCACATGTCCGCCAAACCAGAAATTTTTATTACGAATCAGCATGGGATTCGCATAGGACACGATTTCTTCATAAAAAGCAAGATTCTCATAGCTGGAAAACAAGAGCGACAGGTTTTCCGCATCCGTTTCCGGTTCAAGAGTTCTATTTTCAGGGCACTCCCTGAATGACTTACAAAGATAATCGCACTCTGCTTCCAAGGTCAAAAACCCTTTTTGACCAAATAGCAGACGAACTCGATTGATTCGCAAATCTGTTAATTCAATTCGCTTTCTAAAGCGATCTACCTCGGTATCATTAAGTTCACAGCACAAGATACCAACCGTGGTACAGCCCGATTGATAATTCCCTGCAGGTTCATCCATTCCATATATTTTACCATATGGCGTTTCAATAACAGAAAATTCTTTCTTTGGTATGGATTTCAACCTTGCATCAATTTGCCAGTTGATAAGAAATAGAAATTTAGCAGACATAAAAAGCCATTCCTAAAAATCAATTTTTTCATGTATGTTCTAAAGATTTATTGCAAAGCCTTCGTTAGCATAGGCACTACATCTAGCTTGCGACTCAGGCGACGCTCGCAAAAAACGACACCATCGCGCAAAGACGATCCAAAGGCCTGTTCCGCAATTTCCTGAGCAAGCCCCACCAGAATACCTTCTGCATCAGCATACAGCATGTAAGTCTTTTCCTCAAAACCAAGACGGCAAAAGGCCATTCTGTTTTCCGTCGCAGAAGCAATCTTGGGCATGACCTTCAACAGTCGATCAGCAAACTCATCAACCTTAGATGCATCCCGACAATCCAAACTTCCCAGACGGAATTTCACACAGCCCAGGACATAGTCCTTGGCGTCTGAATTGAAGATTTCTTCATCCGTCATGGAGCTAAAGTCGTGAGCAGCTTCCGACATGCCGTTAAAAAATTCGGTAACTTTCTGGCGGGCTGAATCAAGATCCATCCCCCACTCACCAGCCAAGACCCCAAGCAATTCTTCATAAATACTGCGATCCACATCGGTCACAGTAACCTTTTTCAGGTTCAAGGTATCCGACAGAATTCCCGCAAAAAGGACCTTCGCGATTTCCGCTGAAATTTCAACCCCAAGTTCCTTATAGCTTGTGTACACAATACTGCAGGTAGAGCCCACTGGCATGTACTTTGCATAAAGCAGTTTGGATTCGGCAATATCGCCAATGCCATGATGATCGACGACTTGTAAAATGCGGGCATTCTTGGCTCCATCTACCGCCTGAGAATAATCGCTATGATCCACAAGAACAAGGCGTTCGCCGGGTTTCACATCGGCCAGAACCTGAGGCAACTCTATGCCAAAGGCCTGCGCCGCAAAAGCAGTTTCGTTATTCGCCCTGCCCGCCATTCTTGCAACGGCATTGTATCCAAGCTGACGCATCAAGTGAGCGTAAGCCAACGCCGACATAACGGAGTCTCCGTCAGGCGACTTGTGCCCCACTACAAAAACGGAATCAGCCCCGTCTAAAGAGCGAGCGTCCCCCCAGTCCAACGCCTTAATTGCATCTCGATATAAGTTATGCGTTTCCATTCTGCAAAAAAATTATTCGCCTATATTCTGGGAAACATTTTTCAGAAAGTCTTCCATGAACTTTCCATAAAGTTTGGACATTGCCATAGCCACATGCTGAGGTTCAGAGCCTTCCATAGACATGCGCTCGTCGTATTCCTTTTCGAACAAAGTTTCGCCCTCAGTCTTGCGGAAGGTCAAGGTCATATCGAGATGGGCAAAGCGATTGCTACCTTCGTCGATTTCCTCGATAGCATCGATGTTCCCCGCAATTTCGTAATCAGGCTTTGCGGTTTTTCCGCCCTTGGCAAACAGGCCGCTCTGTTCAATGTACTTTGTTGCAGTCTTCAGCAACATCTGATCCGGTCGAGAAGCCCACAGGTCCAGATCATAGAACATGAAGGTGTAGGCCGATTCACGGTACACGATGTTGCTACGCTGGTAGGCAGGATCGATGGTGAACTTACGGATTTGAACAGACTTAGTAGCATTGCCTGCGCCAGAAGCACTAATATCTTCCACATCCACCACATAGTAACGGGTAGGCTCGCTGGAACCACCACCCAGGCAGCCCGTCAAAAGTCCAGCCACAAAAATTGCGGCAACAAGACCAAGAAACTTATATGACTTTGCAAACTTCATTTTTAAACTATCCTTATACAAATTGCTTTTGTAAAAACGCAGTCTTTATAAAAAAATTATTGTCTACGACTTTTATTTTCGGAACGGATAAGAGCAGAGGGATTGTTCTTGATTTTCTGGCTGAACTCATCCAGATTTTCAAGAACACTGTTCAGTTCCGTAAGCACCTCGCCCACCTGGTCCTGATTGTTATAGACCATTACATCCAAACGTTGGGCAAGCTTATTAATGGATTCCATAGCCTGAGTCAAGTTGTCGTTCATGCTCTTGGTATCGATGGCTTCCAGCTTTTCCTTAAGCAAGTCCATATTTTCGCCGGCCTTTGCAGCAAGTTTCGCTTCTTCGATACTTGCCAGAACTGATTTCATGGATTCGGCAGCAGCCTGCATGGATTCTGCAGTCTTAGAGACACTTTCAATAGGCTTCGCCAGATCGCGAGTCGTACGATTCAGGTTCGCACTCATATCAGCCATGTTCTTAAGAGTAATGCGGATATTCTCCACATTCTCAGCAGTAAACACGCTGCTCACGTTGGTAAGAACAGTATCAATTTTATCCACCATACCGCCAGCCTGGTCTGCGAACTTGTCAAAAGAGGAGGCTTCGGCAGGAACAAAGCCCCCTTCCTGCAAGTTGGGCTCGCTAAAGTCTCCGCCAGAAAGCACGATGTGCTTTTCGCCAGTAAGCGAAAGACCGTTGGTCATGCCAGCGCGGGTTCCCGGCTTAATGGGAGTGCCATGCTTCACCTTGAAGGAAACCACCACCTGATCCAGGCTAGAGGAATCAATCTGGATGCCGGTCACGTTACCCACGTCAATACCATTCAGCTTTACCTTGGCCTCGTTATAAAGGCCAATCACCGAGCCCTTGAATACGGTATAGTAGTTGTCGTACTCGGCACTGATAAAGCGATTCAGCACATAGCCCAAAAAAGCCACAATCAGGGCCAGGCAAATGAACATGAATATGCCGAGTTTAATTCTTTCAGAACGAGTGGTTTCCATCTATAGCTCCGACTCAGTCAATAAAATTAAAGGGGTAAGTGTCATCGGATTTTGGTTCCTTTGTACTCTTACGGCTAAAGAATGTTTTAAGGATGGGGTCTTCCGAATCCAGCCCCTGCTGCAGGGTACCGTCAAAGTGAACGTACCCTTCCTTCAGGTACACAAAGCGGTCGCACACGATCTTGATGCTTTCAAGTTCGTGACTCACAATAACCATGGATACGCCCAAGGTATCCCGCAATTCTAGTAGAAGTTCATCCAGGGAATGAGCCGTCACCGGGTCAAGACCTGTGGAAGGTTCATCACAGAACAAAAGTTCTGGCTTCAGGGCGATAGCTCTGGCAAGGGCAGCGCGCTTCTTCATACCGCCAGAAAGTTCCGACGGATACCTATGGAAGGCATGAAGCAGATGGACTTTTTCGAGACGGTCCGCCACGATCGCTTCCATCTGGCTCTTGGGCATATAGGGCATGCTACGCTTCAAAGGCAGCATGGCATTTTCTGCTACCGTCAGGTCCGAAAGCAAAGCCCCGCTCTGGAACAGCACTCCGGTACGCATGCGGGTTTCGCTATCCAGGCCATCCTTGGCTCCAAAGGTCTTGCCAAAATAGGTTATGGTTCCGCTTTCCGCCTTGTACAACTTCAGGATGTTGTTCAGGAGCGTAGACTTGCCGCAACCGGAACTGCCAAGAATCATGCGGATTTCCCCCTTCTTTACGCCGAAGGAAATATCGTGAAGAATGGTGCGTCCACCATAACCGGCCTTCAGGTGATCTACTTTTAGAATTTCGTCCACAGTCACTCCTAGTAGAAAATGAAGGCAAAAAGTGTATCCGCAATAACGATACTTGCAATGGAAGTCACTACGCTGGATGTGGTAGCCAAGCCCACTGCTTCGGCACCGCCCTTGGCGTTCAGGCCCTTATTGCAAGAAATCAAGGTCACCAGCCATCCAAAGGCAAGAGCCTTGATGGTACTCTTCAAGAACACCATAGGGTCGATACCTTCACGAATACCCTGCAGGTAGTTGGTAAAGGTGATGTCGCAGCAGAAATAACCAATCAGGAAACCGGCAAAGCATCCAAAAATAGAGGCACAGAAATTCAGGATAGGCGTGCAAATGCTCATAGCCAGGAATCGGGGAACCACCAGGTACTGCACCGGCGGAATAGCCATGGTCTTAATGGCCTTGACTTCTTCGCAGACAGACATGTTTGCAATTTCAGCCGCAATAGAAGATCCGGAACGGCCTGCAAGAATAATCGTCGTAAGCAGCGGGCCGATTTCTGCAAAAATCAAAAAGCCAAGGCCAGACGCCAGGTAAGACCCTGCGCCAATGGTATTGAGCATCACGGAACTCTGCAACGCCATGGTCAGGCAGACCAGCGCAACCATCAAAAAGCAAATGCCGGTAGCCTCGCTACCTAGTCGGAACATCTGCTTGGCCACACCGCCAAAGCGAATTTTGCCCTTGTCGAACGGCCCCAGGATGGTCCAGTAAATGCACATGTTCAGCAGGATAAACACCTGAACCACTTCCTGTATCAGGTTGAACCCTACCCCACCCATGGCCTCAAAGATATTCGTAGTTTCCTTGCGTTCTCTTTCGGGAATGGAGAATTTGCGCAAACCCATTAAGTGCTGCTTAATGTCGTCATTGAAGTGAGCAAGATCCAGACGGTTCCCCGTCTTTTCGGAAAGTTCCGCCAGCAGGGCGAAAAACGCGTCTCCGCTGTAGTCCATATAGCTCAAGTCGGAACCATCAAGACAAAGCGTTCCCTGCCGGAGCGCCCTCTTGCAATCACGCAGCAATTCCTTGCTGTTTGCCGCCGTTAAGTTGTGCGGCAATTTAATCTCGGTTCTTCTCAAGTATAGCCCTATTTTTCGGAAGAACAAATGTAGAAATTTTAGATTTTTTTCACGATAAAACCTTAAAACAAGCCGACAAATTGTCTAAAAAATGGTTTAAAAGAATGCCACAGATTCCTATATTTCGCCCCGATGTTTTTTTTTCGACAATTCAAGTTTATCTGCAACACTCTGGTGCTAATTTGTGCCATGGCAGCGTCCGTTTTTGCCGAAAATTCAGAAAAAAAAAGTGATGACTTCCAGTGGTTTACCCTGGTTCCCGTTCTTGGCTACAACGAAGAAACTCATTTCCAGTACGGAGCCATGGGCATACTCTTTATGAAGCCGAGTTATCCAGGTGGAAAAGTTCCCGAAATAGGACTCTCCGCCTTCGGAACCACCCGAGGACAATTCCAGCTTTACTTGGAACCCTACTTCTATCTGTTCCATGATAAAATTAGCGTCTGGACCGCCCTAATGTATCAAAGCTGGTTCGCAAGCTACTTTGGTAGCGGCAACGATCCTCACATAGATACCTACACCAACTACGACAGAGAAAAGTTCTACTTCGGCAATATCTGGGAATCCGCCTTCGGGGTACCGAGATATTTCAAGTACGGCGTAGAAATACATATCGAGCACACCGACGTGGATTTTCGTGAAGATGGAGAACTTGAATTACCGGACCCTCATTCTGGATGGCGTAACGGTGCTGGCTACCTGATAAGTTTTGATTCAAGGGATATAACCAACTGGTCCAGACACGGATTCTTTGTTCAATGGAAACAAAAATTCTTTAGCGACAGAATCGGAGACTATACCTTCGATATGGAATCATTGGATTTGTGCGGATACACAACGCTTCCGTGGAAAGCCTCCTTCGCCCAGGGATTTTTATGGAAACGATCCGGAGGAGACGCCCCCTTCGACAAACAGGCCGGTCCCGATGGAACCAGAAGATTCCGTGGCGTCGAAAGTCTGTACTTTAACGGCAGGCAGGCAATTATTTCTCAATCCGAAGTACGCAGGTATTTCGCCCACAGAGTTGGCGCCCATGTATTTTTCGAATCCGGAAAGGCCGGAGAATACTTCAGCGATCTCATGCGCGAGAAATGGCATAAGTCCGTTGGCGTTGGGGCCTTGCTGGGCCTAAACATGAGCGAGCAGCTTTTTGCCCGTGCAGACCTTTCCTGGGTTGATTTTGACCACATCGGCGTCACTCTAAACCTCCGACAGGCTTTCTAATTATGGAACTTTGCAATCACAAGTACACCAGTCGCATTGAAGTTCGCTATTCGGAAACAGACCAGATGGGCGTAGTCCATCACGCAGTTTACCCCATCTGGTTTGAGCAGGCCCGCCTGGATTTTTTCAAGTCGCTTGGTTCCAGCTATGTAGATATCGAAGCCCAAGGTTACGCCTGCCCTGTTTTGGAACTGACTGTACGCTACCGCAATTCCACACACTACGGGGAATTTGTGGATATAGAGACAACCCTAGAACGTAAGGGGAAGTTTCACTTCAAGTTCACATACAAATTGAGTGTTGAAGGCAATCTTTGTGCCACGGGAACATCGGAACACTGCTTTTTAAAAGATGGCAAACCCACTATGGACTTGCCCGAGCAAGTCAAGCTACTATTCCCTAACGGCTAGCACATAAATCATTAACGCATTTTTTTGCAAAAGGGATGTTTTTACACCCCCTTTTTCACAATATGAAAAGCATTTTGCGTTCTATAAAAAAATCTCCATAGACATTTTGTAAACACTATTTTTGTCAGGTATATTGTTTTTCAGATGATACAAATTTATTTTTACATCTGTTGAACGTATTGGGTGTACTATGAATATCGCAAAGCTGATTGTATCTATATCAACAGGCCTTCTTTTTGTTGCCTGCGATCAAACAACTACAGAACTTACTGACAGCCTGCAAGATTCTGCCTATGCAGAAATCAGCTGCAAAACCGAAAGCCTTTCTGAAAATCGAGGCATAAAAATCATTTGCAACGGAGACTCTGTAGGATACGTGCTAAATGGAGCCGACGGCGCTGAAGGCCCCAAGGGAGAACCGGGAACCAACGGTTCCAATGGCACAGATGGTAAGGACGGCGTTAATGGAGTCGATGGAACTTCTGCCGTTTTAAAAGTATCTCCTATAGAATCGTCAAAGGATCACCCCTACGGGGGCATCCAGATTATTGCAACCAACATCGATGTTGAAGGCAATTTTTTCTCCGACACCACCTACGTCTGGAATGGACAAAATGGATCCAACGGAACTGACGGAAAGGACGGCGTCAACGGTCTTAATGGGAAAGATGGCATTGACGGAATCAACGGCAAGGATGGAGTCAATGGAAAAGACGGCATTAACGGTGTCGACGGAAAAGACGGTATCGATGGCAAGGATGGAGAATCTTGCTCCATCGCTCCGCTTGCAAATGGCTCTGGCTATAAGGTTCTTTGCGGAGGAGACTCCCTAGGCGTCCTGCTCAATGGAGCCGATGGCAAGGATGGAGCCGATGGTAAAGATGGCATTAATGGAATTGACGGCAAGGACGGCGAGAACGGTAAGGATGGCATAGACGGCACCAACGGGAAAGACGGCATTAACGGTGTCGACGGGAAAGACGGTATCGATGGCAAGGATGGAGAATCTTGCACCATCGCTCCGCTTGCAAATGGCTCTGGCTATAAGGTTCTTTGCGGAGGAGACTCCCTAGGCGTCCTGCTCAATGGAGCCGATGGCAAGGATGGAGCCGATGGTAAAGATGGCATTAATGGAATTGACGGCAAGGACGGTGAGAACGGTAAGGATGGCATAGACGGATTCAGTCCTTCTGTAATTACAGTCTCTCTAGAAGGTTCAGAAGAACACCCCAACGGCGGTGTCATGATTATCTCTACGTACAAGGATTCCGAAGGCAACATCAAGTCCGACACCACTTACGTGTGGAATGGCGCCAACGGCAAGGATGGTGTTGACGGGAAGGACGGCATTAATGGTACTGATGGTAAAGATGGCGAAAATGGCAAGGATGGAGCCGATGGCACTTCTTGCTATGTGACAGAAAATCAGGAAATCAATGGCTATGACGTCTACTGTGGCTCTGAAAAAGTCGGCGTTCTAAGGAATGGTACCGACGGTAAAGACGGCATTAACGGTGTCGATGGAAAAGACGGTTTAAACGGCAAGGATGGCGTTGACGGAAAGGACGGACAGCCTGGTCAGAATGGACAGGACGGCCAGCCGGGTAAGGATGGTCAAAACGGGCAGAATGGACAAGACGGTCAGCCTGGCCAGAACGGACAGGACGGTCAGGATGGATTCTCCCCCACGATCCGTACAGAAAATGTTGACGCTACTCCAGAACATCCTAACGGCGGTGTCAGAATCATCATCACCTACAAGGATGCCGAAGGAAACATCAAGTCCGAAACCATCTCCATCTGGAATGGAGCAAACGGAGAAAAGGGAGACCAGGGTGAAACTGGTCCTCAGGGCCCGCAGGGCGAGCAAGGTCCTCAGGGTGAACAAGGCGAAACTGGACCGCAGGGCGAACCCGGCAAGGATGGTCAGGATTTTGTTCCCACAAGTTCCAGCTCTACAGAATCCAGCAGCAGCAACGCAGAAAGTTCGTCAAGCATCGTGGTGGAATCTAGCAGTAGTGAAGAAGTTTCTTCCAGTAGTAACGATCTTTCCTCTAGTAGCATTGCGGAACTATCACAGGAATGCAAAGACCTGCGTGCAACGGAAGACCATTTTATCGACATGGCAGATGTGTTCGGCTGCCTTTTGCCTGATGAAAAGGTTGCTTTCGTTATTAGACACGGCGAACGCGGCTCCGATCACGGCCGTGCTGGAGACTTAAATGGAAACGGAGTTGACCAAACACAATTCCTTGGTAGACAAATTCAGGCTTTAGCTTTGGAAGACTTTTATTACATGAGCACCGATGTTTATCGAACAATCAATACTGTAGTCCAGTTTTCCCAAGCAAAAGGCGAAACATTCATGAATTTCGATGCACTAAGGGATAAGGAAGATGGTTATTCCGATATGCACTACGAAAAAATATCCGATTTTTCGGGAGACTGGTTTATAAAGGACAAATCAACTAAAGAAGATCAGCTTTGGTGTGGAGGAGTTAATAGCTGGTATAAATACACAAAAATGGCATCCGACACCAATGCATGCCCGAACGTATTTTACAATGTATACGATCGAATTCAAGACATAGAGAACAAGCACTTTAGATATGAAAAGATGCATAAAGTGACTGTTGTGGGATCTCATGATCAATTTGTCGCCCCATACCTAGTGGCAGTAACTCATAAAAAAATTGGTTTAAACGCCCATGACTATTATCCCAACTGGAATAACGACATGTTCCGTCACTGGCCAAATTATCTTTCCGGCGTCGCCATCATAGTCAATAGCAATAACAAAGTAGACCATGTTCCTGTTAAGGGACTCAAGACGGGTTACCTAGGAGAACACTGCTATGGAAATAGCCAAGGCGTAGAATATTACTTGAATGGACAATACAAGTGTTCTCAATATTAAATAACACGCCTTTTTAAATAAGCAAAAAAAATACTCCTCGTAGAAGACGAGGAGTATTTTTTTGAGGGTTCAAAAAGTTTTTCAGACCCGAAGGCGTTTTTCGAACTACAGCCTGTGAGCAAAAAGCGACCGACATTAATCGGTCGCGATTGCGAACTTTGACCACTTAGCGCTTCAGCGCTTATGTGGACATGGCCACCTTTAGGTGGTAGCGAGGCTCAGTCGTAGGTTCATCACCCACTTTTAGTTTAGAGCCGTGCGGTCTACGTGAGCAAAAAAGGACTGGCATTTAACCAGTCCTTTTTGAGAGAGCGAGGGTGAACGCAGGTTATGCGGCTGACGAACGGCCCGTGCGGTCTACAAAAGATGAGCGCGGAGTTCTTCGCCGCTCTGTTCGCTCAAGTATGCAGGAGGAACATCGAGAACGGTGAAGCAACCGGTCTTGCCTTCAGCCTTCATGCGGAGAGCTGCGCGGGCAAATGCGATCACTGCTGCAGTAGTGAATTCCGGATTGGAGTCCAGCTTCAGGCTGTATTCGATCACGTGGGTGTGTTCGTTGTTCATGCCGGTCTTGCCGGTACGGATCACGAAACCACCGTGAGCGAGACCGCTGTGGTTTGCATTGAATTCTTCTTCGCTGATGAAGTTTACGGTGGTGTCGTATTCATCGAAGTAGTTCTTCATGGTCTTGATTTCGTTTTCGACGTAGGCTGCATCTGCGCCTTCTTCAAGAACCACATAGCAAAGGCGGGTGTGCTTCTGACGGGTGGTCAGTTCAGGCATGGAACCGCTACGGACAGCTTCAAGAGCTTCCGGAACCGGGCAGGTGTACTGCTTGGCATTCTTCACGCCCTTGATGCGGCGGACAGCGTCGGAGTGACCCTGAGAAACGCCCTTGCCCCAGAAGGTGTAGTCCTTGCCATCAGGGAGGATTGCGTTTGCATAGACGCGGTTCAGGGAGAACATACCCGGATCCCAACCCACGGAGATCATGGCGATCTTGCCAGCAGCCTTGGCGGCAGCATCAACGTTTGCGAAGTGGGTAGGAATGTTGGCGTGAGTGTCGAAAGTATCGATCACGTTGAACTTTGCAGCCATTTCCGGAGTCATCTTGGGAAGATCGGTAGCGCTACCGCCGCAGATCACCAGCATGTCGATCTTGTCGGCCCACTTTTCGATTTCAGAAACGTTGAGAACGGGAATGTTCGGGGTCTGAATCTTGACAGTAGCCGGATCACGACGAGTGAACACAGCAACAAGTTCCATGTCCTTGGTCTTCTTGACTGCGCATTCAATGCCGCGGCCCAAGTTACCATAACCGAGAATAGCGATTTTTGCCATAATAAAGGTCCTTATAGGGGCTTTTGAGAGTTTATTTTAAATTTTCCAGTGGGAAAAATAACAAAGAGTGAAAAACAAAACTACAAGTTTTTTGCCAAATTTTGTACAGAAATTGTAGAATTCTACCATTTTCTTTACAATTAATGTAAAAAGTGTCATTTTTACACTTTTTATTTTACAATTTTTGTAAACCGTAAAATCTACAGTTTTCTAGGCATCTTTCGCAAAAAATGAATTTTGGCACTTGTTAACGATTTCGTTAACCAATCATGGAGAAATTCAATCAAAAACGAGCGCATTAGTTAACGATTTGGTTAACAAGCGTCGCATCAAGATTACTTAACGCCGGTGCTGCCGAAGCCGCCGCGGTCCTTGTCGGCCAATTCGCCTTCTTCAAATTCCAGAGTAGGCTGGATTTCCATGATGCGGAACTGAGCGATGCGGGAGCCTTTTTCGATGGTCACGTCTTCGGTGGCATAGACCGGCATTTTCCACCAGTCGCCCTTGCCGCAGTAGCTGGAATCTACCACGCCTACGGAATTGGTCTGCAGGATCTTAAAGTTCTTGAAGGTGGAACTGCGGGGAGCAAGGTGCGCCTCGTAACCCTCGGGCAACTTCATGGCAACACCCAGGTGAATCAGCCTGAACTCGCCCTTCTTGAGGGTCACGGTTTCTGCCGCACTCAAGTCAATCCAGTCGGACTTTCCGCCCACATACGTAAGGCGCGGGATGGTGTCGTCAAGATATTGGATGGTGATTTTCATTAATACAACACTCCTGTAAGGCAAATTGTTGTTTTCGGGACTCCATTCTGCACAAAATCGTCTTGTTGGAGTCCATAAAATTCATTTGTTCTAAATCAACAATCTAATTTTTTAGCTAGAACAACAATCAACGGACTCCAAATTGATTAAAACAACAATTATGGAACCCAATAAATTTGGGGTTTCGCCGAAAATAAGTTACTTTACTCAAAATCATGGACTCCATAATGACAGTAATCCACTATTTGGAGTCCATTTTTTCAAATTTTCGCTATTTTTTTTCAGTTTCTGCGACTTCGGCAGTGGCTTTAGCGGCAGCAGCCTTAGTTTCTGCGGCTTCGGCAGTGGCCTTTGCAGCGTTAGCAGCAGCCTTGGCGCGATCTTCGGCCTGTTCCAAGCGAGCGGGCTTACCAGCCACATTACGGAGCAAGCCGAACAAGGCGGAAAGTTCGTTGCGGGTGGGGTGCAGGCGCTGGAGCAAGGTATTCAGGAAGTTGTCGCGCCAGGCCTGGTCATGATACTGTCCCGTCAAATAACGGTCCAGGAACTTCTTGAAACCGTTGATCTGGTCGATGGTGGCGGGCTGGGTTTCGCAGGCTCCCTTGGAGCCGCGCTTGGCACGGCCCTCGCCGTTGGCAAGCGCTCCCGAACGGCAAAGTTCGTACAGCGAAACAGAAACTGCCTGACCCAAGTTCAAGCTCATGAGGCCCGGTACAGGAATTTCGCACTGATAGGTGCAGGCGTTCACTTCTTCAAGAGCGAGGCCGCAGGATTCGCGACCATACACCAAGGCGATGGTTCCATCATCAGGCAACATGTCAGACAAGTCCGGCACCATGCAATGCTTGATGGCACTGCCGAAAATGCGACGGCTGAAGGCTACTGCGCAAGAGCAATCGCCAATGGCTTCCTGGAAGGAATGGACGATGGTAGCCTTGTCCAGAATGTCGTGGCTATTGGCTGCGGTGTGGTAGGAATTTTCAATGACCTTGTTGCGCTTGGGGTACACGATGTACAGTTCATCCAAGGCGTAGCAATGCATGGCGCGGGCTACGAAACCAACGTTGTGAGGATGTTCCGGTTCAACTAAGACAACTCTAAACTTGCGCATTTTCTTCCTTTAAATCTAAACGTTCTAGATCCTTCGTCGCTTCGCTCATCAGGATGACGCTGAGGGGTCGCTCCTCAAGATGACACAATGTGTTCGCTCAGAATGACACAGGGGTCAAATCTTCCAGCTAAAATCTTTTCCGCGGATTTCGTTTTTAACCACTTCGCCTTCGACAAGGTCTGCGCCTGCGAACACGATGGAACGATTCTTGTAGCTTACAGCCAAACGATCATCCTGCCAGGAATCAACGCCCAGTTCAGCCAGGCGGGCGGCGGTCGCATTCCACAAGCCCTCGGGAGAACCCATGTCAATCCAGGTGGCGTCCATCTGGCTCATGTCCACAAAAGGCGGGCGGCCTGCGGCAATTTCGCTCTTCCAGAATTCACGGATATCAAATTCACCATCGGCAATGCGGGCCAGAGCCTCATCACTGTAATAGGAAACACCAGAGAAAGTCGCCGGCGTGCCACAATTGCTTCCAAAGCGGCCAGACACACCAACCAGGCGACCTTCCCCATCAACACGGAAAGTATTCACCTTCGGGAAATCTACAGCCAGCAAGGCTACTCCCGGCGCAGTGCTATCCGGAGAATCGGCGGCAGAACCATTCTGTGCGCCCGCAGCAAATGCACGTTTCGCATTTTCCACAAACTTCTTCAAGTCAAAACTGCAATAGGCGTCGCCATTCATAATCAAGAGACCGCCGCGGTACCCCTCTTGCCAAATCCGCTTCAACGGGCCTGCAGTTCCCAAAATTTCCGGTTCCACCCAGACCTTTTCAAAGCCAAGGCGGTTTCCTTCGGCCACAACCTGATCTGCCAAATAGTGGGCATTGGCATGAAGGCGAATCCAGTTTCCCTCGCAGCCAACAATGGCACGAGCCTTTATGGCCTGCTGCTCCAAAATACTCTTGTCCACTACGGGAACAAGAGGCTTAGGAATATCACTAGTCAACGGACGCAAACGAGTGCCAAGACCTGCAGCCAGAATTAAAACGTTCAATCTTTCCATCAATCATAAAGATAGAAAACCAATAACGGAAACCTCTTATTAAAAGTTTCAAGGCCGCCCTAGAAAAACAGGATATCTGTCAAAAAATTTTCAAGCTGCCAAAGTAAAGTGAACAACTGTTCACTATTTTTATTATATTTATTACCATGAGCAAACTAACTCCATCCTCCCTTTTTGACGAGGCAAAACGAAAACTAAAAGAAGTCTTTGGCTACGACAGCTTTAGACCCAAACAGGCTGAAGTAATCCGACAAGTCCTAGAACACAAGGACTCTCTTGCCCTAATGCCCACTGGCGGTGGCAAGTCCATTTGCTATCAGATTCCTGCTCTAGTTTTTGAGGGATGCACCGTAGTCGTTTCCCCACTTATCGCCCTCATGAAGGACCAAGTTGATGGCCTACGCGAAAACGGAATTGCAGCAGCGGCACTGAACAGCGGACTTCCTTCAGATGAGGCAACCGAAATCCGCAAAGCATTCTGCCGAGGAGACTTGAAATTACTCTACATTTCACCAGAAAGATTAGTTTTTGAAATAGAAAATTTGCTTTCTCGCGGAAATGTATCACTTTTTGCCATTGACGAAGCCCACTGCATTTCACAATGGGGGCACGATTTTAGGCCAGAGTACACACAGCTCTTTAAGTTGCGAGAAACCTTCCCACATGTTCCAATTCTAGCTTTGACAGCCACTGCCGACGCCATCACTCGTGAAGATATTTTGCAGCAGCTGAGAATCCCCGAAGAAAATCTAGTACTAGATAGCTTTGACCGCAAGAATCTTTCTCTAGATGTTCGTCTCAATTACAAAAAACAAAGTAAGCTAGACGAAATTGCAGAATTTATACAAGACCGTAGCGGAGAAAGCGGAATTATATACTGCCTGTCCAGAAATTCAACCGAAAAAGTGGCCGAGGATTTAAGCAAGCGTGGAATCAAGGCAACAGCTTACCATGCAGGCATGACATCCGAAGCCCGTGCAAAAATCCAGGAAGACTTCATCTACGACCGAACCAAGGTCATCTGTGCAACAATTGCCTTCGGAATGGGAATCGACAAATCCAACATCCGTTTTGTCATCCACTACAACACCCCAAAGAATATGGAAGGATTCTACCAGGAAATCGGACGTGCAGGTCGCGATGGACTTCCGGCAGACACTCTACTATTCTACTCCGACAGCGACATCGTTCAACTGGCAAAGTTCGCACAAGATAGCAAAGACCCTCAGCAACGCCACCTTCAGCTAGAAAAACTTGCCAGAATCCAGCATTACGCCACAAGCCTGGTTTGCCGCAGACGCATCCTTCTGGGATACTTTGGCGAAGTTATGGAAAAGGACTGCGGCAACTGCGACATCTGCAACCATCCTCCCCGACGTTTCAACGGAACAATCCTTGCACAGAAGGCGCTCAGTGCCATAGTCCGAACCAAGGAGCAAGAAAACGCCAATATGATTATTGATATTCTCCGAGGTTCCCAGCGGGCAGAAATTCTCGCCAAGGGTTATGACAAAATCAAAACTTTTGGCGTTGGCGCTGCAACTCCTGCCGATAAATGGCAGGCATACATCCAGCAAATGATCCATCTTGGCTGTCTGACCATGAGCTACACAGACAAGAAAACCCTTCGCATTACAGAATTTGGAAAGCAAGTCCTATTTGGCGAAAAGGAAATCCAGCTAGCCCTTATTACTGAGCAAGCCGTTACATCCTCCCGCAAGGCATCCACAGCGACACCAAAAGTTTCTGTACGTCTTAGCTCCAAAGACAACCTTGAAGGGAGCGACGCCACGCTATTTGAAGCCCTGCGCATTCACCGTCGCAATCTAGCAGATGCGGCCAACGTTCCCCCCTACGTCATTTTCAGCGACAAAGTGCTTCTGGGAATGGTTCAAGAACGCCCTTCGAGTCTTAAAGACATGGCAAACATTCCTGGAATCGGCGTGCAAAAGCTACAACGGTATGGCCAGAGTTTTCTAGATATAATTAAGGGAGATTAGCATTTTGTATTACATATGTAACGTGCAAAATTAAACCACAATTTTTATCTTTACAAACATGAAGAAACGTTACATAGCTCTTATTATACTGGCAGTTCTGATTGCAATTGTAATCGCCGCTCTAAAGATCGCTCCCGACATTGCCAAAGACTACGTTGTAGAGCACTCCGAAGAACTCATCGGTCGCAAAATGAAAATTGCATCGGTAGACTTCAGTCCGCTAACCTTTACCGTAACCGTAGACGATTTCGCCATTTTCGAGCAAGATGGAACGACTCCCTTCGTGGCCTTCGAAAAGTTTCGCGTCAACGTAAATCCCACCCGTCTGATCAACAAAGAAATCAGTGTTAGTGAAATCTATCTGAAAGGACTCTATACCCAGGTAGTTCAGGATGGCGAACGATTCAACTTTAGCGACATTCTAGACAAGTTCGCAGCGGCAGACTCTACTTTAGACAGTGCTGCCGCTGATTCCATCGCCGTCGAAAAGGCAAAGGCAGACAGTTTGGCAGCCCTAGCAGCGGCATCTGCAGGCGATTCTGCCAAGCCCATCGTCGATCCTGTTGAAATGACCGGCGGGTTTGACGTCGCCATCGAGAACATCATTCTTGAAAAGGGCAATATCATTTACCAGGATCGTAAGGTCGGTTCTAAAATTCACTTGCAGGACTTCTTTGTAGAAATCCCAGCAGTCTACTTTAACAACAAGAACACCGACATTGGCGTAAACCTTAAATTTGCCGATGGCGGCGATTTGAGCGTAAAAGTCCTCTTCAATATGCAGACCCAGGACTTCAATGTAGCCCTTGGTCTTAAGCAATTCGCCCTAGCCTGCGCCAAACCCTATCTAAAAGACTTTATCAACTATAAGGACTTTAGCGGATCCCTGAATGTCAACTTGAATCTTACCGGCAACGTAAACGACGTGCTCAGCAGCAACGTCGTTGGAACCGTGGGTCTCAACGACATCGTTCTTACCGAAACCTCCGACAAGACCATCGGAGTCAACAGCGTTCAGGTCGGGATTTCAAAAGTCAACCTAAATGAAATGGATTTCGTGGTAGATTCAGTTGTCGTAGACGGAGCCTTCGCCCACCTTGACCTTCTTAAGGGAGGCAAAACAAACTTTGACATTCTGCTTAACCCCAAGGGAGCTACCGCAGACACTTCGGTTACTGCTACAGACAGCGCCCTGGCCGCGGCAACCATTGCAGAGGCACCCGTCGATTCCGCCAAGGCAGACTCCAGTGTCGCTGTAGAAACACCCAAGAGTCCTGCAGAAAAATCCAAGCCACTGAAGTTCGTTCTAAACAAACTGCAAGTCAAGAACACTACAGTTTCTGCCAACGACTTTACCATCAAACAGCCCTTTAACTACAAGGTTAGCGGCATCAGCGTTAACGGATCCAACATCAATTTCAACACCCCCTGTACAGTTACGGTGGGTGCCAACTTCCCCGAAGGCGGAACCCTGTCCGTAAAGTATAAAGGCGCACTATCCGACCTGAGCACCATGGACGCCTATATTAGCGTCAAGAACCTTGCCCTGAAGCACTTCAGCCCCTACAGCTATCATTTTACTGGCTACCCCATCATCTCTGGAACAATGGCATTTGCAAGCGACAACAAGATTAACAAGTTCAATCTTGGCAGCAAGAATACCATAGACATCTACAACATCGATGTTGGCGACAAGGTGCCCGACAGCGATCCGGAATTTACAGTACCCATGAAGGTGGGCCTGTACATTCTAAAAGACAAAGACGACAAGATTCAATTCGACGTTCCCGTTCAGGGAAACCTGCAAGACCCGGAATTTTCTTACGTCAAGATCGTCTGGAAAACCGTCATGAATTTGCTTATCAAGGTTGCTCTGTCTCCCCTTAAGGTCGTAGGAAATCTCGCATCCTCAGGAGCAAACGCTGTCGGTATCGATATGGGCAAGAACGACGAAATCATCATTGACCCCCTAAGCAACAACCTTGAAAGCGAGCAATACGCCAAGGCCATCAAGATGGTTTCCGCTCTAGCCAAGGATCCAAAACTCAAGATGGATTTTGTACAATCCTTCAACATGAAAAAAACTGTTGACGCCTACAAGACCCGCAAGCTAAAAACAGAGTTCTACAAATCTACCCAAGGCAAGACAACTCTCAACGAGCTTGATGAAAAGGCAATCATCGCCATCGCTGACAAGGATGAAGCTTTCGTTGCATACGTTGCAGCCAACGATTCCAAACTAGACCGCAAGACTCTTGAAAAAGAACTGCTGGATATGGCAAGCAAGCGAAATGCAGAACTTCTTAAAACTCTGCAGCAGCAAAAGGGCGTTACCAAGAAGAACGTAACCGTAACAACGGCACCTCGTTCTCAACTGGTCAACCACAAGGGCAAGGCAAACTACAAGGTTCAGATAGACGTTCAGTAATCCGAAATTGCGCGGGTCAGGAGTTCCGCGTCATTTCATATTGAATCGATTTCACAAAAAAAAATCCTCGGTCTTTAAACCGAGGATTTTTTTAGAATGCTAACACGACACACAAGGTGCCGGTGCCAATTCCATTATTTCTTCTTACCCTTGGATGCGTACCATTCATCGAAGGTAATGGAACGGTCTACAACGCCATCCGGAGTCAGTTCCAGAACGCGGTTTGCAACGGTCTGAGCAAATTCATGGTCCTGGGTGCAGAAGATAATGGGGCCCTGGAAGGCGGTCAAGCCGTTATTCAGAGCGGTAATGGCTTCCAAGTCCAGGTGAGCGGTAGGTTCATCCAACAGCAAGCAGTTTGCGTTGGAGAGCATCATCTTGGAAAGCATGCAGCGAACCTTTTCACCACCGGAAAGAACGTTACAGCACTTCAGGGCTTCTTCGCCGGTGAAGAGCATACGGCCAAGGAAACCGCGGATGAAGGTTTCATCCTGTTCCTTGCTGTACTGGCGCAGCCAATCCACCAGAGAAAGGTCGCTCTGGAAATATGCGTCGTTGTTCTTGGGGAAGTAGTTCTGGGTAATGGTGTTGCCCCACTTGACCACGCCTTCGGCGGTAGGAATTTCACCAGCAATCATCTGGAAGAATGCAGTTTTCAAAGTGCCATATTCACCAACGAGGGCAACCTTGTCACCGTTGTTCAGGTTAAAGTTCAAGCCCTTGCAAACGATGCCGTCACCACCGTCAATGTCCATGTTCTTCACTTCAAGAACAATCTTGCCCGGTTCACGTTCCATCTTGAAGTTGACCCAGGGGAACTTACGGCTGGAAGCCGGCATTTCTTCCACGGTCATCTTATCCAGCAACTTCTTACGGGAAGTAGCCTGTTTTGCCTTGGCGGCATTGGATGCGAAGCGACGGATAAAGGCCTTCAATTCTTCGATCTTTTCTTCGGCGCGGCGGTTCTGGTCCTTACGCTGTTTCTGAGCCAGCTGGCTTGCAGCGTACCAGAATTCATAGTTACCACCGTAAATATTGATCTTGCCGTAGTCGATATCGCAAGTGTGGGTACAAACCGTATTCAGGAAGTGACGGTCATGGCTCACCACGATCACCACGTTTTCGAAACGTTCCAGGTAGTCTTCCAGCCAGGCGACAGTATCCAAATCCAAATGGTTGGTAGGTTCGTCAAGGAGGAGGATATCGGGGTTGCCAAACAGAGCCTGAGCCAAAAGCACGCGGATCTTCTGGTTACCATCCAAATCAGCCATGAGGCTGTAGTGGAATTCTTCGGGAATGCCCAACCCCTTCAGGAGCACAGCCACGTCATGGTCAGCTTCGTAGCCACCGATTTCGCCGAAGCGGGTTTCAATTTCCATGGCCTGAACACCCTGTTCCTCGGTCATTTCCGGAAGGGCGTACAGTTCATCGCGCTTCTTGCCCAGTTCATAAAGTTCCGGGAAACCCATCATGACGGTTTCAAGAACCGTATTCTGTTCGTAGGCGAAGTGGTCCTGCTTAAGGACAGCAATACGTTCGCCAGGATTCTTGGAAACTTCACCTGTGTTAGGTTCCAGTTCACCACTCAAAATCTTGAGGAAAGTGGATTTGCCGGCGCCATTGGCACCGATAACGCCATAGCAGTTACCCGGCTTGAAGGAAAGATTCACATCCTTGAAGAGGACTCTGCTACCATATTGAAGACTTACATTAGAAACATTCAGCATGGCGCCAAATTTAGAAAAATTTCTTCTCTATCCAAGGACGCAAAAAGAAAATGCCGGAGCATTCACTCCGACATTTTCTAAAAGCATTTTTTATAAAAACAGTTTTGATAAAACCGTTTTAAAAATTAATGCTTACCCTGGTTAGCCTTTTCCAGTTCGCGAGCGTTGATAATCAGCATCTGCAAGCGATTTTCGATGTTTGCAAAGCTGGTATCCGGGTCGTAGTCCAGAGACAGAACCTGAATATGGGGGCAACGTTCCTTAACAGCCTTGGTAAGGCCGCGGCCAGAAATGTGGTTAGCCAGGCAGGCGAAAGGCTGCAGCACAATGTGGCTGTTGATGCCATGCTGAGAATTGTAGATGATTTCGCCCGGAATCAGCCAACCTTCACCAGTGTTGTAGGTGGGGTCAATGATATCGCGGACATAGTCCATCAATTCATAGCAGTCTGCATGATGTTCATAAAGATGGAAGTGTTCCTTCATGATCTTACGAACAGTTTCCAGGGCACGTGTGTAGGCCTTGGCGGTAATGCCGCCCACAATGCGATCGCTAATGGGATTTGCAGAGAAACCACGCTTCAGCTTTTCGGCACGTACGGCTTCGTCCACGCGGAAGAAGTCGGTCATGCCCGGCAGGTAAACTTCCATGCCGTTGTTCATCAGGTAGTTTTCCACAAAGCCGTTGGCGCTGGGGTGATAGTTCATGAGAATTTCGCCAAGCACGGCAACACGAGGCTTGCGGATACCCTTCTTACGGTCTTCGGTAATTTCGATACCGTTAAAGGCTTCGATGCACTTGGTGAATTCAGCCAGCATCTTGGTGGGGTGCGGCAATTCAGTCTTCTTCAGATGACCGCCGATTTCCATGATGCGAGGCATCCACACGTCATAAACCTTCTGGGTGTCGCCAGCATTCACTTCGTAGGGGCGAATGGCGCGGTACATGGTTTCGATGGCATCCATGGTCACTAGGCCCCACAGCATGTGGAGTCTAAAGTCAAGACCAGTCTTGAAGCCCGGATGCATTCCCTTCACGTCGTCACCGGTAGTAATGATGCTAACGTCTTCGAAGCCAGCCTCATCCAAAGCCTTACGGGCAAGCACGGCGTACTGCACGGCTCGGCAGTTTTCGCAGTTCTTGGCCAAGCACATAGAAACGTTGGACGGCTTTACTTCGGGGTGTTCCACCAGCCACTTCAGGCCTTCGCCAATGTTCACCTGGCAGGGGAAGCAAATATCGTTATGCACGTACTTCTTACCCAGTTCCACAGCCTTCTTGTCGGCCACGGGCAGGTATTCGGCAATGAAGCCGTTTGCCTTCATGTATTCGCTGGCAAGAACGGTAAATGCAGGAGAAAGGTTCGGAGTCAAGATACGGCGACGTTCCTTGTCTTCGGCAACGAAAGGCGTATGGAACAGCGGTTCATTGGAAGCCGGCTTGTCGGGCAAGTTTGCAGCACGACGAGCCTTCACCGTTTCGATAAAGCTCTTGATACGAATGCCAACAGGACCGCGAGCGTCGCCTTCGTCAAGCTTCAGCATCAACATTTCCTTATTGGAATCCAGGTGCAGCATACGCATCATTTCGTCGGTCAGGATGGAGTCATGGCCGCAACCGAAGCTCACGATCTGAGCCAGTTCCACATTAGGATCCTTGGCGGCAATCATAGTTGCGCCAAGCATACGCAGGTGGAAGGTGTTCTTGATTTCGATACGGGTATGGCTAGGAATATCCTGATCGTAAACACCAGGCAGGGATTCGGTAGTCAGAACCGGAATGCCCATGGCGGTAAAGTGGGACGCGATGTTGTGGTTGATCAGCGGGTCCACATGGTACGGACGTCCGGCAATCACAACAGCAAAGGTATTCTTGGCGCGAACATCATCCAGGATCTTCTGGCCTTCTTCCAACAAGGTAGTGCGGTAGTTGTTGAGGGCCTTCTCGCCTTCGTCCACAGCCTTGGAAATCAGCTTCTTATCAAGGTTCCAGTTTTCGTGAAACCAGTCGATAGTCTGGGAACGACGAAGCTTTGCATTGAACCAGTGGAAGATAGGCTGATCCATGGGAACGCCATAGTTCTTTTCAGGTTCGTCAGTATTCTTAATGATGTTGGGGTAAGCCTGAACCACCGGGCAAACAGAAGTTGCGTCAAACTTGGTGTGGTCACTGGGAATAGCCACCATCATGGGGAAGAAAATACGGTCCACCTTCTTTTCGATCAAAGAAAGCACGTGGCCGTGAACCAGCTTTGCCGGGAAACAGACGGTGTCAGAGGGCACGCTGTGAAGGCCAGCTTCAAACATCTTGTAGTCGGAGCTACGGCTTACCACAACCGTGTAGCCGAGGCTGGTGAAGAAAGCCTTCCAGAAAGGCAAGCTAGCCCAGAATTCAAGAGCACGAGGAATACCGATGGTCTTCTGGGTTCCATCGGCCTTCAGCTGCGGTTCCACCAACTTGGCCGGAGCATAGTCCTTCACCAGCAACTGGTTGGTGCGCTTGATCATGTCGGGCACAGCCATCATCTTCTTGTTGATTTCTGCGATGAGGGCCTTGGTCTTCGGATCGTTGGGATCTGCAGTCACTTCACCACGTTCGCAGCGGTTGCCGGTCACGAAGTTCTGACCATCGCTAAAGGTAACAATGGTACGAGAGCAGTGATTGGTGCAGTACTGGCAGAGCTGACCCGGCTGGTTGTGCCAGCTGAAGGTCTTCATGGCATCGAGGCCAATAAAGCTGGACTTCAGATCCGGATTTTCCTTGCGCTTTTCTTCCATGAACTTCTTGGTAAGGAGCGCAATACCGATAGCACCCATTTCACCCGGGCGTTCCGGACGGATAGGCTTGAGGCCTGTGTACTGTTCAAAGGCGCGGAGCACAGCGTTGTTCTTGAAGGTACCGCCCTGCACAACCACCTTCTTACCGAGGGTGTTGAGGTTGCGGATACGAATCACCTTGGTGAAAACGTTGTTAATAATGGAGCGGCAGATACCGGCGATAATGTCTTCAGGCTGCTTACCATCACGCTGTTCGGTAATGATGGAGCTGTTCATGAACACGGTGCAGCGAGAACCCAGCTGAGACGGGCTCTTGGCGTTGAAGGCCAGTTCCGCAATCTTTTCCATGGGAATGCCCAGGGAACGGGCGTAAGTTTCGATAAAGGAACCGCAACCCGAAGAACAGGCTTCGTTCAGAATAATACCGGTAACCACACCGTCCTGAACAGAAATCGCCTTCATGTCCTGGCCACCGATATCCAGGATGAAGGAAACGTCGGGGCAGATACGCTGAGCGGCGTTAGCATGAGCTACAGTTTCCACAGTGTGGTAGTCGGCATGCACAGCCTTAGCAAAGAGTTGCTCACCATAACCGGTAGTACCCACACCCAGAATGTTCAACTTGCAGCCGTATTCTTCGTAACGGTCCGTAAGTTCGTTCATGGCGTCCTTAAGCACCTGCAGCGGTTCACCGTTGTTGCTGGCGTAGAAGCCATCAATCACGTTATCCTGTTCATCCAGAAGAACGAACTTCGTTGTGGTAGAACCGGCGTCGATACCCAAGTAAGCGTTAATGGTAGAACCAGAGGCAGGCTGCGGGTAGACGTTGCTTGCCATCTTGTGGTCTTCCAGGAACTGCTTGTATTCCAGGTCGTTCTTGAAGAACAGGTCGGCTGCAGCCTTGGCCTTATGTTCGGCCTGACGCATTTCGTTGAAGTGGACCAGGGAGTCCAGAGAGCCTTCTTCGCGGTAATAGCATTCCTGGTCAGCAAACATGGAACCCAGGGAAAGAGCGGCGCCCATAGCTACGAGTACTTCGGAATGTTCCGGCACAATGGCCTGTTCATCCGTGATTCCCAGACGTTCCTTGAAGGCGCGGACAAGGGTCGGGTTAAAGGTCAGCGGGCCACCTTCGAAAATGACAGGGGGCTTGATTTCCATACCCTGGGCAAGACCACCGATGGTCTGCTTCGCAATGGCATGGAAGCTGGAAAGGGCGATATCTTCCTTGGCGATACCGTTGTTCAGCATGGGCTGAATGTCGGTCTTGGCGAACACACCGCAACGGCCGGAGATTTCATAAACCTTCTGGCCACGTTTGGCGTAACCTTCAAAGGCCTCGGTCTTCACGCGGAGGAGTTCCGCCACCTGGTCGATGAAAGCACCGGTACCACCGGCACAGACACCATTCATACGCATGTCGCTGGCAATCAGCTTGCCTGTGGTGGGATCCTTCTCGAAGAACACCACCTTGGCGTCCTGACCACCCAATTCAATGGCAACACGGGTATCAGGATAAGTAGCGCGAACGGCGAGAGCGTTGGCCACCACTTCCTGTACGAAAAATGCATGAGTGGCTTCGGCAAAGGGCTGACCGCCACTGCCACAGAAAGCAACTCTAAAGTTCTTGCCCGGGAACAAACCGTGGGCTTCGCGCAACACCTCATGGACCTTCTGGGCCTGCATGGCGTTATGGCGCTGATATGTGTAGTGTAAAAGCTTGTTGGTTTCAGGTTCAACGACGGCAATCTTAACGGTTGTAGAACCGACGTCGACACCGACCCATAAATCATTCTTAGTAGTACTCATAGTGCGCCAAATTTAGAAACATTGTTCGATTTTCGTAACACATTAAGCCCCATTTATTGGACAAAATCACGATAATTGGTGATAAAGCAAAAAAGGCGGCTCCATCCACAGCCGTCTTTTATTAATTTGTACAAAACTCTCTGTTAAACTGCTATTTTTTAACAGACCTTTTATCGAGCAATGATCACTTTATTGCTGAACAGCACCTGTTTTCCGCTTTCTACACGAACAAGATAGCTCCCCTTCGCTCCAACCAGTTCCCTCAAGGGGACACTTACAGAAGAACCAAAGTAGCGGCTGAACAGTTTCTGCCCCTGCATATTGAACACACTAACCTTTGCACCGACATTTTTTAACATCAATTCAAGATTGCCGTGGGTGTATACAGCCCGCGCGTCGGAAATAACAGCAGCCGACGAAACAACCTTGGTCGTCCCTTCAGACTCCGTCATACCCATCTTCCAGTCCGTGGGAACACGAGCGGCAACACCACGACCCGCAGTACTCATGTACACAACGCCGTAGGTGTTCATGTCGCCAACCACAAATTCGCCGTTGGCTAGGCCACCGTATTCATGACCATCGTCATTGACTCGATTCCAGATTTTGCCCTGGTCATCAGAACCAAACACGCCAAGTACGCCATCCACAATACCAAAGGCATAAATAGCCGGGTAACCCGTTCCAGTCTTGGAGACACCGTAACCCACCGCTTCACAGTAGGTGATTCCAGCAGCATCTGTCCAGGTCTTGCCACCATCAGTAGAGTGCTTCAGGGAGCCGCTCTTGGGATTGCCCTTTTCATCACGAATTGCAACCGGCAACCACAAGTCCCCTTCCACACCAGGGATGGCACGGAACTTCTTGTCGTTGCTTTCTCCCGGAGAGCTTACCTTGGCAAAGCTAGCGCCTGCATCAGTACTCTTATAGAAGTCACCGGTGCTTCTGTTATAGGCGTAGAACACGTCGGCATTTTCCGGATCGCCCACCACGAAGGAATTGTTATCGATGCCAGTTACCTTGGTCCAGGCGGAATTGGACGTGCGATAAACTGCAGCACCAGCATTTCCAGGCACCCACACGGTCACAGCACCATCTGCAGAAATTGCAGCAGTACCGCCCTTCAGAGTTTCATCCAGGCTGCCGTAGGTTGCAACAGTCCAGGTCTTGCCGGAGTCCGTAGAGAACTGCACCGGATCGATAGGAATGTCGTTATACTTACCGGAATAGGCACGGGTATCTGTCACCTTCACCAGCTTGCCCACCTTGGGAGCGTAAGCCATGCCCCAGGTAGAACCCAGGGATACATTGCTACCGCCCACGTTAGTCAAATGTCGATGAGCTGGATACTTGGAAATATCGTCATGACGGAAGCCGTCATAGTCTGCAGTCACCGTAATTACAGGACCGCCCGGAATGCTGACCACTTCATAAGGCACCGTTTCTTCAATGCCGTGGGCATTAAAGTGCCAAACCTGATTCATCGTCAATTCCGGATCGCTCCAGGAATTCTCCGGTTCCTTGTAGATATAATCAGACATGTTGTCAGTACGGAAAATACCGTTACCGGAGGTTACAAAGACGCGTTCACTATTGAACGGGTCTATGGCCACGCTACCAGCCCAGTGAATAGAACCATTATGCATCCAGGGAACGCCATTGGCATCCATCTGCTGGGTAGTCGGATAGAAGCCACCTTCCATCCAGTAATACTTGAAGCTAGCAATCCAAGTTTCGCCGCCGTCTGTTGTGCGGTAGATGTTGGAACCCCACTGGTCAGACCAGGTTCCGCTGGTATCGCTGGTAGCCGTGTACCAGAATTGCGGACCCGTATAGCCTTCCGTCGTCACCACCATTTCGTTGGGGTCGTTGGGATTCATGGAAATGCCACCGTAAGGTGCGATATATTCGTATTCGTCGGGCTTGGAGTAGTCCGCGTTATCGTACTTGGCATCCCCCTTGCTTCCATCGATATTGTCTTCGGGAGAAACATCCGTCCAAGAGCCTGTCTTCAAATCGCACTTCAGCACGGCACCACGACCAAAGCCATCCCAAATGGGGCCCCAGCCTTCATCCCAACCCATGGAATGAGGGCCTGCACCATCGGAGAATGTCACCACCATAAAGGAGCCGTCCTTAGCCACAACAGCACGCTGGGGCATCAGGCGCACAACGGCACCGCCCGCGGTCTTACGGAGGGCATCGGGAATTGGCAGCGGCTTCCAGGATGCGCCGCCATCTTCAGACTTGAACACGTTTTCAAAGGTTCCGTTCTTGGTAGTCCCTTCACGGAGGAAACCTGCAAAAATCGTTTTAGAGTCACCAGGTGCGTACTGCACAAAGCTAAAACCGGAGCCATTCCAGGTCGTATCGCTGCCAGCAGCCTTGGTCCATGCATCCTGATGAGTCCATGAAGCACCATTATCCGTAGACTTCCACAAGCCAGCACTACGAGTTCCGTAGAACATGTTGTCAGAATTGTTCGGGTCTACAGCCAGGGCTTCACCGTTTCCGCGGCCCATGCCGTTACCATGCATGCCGAAATTATTTACCACATGGCCCTTTGTGCCATCGGTATCCTTGGTATAGAGAACTTCCCAAGATTTTCCATAATCCTTAGAACGTAAAAAGGCAGAACGTCCATTACTAAAATAGCTGGTACCAGCCATCATGTATACAACACCTTCAGTCGAAGGGTCTACCGCAATGGCTTCTACACCCAACAAGCCCAATTCAGAGAAATCCACCCAGTCCATCATTGATTCCCAACGCTTGCCTTCTTCGTTCCAGCGGTAAGCGCCACCCACGTCTGTACGGGCGTAAAAAACGTTCTTTTCGACCAAGGAAGGCACCACGGCACTTACAAAGCCGCCACCGCCCATGCAAATATTGCTCCAGCCATACTCAGAAGGAGTTTTAACAGTTTCTGCAGCTTTCACAAAAGAACCACCTGCAAGAACAGACAACCCGAAAACTAGGCCAGAAGCCCAAAACATCCCTTTTTCCATAAACATCCCTCGGACATAGAGTCCAGAAGCCGAAAACCAAAACACCTCTGCTTTCGGAGTATTCTAAAGCAATCTACCTAATGATTCAATAAAAAGTCAACAAAAAAAATTCTTATAGGCATTTCCCTTGAGATATTTACAACACCGCGCGTAAATTTCTGCCAGCCAGTGAATAAAAAGGCTACACCACCCCTAAAAAAAGTCCCACGACTCTTCGTCGCAGGACTTTTTAAGGAATAATTCAAGAAGTCAATTACTTCTTCTTACCCTTCTTCTTGCCCTTGGCAGGCTTTTCTGCCTTGGGTTCTTCCTTAGGTTCTTCCTTCTTCGGTTCGGCCTTCTTGGCGGTACCGCCGCGAAGATCCTTCATCTTAAAGCTGACATTGATTTCAGCAGTAGTAACCTTGGAATAGAGTCCACCCGGGTCCTTCACCTTGAAGGTGAATTCATCCAGGCCAGAGAAGCCCTTATTCGGAACGTAAGTGAAGGAACCATCCTTTTCGTTCAGGGTAATCTTACCATTACGGGGCTTCTGGACCAGCTGAACGGCCACAGGCTTTTCACCATCGGGGTCAACCACACCAGACATCAAACCTTCAGAAGCGGAAACCTTAAGTTCATCACCTTCCTGGGTCATGTAAGTCTGAGCATTTGCTTCAGGAGGATTGTTCACAGGAATCACAGTGAACAAAGCAGACCTAGAAGCCTTGGCACCTTCAGGGTCGGTAACAGTGAAGGTAATGCGTTCCGGCTTACCCTTCCAGTGTTCATGGGGCATAGCCACAATAGCGGTCTTAGAATTCTTGTCGTACTTGACGGTCAAGAACTTGTTGCCGGTAAAGGTCCACTTCAATTCATCAAAGCGATGATCCTTGTCGCGGGCATACTGGTCAAGCTTGATCTTTGCAACAACGCCCTTGTTATCGTTTTCCTTAATGGTAAAGTCAGGAATGTCGCGCATAATCGGAGCAGCATTTACATGCTTAACAACGAACTTGGCAACAGTCTTGTCAGTGCCACCTGCAGGGTCCTGAGCAGTAAAGACCAGAGTTTCTTCGCCAAACCAATCCTGCTTCTTCGGGCGGATTACAGCTTCGCGACCGCCAGAGATTTCAACAGCAAGGTTCTTTGCACCAGTAACCTTCCACTTGATTTCATGAACCTTGTGGTCAGGGTCGGTAACATAGCTGTCCAGCTTAATGGGCTTGAAGGACTTACCTTCCAGAGTTTCCTGGCCCGGAATTTCCTTAACAACAGGAGGATCGTTTACAGGACGTACGGTGAACTTAACAGGAATAGTAGCCTTTTCGCCAGCCGGGTCAAAGACATTCACATTCACGGTTTCGGTACCGTTCCAGTACTTGTCGGGGATTTCAACAGTCAGCACACCCTTTTCGTCAATATTGAAGATCAGTTCATGCTTGACAGCTTCAACAGCGGCACCCTTGGCAGCCTTCTTGCCCTTCTTTGCAGGAGCATTCTTGGCATTCTTAGAAGCCGGAGTTTCGTTATCCAGAGTCCATACAAGTTCATCCAGCTTGTTATCAGGATCGCTTACAACCTTGCTAAAGTCGAAGGGAGCAAACTGCTTCTTTTCGTCGATGGTGAAAGGCTGCACTGGCTTCAGAACAGGAGGATCGTTCACCGGAGTCACTTCGAAGGTAGCCTTAGCAGAAGCAGAGGCGCCTGCGATATCCTTAACGGTAAAGGTCAAGGTTTCCTTACCGAACCAGTTGGGGTTCGGAGTCAGAATCTGAGCACGATTACCCTTGATATCAACCTTCAGTTCCTTGTTGCCAGAAACAGTCCAGTGAAGTTCGTTGGGCTTGTTATCCGGGTCAGTTGCAGACTTAGAAAGATCAACAACTTCGAACTTTTCCTTTTCCTTAATCTTCTGACCAGCAATCTTACCAATTACAGGAGGATCGTTCACCGGAGTCACTTCAAAGGTGATCTGCTGAGAAGCCTTAGCTCCTTCCGGGTCAAAGACGTCCAGCTTAATCTTTTCGGAACCGTTCCAGAACTTATCCGGAGTAGAAACAACCAGCTGCTTCTTGGCATTGATGGAAGCCTTCAGCGCGCGAGTAGGAGCCAGTTCAAACTTCAGCTGTTCAAACTTGTGATCCGGATCAGAAACAAACTGAGACAGTTCAATAGGTGCAAAGGCCTTCTTTTCTTCGATAGTCTGGATAGGAATCTGCTTAATGACAGGAGCGTCGTTCACAGATTCAACAACGAAGTTAACAGTCTTGGAATCGGTTGCGCCTTCGGGGTCCTTCACGGTGAAGGTCACGTTTCGTTCACCATTCCAGTACTTGTCAGAAAGCTTAATGCGAGCAATGTTCTTGCTATCGATTTCCACCTGGAATTCATCAACAGGTTCCGGTGCCGGAGCTTCTTCTTCAACCTTAGCACCCTTCTTGGCGGGCTTCTTAGCCGGCTTCTTGGCGGGCTTCTTTGCAGGAGCCGCAGCAGAAGCCTTGGAAACCTTAGCGGTCCAGGTCAATTCTTCAAGCTTATGGTCCGGATCCTTAACGAACTTGTTAAGGTCAATTTCCTTGAACTGAGCCTTTTCCTTAATCTTCTGAGCAGGAATGTCCTTCATGACAGGAGCATCGTTCACAGAGGTAATTTCAAAGGTTGCAGTAGTAGAGGTTGTTGCACCATCCGGGTCGGTAACCTGAATAACCAGCATTTCCGGCTTGCACCAGAAGTACTGATCCGGAGCAGAAACGGTAAGCACGCGGCTGCCATTGATTTCAGCCTTCAGCTTCTTGTTACCAGAAACGGTCCACTTCAGTTCATTAGGCTTATTATCCGGATCCTTAACGAATTCATCCAGCTTAATCTGCTTGAACTGCTGCTTTTCCTTGATGGTCTGGTCAGCAATCTTCTTAATGAACACCGGAGCGTCATTTACGCGAGTCACTTCGAAGTTCATCTTGTGAGTTGCAGAAGCGCCTTCGGGGTCAGTTACGGTGAAGGAAATTACTTCCTTGCCATTCCACTGATCGTTAGGTACAGATACGATTGCGGTATTGTCCTTACGGAGATCAACCTTCAGGCCCTTGTTGCCAGAAACGGTCCATTTCAGCTGAGTAGCCTTATGATCCGGGTCAGATGCGAGAGTAGAAAGGTCGATGGTCTTGAATACGCCATTTTCCTTGATGGTTTCACCCTTCGGAGCCTTTTCAGAAATCTTCGGAGGATCGTTAATGGAACGGACTTCGTAACGAGCGGTCTTAGTAACCTTTGCTCCTTCAGGGTCAGTAACAGTGAAGGCAATGTCTGCAGCACCATTCCAGTACTTGTTCGGAATGACGATGGTTGCAACATGCTGAGCATCAACCTTAACCTTCAGACCATCCTGAGCAGGAGCGGCGTCTTCGGCAGCCTTGCCCTTCTTGCCCTTGGCTGCAGAAGCACCGGCCTTGACCGGCTTCACGTCGAAGGACCACTTCAGTTCGGAATTCTTGTGGTCGGGGTCCTTAACCAGTTCGTCCAGCTTAATGGTCTGGAACTGCTTCTTTTCGTCAATGGACTGATCCTTCAGTTCCTTGACAAAAGCAGGAGCGTCGTTCACAGATTCAACAGTGAAGGTCACTTCACGACTATCGGATGCACCTTCAGGGTCAACAACAGTGAACTTGACCTTTTCAGAACCATGCCAGAACGGGTTGGGCTGAGTGATAGAAACATTGTGGCTTGCATCCATTGCAACCTTCAGTTCCTTAGCACCTTCAATCTTCCACTTCAGCTTGTTCTTCGGGTGGTCAAGGTCATCAACAAAGCTATCCAGGTTGAAGGACTTGAAGGAACCCTTTTCCTTGATGGTCTGATCTGCAATATCCTTCATGACAGGGGCGTCATTGATAGACTTCACGGCAAAGGTTGCCATAGTCTTTGCAGAAGCGCCTTCAGGGTCAGTAACCGTAAAGGTCAGCTTTTCGGTGCCATTCCAGAGAGCGTTAGGAGTCTTCACAGAAACCTTACCGTCCTTGGCAACATTCACCTTAAGTTCCTTATTACCGGAAACTTCAATCTTCAACTTATCAAAGGCGTGATCCGGGTCCTTAACGAGGGCTGCCAGATCAAATTCTGCAAACTGCTGCTTTTCGTCAATGGACTGATCCTTAATCTGACCAATGGTCGGGGCATCATTTACAGAGGATACGGTAAAGACTGCAGAGCAAGAAGCCTTGCCGCCATCAGGGTCTTCGACCTTGAAGGTAATTTCTTCAGAACCGTTCCAGTACTTGTCAGGAATAACAATCTTTGCCATACGCTGGTCATCTACAGTCACCTTCAGAGCAGCAGTGCCACCCTTGGCCTTAGACTTAACGTCAAAAGACCAGGAGAGCTGTTCAGACTTATGGTCCGGATCGTTCACGATATCGTTCAGGTTAATAATTGCGAATTCACGCTTTTCAGGAATGGTCTGATCCTTAATGGGCTTGGTGAATACCGGCAAGTCATTTACAGATTCAACAGTAAAGTTAACCGTGCGCTTATCAGATGCGCCTTCCGGGTCAGTTACGGTAAAGGTGATTGCTTCAGAACCATTCCAGTACTTGTTGGGAGTAGTGATTGTAGCAACCTTCTTGGCATCAACTACTACCTTCAGGTCCTTATTGCCAGAAACAGTCCACTTCAGCTTATCCTTGGCATGGTCCTGATCTTCAACGAAGCTATTCAAGTCAATAGTCTTGAATTCACCCTTTTCCTTAATGGTCTGGTTAGCAATATCCTTCATGACAGGAGGATCATTGATAGACTTTACGGTAAACACGGCGTCGCTCTTTGCGGTAGCGCCTTCGGGGTCAGTTACGGTGAAGGAAATCTTTTCGGAACCGTTCCACAGCGGAGACGGAGCCTTGATAGTAGCAACGCCAGCCTTGTCGATATTAACCTTCAGAGCCTTATTTCCGGCAACAGTCCACTTCAACTGGTCAAAGGAGTGGTCTGCATCAGAAACAAGTTCAGCAAGGTTGACGGAAGCGAATTCCATCTTTTCATCGATCATCTGGTCAGGAATCTTCTTCAGTTCCGGAACGTCATTCACAGACTGTACAGTGAACAGAGCCTTAGAAGTAGCCTTTGCGCCTTCGGGGTCGGTCACAGTAAAGGTGATTTCGTCGGCACCATTCCACAACTTGTTAGGAATAACGATCTTGGCAACCTGCTGAGCATCAATTTCAACAGTAAGACCAGCTTCCTTACCCTTAATGGTAGACTTGACATCTACGGCAAAGGTAAGATCGCTCAACTTGTGGTCCAGATCGCGAACCATTTCACCAAGCTTGATGGGCTGGAACTGAGCCTTTTCCTTGATGGTCTGAGGTGCAACCTGCTTTACGAATTCAGGAACATCGTTCACAGATTCAACAGTGTATGCGACAGAGCGTTCGTCGGTAGCGCCTTCAGGGTCAGTAACCTTGATGGTAAGAGTTTCGGAACCGTTCCACTGCGGAGACGGCGGAGTCACCTTCATCACACGATTGCCATCCACAGCAACCTTAAGTTCGCGATTGCCGGTAATGCTCCACTTCAGCTTAGCCTTATCGTGGTCAAGGTCTTCAACAAACTTGTCGAGTTCGACAGGCTTGAATTCCTGCTTTTCCTTGATGGTCTGTTCCGGGATATCCTTCATAACGGGAGGATCGTTGATGGACTTCACGGTAAGCTTCATCTGAGTCT
>JAKSIG010000001.1 GCA_024398955.1 Fibrobacter sp. | reverse complement strand
GGGCAAGACTGTGGCCTTCATCGGCGACGGCAACAACGTTGCAAACTCTTTCCTCACCCTCTGCTCCAAGGTGGGCATGAACTTTACTTTGGCTTGCCCCAAGGGTTTCGAACAGCCCGCACACGTTATTGAAGAAGCTCAGGCTGACTTCAAGCGTCATGGCTGCCAGTATCGCGTATTCAACGACCCGAAGGAAGCCGTCAAGGACGCAGACATCCTCTATAGCGACGTCTGGGTATCCATGGGTCAGGAAGGCCAGAAGGAATCCAAGCAGAACCACTTCTTGCCGTTCCGCATCGATGACGAACTTTTGAAGTACGCTCCGTCTCACGTGAAGGTTTCCCACTGCCTGCCCGCTCACCGCGGCGACGAAATCACCGACGAAGTGATGGACAACCTTGACCTGAACATGAGCTACGAAGAAGCCGAAAACCGCCTCCACGCCCACAAGGCCGTGCTGTGGCAGGTCATGAAGCCGACTTCCGAATTCGGGAAATAAGACTTCGCAAAAAACTACCGCAGCTAGAACGTGTGACGTTTTTTTGCTGCGCACGACAACGCCTCCTTTTTAGGAGGCGTTTCTGTTTGCCGTCCGAATTCGGCAAGTAATTGCTAGATTCTCACTTTCGTGAGAATGACGCGCACGACGTTCACTTAGGATGACATGAGCGACGCATGCACAAGAATTCGGCCCGCGAGAGATCACGGGTCTTTTCTTTTGGGGCTCAGGTCTTTTTATATTTCGTCGCAAGGATAAAATTATGGACGTCTATATTTTTCAGCATGTAGAATACGAGGGCCCCGGCGCAATTCTGCCGTACTTGCAGGCCAAGGGTCATAAAGTTCACGTCGTACGACTTTACGCCGGCGACAAGATACCCCACGAAGACGAAGTAGATTTCGCAGTTGTCATGGGCGGCCCCATGAGCGTTCTTGACGAAGCCGACTTTCCTTATTTCGTTCGCGAAAAAGAACTGTGCCGCGACATGGTGCAGCTAGGGAAGCCCATTCTCGGCATCTGCCTTGGCGCCCAGATGATAGCCAGCGCATTCGGTGCAGCCATCCGTAAAAGTCCCGAAAAAGAAATCGGTTGGTTCCCCGTAGAATGGAATGGCGGAATCGCTGAACCAATCACAGCATTCCACTGGCATGGAGAAACATTCGACATTCCAAAGCAAGCCGTTGCATTAGCGCACAGCGACGCCTGTGTGCATCAAGGATTCCGTCTGGGAAGCGCCCTGGCGTTGCAGTTCCATTTGGAAGCAACTCCAGAATCCATGGAAAGCATGCTGAAGAACGGCGCCGAAGAAATTGAAGCGGCAAAAGCTTCCGGCAGCAAGTTTGTTCAAAGTGTAGAAGAAATCCGCGCAGCCTGTGCAGCCAACATGGGAAAGAGCAACGACACACTGGTCAAGATTCTGGATTTTATGCTGGAGAAAAAATAATGGGCATCATCAAGGTCGTAAGCAAACAGCACAACAGCAGAATGTGCATGATGTGCGGGCTGGATAACGAATACGGAGTCCGCGCACCCTTCTACAACATGGAAGACGGCAGCGTCATGAGCCTGTTTCAGTACCGCGAACAGCACCAGAGCTACCCTGGCCGCGTCCACGGCGGACTTATCACCGCTATGCTAGACGAAATGGGTCTCCGTGCCGTATGGGCAAAGGAAGGCGGCGACGAAAACATCTGGGGCGTCACCATGTCATTAGAGACAAAGTATCGCAAGCCCGTGCCTTACGGAGTGCAGCTTATCGGACGCGGCGAGATTATCAAGTACAGCCCCCGCTTTTTCGTGACTCACGCCAGCATCATGGATTTGGACGGAACAGTCCTTGCAGACGGCGACATCAACTACATTCACCTAGATGTAAACAAAATTGCCGAAGGCGTCACCATGCACGAAGAAATGCCATACCTTGTAGAAGACGGCGTAACAGAAATCCACCTTTGATACAGATATAAACTGCAGCTATTAAATTCCATAGGCTAATAGTATTAGCAGGCCTAGCCTGCTTTTTTTATATTTAGGGGCGTGAAATTACAGGCAAGTACAGTCGTTTTTAATATGTGACTGTACAAACCCTAAGGAGTTTTTATGTCTTTCGTTCAAGATCTGAAGAATAAGATTTTAAATGACGGTTACGAAATCAATCGCGAAGAAGCCCTCAAGCTGTTGAACGCAGAACTCGACGAGTTGACTGCTGCCGCCAACGAAATCCGCGAAAAACTCCACGGTAGCGATTTTGACTTTTGTTCCATCGTAAACGCACGCAGCGGTCGCTGTTCCGAAAACTGCAAGTACTGCGCACAGTCCAGCTACTACCACACTGGCGCCCCCGAATACAAACTGCTTAGCGCCGACGAAATCGTAGCCGACGCCAAGAAGAAGGAAGCAGCAGGCATCCCCCGCTACTCCATCGTCACTTCTGGACGAACCTTGACCAATCACGATGTGGAGCAGATTTGCGAAACCATCAAGCGCTTGAAAAGCGAAACCAAGTTAAGCGTCTGCCTTTCCAGCGGACTTCTGAATCGCGAACAGTTCGAAAAGCTGAAGGCTGCAGGGCTTTCACGTTACCACAACAATCTGGAAACCTACCGTCGTCACTTTCCCGACGTCTGTACTACCCACACTTACGACGACAAGATTGCAACATTGCACAATGCGCTGGCCGCAGGACTCGAGATTTGCAGCGGCGGCATCATGGGACTTGGCGAAACCATGGAAGACCGCATAGACATGTGCATTGACCTGAGAGAGCTTGGGGTCAAGTCTACCCCAATGAACGTACTGAACGCCATTCCGGGAACTCCCTTTGAGAAGCTGCCCAAGATGACTAATGACGAATTCTGCAGAATCGTCGCCATCTACCGCTTTATCAATCCTAAGGCCTACCTCCGCTTGGCAGGTGGTCGCGGAATCCTTGGCGACTACGGCGCAAAGGCTTTCAAGAGCGGCGCCAACGCCACCATTACCGACGACATGCTGACTACTGCAGGCGTCAACAGTTCTACCGATTTTGAATTGGTAAAGAGTCTGGGTTTCGACCCCCACGGATTTATCAAAGACTGATTTTACCCTTTCGAAATATTAATCGCCCCTATACTTCTTTAGGACCAAAACACCATTGTGCCCTCCGAATCCTAGCGATGCAGAAACTGCACAATCAATGTTGCCAGAAAAGCCTAGACCATCTACAAGATTGATATCGCAGTTTTCATCCTGATTATCACAGTTGATATTCGCCGGATAGTAGGAATCATAAATCGCCATAGCAGAAATAATCGCCTCCAGGGTTCCTGCGGCGCCAATGCAGTGACCTGTCATCCCCTTGGTACTGGAAATTTTCATCTTTGTTCTGGCATGGTCACCAAATACGTCCAGTAGCATCTTTGATTCCGTTGAATCATTCATAACCGTCGATGTTCCATGGGCATTATAATAATCAACACTTTCTGCCGAAACACCTGCCTCCTGCAAGGCTTGGCGCACGGCCCTGGCGCACACAGTTCCATTGGGCCTGGGGGAAGTAATGTGGTAGGCATCGGCACTGGCGCCGTAACCGGCAAGTTCTGCATAAATTCTTGCGCCACGGGCCTTGGCGTGTTCAAGTTCTTCCAAAACTAGAACAGCCCCACCTTCTCCCATCACAAATCCGGAGCGATCCCTATCGAAAGGTCGCGAAGCCTTTTGCGGGCAATTATTATAGCAAGTCGTCAGAGCACGCATACTGGCAAACCCCTTAACCACATAATCCGTAATGCAGCTTTCAGAACCTCCCGCAAGGCAGACATCCAGATCGCCATAACGAATAGCCTTAAAGGCTAAACCTACGGAATCGGTACCCGAGGCGCATGCAGAAGATACAACCCAGGCACACCCTGTAATACCAAGTTCCATAGAGACATTGGCAGCAGATTCATTGGGAATAAGCCTAGCAACATCAAAGGGCGAAATTTTCCTTTTCCCGGATTCCACATAATAATTGAAAGACTGGTCGATTACATCCATGCCACCAATGGCGCTACCTGCAATGACACCTGTTTTATCGGACGCAAGAATGTCTCCATCAAGATTCGCGTCCCTTACGGCTTCATTAGAGGCGGCCAAAAGAAACTGGGTAAAACGCCCCATACGATAAGCCTTTTTCGGCGAAATTCCATGGTCCGAAGGATTAAAATTTTTTACTTCGGCGGCAATCTGAACTGGGCTCGACGAAGGATCAAAAAGAGTGATCCTGTCTACACCACACTTATGGTTCCTGATTGCCGTCCACAACTCTCTCGTATTACGACCTATGGGAGAAACAGCCCCCATACCAGTAATAACTACACGTCTCTTTTCCATTTGAAAAAAGATAACATTGACTCAAGAACTTCAACACCCTGTTGATTTTAACTTTTTTTCTTTAAATCAACACTTTGGATGGGGTCTGTTGATTTTCCCGACAAGAAGCTCATGATAAAACTCGACATAATCGGTAGAGAAACTCCTCGTTCGCCGTCAAGCCAATGAAGAATCATGTGGACAACTCCAGAAACCTTGTATACGATGCGATAATACACATAGCTGCTAGAAGAAATCCCATTGCGCTTATACCACAAGAAGCACTTTTCCCAAATTGTTTCTATCATCAGTTTCACAAAGGCATCGGCATAGTCCGTCTTCATTAGCGTAAGAAAGAAGCTGTCGTTTCTGCGATAATACTGTAGCATTCGGGTCAAGGCCAATCCCGGATTTTTCTTTTCTAGAAAAGCATTTAAAAATTCACAGGAAGCGTCAACGGTATCAAGGACCATCTCCCTTAAAAGAGCATCCTTATCCTC
Source organism: Fibrobacter sp. (assembly GCA_024398955.1). GTDB lineage: Bacteria > Fibrobacterota > Fibrobacteria > Fibrobacterales > Fibrobacteraceae > Fibrobacter. The sequence goes on along the minus strand of JAKSIG010000001.1, from coordinate 148,831 downwards.
ATAGTGGTTATAAAAAGTCGTTCGATTGATTCCCGCCTTCTGGCATATGGAATAGACGTTAATCAAGGAGGCGTCCCCCTGTTTCAACAATTCAACTACGGCTTCCTTAAGCACCTTTTTTGTTTTTACGACTCGGGAACTTTCTTTATCTTTGAGCATTTTCATAATAATAATCTTTCTATACCGCATTTGTCAATAGGATAAAAAATACGATCTCAGAGTTTTCTAAATTCTAGAAAGGTAGGAATAAGTTTTTATTCAACGAATTGCCCAAGGTTACAAATGTCTGTTCTGAATGAATTTACCGACAAGTTTCTGCGTTCCGCCCAAGAGGCCCATACATACCGCACCATGCGCCATATTTGTACCCCCGAGGCAAGCCACGTTGAAATTGCAAACGAATCGCAGAACACCGCCAGAAAAGTTTTACTTCTGGCCTCCAACAGTTACCTGGATTTGTGCAACGAACCCGAGTTAAAGCAAGCCGCTGCAGAAGCAGTTTTAAAATGGGGCACAGGAAGCGGCGGAGCCCGCCTTACCACTGGCAACAAGACCCCTCACGAAGAACTGGAAAAAGAACTGGCTAATTTCAAAGGAACTGAAGCAGCCATCACATTCGGCACAGGCTACATGGCAAACGTAGGAACCATTTCTGCCCTGTGCGGCAAGAACGACATCATCTTCAGCGACGAACTGAATCACGCCAGTATCATTGACGGCATTAGGCTTTCAAAGGCCAGGTGCTATGTATACAAGCATAATGACATGGCAGATTTGCAGCGGGCCATTAATGACGCAAAAATGGAACAGGCAAAAAAAAGCAGCGACATTGATGAACATGCCGAACCCGCGCACAGCCTGATCGTTACCGACGCAGTCTTCAGTATGGACGGCGACCTGGCCAATCTCCCGGAACTTCAGAAGATCGCCCACGCCAACGACTGCCTCCTGATGATAGACGAAGCCCATTCCACAGGCGTTCTCGGGAAAACGGGCCGCGGACTTGCAGAGCATTTTAACGATATGGGAATTCCCTGTGACCACGCCGACGTGACCCTGGGAACTTTAAGTAAATCCGTCGGCTGCGAAGGTGGATTCGTTGTAGGCTCACGACAGCTCATCGAATTCTTAAAGAATAAAGCCCGCAGCTTTATTTTTACTACAGCAATGTCCCCCGCCATGGCACAGGCTGCATACAACAACCTAAAGTTCATTGAACAACATCCGGAACGAGTGCAATCGCTCCAGGAAAACGTGAAGTTTTTCTGCAAAGCACTCGTGAAGGCTGGCTTGGTTCCTGCAGGAAGCCAACTTGCAGAAACGCAAAGTTCCGCCATTGTCCCTATCGTCATTGGAGACGAAGCCGCAGCCCTTACCGCCTCAGCAAATCTTCAGGAAAGAGGTATTCTGATTCCCGCTATTCGCTACCCCACCGTAGCCAAGGGGCAGGCAAGACTTCGCGCAAGTATCATGGCAACGCACACACAGGAAGAATTGTTGCATGCAGCAACCTGCATTGCGGAAGTCCTAACCACCAACCACTAACCATTTTTTTACCATTATGAATTACAAAGTTCAAGACTTACAATCGCGACTGCGCCACCTTGCATTTTCTCGTAATTCATAAATCATAATTCATAACTATCATGAAAGGCTATTTCGTTACAGCAACAGGAACCGACGTAGGAAAAACTTTCGTAACCGCACTTCTCGTAAAAAAATGGCGAGACTCGGGTATTGATGCGGGTTATTACAAGGCCGCCCTCAGTGGCGCAGAACTTCGCGACGGCAAGTGGATTGCCGGTGACGCCGACTACGTAAAACACGTAGCCAAGCTCCCCGACTCCCAGGAAGAATTAGTCAGCTACGTTTACAAGGAAGCAGTTTCTCCGCACCTGGCCTCTCGCAAGGAAGGCAACCCTGTAGAACTCGCACAGGTCAAGGCAGATTTTACCGCGGCCACCCAGAGGCATGAATTCGTTTTCGTTGAAGGTTCCGGTGGCATCATCTGCCCCATCCGTTATGACGACAAAAAATTATTCCTCGCCGACATCATGACTGAGTTGAAGCTTCCACTTCTGATTGTAACTACGGCAGCGCTGGGAAGCATTAACGCTTGCGTTCTTACTGTAGAATACGCCCGCGCACGTGGCCTTGAAATTCGAGGAATCATCGTAAACAGGTACGGCATCAGCGAAAATCTGCAAATGGAAGATGACAACATTTTTATGATGAAGGAACTTACCGGGCTCCCCATCCTCGCCAAAATCAAGGAAGGGGACGCAGATCTAGGAACGTCGCCATTCTAGCTACAACATCATAATTTTTTTCTCCACCAGCACTAAATTATTTACATTTCAAGCAATGACCAATTTTAAGAAGAAATCAGAGTCCGCAGATTCTTTGCGAACTTTCTGTGGGTTTTCTAAAAAACTCACGTTTTTTCTACTGCTGGCCATCTATAGTGTTTTATTTATATCCTGCACATTCCCTGTTAGAACAGGTTACGACCGTAAAATTGGAGACTACAAGCCGGTTCCATCGGAGCAAAACTCTCCAGAACAAACTGCCCAGGCCGTTCAGTCCAGCGAACCTCAGCAGGCACGTACAAACATCGCCACAACCGCAAAAAAAGACACAGCCAAGGCAGTCCGGCAAAATTCTCCCGCCAAGGCCCGCGCAGCAATCAACCAGAAGGAAGTCGCCCGTTCCGCCCCCAAAAAGTCAACATCCCTGGAATCCGCCATCAACCCCTGGCTTGGCACCCGCTACAAACTGGGCGGCACCAGCAAATCGGGCATCGACTGTTCTGGCTATGTCATGGTCATTTACAAAGACGTCTATGGCATTTCACTCCCCCATAACGCAGCGACCATCTACAAAGACGACCGAGGAAGCAGCGTAAGCCGAGGCAGTCTCAAGGAAGGAGACCTGGTATTCTTCGGAGATTTCTGGGGTATCAGCCACATCGGCATTTATCTAAACGGCGATAGGTTTACCCACGCCAGCACCAGCAAGGGAGTAATGATTAGCCCCATGAACGACAAGTACTGGAGTCCCAAATACAAGGGCGCCCGTCGTTTTAGATAAAGACTGCACTTTAACCCCGCTATTTTTTTAATTTTAAAGTATGAAGAAAATTGCATTCCAAGGCCGTAAGGGCGCATACAGCGATTGCGCCGCACACTATCTTTTTGGCGAAGACATTGAAACTCTGCCCAAGGATACTTTTGAAGAAATCTACCAGGCCATTGAAACTGGAGAAGCCGACGGCGGTGCAATTCCTATCGAGAACTCCACTGCAGGTTCCATCGAAGCAAACTACGATTTGCTGTACAAGTGGCGTCACCGCATTGTGGGCGAAGTCATGCTCCGCATTGAGCACACCCTTTGCGTCATGCCCGGCGTCAAGCAGGAAGACCTGAAGCGTGTGTACAGCCACCCGCAGGCACTTGCACAATGTTCCAAGTTCTTTGCCGAGAATCCGCAGATCAAGGCCGTTCCCGCATTCGATACAGCAGGCTCCGCCGAGGAACTGGCCGCCCGAGGCGCCCGCGATGAAGGCGCCATCGCCAGCGCATACGCCGCCAAGATTTACAACCTGGACATTCTGAAGGCAGGTCTCGAAAATCTCCGCGGAACCAACTTCACACGCTTCTACGGCATCCAGAAAACACCTGCAGACTTTACCGAAAGCGAAAACGCCAAGACCACCATTCTGTTCGAGCTGGCAGCCTCAAAGGAAGTGGGCGCCCTGTACAACGCCTTGGGATGTTTCGCCAAACGCGGTCTGAACCTGACGCGCTGCGAAAGTCGCCCCCATCCGGACAAGCCCTGGGAATACATTTTCCATGTATCCTTCGAAGCTAACGCAAAAGACGAAAACGCACAGGCAGCCCTTGCGGAACTAAAGAACTACACCAGTTTCATCTACATTCTCGGCACCTTCAAGAAGGGCGTGGTCGAAACGCTTAAGTACTAATTACGAATTACAAATTACGAGGTACGAGGTTAATAATCGCGCCGTAGGCGCCAAACTTGATCTCATAATTTATAATTCATAAATCATAATTGAAAAGGATTTTTCTATGGCTTACGAACGTACAGACAGAGCTTTTAACGAATACAGAAACTTAAAAATGACCACCGGCTTTATCAGTAGCGCCGACGGTTCCGTCCTCATCGAAATGGGCCGCACCCGCGTCATCTGCAACGCCACACTCCTCCCAAAAGTTCCGGACTGGCTGGCAGGCCGCGGTACCGGCTGGATTACCGCAGAATACAGCCTCCTTCCCCAGAGTACTGGCAAGCGCGTCGAACGAGAACGCAAAGGCGCCAGCGGCCGCACCCAGGAAATCCAGCGTCTCGTTGGTCGTTCCCTCCGCGGTGCCGCCAATCTCGCCGCTCTGGGCGAGAACGCAATCGTCATCGATTGCGACGTCATCGAAGCTGACGGCGGCACCCGTACCGCAAGCATCATCGGCGGATTTGTCGCCCTGGCCATCGCCCTCAAGAAGATCAAGGCTCGCCTCGGTCTCACCGAACAAATCCTCCAGCACGCCATTACCGCAATCTCCGTGGGCGTCGTTGACGGTAAACCGCTTTGCGACCTCTGCTATGTGGAAGACTCCGCAGCCGACGTAGATATGAACGTGGTCATGCAGGACGCCAAGAATTTCATCGAAGTCCAGGGCACCGGCGAACATGCAAGCTTCGACCGCAACATGCTCAATACGCTTCTCGACCTCGGCGAAAACGCATGTAAGGACATCTATAAAAAGCAGATGGAACTCATCGGCGGCGAACTGCCCTAAAAAGACTCCACATTTTGCAATCGTCAAGATTTCAATTAAACAAAGAAGCCCCCGTCAAATCGACGGAGGCCTCTTTGTCCCTAACCCATAAACTTACTTTGCCCTAGGCTTTTCGCTATAATCGGGAATTCCCACGCAAGTTCCCACATTGCCCAAGGACGATATGTTGAAATAACCCGTATCGCCCTTTTCTCCTCTAAACATGAACTTAAAGGCTATCATTTTCTTTGCCAATTCTTCGCCATTCTCGAAGTCGGACCATTTCACGTCCATCAAGTTTCCATTAGGTGCCGCAGGCAAAATCACTTCAGCAGAGCTCGGATTGAGTTGCAAAGCAATATCCGTATCAGACATGTACACTAAGCACAATCCGTCAATAAGGGCTGTCGCATCAACTACTGTAGGCGTATAGGAGTATTCGTATTCCTCGGAGTCACTACCATGCTGGTCCACCATTCCAACATGGAAACCAAAACCAACTTCAGAGCCCACGTCACCAATCTGGTAGGATCCGCAGAAACCATGACACTTCGCAACAGCGCTTAGATCCACAATTTGCGTATATCCATCGTAAAGATATTCCGTTCTCAAATCATCCGTAGAAAGAATATCAATTTTTGCGGATTTTGCAGTATCCGCAAAAATAAACCAATGACCGTAATCATCAAAATCATGACCAGGTACACCCGCAATACGAGGGTAATACTCGTGGATCATGGGAGCAATAACAGCCTGTAGAAACGGGCAAAACAGGCTTCCGCAAATATCCTGTGCCTTGTATTCCGTATAATATAACGGCTCAATGATTTCATCCGTATGCTTCCAATCAACATCAAGAATTTCACCGCCAGTGATATCCTTGTATGTGCCAATTCCATAGACGTTGAAATAGCTATTGACTTGTAGACTAAGATCCGCCAAAATTTCAACGGATTTTACCCTTCCTGTATGTTCAACAGGCGTTGCGGAAGGCCAACCATAATTATGACCATAGAAATCGTCCCATTTAAAACAATGAACCGAAGGCTTATCAAATTTGGGGTACGCGTAAATTGACGGGGCTTTTTTTATTCCGTCGCTTACAGAACTATCTTCCAAGCGTAATACGATATGCACAAATCCCGAATACCCAAGTGCAACGCAAACACCGCCGCTTTCCCTCATTTCATCAGAAACTTCAAAGCCTATTCCAGAATAGCAATCTTCCTGTGATTCATAATTAAGGTATATATCATACAGCGAAAGACCGCACATTCCACCACACGCTTTCGTCACCTCTTTCTGCCAGGCTCCATCGGAATAATACACGGAGTCCCATGGCCACGCCATATGGCCATATTCAAATCCCTCAGGATCGTCCACCTCATACCATGCAATCTTGGACATTCCTGTAGCTCCATTATAGACATTTAGAACGGTATCCAAGTCCGCTATCGTATATTCGACAGAAGAAGACGACTGCCATACAAGACTTTCAACGGATGAAGAACTATACATCGAATTAATAGGATAGTCCTCTTCTTCTAAATCATAGTAGCTACCGAATATTCTGATATTAACAAATCCCTCAGATCCCGTTTCGCCCACAAACTTGAAACGGACGGAAACCAATTGGGTTGCAGCCTCCTCACCAGAGATACTACTAGAATTTTTCTGTACAAAATCAGACCAGGTAGCACAACGGGAATAAACATAATCCGTAGTCGATTTCGGGAAGCGAACATAAGGCACATCATAATTCAACGCAGCGTCCAAAGAATCGCCTAGGCTCAATTCAACTTCGATATCAAAGTCAGATGTATAGGAAATGCAGATACCGTCCCATTCCGTAACATCCCCAGCAACAGGAACTCCATAATCATCTTCGCCAGCAACATTGAATCCAAATCCAGCAAAGGCATCGCCACCCGCGTTTCCATTGTCCAAACGAACCGTACCGCAAATACCTCCACAGTAATCGATTACCGGATCCAGCATATCTTCCGAGTATTCATTACCCAAAGTAACGGGCCATACCACATTGGAAGCCCCGCCGTCAGCATTATCAGAGTAAGCGAACCAATAGCCGGATTTTTCCGAACCATTGTCAACACCTGTATTTATCTGGAAGATGCCTTCGGCACCATTCCAAAGCACCATGGGTGTCGAGGTAGTCGAAGAGGAGGATCCAGAAACGATTGATGAGGAAGATTCCTGAACGCTGGATGATAAATTTTCAGCAATGGCGTTCCCTTCCTCTGTAGTTCCCGCAGTACTCTTGTCATCGGAGCAAGCCGCAACAAGCAACATGGGCAGTAAGCCCAGCCATTTTAAGACGTTCTTCATTTTTCCTCCTTCCCTTTCGTCAACGGAAACAGCTGCAAGTTCACACGATAAACCCGATCCGGCTTTTGGCTTGAATTTGCAATGGCCACAATCTTTCTGCGGCAGGATTCCAGTTCACGAACAATTTGATCGTAGGCACTGCGGTCCACCCCCATGGTCACCCCAGTAAAATTACGGTCATTTACATCAAACTCGTCAATAGCCTTCTGCGCAAAGCCAGCCATGTCACGATGCATGGAACGAATCGTCACGGGAATCACTTCGGAATTTCCCATCAGGGCCTTGTCCGACTGTTCATAGACATTCTTCGACTTCTTTTTCAGAAGACCTACACTCACCATAAAATCCAGGGACTGTCGTACTTCTTCAGCAGTCACCGGCTGCCAGCACATCTTGGCAATGGCTTCGGGATCCGCCCCGGGCATCATCGTCACCAGTTCGCGGAGCACCGGATTCTTCCAGGATTCAAAGTAGGTAAAGGCATCGCTGTCTACAACGCGAATCTTGTTCGCCTTGGCGATGTCCTGCATGCTGGCATAAGCCTTTTTACGGGTCTCGTCATCCTTCGCCTGATTAAAACAAACCAGGTAGCGGAAATAGACCAGCTCAAAACCACCCAAACTTAAGGCAGAAGCAACCCTCTCAACCCCCAAATCACTCAAGTTGCTCCTGCCCTCGCACACCAACTTCAAGTAGGTGGGCGATGTAAATCCTGCCAAGCGGGCGTATTCACGCCAGGTAAACGACGACGCGCTCTTGCGTTCATCGTAAAAATCCTGCATATAGCAGCGATAGTCCTGGTACTCCGTTATCGGCTTCATGAAAACAAATATACAACCTTTTGTATCATTAGTCAAGTTTTTGATGATACAAATTTACACTCACCCAAAACCGCAATAATTAAAAAAGACTGCGCTCACGCAGTCTTTTACAGTTTTCTTGAAAATTCAGCATGAATTAAAGGCTACACCTTCCAATCGCAGAAGTTCTTTAGCATGGCAAGGCCTACATCGCCGCTCTTTTCCTGATGGAACTGAGACGCAATGAGATTGTCCTTGCCGATCAGGCCCTGGAACGTCTGGGTGCCGTAGGTAGTTTCTGCGAAGCTGTATTCTGCAGGCACCACCGGATGGTAGGAATGAACATAGTAGAAATCGCTACCACTCTTGATGCCCTTCATAATGGGATGCTCGCGGGTGAAGTTCACCTGGTTCCAGCCCATGTGGGGGATCTTCAGGCCCGGTTCGTCCTTGAAGCGAACAGCCTTGCCGGGAATGAGGCCCAAAGTCTTGACGCCACCATCTTCCTCGGATTCCTCAAGAATAATCTGGCAGCCAATGCAAATGCCAAGCACAGGATTGCCGGCCTTCACCACCGTCTTGATGGCTTCGCCGATACCTGTAGTCGTCAAGGTTTCCATGGCAGAAGCGGCAGCGCCTACGCCCGGGAAAATCAGGCGATCTGCCTTAGCAATCACCTCGGGATCACGACTGGAAACAGCATCTGCGCCAATATGTTCCAGAGCGTTCATCACGGAAGTCAAGTTACCTGCGTTATAGTCAACCACGATAATAGACATAGAAACCTCGTTATTACATACCAAAAGATAGAAAAAGTCCCCCGTTGTCTAGGGACTACACTTAGACAACGCCCCATAAGCAATTGAACATCCAACAACCTATATTAAGAACAGCCCCGAGGGACGGGGCCGTAAACGTTCAACCAGAGGTTAACATGAGTATCCTTATTCCGATTATCGTTGCTGGAGCACTGGTTGCCAATTCCTTGGGACGCACAGATCGCTAACTTACTTTTTCAGCGAGTCCAGAGCCTCCCCTGCCAATGCCACGCAGCGATTGCAGGGAATCACCGTATTGGGGCGAATCTCGCGACACAGCGTACAATTCTTGGCACCCTTCTTGAAAACATCTTCCAACGTTTCCGCATGATCAGGCTGCATCATCTTGGCAGCATACAGGGCACCACAAAAACCACCGGGAGCACGACCGCCACCAAAATTACGGAACATTTCTGCAGCCTCCACCGCTTCCGCTTCAGATTTGCCATTGGCACGGGCAAAACCATAAGCGACAGACATGGCGCAGTTCCCACGATGTTCCGCGTGAAAATTCTTTGCAATTTCAGAAATTTTTTCAGCCATATTTTCACCTCGTAAAAAATGTAGCAAACAAACTTTGTTATATTCTTCATATGCCTAACGAAAATCAGAACAACGAAGAATTAGACCTGGACGCCATCATCAACAACATGAGCTCCATCAATAGTGAAGACTACTGGTTCAAGAAAGTGAGCCAGTTCGAGGAACACGACGAAACCGTCCCCGGCGCTGACCAGAAATCCAACGGATAGCACAGGGAAAAAGGCCTTTTAGACCTCGTACTTAGTGCACAAGTCTGCCACGACAACCAGCCGATTCCTTCACCGGCCGATTTCTCTTCCAACAATTTTTCGTAACTTATGCTTGGCGATCAATTATCAAGACCGCAAGCCCATTTTCCCACTAGCTTTTATATATTTATAACAAAATATTTCGGCTTCGCGAAAGCGAAGGCGAACGATCTGGTATTTAGAGTTATGCTCTTGTTCTTGTGTCCTTAAAAACGACCCACTTTTAACACTTCTTGGAATTAACAGAATTTCTAAGGAAATGAAAAAAGCTCTTCTTCTTAAAAGGCCCTAAGGAAAAAATAGCATCATTAGCAAAACGAATATCGAAAAAAAATGACGTGTACATCGCTGTAGGCACAAAAAGCCTACGTTTCCACGAGTATTCCTGAAGCAGCGTAGTTGATTTCTACGCTGTTAACGCCGACATTTGACATAGGCAAATGCTAGAACTACGCACGAAGGCAAAGAAGTATTTGAAAAAAAACATGAAATTAAAGTTGATTTTTTTGAAGAAAATTGCATAAGCACTTGACTTTGTTGTTTTTTTTTACATTTCAAAATGTTGTTGTTTTCCACGGCACAAAATTCGAAAATTCCGTTAAAATAGGAATTTCTTTCCAAGGGGCGTCTTATGAAAAAAAATTTTTTTTCAACAATCTTGTTGCTGTTGTCAAGTATGGTTTTTGCTTCCGAAACGGTAATCGCAAGATATGGTAATGGAAATGTGAAAATCACTCATGAGGTTATTAGAGCTGGAGGCTCGATAACGAATATTGATAGACAATATACGATAGAAGGTGCTATTTGTTACTATAACGAAGAAGAGAAAAAAGGAGATCTCGTGATTTCCTATAAAATCCGTGGCCAGAAAGGATGTAAAGAAGAAACTATGTTGGATAAATTTTTTCAAAGCAGATTTTATAGTGGAGAGACTGGTAAATTTGAGTATGACGCAAACGGCAACCTACTTCATAGTATTGAAATCGGCGGTGGTGGAAAAGTAGAGAAAAAATTCAAATGCCGTAATAATACATGTGTTTTGTCATATAATTCCGAGGACGACAAAATATTATGCTCCGACGAAAAAGAGTGCGAAAAAATGGTGCAAGATCGACATGCAAAATGGGAACAAGATCGCAAGCGAAGGAAAGAAGAGGAACTTGCAAAGCAACGAGCCATTGAAGAAGAAAAACTTCAGGAAAGAATCAAGGAAGAAGAAAAAATAAAGGCGTTTCAGCGTAAGAAAAACGAGTATCTTGCAAGGTTTGACACAGATCATGATGGTTTTTGTAGTGGTGAGGGAATGACCGAAAATGATGTGGAGCGTTTTTGTAAAGGAATTGATGTCTGTCCCGAATCACAAGGTGACGAAGAAGGATGTACAAAGGAAGCTAGGCTGATTCACGATTACGATGAAGATCGTGATGGCTTTTGTAGCGATTCTAAAATTTATGAATATCATAAAAATGTTTTTAAAGGAGTTGATTTGTGTCCTGCAGTTCCAGGACAAGCATATGGTTGTCCAAAGCAAAAGTCCCTTCAATGGTATGAAAATTTTAAAGAGATAATTCGTAACGAATTGGATCGGGACGGTGATGGTTTTTGCAATGGACGATGGTATTCCGTTGGACGCGATGGATCTTTGGAATCCGACGATGAAATCATTTATGCCTATAGATCTCTTCATACTATATCAAAAGAGAAACTAAATGAGATTGCAGACAACGTATACTATGAGGATAAATCTCCCTATGTTCACGCTTTTTATAGTGACGAAAAAATATTGAATGCCGTTCACAGCGTATGCAAAGGCTACGATGCGTGCCCGAGTGAATCTGGCGTTGCTCCAGACGGCTGTTCGGACGCATATAACTTGAAAATGAAACGCCAAAAGGAAGAACGGGAACTCAATCATCGCAGGCAAGAGGAACGTTACCAGCGCGAAAAAGAATACAGGAATAAAGGTAACGGCTCTCAAAAAGAAACGAAGAAAAAGCGATTTATTTTGAATTAGCGAGTGTTTTTTTGTCTAAAATTAGACAATACAAAGTTAAATAGTCACCATGGTCGGGAACAACGCTGACCGAAGGCCCGTTTGAGGACTAAGTCGATTTGAGAGTCTTCTTCAGAGTTCTTGCTTCGCCAGCTGTAGTATTATTGGATCTAAGAAACGCCTCAGTTTCGGTAAGAGTAAACGCGTAATAGGGCTAGATTGATTAAGAAATCATCAAAAATCACAGATTTGGACAAATATAGCGTTATAATTGTCCAAATCTTTCATATATCAAAACCTTTCTAAAAAAATTTCAAACAGCGCATTTTTTGAAAGGGCATAAAATCTACTAAAGAGAAGATGGCTCTCAGCAATTGAACAACATTGGCAACAATCGGTTTAATTAACCATTGAATATTTATCGAGCAGAACATTCCTCACACAAAAAAAGAACCCGATTTTCATCGAGTTCTTTTTTATTTCCCTAAGTCAGGAATTTGTTTAGTTGCGAGCAGAGCAAAATCCTTGAGGCGAATGCAGCGCAAGCATTTATGCTTGCATTGCTGAGCCGATTGGATTTCTGAAAGGCCGCAGGACCGAAGCCGTACAAATCGTACGGCGAGAGTCCGAGAACGCAGCTATGCGCAGCTTATCATCAAATTACTTATCGCTCAGGAATGCGACGCCCGGCAATTCCTTACCTTCGAGGAGTTCCAGAGAAGCGCCACCACCGGTAGAGGTGTGGGTGACCTTCTTGTCTGCGCCGTACTTCTTAGCTGCAGTTGCGGTATCGCCACCACCGATCACGGTGATTGCGCCAGCTGCGGTAGCTTCGACGATGGCGTCGGCCATAGCCTTGGTAGCCTTTTCGAAGGCTTCGAATTCGAACACGCCTGCAGGACCGTTCCAAACGATGGTCTTGGAGGACTTGATAGCGTCAACGAAGAGCTTGGTGGATTCTGCACCAACGTCCAGACCCATCCAGCCAGCGGGGATACCTTCAGCGTCGGAAACGCACTTGGTAGCAGCGTCAGCAGCGAACTTGTCAGCAGCAACGTAGTCAACCGGGAGGATGATTTCCTTGCCAGCAGCCTTAGCCTTTGCAACCAGTTCCGGAACCAGCTTTGCGCCTTCTTCGTCGAACAGAGAAGAACCGATTTCGATGTTGTTCATGACCTTCTTGAAGGTGAATGCCATGCCACCGCCGATGATGATCTTGTCGGCCTTGTCGAGGAGGTTGTTGATGAGCTGGATCTTGTCGGCAACCTTGGCACCGCCGAGGATGGCGAGGAACGGACGCGGAGGATTGTTGAGAACCTGGTCGAAAGCCTTGAGTTCCTTGTTCATGAGGAAGCCAGCAGCGCGCTGCGGCAGTTCAACACCAGCCATGGAGGAGTGAGCGCGGTGTGCGGTACCGAATGCATCGTTCACATAGACGTCAGCGAGCTTGGTGAGAGAAGCGCGGAATGCCTTGACAGCTTCCTTGTCGGCCTTGATCTTTTCTTCGGTGCCGTCAGCGTTCTTGATCTTGCGCTTGCCTTCTTCTTCGATGTGGAAGCGGAGGTTTTCGAGAAGGATGATGTCACCCGGCTTTGCAGCGGCGCAAGCAGCTTCAACTTCTGCACCAACGCAGTCAGAGAGGAACTTAACCGGCTTGCCGATGAGTTCTTCGAGCTTCTTAGCAACCGGAGCGAGAGTGAACTTGGGGTTCACTTCACCGTTGGGACGGCCGAGGTGAGAAGCGAGAACAACGGAAGCACCCTTATCAAGAGCATACTTGATGGTGGGGAGAGCAGCTTCGATACGCTTGGTGTTGGTGATTTCACCAGTGACCTTGTCCTGCGGAACGTTGAAGTCGACACGGATGAACACGCGCTTGCCAGCGAGTTCGAGATCTTCAATAGAAAGCTTTGCCATGATTAGCACCTTCTGGTTAGAGTTAAAATTTACGGTGGAAAATATAACAAAAATGGGGAATAAATAGCCTTTTCTACCCCATTGCCGAACATTTCCGCAGTTTTGTAAACTTTCGTTAATAAAAACAGAGGTATGCTCCGGCATACATACAATAGAATCCCTCAAAATTATTGTCAGAGTGAACTTTTATTGTTTTTTTTATATATTTCACGGAAAATAGTTCTATTGGAGTACCAAATGAAACGTTCAATTTTGTGGGCCTTGTGCCTGTCTGTTGTATCGGCATTTGCTGGTGCATATGATATTAGTGAATTTGAAGCCAAGGATGCCGGCACCCCCGACGCATATATCTCCGCAGAGTTCGGAGGCGAGCTGACAACCATTCCGGCAGACGAAGTCGAATCCCTCCAGGAAGGCCGTCTGGTCGTCCGTCAAAAGTTTGAAGATCCGTTTGGCGATTCCGAAACTTCCTACCAGCTGTACCAGGGTTCCGCTGGTGACCTGTCTTCTATGACCGCCATGACCGCTGAAGGCGTCGACTACTCCAAGCTGATTACCGCCAAGCTTTATAAGAAGCGTGGCGAATCCGCAGACAAGGATGTGGAAAAGGTCTACTTCGACGGCAAGTCTGTCTTCGCCGAAGGCCTTTCTACAGCAATCGTATTTATCGACGGCAGCCCCGTTACCCTTAAGGGCGAAAACGCAGAAGAACCTCCTGTAGAAACCGCAGCAGCAAAGTCCAGCGACGACGAATACTGCGACGATGATGACGAAGATTGCGAAGACGATGACGAAGATCTGTCCAAGTACAGAACTTCTGCTCCTGTTGACCACAGCGCCGCAGACAACGCCGACTACGCAGCAAACGACGCTTCTGAAAGCGCCACCGACCGTTTCGGCATTGCTGACGAAGTCCGCTTCTGGAGCGCCGTGGGTCTTTCTGCCCTGGCCGCAGCAAGTATCGTGATTGGCGTCCTCCAGCACTCCGAAGCCAACAAGGCTCAGACTGCCTACGACGACCTGTCCGAAATCAACGACAATATCCTTAGCGCCTGTAACGGCGATGCACAGTGCGAAGCCGTACTTGTCCAGAAGGGCCAGTTTACCACTGCCGGTTCTACCTGGACCCTCAAGAACCTGCAGGACCGTATGGACGAAAACAAGAAGACTCACGATTCCTACGCCTCTGCTCGTAACATTTGGTTCGGCATCGCCGGCGCCTCTATCGCAGGCGCAGTCGTCCTCTTCGTATGGTAGTTGAACTGGGCAAAATCAGCCTGAAGGACCTGACCTTCGACTGCATCATTGGAACGCTCCCCTACGAACGTGAAAATGAACAGCCAATCGTACTGAACGTCTCCCTCTGGTTGGATTTTACCCTGGCAGCCCAAAACGAAGATTTGGCTCACTCTATAGACTATGCACAACTGGCGGAAGACCTGAAAGGGTTTATCCGCCTTTCTTGTTTCCAGCTGGAAGAGACTCTGGTGTACAGGACCGCCGAAAAAATTCTGATGGACCATCCCAAGGCAAAAGCCGTGGAGGTTTCTGTACGCAAGCCCTGCGCCATTCCTGACTGCGCCGGCGCAGAGTCATCCATCAGGATGACAAGAAATTAAAATTCCAGACGCAAACGCTGCAAGCAGCAACGCAATTCAATCTTTGCGTAACAGCGCAAATTTGAAGCGTTCCGAATTTAAAGAAAGCGCCTCTCCTTTCGGAGAGACGCTTCTTTGTTAGGGAGGGGAACGTAGCATCAAGATCTAAAAGAACGGTAACGCAAGGCCTCGGAAAGATCCATAATCTCGACGGAAGACGCATTGCGAAGGTCTGCAATCGTGCGTCCCACCTTCAGGAGACGGAAGTAGCCTCGTGCACTTAGCCCCATCTTGTCGGCAGCAGATACGGCAAAGCGTTCCGTAGCCTGAGATAGCCGGCAGCATTCCTTCGTTACCTCGGAAGACATTTCCGCATTGGTTTTGAAGGGAAGTTCCGCAAACCGCTCCCGCTGGATGTCACGGGCAGCACAGACCCGCTGGCGAATGTCAGCTGACGACTCCGAAGCAAACCCTTGAGAAGCAAAATGGGATGCGTCTACAGACGGCACGCTGACCTGAATGTCGATGCGATCCAACAGCGGACCAGAAATTTTTTCTTGATACCGTTTGCGAGCCTCGGGCAGGCAGGTACAGCTGCGCTTGGGATCCATGGCGTACCCACAGGGGCAGGGATTCATAGCAGCGCCCATCATAAAGCGGGCGGGCCACGTAATAGTCCCGCTGGCTCGGCTGACAGAGATAAATCCCTCTTCCATTGGTTCCCGCAGAGCCTCTAGAACGCAACGGTTAAATTCAGGCAGTTCGTCCAAAAAGAGAACCCCATTGTGGGCCAAACTGGCTTCGCCTGGTTTAAGCCTTACGCCACCGCCAACCAGAGAAACCATGGATGCGGAATGATGCGGTGTCCGGATCGGGCGAGAAGTAACAGGCTTAAAGCAGTCAAGGTCACCTGCAGTTCTTGCACAGGAATGAATGCGGGTTGTTTCCAGAATTTCGGTTTCTGTCATCTCTGGAAGTATTCCCGGTAGGCACTTGGCGCAAAGGGATTTACCGGCACCAGGCGAGCCCACCATCAAAAAATTGTGAGCCCCCGCGGCGGCCACTTCCAGCGCACGCTTTACTCCTTCCATGCCAATCACATTTTTAAAATCAGGAAGGTCACGGGAACCCGTTGCAAAAATTCCATCGGGGTTATTGGCTGCGGAGGCAAGCCCAGTGGCAGTTGCTGCATGGGCCACTGCGCCCGCCTCCAGAATTTCTACACATTCCCTGAGGGTATCCGCACAAACATAACGAACACCTTCTACAAGAGACGCTTCACGTTCATTCGCCCGAGGAATCACTAGCACATCGTCCTTGCGGTTCGGCAAACTCATGGCTACCGAAAGAACCCCTCGTACAGGCTTTAGCAAGCCATCCAGCGACAGTTCCCCCACAAAAATCAGACGGTCCAAATCAGGAACTTCAATTTCCTCTGTGGCAACCAGAAGGCCTATTGCCAAGGGCAGGTCTAAAGCAGATCCCTCTTTGCGCAAATCCGCGGGCGACAAGTTCACCGTCGTGCGGAAACCTGTCACCACCTTGTCTATGGAACGAATTGCAGACACGACTCGCTCCCTAGATTCCCTTACCGCATTATCCGGCAATCCAACCAAAGTAAAACCGGGCAGCCCTTGCGAAGCGTCGACCTCGACACTTACAGGAACAGCCTTAATTCCAAACAAGCAGTAAGAACGGATTCGATAGAACAAAGGAGACCTGCTTAGGCCATTGCAGCCTGATAACGTTCCAGTACGCAGTTTTCAATATGCTCACGAAGCTGACGGGTAATGGGATTGCAAATGCTGCGAAAATCCTCGCCCTTGTAGAACGGGTCGTTGGGATAACCCACAAAAAGTCCGTTTTCACCATCCATCACACGAAGGCCTCGAATCAGCATCTGGTCGTTCAGAACAACCGTTGCAAGCCCCTTCATATGTCCCAGATTACCCCCCTCCTTAAACGGGAAAACCTGAACGTTGGTAACAGCAAGACAATCAAACTGACTTACGGACTGCTTGACATTTTCCTTTTTTGATTCATTATCGTTTTGTGCCATAAGGCCTCCTAATTTATATGTATTAGTTTGTATGTTTTGCCACATAAAACATTTGTGAATTCGCGGCCCCACCCAAATGCAAAAGCCATGCCAAAACCAAGAGTTCCCATTTTTGCAAAAAAAACGTGTTTTTTATCTAACCGTTCAAAAAATCCATCAGTTGATCACTGATTAATCAGTGATTAATCAACATTGTCGACAAGAGAAAATCGATCTTTCCTTATTTTTCTATTTTTTTGACATGCTCTTGAATGCAAACATGAACTGGGTTCAGAATCAGGGAAAACAGCTCCCCTCTGTATTGGCCGATGTTGAAATCAGCCGTGAATACTTCACCGTCAACTTTACTGTAGAAGAACCTACGGACTGCTTCCGCGCCGAAGTTCGCGAAGACAATGGCCGCAGCTGGGAAGATTCCTGTGTGGAAATTTTCCTACAGAATCCCGCAAATTCCGAAGAATACTTTAACTTTGAGACTACAAGCCGCGGGTATTTATTGGCAGCTCATGGCCCAGACCGAAACAATCGCAATGTTTTGCCTCAAGAAGTCATAGATAAAGTCATCCGTACGAAGCAGGTGGCCAGTGTCGCCGGCAATCTCATTTGCTGGGGAATGACAGTGCAGATTCCTGCAAGCGTTTTCGGACTGGCATCCTTTGAGGGATGCATTCTACGAGGCAACCTCTACAAGTGCGCTGACAAGGCCAAGACTTCACATTACTTGAGCGCCTTCCCCATAGAAACAGAAAAGCCGGACTTTCACCGTCCGGAATTCTTTAGGGAATTTTAATGAAACTTATTCGCGGGATAGTCTTTTTACTCGGGCTATTATGTTCCTTTGCCTCCGCACAAGGATCATCTTTTCCGCAAGCCACTCTTGTTCCCGATAAAAAAACTCAGTTTACCCTGGAAGACTTTGGCGTCAGGGATCACGAGCCTTTCGTAAGAAAACAATTTCTATTTGTGGCTCCATCCGACGAATGGTACACCATCTACTTTTATGACGACAATCCTTACACGCACGTGCATGTAGCTTTTCCTTATGGATACACAGGGGAACAAGGCCACATCAACGAACATCAAAACTTTTTCAGTTACACCGCTAAATTCTCGCAACAGGATTCACTT
This sequence comes from Fibrobacter sp., assembly GCA_024398955.1. GTDB lineage: Bacteria > Fibrobacterota > Fibrobacteria > Fibrobacterales > Fibrobacteraceae > Fibrobacter. The sequence continues at coordinate 130,588 of JAKSIG010000001.1, read as the reverse complement.
TACATAGACTACCTTGTTGATCCAGTTTACCAAGACATTTCTTCCTTTATTTTTTTCGAGAAAACCAATCCGCAAAAAATAAATCCAATTGAAGGATTCCCTAAAGCATATACACTTCTTGAAGACGGTTTCGTTACCGATTACTTTCATAGAGTGAATGAAATTGTATTTTCATTCACTCCTCAAGAAAGTAAAGTTTATACAATCCATTTTTTTAGTGAGAACACCAATTTTCCCAGAATTTCCAAAAAGAATCCAGAACATTTAGACGAAATTTATAGTCCATTCGATTCTAATGTTTGCGATCCTTTTGAAACTGAGTGTATTTATCAAGATTTTTTCTATGCAGGAGAAACAGTCTTTTTTGCATACGAGACCATGGAACCTAACGCCCTGCTATTAGAGCCTATTGTTGTCAACTACATTGATCCTGACCAAGACCGATTTATAAACATTACCGAACAGGCTAAAACTTATTACGCATTCAACAACAGTTACACTTCCGAATATAAGGATTTACTTTTCATCTTCGATCCTCCCTCTACAGATTATTTCACCATACTCTTTGAGCAACAACAAGACTTCTTTATTGAATATTCTAATCAGCCCGATTTCAGCGATTCAAAAATATTACCTTGCCTTAAGGATTATTGTCAGTACACAACCTTAGCAAATGAAGGGAACCCCCTATTTTTTAGAGCTGCACTTATAAATTCAACAGAAGCTTCAATTACTGCAAGCTACAAGAAATTAGACGAACAAACAATCTTATACCCCATCACTACAGAACCACATAGGTACACACTCTTTAACAACTACTACGGAATCGACTTTACTGGGGGAATTTACCTGCAATTGGACGTTCCCGAAGACGGTTTCTACAAAATTCATATTACAAATAAAAAAGAAGACACGTTCTTTGTAGAAGGTCTATCAGAAACCGTTACTGTTGAAAACGGCACATACATCTTTGAAGGAAGTTTTAAGGCAGGAGATAAAGCTACATTCCACATCAATGTACCAGAAACCGCACTCATCACTTCGTTCTATGAAGTCTATTATCAAAGGTTATATTCCGTAACCATCGACAATGACAATAACGGAAGTACAACGCAAGTTTCTTCGCTGTTTTTTGAAGGCGACCACATTGCAATCGAAGCAGTTCCTAACGCAGACTACATTTTTTCACATTGGGAGTTAGTCAACGGCAACTGTCCCATTGAAAACAGCACACTTAAAAACACACAGCTTATTGTCCACGATGATTGTAATATAAAGGCTCATTTTAAGAAAAAAGAAATCTACTATGTTACAGGTTTTCCTGTTGAATATTCTGTATCCAGTAATTTCAATCGAGATAGCAATCCCCACGAAGTAGCATTCATATTCGCCCCACAAAATTCAAATGATCGACAACTTGTCATTTCTAGAAATTCCGACGTTCCTTTCTGTGTTATAGCAAGTACGAATCAACATTTCCAAGCTCCCTACTTATTTCAAACATGTACTTCAGGCAATTTCACTAAAAACCTCAGCCTGGAACGTACTCCAATTTACATTCTTGTTTACAATTCAAATAGCGTAGATGACGACGAGCCCTTCACCATTCAATATGCGGGCAACGTAAAACTGAATGTAGCGTCAAATAGTAGTTATGGATCCGTTTCACCCACAACAACAACAACTCTTTATGGTATATCCAACAGCATAAAAGCATCCACCACCAACACCGCAGAATTTAAATTTTTTAGATGGACTGGAGCTAGTGAGGCTTGTATTATTGAAGATTCTTTAAATGCATCTACAACAATCAAACAAAAATCAAACTGCAATATTACTGCAATCTTTTCACCAACAAAGATTTTGGAGTTATCTGAAAATCCACAAACATTCTCTATCAAAGATGAATTACGACATTTTTCTAATGATTTCATCAAAAACGGTTCCCTATTCTTCTCGTGGACTCCAACGGATGATGACTGGCATACACTTGAATTTCAATCAAATCCGCTTTTGCAAGGAACTATTTATGACTTAGGGGAAGATCCCACCTTTGACACATTTGAAGCAGAATATCCAATAAAACAAAATAGACCAAAGCCTTTTAAGGGAGGAACAAAAACCCACTACTGGGTTCTAACAAATTTAAATAACGAATCAATGGATGTTTCTCTCTGGATAGGGACAACCGAACTTTCTACTTTAACCATTGAACCATCTAAATTTGGCAAGACAGAGCCCGCCGGAGACACTACTACAGCTAGTGGGAAATCCATCAATATAGAAGCCCAACCTTATGCTGGATACAGATTTGTCCGTTGGAACGCACTTGAAGGTTTTTCGCTCATCACAGACAAACGTTCTGCTGCAACAGAAATACTTATTGGCAAAGACAGTGTCAAGATTGAAGCCATCTTTGAAATTGATTCGCAAACAATTCCTGAACTGACCATCAACGGAATTGACTCCAGCAACATTCCAAGACTTTGTATTGAATTTTCTTTGCAGGATAAAAACACTCAGCATTCATTAAGTCTAATAAACGATGACAACATACAACTCTACTTCGATGATAGCAACAGAGACTTTCAATTCAGTTTTAGCCATATTGAAGACAAATCGTCAGTATCAGTAGTTCTCGTAGTGGATGAAAGTGCATCCATGCACGGGCAGAAAATGACTGGAGTTCAAAAGGCCATAAAAGAATTCATCAACAATATGCGTCTTGGCGATAAAACCGCCATTATCGGTTTTTCTAACACGACAAGAACATTACAGTCTCTAACTTCTGACAAGCAAAAGCTCTATGCTGCGGTTGACAACATGAAAGCTGATGGCAGCGGAACCTACATAAACACCGGAGCCTACGCCGGGATTTATGAGATTCAAAAAGAAGTAAACACACCGACTGTAATCATATTTTCAGATGGAATAAATTATGGTAAAGACCTGAACACCAAACAAGTCTTTGACTTTGCAAACCAAAACAACATCACCATCTACTCCATCGCAATAGACAACGCTGAAGAACAGCCTCTTAAAGATCTTGCGGACAGCACCGGCGGTAAATTCGTTTACAGCAACGACAGCGACAAACTTTCAGAGATATACAGCAATATCCAAAGCGAAATCCAAAAAAACACCTACACAGCCTGTTTCGAATCTCCCGACAAAATCATGAACGGGGAGGAACACAACATCAAGGTAATCACCTCATTCGACAATTTCATTCTGACAGATTCCCTAGTCTGGGCAGAGCCTCATCTTGTTGACAAAGACCGCGTTGATGACATTCAAATCACAAATGAATCGGGATCACGTATTTTCAAAAGAACAGACGCAGCAATTAACACAAATGTATCCAGCCAAGAAAAAATTTTTGATGACAAAAAACTTCCTATAAAATTTTATTGTATCAACTCTGGCGACGAGGAAGCATCCTACGTCAGGGCATATAAATACGGGACTTACTTCAGCGAAGCGCCTTTCCCTAAAAACGAACGCTCCCCCGTCTTATTTGACGGGACCCTATCCTGCGCAGCACGGGATACCATTGTCGCCGAGTACATTGATCCCATTTACCAAACAGTTACCTACGACAGCGTCGCCTTTTCTGACAACATTCCTATCACCTATCAATTCCTTAACATTACTGATAATTCTAAGATTGACTCCATTGAAAACAGATTCGATACAGAATTCAAGGTTGTTATTACCGCAGAGAGCCCTTCCATTTATGACGTTGATATTCTAAAGCTCCTTTTATTTACTGATTCCGGGGATTCCATTTATGTTGATGCTACAGAAACAGGCGTCTACACATCCACATTTGAAGCCAATGTAAAATTCGCAATAGTCCGCGACAATAGTGAAGTGATCGAGAATCGGTTAGAAGCCATAGCAAAGCCCGGTTCCACAAGTAGTCGAGTCAAAATCCAAGCGCAAGTTGAAAACGACCAATCCGCCTTAATAGATCGAGACTCGCTTATCCTTACCGCAGGCTACACTCCCGCCAAAATCAGCATTTCCGATGCAGACTCTGGCAACGAAGAAATCCTTCGAACAACGAAGTTGCTTGACGTTTCCATTTCCAGCGGAAATTTTTCGGACAACGCCGACGTTATTAGCGCTACAATTTATTGTCAGGCATCACAAGATTCCGAAATTGTATCTCTTGAAGAGATTGCTAACGGAAACTATACATTATTGAATCCACTTTCAAAAGATGAATCTACGAATATTCTCCCCGGAGACGGGAAGCTTTCTTGCCGAGCAAAGGATTCCCTCATTATTGAATATGTAGACCCATTCTTTAAAATTTTAACTAGGGAATCTCGTGCAATTGAAGACAATACGGTAAACACTTACAAATTCCTTGTCACAGACACAAAGGATGCTCTAGATTCAACAGAAACTTCTCTTGAAGCGGATTTTGACATTCTAGTTACGGCAAATAGCCCCTCACTAGACAAAATGGATACAATCAATATTCTGCTATTTACCGATGCAGGAGATTCCTTATTTGTCAAGGCAGTAGAAACAGGGGTATACACCTCAACCTTTATTGCCAAAGGATTCTTTACTTTTGTCAATGATCAAAAGCAGCTGAGAAGCGATATTCTTGACGGCTTGTTAGACAACAAGAAGAACTTAAACAGGGTAAAAATATACGCCCAGGCAGACAATGACAAATCAAGCTTATCTCTGCGAGACTCACTAATCATTCGATCAACCTATGTTCCCATGACAATTACAGTCCACAGCAAGGATTCGATCAACAAGGTGACTCGAATAACCGAATCCTTCAGCTATTCCGTTTCTGGCAAGGACTTCAGTACCGGAGTTGACAGCATTCGTATGGAATTGACCTGTCTAAATTCCAATGACTTCGAAGAGTTCACACTGGTAGAAACCGAGGGTGGAATTTTCAACATGACGTCTGATATTATTAAGGACGAACGAAAGCCGGTTCATCACAACGGAAATTTGTCCTGCGCAGCAAGCGACACCATCGTTGCAAAATTCACAGATCTCTTTTATAAAATTTCAACCAGCGACACAATTATCTTCGCAGACGTTGTTCAAAACAAGTATACATTCCTAGACACCTCCTTCTTAGCTGAAATTGATTCCATTGAAGGCTACTCTGCTCCATTTGCATTCCAAGTCAGTGCTGTAAGCCCGACGCTTTATGACATCGACACAATCAAGGTTCTGCTATTTACCGATGCAGGAGACTCCTTATTTGTCAAGGCTGTAGAAACAGGGGTATACACCTCAACCTTTATTGCCAAAGGATTCTTTACTTTTGTCAATGATCAAAAGCAGCTGAGAAGCGATATTCTTGACGGCTTGTTAGACAACAAGAAGAACTTAAACAGGGTAAAAATATACGCCCAGGCAGACAATGACAAATCAAGCTTATCTCTGCGAGACTCACTAATCATTCGATCAACCTATGTTCCCATGACAATTACAGTCCACAGCAAGGATTCGATCAACAAGGTGACTCGAATAACCGAATCCTTCAGCTATTCCGTTTCTGGCAAGGACTTCAGTACCGGAGTTGACAGCATTCGTATGGAATTGACCTGTCTAAATTCCAATGACTTCGAAGAGTTCACACTGGTAGAAACCGAGGGTGGAATTTTCAACATGACGTCTGATATTATTAAGGACGAACGAAAGCCGGTTCATCACAACGGAAATTTGTCCTGCGCAGCAAGCGACACCATCGTTGCAAAATTCACAGATCTCTTTTATAAAATTTCAACCAGCGACACAATTATCTTCGCAGACGTTGTTCAAAACAAGTATACATTCCTAGACACCTCCTTCTTAGCTGAAATTGATTCCATTGAAGGCTACTCTGCTCCATTTGCATTCCAAGTCAGTGCTGTAAGCCCGACGCTTTATGACATCGACACAATCAAGGTTCTGCTATTTACCGATGCAGGAGACTCCTTATTTGTCAAGGCTGTAGAAACAGGCCCTTACACATCCACATTCAACGGCCTTGGGGAGTTTTTCTTCGTTACAGAATCTAAAAATCGTAACAAATCCGTCTTAGACGCCTCCTTGAATCTTGATAGTGACGTCAACCGAATTCGAATTTCGCTTCAAGTCGGAAACGACACATCTTCGGTTTCAACTAGAGACTCCCTTATTGTCTATACCTCGTTTATACCTGCAGATATTGCCGAAATCTACGACAGAGACAAGGATGGCCGTGCAGACTCCATCCGGATTCACTTTATAAAATCCATAGAAAACGAATCCATTTTTATAGACTCTGTTTTCTGGAATTCCGAAAATGTCAACAAGGTAATTGCATCCAAGACTCACCTTACAGGGGATGCCACTTGGATCGAAGCCATTCTAGAAAATCCCTTTGAATACGGACACACAACAAATCGTAACGGAAAGAAAAATCAGGTTAAAATATCAAGAAGCAGTTCTTCTCTAACCCAGGAAATCACTCTCACTGACAAAGTTGGCGCTGTTCCTATATCAGCAATCAAGCACCCCGGCTTAATTGATTCCACTGACTACTTAAGCGGAGAAAGCCCAATTGTTCCCGACACCTTATTTGTAGAGATGTCCGAACCTATAGACTTAAAGAAAGCATCATCCTTTAAAGACATGTTCCGTTTTTCCAAAAATTGCGAAAGTAGCGACGCCAGGAAGCTATACCTGTTATCCGAGCCAAAAACGGATTCCTCGGGAACCAAATGGACCTTGATACTAAATCCCAAGATTGACATAACAACAGGAAATTGTCTAAGGACAAGCCCCGACACTTCTTTCCAGGATCGTTACGGCAACCTCAACGGAATCGGAGGAATCGAAATTACCGGTACAGACGGAACCAGCTACATTTACGAAATTGAAGCAACGCCATCTGTTAGCGGCTTGGGGAAAAAGGTTCCCTGGATTTCTGATACTCGCAACGAATGGGAAGACATACCCGATTCCGTTTCCTGCATAAGGACAGAAACTAGGATGCCATATACCGCATCCATAACAATTCTAGACGCCCTAGGACACTTCATTATTTCCTTTAAGCAAAAATTTGGTTATAATGGCGAAATGGAAAATCCAATTCACCACAACAAAAAAATTGATACCAGAACAGGATTCTTATCTTGGAACCAGCGAACCGCTGATGACAGAAAAGTTGGTTCCGGCATCTACATCTGGAAAATTAATTTCACTTTCGCCGACGGGCATAAAGAAACAAGATCTATCCGCACAGGCATAAGAAGAAGACAATAGTCTATTCTTCCGACTCCTCTATTTTGCTGTCTCGCGGAGCATACACACGATCGTGAGTCAGGTTGAAGCCCATAGACAACATTAATCCAAAGCGAGCAGAGGATGCTCGATACTGCAAGTCCTTATGATCAAAGGACTTTACCATAGATGTGTAGCTAAAAAACGCCTCGACCCCGATTTTTAAGGGAAGTATAGCCCCAAGCCCCGCCGTCACATAAAAATTTGCAGGCTTTTCCCACCAGCTGCCTTCTGTTGAAGCCGGCATAACCCAACCTGCCCGCAAATCAAAGTACGGTTCGGCAAACCAGTCGTCGTTGGCAATACCAACCGACATCAAACCCCACAAAGGAATGCCGCCCGGCACAACTTCCTTACCACCCTCATTTTGCGACATCAAATAACCAGTACCAAGACCATACTTAAAGGGCGCAAATTCTGCAGCAAAGATAAATTCCGCGCCAAAGGACATCAAAAAATCTGTATCATAGTTGTATTCAACACCAACATCCTTACTTTGTTCTTGAACTTCCAACTCTGCTGGAGTTTGAAAACTTATCAAAGGTCTAAGTTCTACGGCATGAATAAAAATGTTCGACAACAAGACTGTCAAAACAAAAAAACAAATTTTATTTATGACCGTAAATTTAACCATACTCATAGCATGACGTAATATAGTATAAGAACAGCCAATAAAAATAACAATGGCGTTAGCGGAGTAGATATCATTGGAGACAACGAGAAATAATATCTGTACGAAATCAACGCCGACATCTTGATTTTTGACGCCCAGGGATATTACACTCAACCCTAAGGCAAAAATTCGGTAAGCACGAAGAACTGGAAGAAAAGCCGAACCATTCGCACGGGTGTCAGAAGAACCCATTAACCTACTTCATCTTGATTTTCATTTCGAAGACCAGGCGCCCTGTATCGTCTTCGATTTTCATGTAGGTAGCGCCCTTATGGTCTGCGCGGAAAATCTTCAGCAACATTCCTTCAAGGGACTCGCCCAGGAAATGAACTTCCATCTCCGAAGGAATGCATAGTTCCCAGTCTATGGAGGGGAATACGTTCATGGCAAGTTCCACATACTTGATGTTATTCATGTGGTGGGACATGTCCAGATGCTGGGGCAGAACCCGCTGCTGATAAATTTCCTTATATTCTTCGGCGGTAGGCTCGAACTTTGTAAACTTGTCATCAAGAACCGGTTCCGGGAAACCTTCTGTAGGGAAATCCACAGCGGTCAACTTCATGGGACGATGGCGATTCAAGTCCAGGCAGCAAGCTTCCTGAACAGCAAGGACAATAGGTTCGCCTTCCGTTGTTGTAACAGCCGTATTTTCATAGGTGCGAATTAGGCCGTTATTCGCCGGGAAGGACGTAGTCACCACCTTGTCACCCCAGAACGGACGCTGGAAAAACTTGAACTTAGCCTTAGAAATGACCCAATAGCCGCCCTTCTCCTTCACAAAGAAGTTATCCTGTTTAATCTTGCCGAAGTTCTCGGTAAAATTATCCTGGACCATGAGCACAGTCTGGGCAACACCCATCTTGCCGGAAACGTCAATGTAAGCCGATGTAATGGTTCGCGGCTTCTGGAAAACTAGAGGATTCTTGGAGAGAGAGTAGATATCGATCATAGTAGTGAAAAGTGGTTAGTGGGTAGTGGGTAGTGGGTAGAGACTAGAAACTAGAAATTAGAGATTAGGGATGTCGGGAATACGCTACGGGTAGAGATTAGAAATTAGAGATTAGGGATATTAAGAATACTCCATCGGGCTATTTAAAGACGAATCCTCCTCGAAATCGCAAGCACTTGCATCCCGCAACCCTAACCTCTAGATCCTAAACCATTCAGTCGTAACACTCGTACAGGACATTCCTCGCCTCCATACAGTTCCGGACAGAGGCACTCCTCGCCTGTGGCTACAAAACCGCATTTTTCCATGACGCGGCCAGAAGCAGGATTGTCTACAAAATGTCCACTGATAACGCTTCCATATTGGCCTCGTTCACGCATATAGTCAAGCATCAACTTCAAGGCCTCGGTGCAGTAACCCTGATTCCAGTAAGGCTTTCCTACCCAGTATCCTACAGTCGGTTCGTCTCCAACAGCAGGCAACCCGCAGTCGCAGGAAGGGCCATAGCCCATGGCGCCAATGACATCGCCGGATTCCTTAAGCACAATGGCCCAGGTGCTATCGTTTCTAAAGACGTTCTGGATAATGCTTAAGCTTTCTTCCGCCGACTCGTGAGGCTTCCAGCCGGCACGAAGACCGACGTCTGGATCTGAAGCCAGCTCAAATAGGCGGGAAGCGTCACCGTCTTCCCACGGGCGCAGGAATATTCTTTCGGACTGCAGTCTCAAAAACTCAAAGCGATACCGTTGCGAAATCTCGGGATATTTTTCTCGGTCCACTTCACTCAGGAACATTTGCTTTTCGCGAATCCAGCGTCCCCGATCGCCATACATCTTGCGATAGACCACATAGTCTTCTTCTGTTTCGGAATGCCTGGCCACAGACTCTACGCAGTAGTAGAGATTCTTGAAATGACGATAAATACCATTGATAACAAGTTCACGAGTCATGTTTTAAAAATAAGAATAAAGAACGCCGCGGGCCGAATGCCGCGACGTTCTTTTTACTAATTCCCTACGAATTCTTCTTAAGCGCAGATAGCCTAAATCTTGGCACTCTGCAAACGCTAAATTTTCTTAAGAACCAGCAGGTGGCCGGGAGCCTTGTTCGGATCCAGACGGACAAAGTTCTTGTTGCCACGCCAGACGAAGGATTCGTCGGTGATCAGGTCCTTCAGGAAGAAGAAGCTGTCGTTGTCGAGGCCAAGCTTTGCCATGTCCAGTTCCACCATGCCTTCCTGGGCGTTGTCCATGTCCATGTTGCAGACGAACAGGAGAACGTCATCGCCAGTCTTCTTGGAGTAAACCATGAGCTGGTCGTTGGCGCAGTAGTGGAAGTCCAGGTTGTCGTATTCCTGGAGAGCCGGATGTTCAAGGCGGGCGGTGTTCACGCGGCGGACGAAGTCCTGGATGCCGGGGCCAGCCCAGTTGTGAACCTTGTACTGGTACTTTTCGGAATCCTGCAGTTCTTCCTTGATGGGAGACGGAATGTTTTCGCAGAGTTCGTAACCGTTGTACATACCGGTAAGGCTGGAAAGGGTACCAGCCAGGAAGTAGCGCTGCTTGAAGGCATTTGCACCCTTGTAAGCCAGATACTTGGGGAAGATATCCGGTGTGGTCGGGAAGAAGATGCCGCGCATGTATTCCTTGGCGTCGGACTGGGTCAGTTCCTTCAGGTACTGTTCGAATTCCCACTTGGCGCTACGCCATGCGAAGTAGGTGTAGCTCATGTCGAAGCCAGCCTTGGCCAGACGATGCATCATCTTGGGGCGGGTGAAGGCTTCTGCCAGGAACACCAGTTCCGGACGCTTTTCCTTCACGTCGGCGATGAGCCATTCCCAGAAGGGGAAAGGCTTGGTGTGGGGATTGTCGATACGGAAGATTTCCACGCCCTTGTCGGCCCAGAACAGGATGATGTTTTCGATTTCCTGCCACAGTTCCTTGTAGTTCTTGTTGTAGTAGTCGAAGGGGTAAATGTCTTCGTACTTCTTGGGCGGGTTTTCTGCAAACTTAATGCTGCCATCCGGTTCGTGGTAGAACCATTCCGGATGTTCCTTCACATACGGATGGTCCGGAGAGCAATTGAGAGCGATATCCAATGCAAGGCGGAGGCCCTTGGAGCGAGCAGCCTTTGCAAAGTGTTCAAAGTCCTTCATGGAGCCCAGTTCAGGGTCGGTAGCGTAATGGCCGCCGAACTTGTTACCTACGGCGTAGGGGCATCCCGGTTCCAGGGGCTTACCCTTCTTGTCGGTCTTGGCGTGGAGGGCGTTGTTGGCACCCTTACGGTTGGTGACGCCAATGGGGTGAATAGGCACCAGATAAACGGTATCAAAGCCAAGGTTGGCGATGTAGTCCAGCTGCTTTTCGCAGTCCTTCCAGGTAGCGCTCTTGGTGGGATCAGTGCCCTGGGACTTGGGCCACATTTCGTACCAGGTACCGGTACGTGCGTAAGCCGGGTCCACGCGGAGTTTCATCACCGGGCTTTCGGTAGGAACATCCTTAGGTTCCTTGGTCCAGGCGCAAATCTTGTATTCGTAGTAACCGATGTTATTGACAGTAAAGGAACCTTCCCAAAGGTCGTTATCCACGAAATGCATGGGAGCCTGTTCCCACTTGACGGCAGCGGGCTTTGCTGCCTTAGCGGTCTTTGCAGTCTTCTTTGCAGGAGTTTCTGCAGGCACGTGGCGGAAGAAGATAGCGGCGTCGTACTTCTCGTGGCTGTGGCGGAAAATGTCTGCCTGCACGGTGACGGTGTCGCCCGGTTCGCGCTTGATCATGAAACGGCCGCCCTCGATGTTTGGGCGGATATTCTCGATAACGAGATTGTCTTTGAGAGTAGGAATTTGAGCCATACTTTTTTACCTGTTTGTTTCAGCCTAAAAAATAGAAAGACTAGAAACTAGAAACTAGAGACTAGAGAAAAACAATCCCTAAAAAAAGCCCCCAAAGATTTTTCTTCAGGGAGCCTTATAAAATTTGCTTTTTGGCCGAGCGGTCTACTTAGTCAGTCTCAGGACCTTAACTTCCTTGATCCAGAATTTTCGTTTTTGCTTGCCCAAGTTCAGTTCGAAACGGGCGAAAGGATCATCTACTTCGGGAGTAAATTCAATCTGAATAGACTGACCTGTCTTGCCTACGTAGACATGCTTCGAGAAGCCAACCGTCTTAAAGGTGTCATAGGAACCGATGCGCGCCGTAATGGAGTCTGCAATATCAGACCAGATGGTGAACACGCACTGATACTTGACGCCAGCAATGAGAGCCACGTTTTCTTGCAGGAGCTGAACGCTAAAGGAACTATCGCCACCATTGGTAACATCCACATTCATAATACGTTCACCGTTCTTTTCGACCACCAAGGCAGTGTCGGCCCAGCCGCCATACTGAGTTACCAGAATCCAGTTGGTAGTAAAGGGAGACTTGAAATTGCCGTTGATCAAGGTATTCTCGTTGACGTCTGCCGCAAGCCCCTTCCAAATGTCCTTGACATACGCGACGCTGTCGATTCCAGCTGCGTTAGTGTAGTTGTAACGGAGCGGCTGGAAGCTAGGAACAAAGCGGTCGTTCAGCTTTTCCCAAAGTTCGACGTTGTTCTTCATGTCAATGTAGATAACGCCATCTTCGGAAACCGTAGCCTTAGAGAAGTCAACACCGTCAGCAAAGAGCTTGGCGCGGAACACTACAGACAGATTTGCCTTGTTCGCTACAGAATCAATTTCAATCTGAGAGTAATGATAACGCAGCTGCAGCTTCTGGAAATTGGCCAGGGCGTAGACGAAAGGAACATACTCGCCATCAATCAACACACGACCGTAAATGTCGTCGGCAACAAAGGGCTTAAAGGAAACGCCTATTTCCTTCAGGTAGCCTCCGGCCAACAGGTCAATGTCCTTGAAAGCTTCGTCAACAAAAGTTTCTTCGGTAAAGGAGACGGTTACCACAGAATCGGATTCAGCATCGTCTTCGGAAGCAGGCCAAACCCGCATGCCTTCTGTAGGCTTATAGTCGGGCATGTAGCTGTAGTAACTTGCAAAAGTGCGAACTTCGGTCAAGTCAAGAGCAAACGAATCCAGCAGAACCGGTTCGTCAGCAGCAGCAGCCTTTAACAAAATACCAGAAGACTTTAAAGATCCAATTTCGGAATAGTCTACAGAGAAGCCGGCTGTCAACGGAAGTACGGCCTCGTCGACCGGATCCGTGGGAGTAACCACAGGGATTGTGTCCTTAAGGGAATCCTGCGCCACCGTATCCTTGTCGGCAATAGACGGATTGCCAATCTCGATGCCAGCGGTAGTCTTGTCGTCGGAACATGCGACCAACGACAAACCGGTCAACGCTAGGCAAGCGAAAGAGGCTATGGACAAAAAGAAACGCATCACACTCCTCGGGTAAGTGGGAACAGCTGAATATTGATTTGAACAACATCTTCAGCTTCTCCAGCTTTTGCAGAGAAATCTAGTAGTTCTTTTCGCATTAGTTGCAAATGTTTTTTCAAATTAACGAAATCTGAGCGCTTTATGCCCAAAGTAAGGGCAGAAACGTCTCTTTCGTTACCAGGAAGGTCCGACAACATGGACGAAGAAAGCTTTAACATCTGGAAATGATAAAGTTTTACCATCATATCCTGAACTTCGTCATCGGTAGTAATCAACGGATTGCTCTGGCGATAGCCGTTGGCGGTTTTTACCAGAAGGCCCAGTTCCAACAGGAGATTTAGGGACTCGGTCACCTGAGATGGAGTTACAAGGCCACGAAGACGCTTGGAAATCTGGTCCGGAATGGGGCGGAAATCCTTGAGCCCCACCATTTCGAGAATAGCGGAATGATGCCATTCCTTGAAAATACGAAGCTGAGCCTTGTCCATCTTGTGAAGCTTGGACCTGGGGCTAGCCTTTACCAACTGAGCGTAATAGATTTTCTTGTCTTCGTCGGTCTGGGCCTGGTTAAAGAATACCAGACTTTCAAAATAGGCGGCGCGCTGATTTTCGAGCCCGAGGCCGTGAATAAGCTTAGTCGCAGTATTCTTGGTAATGTTACGCTTGCCATCGATGGCAAGTTTCAAATGGGCGTGACTGGACAGCCCGGCCTTTTCGGCAAAAAAACGCAAACTGAAGGCCGATGTGGTCTTCTTCTTGAACTCGTAGTAGTCCCTAAGGTACACTCGGTAATTCGTGTACTGCAGAACATCCGGTTCTACAAGATTTTTCTTTTCTCCATTTTCCATGTTAAAAAAGATAGCTGCGTTCGTCCCTTAATTGTAAAAAAAAACAATCTTTCCTGTATACTAAAGAAACCAGCAATTGGGGGTCAATTCAGGATTTCAGGAATCCCTAGACAGTCTAGAAAAACGGACATGATCCACAAAAATCCCGTTTTTTAGTTCAAAATCGCGACAAATTCCCTCTTGAAGGAATCCACAGCGCACTGCAACGTTCTGGCTTTTCTTGTTTACAGACGAAGCGAAAAGTTCCAGCCTATTTAGTTTCAGGACTTCAAAGCAGAACCGGCTCACAAGGTTTACGGACTCCGTCATAAGGCCTATGCCCGTATATTCCTGAAGAAGCCAGTAGCTTACGGCGGCAGAGTGATTTTGCAGATTCACTTCGATCATGACAAAGCCCGCTAAATTGTCCAGTTCATGTCCATCGTTGACATCGCCTGCGTGAATCTGCCAGCATCCGCCCTGGCAAAGCTGTTCCGCCAGCACCCAGGAGCGACTCCGTTTTTTTAGATCTGCAGGGGAAGTCTTTGCCACCCAGGAAAGATGTTCCTCTAGGAAGGGGCGGCATTGTTCAATCTTTCGGAACAGGGCTTGAGCCTTAGGATCGCTGAATTCCCGAAGACCGACCAGCGTAACCCGCGAACCCTTTAAGGACGCGGTCCCAAACACTGCCGTAAACTGTTCTTCAAATTCATCCATATCAAAAAATTAGCAATTCCAGCCCGTTTTTCAAAATAAAAAAAGCCGACGCAGAATAACCCGCGTCGGCCCTTCTCTCTCAGTGTTTCAAGTTTTAACCGTAAACGTAGCCAAGAACGGCTGCAATTACGGTAAGAACAACTATTTGCTTTACGATGAAAATTTCATGTGTTTTCATAAGAGATTCCTCTATTTTTCATTCGCAGAGGAAAATACAAAGCAAAAGGCGCCAAAACCACAATTGTAAGAAGATAATCACAAACTAGGAGTCAAAGTGTGAAGATTATCAACATAATTAGACGATATCATTTTTTACAAAAAAAAGACGCCTTTTGAGTATAAGGCGCCTTTTTTAAACAGAAATGGGCTTTTTTAGTTCTAGACCAACTTCTTCTTGATAAAGAAAAAACCTCCTACAATCAGTGCAGCCCCGACCAGCAAAGACAGTATTGCGCTGCGAGAAAAGCCGGCAATGACGTAAGTTACAAAGGAAATGGAAGCCACGTAAAGGACATAGGGCAACTGGGTGTTCACGTGGTTTACATGTTCACACTGGGCTCCGGCACTTGCCATGATGGTCGTATCCGAAATGGGAGAGCAATGATCTCCACAAACGGCCCCAGCCATGCAGGCAGAAATGGAAATGATCATCAGGTTGTAGTCGATTCCGCTAAAGGCGGCAACAACAATGGGAATCAAGATGCCAAAGGTGCCCCAGGAAGTTCCTGTGGCGAAGGCCAGGAAGGCGGCAATCACAAAGATGATGGCAGGCATAAGGTTCATGAAACCCGAAGCCCCACCACTGACAACGCCAGCCACGAATTCCTTTGCACCAAGAGTGTCCGTAACCCCCTTCAAAGTCCAGGCCAGAGCAAGAATCAGAATGGCCGGAACCATGGCCTTAAAGCCGGCGGGCAAACATTCCATGCACTTTCCGAAGCGCAGGACCCCACGGGAAATGTACAGGACAACCGTACTCAGCAACGCGGCAAAGGAGCCCAGAACCAGACCGATAGACGCATCACTTGCAGCAAAGGCATCTACAAAACCCTTAGCCTCTTTACCACTAGCGAAGAAACCGCCCGTGTAGATCATCCCAATGGTGCAGAAAATGATTAAGAAGATAATGGGAAGCACCAGGTCTATCACCTTTCCCTTTCCTTCGGGAATGTGATTTTCATCCATCTTGGCCTGAATAATTTCCTTGGCACTTTCGTACTTTTTCATGGGGCCAAAATCAATCTTCCAGACAACAACAAGAACGATTGCCAACAGGGTAAACAGGGCATAAAAATTGTAGGGAATAGCCTTAATAAAAAGGCCAAGGCCATCTTCGCCTTCGACGAATCCCGAAACCGCAGCAGCCCAGGAACTGATGGGAGCAATAATGCAGATTGGGGCCGCAGTAGAGTCTATCAGGTACGAGAGCTTTTCGTGGCTAACATTGTACTTGTCAGTAATAGGGCGCATGACACTACCCACCGTAAGGCAGTTGAAGTAGTCGTCAATAAAGATAAGCACACCAAGGCAAATGGTTGCCAGCTGGGCTCCAACCTTGGTCTTGATACGTTTCTTGGCCCATTCACCAAAGGCAGCAGAACCGCCTACGCGGTTCATAAGGGCGACCATAGTGCCAAGTACCACAAGGAACAGCAAAATGCCTACGTTCCAGGGGTCGGAAACCTTGGCGACAAGACCATTCTTAAAAATAGCCCCGAGAAAAACAGAGAAATCACCTTGGCAAATAAAGAAGGCCCCGATGACAACCCCGGCAAAAAGGGAAGAATAAACTTCCTTGGTAACAAGAGCCAAGGCAATAGCCACAATGGGCGGAACAAGCGACCAAAAAGAGCCTGTTGCAAAAATCCAGTTTTCCATTCTATTTCTCCCTTTCAAGACTTACAAGAGGCTGCTTGATTCCTGCTTCTTCCAGCTTTTCCAGGACGGCAATGGCGTAGTCAATGGCATCCAGCGCACGGGAATTTGCATAGACTTTTAGGTCAGAGAGAGCCATTACGGCACGAACATTATTCATCTCTTTTTCGGACATATTACACCCCTAAGATATTAAACGTCTTTACCTTTGTAGGCGATGATGGCAAGAACGATGAAGGCGCCAAGAACAACACCAAATAGCACCAGGTCGCCTAGTCCATATAGTAAATGACTTAGCAGGCGGACCACCTGCGAACTAAGGAACACATAGCCTACGGAATACAACAAGATAAAAAGGACAAAGCGCCCTATAAAGGGAATACCCTTCGTTACCTTCTTGAAGAAATTATTGATGGATGCCCCATACGTGATCAGTAAAGAGGCTACAAGGCCCACAGAGACGGAATCCATATGATGGCGTAAAAAAACTGCAATTTCGTGAATATAATGATCCATAGGTAATAATCTAAAACAGATAAGACAGAACGTCAACCAGCAAAGGAACAACTACTTTCCATTAAGTTATATTTTGAGAAATGCTTCTGTCTATTATCATTCCTGTCTACAACGTAGAGAAATATATCCGGAAAACGCTGGATAGTGTTTTTCAGCAGGAATTTGACCAGAATCAGGTCGAAGTCATCATCGTAAACGACGGGACTCCCGACGGTTCCATGAAGATCGTGGAAGAATTCGCATCTTGCCACAGATGCATCAGGATTTTGCAGCAGGAAAACCAGGGACTGAGCGCCGCCCGCAATACAGGGCTTTCTGCAGCCACCGGCGACTACGTGTGGTTTGTAGACAGCGACGACTGGATTGAAGACGGATTTTTGGGAAAGTGCCAGTCTCTATTGCAGGAACGGGACGACGACGTTTTGCTGTTCCGTATCAGGGAACACGACGAAGAAAGCGGAAACGTGGTACTGGAACGGGCTCTCTTAAGCAATTCCGAAATTTGCAATACCGACTTTCTGGAACTGATGGAACGCAAGGTTGACTATACCCCCATGCAGCTGTACCTGATTCGCAGGCAGTTCATGGAAGAACAGGAACTGAGTTTTATTCCCGGCATTATCCACGAGGATATGGAATTCGCCCCTAGGATGCTCGTTCTGGCGAAAAGAATCGCAACGGTCCCATTATTCCACTATAACTACCTGTGGCGAAAAAGCGGCAGCCTTACCAGCAGTGCTACCAATAGGCAAAAGCGAATCAGCAGCCTATTAAAGATCATTGATTTGCATAGCAGGCTGCTAGAGCGCATTAAAGAAAGCAAGGCCGAAAAAACGACTCCCGAATTTACGGTCATTTCTAGACGTAACCAGAAAGCACTGCAGATGGTCCAGTTCTGGCTTTATCGCAAGATGTTCAACTACATGAACTTCGAGGAATTCTGCGGAACTGAAGAAGAACTGAAAAAACGTAGCAGCGAAATGAAGGCACTGGTGCGTAAAAACTTCTTCTACAAGGCAACCTTCATGATGAAGATCCATAGGTTGATGTTCCTGGTTTCTCCGCGATGGTTAAAGTCAAGAGGCAAGGGGTTCTAGCATGATTCAGGACATTGTCATATTCTGCATTTATCTTGCCGCCCCCGCCCTTTTTGCATTTATCGGCGTTCAAATTTACCTCAGGGATTTCGAGCTTCTTGCAGGTATTTACAACTACCGCATTCGCATTCCCCAGCTAGTTACCTACGTAGCTGCGATCCTTGGCGTTGCCACCATATACTTTGACATTTGCTGCTGTGAAAATGGACCCTGGGGATTTCTAATCTGTTCTGTATTCAGTTACTTTTATAGCTGGATTCTGGAATGGATATTCGCCAAGTTCAACAGTTCCAGAAGAATCCTGAACTATCTCCTGAGGATATGCGGCATTTATGGTCTCGCAGCCTTACAGTTGACTTGCCTAAGGTACAACTTTGAATTCATTTTTGTTTCGGCAACGCCCTTCTTGATTATGGGCATCTACATGCGGAATTGCAAGTTCGGCGTTGTCAATGGCAAGGAATTTTTTGTTGCCAACTACCTAATGAACCGTTCCTACGAAAAAATTGACAAGTCTTTCGAAGAAGAACTTACCGAATGCGACATTGCACAACTTGGTCTACTGTCAAACGACATTCCGAACTTTAAGCATGCGGGCATTTGCAGAGACATTAACGAAATTTTCGCAAGGCTCCCCCACTTTTGCAGTAGCGATCTCGGAATTGAGGCTAACAGCGGTAAAGACTGCACTGCACAACTCCAGGCTGCGCTAGACAAGATAGGCAGTGAAGGAGGCGGCACGCTGACTCTTGCCAAGGGCAAGTACAGAGTCCGGCACCTGCAAATGAATTATTGCAATGTAGCCCTCGAAGGGGCGCTTGACCACCGAGGAAGACCGCAGGCAGAAATCATTCTTACCTGCAACCTAGCCCAAGGGAAACGTAACCCATGGCTATCGCCCTTCATGATTACCACCGGCGAAAAACTGCAACAGAGCAACATCTTCTTCGGGCTGCAATTCAAGAACCGAAAGGAAACGTTTACCCAGAGTTCGTCTCTTTCAGACCCCGGCAGCGACGGCAATATCCTGACGCCGGATTTTGCAACAAGAGTTACAGCCACCGCCCAAAAAGGCGACACATTCCTGAAGGTAGAGGACAGCACTAAAGTCGGCAAGTTCATTATGCTGGGACTGTATAATTCCACCGACGAAGGCGACTTGCTGAAAGACATCCTGGGCATCGACGAATTTCGCCCCGAATGGAAAACGGCATTGCGCGCCGGCCCTGAAAGGGCCCCTTCTTACCAATGGCTGGTAGAAGTCAAGCGCATTGTCGATGAACATTCTATAGAGCTTGTACAACCGCTGTGGCGAAACTGCAATTTGCGTTTCGAGCCCTCCATTTACAACGTGCCCATGCTAGAAAACATCTGCATCAGAAACCTAAAGCTGAACAGCTGCTGGAATGGCCTTTTCCGCCACCACGGCTACCGCAGGTATTACACCGTTGCGCAGACTCAAGAAATGGATTACGGCTGGAACGGCATCAACATGAAGCGCGTTTCAAATGGTCTTATCGAAAACGTGACTTTCAGGAATTTTACCAACCCGCTATACGTCATGGACAGTCGTAATGTTACGACCCAGCATATAACCTTCTGCGGTTATGACGGGCACCAGGGAATAAAGATTTACGAACATGCCTGCGACAACTTATTCCAGAACGTAATTTTTAAAAATCACTTTGCCGACATGATGGGTGGAGAAGGAAACGCCTACGGAAACGTATTCCGCAAGGTGCAGTATGTAAACCCGGTATTCAAGCCCGTCGATTTTGATTTTCACGGATTCTCGGAAGGTCCCATGAGTCCGCCTTCACATAACTTATTCGAACTGGTCGATGGATTTGCGCTCATTCACTCCGGCGGATCCAATCATATGCACCCCTCTTGCGCGCAGCACAACATCTGGTGGAACTGCCAAGGAGAGGGGGAATTAAAAAACAGTTTTATTTTTAGAAACCGCTATAACAAAAAGACCTTCGTTCCCCAGGAACAATGCAGAATTTACCGCAATTCCGGTTTCTTTGGGATGCACGGTTCCTATAACGAAGACTTGCTGAATCGTGATTTTATTACCGTTAGAAAATGGAATGAGCCCATTCAGCCCAGTTCCTTATTTCTTTTCCAGAAAAAAGGCGTAAATTAAAAAAGCTTTTGCGGTTACCGCCGTAAACAAGGCTGTCATTTTAATTTACAAGTCTGCAGTTTGTTTTCAGCAGAAACCACTTTTTGCATTCAGCCATATACTCCTTTCTTTCTGTCCAATCTAAATTAAGGGCAAACAAAAAAGGAATGGTTTATGAAACTTTCTAACACTCTTGCTATCATCGCAGGCGCAACTATCGCAGCAGCACCGCTGTTTGCAGCAACCGCCTATCAGAATCAGGTAGGCTTCCTGACCAAGGGCCAAAAACAAATGGCTGTTGTTGATGCCGAAGGCAAGGACGTTGTTTTTAAGGATTCCGAAGGAAAGGTCGCCCTCACTGTTACAGCTCCCAAGGCAGAAATCTGGGTTCCCGCAGGCGATACTGCAGCCTCTCTGGTAGATTTTTCTAAACTCGCAACCGAAGGTACCTACCAGGCCTATGTTGGCGACGAAAAGATCGGCCATCCCATTATCATTGGCGACAAGGCACTGGAAGATGCAGCAAAGGCATCCCTGAAGTTCTTCTACTTCCAGCGCGCCTCTACTGAACTGACCGAGGAATTTGCCGGCATCTACAAGCGTGCAGCCGGACACCCCGACACAGCGGTTCGTTACCATTCTTCTACTGGCGTTACCGAAGTCGGCAAGACTTTTGATGGATCCAAGGGCTGGTACGACGCAGGCGACTACGGTAAGTACATCGTCAACTCCGGCATTTCTACCTACACCTTGCTGCAGCTTTACCAACAGAACAAGGAATACTTCGACAAGCTGAACCTGAACATTCCCGAAAGCGGCAACGAAGTTCCCGACATTCTTGACGAAATCAAGTGGAATCTGGACTGGATGCTCACCATGCAGGATGAAGATGGCGGAGTCTTCCATAAGCTGACCACCAAGCAGTTTGCCGGTACCGTTATGCCTTTCAAGGCTACCGCACCCCGTTTTGCCATCGGCAAGGGCGTTGAAGCTTCCTGGAACTTTGCAGCAGTCATGGCCCTGGCTTCTGAAATTTACAAGCCCTACTATCCTGAATTTGCAGCACAGTGCATCGAAGCTGCACAGAAGGCAAATAACTGGGCTGTAGCAAACCCCTACTCCGTTTATGAACAGCCGGGCGATGTCGGCACTGGTTCCTACACTGGCGCTGCAGAATGGACCATCAAGATGTGGACCCACATTGAAATGTACCGTCTTAGCAAGGATGAACGCGCCCTTGAAGTAATAAAGAAGCTTCCCATCAGCAGAAAGAAGGCCGCCCTTCAGAGCTGGCAGAACAGCTACATGCTGGGTATCTACACCATTGCCACCAACCCCGACATCTTCGAAAAGGAAATGGTTGACTCCGCTTCAGCAATCATCACCTCCATGGCCGATGAATACATTGCATCCCTCGACACCAACGGCTATGGCGTTGCACTGAGCAAGGGCGACTTCTACTGGGGTTCTAACGGTGTTGCAGCCAACAAGGGCATGCTTCTGATTCACGCCTACATCCTGACCAAGGAAGAAAAGTATCTGAACGCCGCACAGAGTATTGTTGACTACATTCTCGGCCGTAATCCGCTGGATAAGTCCTACCTGACTGGTTTCGGTGTAAACCCCACCATGAATCCGCATCATCGTCCCAGCCAGGCAGACAGCATTGAAGCTCCGGTTCCGGGCATGATTGCAGGTGGTCCTAACGCAAGCGCAACCGACTGTGCCAAGTCTTACAACAACGCCAAGGCAGTGGCAAGATCCTACTACGATAACTCCTGCAGCTATGCTACCAACGAAGTTGCTATCAACTGGAACGCCCCCTTCGCCTACCTGATCGGAAGCATTCAGGCAATCGCAACAACCGGCAAGACTTACGACGTCACGACCAAGCCTGCTGCAACTTACGAACTGACATCCATTCCTTTCGCCAACAACAACCTGCAAGCAAGCCGTCGTAATCAGGAAGGCAAGCGCATGGTCGTCCGCGGCAACAAGGTGCAGCTCGAACTCACCGACCGCAACGGCATAAAGAGCCACTTCAGCGTCAGCGGCAAGCGCATCAAATAAGATTCCATATACAATCTAACTCCCATACATACCAAAAACAGCTTCTCGCAAGAGGTGCTGTTTTTTTCAGTAATTCGCTTTTGAAGTAACCGTAAGATTCTGCAACAAGGCAGCAGGGATACAGCGCTAAGGCAGCAGGGTTTCCAAATTTTTCATCAAGGCAGCTTCATCGCCGGAATTATCCAGAAAGTGCAGTTTCTTTCCCGGAAAAAGCCTGCGCCAGCATTCCTTGCTGTCTTTAGGCTGCTGAAGTTCCATACGGCGGCGGGCGTCATCTTCATTCATGTTACGGTTGCAGGTAAGACGCTTCAGGCGGACCTCCGGCGAGGCCATTACAATCCAGATTTCAGAAAGATGTTCCACCATTTCGGGAACATTCTCGAAAAGTGCAGCTTCTACAAATGCGGGATTTTCGCGGAGGAGATACGCGGTAAGAACCGGATAGACCAGTTGTTCAAGACGAAGTCTAGCACCCGCATCCCTAAAAATCAAATCCGCAAAAAACTTTCGATTTACCCCCGTCTCTGTCAAGGAATCGGCGCCAAATTCTCGGGATATAGCAGTCCGCAGTTCGGAATTATCGCGGTACAGCTGGTGAACAGCCAAGTCCGCATCGATAACGCGGACATGCCTTTCGCGAAGCTTATGCCCCACGAAGGATTTTCCTGCACCAATCTGTCCCGTAATTCCAATCATTAATTAACCCGACCATTTCTATAAAAATAGCGTTATTTACCCAAGGCAATCATGCAAAGGCCAGTAATAATCCCAAATAGGGCAGCCCACTTGAGCGGGCTCTTTCGTTCCTTGAACAG
This sequence comes from Fibrobacter sp., assembly GCA_024398955.1. Classification (GTDB taxonomy): domain Bacteria; phylum Fibrobacterota; class Fibrobacteria; order Fibrobacterales; family Fibrobacteraceae; genus Fibrobacter. Next base: position 107,250 of record JAKSIG010000001.1, on the reverse strand, counting down.
CACAAGACCTGCGACAAAGCCAATCAGCACGCTGGAACGGCGGAACACAGTAATCAGGGAAATCAGCGCATCGGGATCACTTACCGCCAGGAAGTAGCATCTGTCGGCCACAGTCAAAAGAACGGCCACCAGCAAAAAAGTCCAGCGGAACTTGAAGGGCGTTGTAGTCTTTCGCTTCGGGTACCAGGTAATGGCACAAACCGCAAATTGCCACAGGAGCATATAAATGCTAAACCAGACCTGAACCGTGGTGGGTTCAAAATCCATACGTTGCAAAATGAACTTGTCGTAGGCGCCACTGCAAGCCGCAAGCATGGTTCCAAGGACCATACAGATGACCCAGCCATTGCTAAAAAAGTGGCCCATTTCCTTGCGACCGGCCATGCTGAGCGCCACATAGCTGCAAAGACATACGGCAACGCCAGCCCACTGCATAGCGAAGGGGCGCTCCCCCATTAAGGTTACGGCAAGAAAAATGGTAAAAACAGGCGCCAGGGCGCGAATAGTCGTCGCAATGGACAAGGGCAGGTGAGCCAGAGCGTTGTAGGTCAAAATCCAGCTACCCCCCACGATCAAGGCCTTTCCCGCCAAAAACAGGTGGCTTTGCCAGGGAAGGCTCTGGCAGTTGCCCGTAAACAAGACTGGCAGCATCAATAACGCATAAAAGGCACTGCACATGAACAGCACCGGACGGACGGCGTTATCCTGGACCGACTTTTTCTTGGCCAGGTCGTAAAATCCTAGAAACACTGCAGACGCAAGAGCAAGAATCAACCATGACATAGCGCACACAATTTAGAAATGCGACTTGCCAAACCCAAGGTTTAAACTATTTTTTGTCAAAACTCAACATAAGGAGCCCCACATGGGTATCAAAGGTAAAGCAACATCCCTTCTTGACGAATTCAAGGAATTCGCATTCAAGGGCAATATCGTCGACATGGCTATCGGTGTTATCATCGGTGGCGCATTCGGTAAGATCGTCACCTCTTTTGTAAACGACATCGTTATGCCCAGCGTCAATGCAATCATCGCTATGGGCGGTGGCAAGGATGCCGGTGAAGGCCTGAAGGGCCTGGTCTACACCACCGAAGCTGGCGTAGCTATTCCTTACGGCAACTTCATTGGCGGTATCGTTGACTTCCTCATCGTGGCAATTGTCGTATTCCTCGTCATGAAGAAGTTCATGGGCTTTATGCAGAATATGCGCAAGAAGCAGGAAGAAGAAGCTGCAGCAGCTCCTGCAACTCCTCCTGCTCCTCCTGAACCGACTGCAGAAGAAAAGCTCCTCACCGAAATCCGCGATCTTCTCAAGAAGTAACGTTACTGCACTCGCTAGAGTGCCAGTAATCCGATTTTAGTGTGCGGCAATCAAACGCAAATTCTATAAAAGACTGTGGGTTTTTCCCGCAGTCTTTTTAATACCCTGAGGTAAACCAAGGCTTTTTTAGAAAGTTGCTGTTTTACAATTTGATTTCTGCGTCTGCTTCGAAAGGCAGATCTTCTTTTTGCGGCGTAGCGATTATTACCTGGCATTTCTTTTCGCGAATCAAGGTCGCCACCGCATTGCGGCGATTTACGTCAAGTTCCGCAAAAATGTCATCCAGCAAGAGTATGGGCTTGCTCAAGTAACGCGAGGCCACATCTACCGCAGCAAATCGCATGGCAAGCGCCGCAGAACGGCACTGCCCCTGACTACCCACAGATCGCATCTCGTAGCCACCAATGCAAAGCGCAAGATCATCACGGTGCGGGCCAGCCATCGTCACTCCCTGCAGTTTTTCAACAAATTCAAGACCGGCAAGCTTTCGAGCGAAGGCCGCACGCAAATCTTCTTCGGAAGCGACTGCATCCTGAGAACCCGCGACGACTTCCGACGTAGCATCAGCAACAGTCCCTGCTGAGGTTTCCAGATCGTATCCGTCCAAAAGCTCAGCGCCATCCAGAGCGTCCAATTCCTTAAGGATGGAACTTTTGTAGGCGCAGGTTATTTCATCTACGCCTCCAGAAAGCTTGCGGTAGTACCCCGTAATGATAGGCGACATTTCCGTAGTTAAAGACAAGCGGGCAAACCACAGTTTTGCCCCCAGGTCAATCAGTTGCTCTGTAAGAACCTTGAACAATTCTTCTCCGCCAACCACATCTACCGCGGCATTTCCGCTACGACGATCCAGAGAAGCCTTCTTATACTGTTTTAGCCATTGATTGCGTTGCTGCAGCACTCGCTTGTACCGACGAAGTACGGCGGCATTCGTTGCCGACCGATAGCAGAGAATTTCATCTAGCCAATGGCGGCGCACATCAGGCGCTCCACGCAGCAGCTCAATATCCGACGGCTGCATGATTACCGCAGGGCAACTTCCGAAAAGTCCCGCAATAGATTTCAGGCTTTCACCATTCTCGCGAACTTCCGCCCCTCGCCTATGCACACGAATTCCACGATTTCGTTCCACGCCACCGTCCTCGAAATGACCACGCAGCATCATCTCGTCGCATTTCCAGGTAACGGCTTCCTTCAGGTCCTTCGCCCTAAAAGAAAATCCCTGAGCAAGCAGGTGAATGGCCTCAAGAATCGTAGTCTTTCCACATCCGTTTGGTCCATACACGACAGTAATGCCAGGTCCAAACTTCTGTTCAAACCCAGCCAAGCTCCGCATGCTGTTAACGGACAGGGAATCTATCACGGAATGTAGCCTCTTAGGCCAAAGCTCAGGGGCGTCCAGATGCCCGCTTCCGTCTCGTAAATCAAAGCGTAGTTCACGTCAAAGGGAATCTTCTTCTTGCCCATGCGAATCTGGAACTTATAGCCCGCGCCAACAGTCCAGTCCAGGTCATCCATACCCAGACGCAACGATCCATCGGGAATGATTTCACATTCAAAGCCCACGCGTCCTGTCCACACATGTCGATCGGGGTCGAAAGCCAACAAAGTATCAGCCACCTGGTAATCAATAGCTTCCATCCAGGCGTATACAGGCTTGCCCATGATGCGGGAGCGATAGCCCAATCCAACCTGCAACACCTTGGGACGAATACCATCGGTACTAGCAACGGAGTTATCGGTACTGGTATTCTTGGACCACCTTGCCGACAAGTTTTCGCTAAAGCTTAAATTACGGATGACCACGGAGGTAGACCACTTTTCATTCCATTGACGAAGCCAGCTCAAGTTCAAGGTCACAGGACTGCGGTAGTCATCCACCAGTTCCACGCCATCAAAATGTTCCGCAATATCCAGATTGTCGTAGCTCATAGAAAGAGAAACGCCAAAAGCATCGCGACGCGTTGCGCGGTAGGCAAAACCCAGATACATCATCGTAAAGTAAGGCGAAGCGCTCCCAACGGTTTCGTCATCTTCGTTAATCACGTCAAAGTCAAGATCGCCGCGGTACAGCATGGCAAAGCCAACGCCCATACGTTTTCCGACCTTGGTTTCGATACCCAAGGAACCACCAGCACGATCCAAGTCACGCTTTTCGGCATTCAGGGTATAGCCGAAGTTTTCGCGAAAGCCAAGGATTGCAGGGTTCCAGTAGGCGGCAGGCATGGTAGCCGTATCCGCAGAGCCCGTGTTTCCGCGGCCAAGTTCGCGAGTGCCTGCACCCATACGTTCAACAAAGCCATCAAAGCTACCCAGGGTAGCCTTCTTACCCGCCATCGCAGGTACAGTACAGCAAAGAACCAGCACAACAATCCCGAGGGCTCTCGTAATTCGTAATTCGTAATTCATAATTACTTATGCCCTCCCAATGTCATTACCTTGCCCCAGCCGACATTGCCATGATTGTCCTTTACGCGAACGTAATAGACACCCATGGTGCATGCGCGCCCCGCCTTATCATAACCATCCCAGAAGTCGACCTTCGGATTGGAACTGCGAGAGTTGTCTGCATTGCGGGGAACATTCTTTACAATGGAGCGAACCTTGCGCATGTCATAACTGAACACGTCAATGGTAATCTTGGATTCTTCATTCACTTTGTACGAAACCAAGGCCTGATCGCCTGCAGTTATGACTGACGGAACCATTCGCACCGTACCTAAATTTTCGCCCAGCTTGGCTCGGTTAAGAATGGAATTCCAGGTTTTACCAGAGTCTGCAGAAACAGAAATTCCGTTTCCATAGGTTGCAATAGCTAAACCTGCAGTCTTTTTGGAAAGGGGAAAGGTACATATAGAAGTAATAATGGCATCACGGTCGGTGGCGCCAGTTTCATAGCCATACAACCACTGATTCTTTCCATCATCATTCATATCCCAGGCGCGGGCTCCCTTTGGCTCAATCTTGAAGTAGCCGCTAATAGAGCCGCCCGAGGCAGACACCGCAACAAAGGCTGTATTACCCATAAAGGCAACGCCGCTTACCGTATAGTCGCCATCGTCATACACATCCTTCTTGACAGTCTTTCCTGCAGTATCCAGGAAGGCGACCTTCGTAAAATTCTTTGCCCCATCCTGCAATATCCACAGGCCGCCTTTCATGGAGCCCTTTTCCATATGGGAAGTTTCTGCAATAATCTGCAACGGGTCGCCACCTATCCAGAGTCCAGTGACGCGGGCAGAATCAAGCGGTCCTGCAACCTTCTTGACGTTACCATCGGAAGAACGCACCCACAAGCCCTTTGACGTACCCATCCACAGGTCTTCAGTTTCAGGATGCAAGGCTACCGCAAACACATCAGGATTTTTCTTGCTATTGAACTTGTAGTTGGCCTTGGCGGAATCCATCTTTGCAGTTTCGAGATTCAGAGCGTAAAGACCATGCTTAGGGCTGTTGCCCGAAATGTCATACAGACCAAGACCCGCAGCACCGCGGGCCATCCACATTTTTTTTGCCGTAGAATCGTAGGCAAAACCGCTTACGGCATATACCATTGCAGAATCGCTATCTTCAAAGGCATCGGGAACAGACAACGGTGTTTCAATGATATTGTCTACACCGCGTACTGAAAGGAACCCGTTGGGAATCAAGTACAGGCCATCGTCATCCATGCCGAACATGGGCAACACATAGCCTAGCTTACCAGCCTTTATAGCGGGAGTTCTTCGATGCTCTGCCACAACATCACTAAAGACTCCGTCTTGCACGGCAGTCACAGAATCACTGACCTGCCCCTGCTTGGCATCAGCCACACGTACCGTACCATCGCTGGCTTCGTTTAAAGTCAAAAGGGTCGCGCCACTATAAATGTCACCGCGAGAAAACACCCAGAGTTCCCCAACGTTTCCCGAAGGATTCACATTCAGGGTCTTGTTGCTAAAGAGGGTTTCGGCAGCCATGACAGAAGTCGCAAAAGCCAGCCAGCCCATCAGGACTTTCTTAAAAATTTCAGTTTTCAACAAAGACATACTTTGACCTACCGCATATCGATTTCATCGACGCCAGGAACAGCCTTATACTTAAAATCGCTATCAGAAACTTTCTTGATCACCTTCAAGTTCACGATGTTGTACCAGGAGCCGTTTCCCGAAGGGTCCACTGTGAACAAACGAACAGGAGAAAAGTCTTTCTGATTTAGCCAGACTTCCATCTGGGTAAACTGCCCCGCATATTTAGAAGGATCCAGTTTCAGTACCCAAAGTTTCTTGCCGCCAAATTCGCCCTCGCTCATTTCCTTGGCGTCGCAGTTCAGATACTTAAAGAGAAGCTCCGAGGGATGAAGCTGACTAGACAAGTCTTCGACAGCCTTGATCAGCACCTGCTTCTGTTCCACGTTGTACTGCCACATGTCTACGCCATCGCTGTAAAACTTGATACCGGCAATATCCAGAACAAACTTGTCGCCCTCGGCAACAAGAAGGCTACCCATCTGGGATGCAATATCCGGGGAATCGGCATAAAACACCTGCAGTTTAAAATCCAGACTCCAGGCCTTGCCCGACTTGAACCAGGCCTTGGACTTGTTCATGGCCTCGGCCGCGGTTAAGGCAAAAGCGGACTGAACGGCTATAAAAAAACACAATATATATAGAGCAGTCTTAAGAAATCTATTTTTGTACATGGTCCCTAAAATTTACAAAAATGAGCCCTTAAAGGGGTTTAGCGACCATTTAGGATTGGTCTAGGACTTTGGATATTTCTATCTTTTTCGTGAAAATTTTAACTCCTACTATTGGAAACACTGTATGCGCAAAATGATTTTGCCCATGGTCGCCTTGACCGCCGCATTTGCAACCGCCGCCGACATAGAAGTCCACGGCGAAGTGAACTTCGACTACGCCAGCTATTTTGACAAAGATTTTGACCCCACCAATGCAGGCAACCAGGATATCGACCTTTCTCTAAAGGCCAATCTAGACGAAAACATCTCTGTTGTCGTTAACGGAACCACCCACAGCACCATTGGCGCAACCGGCGAAGATGCCGAGGTCCGTCATGGTCTGGCACGTTCTACCGCCATGGGCGAAGAAGGCCGTCACAATTCCTTTGACTTCGACGGGGTTCAGCTCCGTTGGGACGTTAGCCACGACGTTGCTCTTGTCTTTGGCGACATGACCTACAACGCAGGCGCATTCAACTACTACTTCTGGCGCGACGCCTCTCGCTATGCAGTGATCGTTCGCGACGAAGACCTCCGCGGCTTCGGTGCAGAATTCGGCAACGACAAGTATGGTCACGGTAAGTTCTACCTGGGCGCATCCGACAAGACAGACCATACCCTGTCCATGTTCGCCACCTACGCCTTCCCCCTGCTGAACCATCCCGATGAACACATGATCATCACCCCCAGCTTCGACTGGGTGTTCGGCCAGGACATCGAACGTACCCATACTTACGTCCTGGGTACCGAAGTGGACTACTCCAAGAGCTACGAAAAGTTCAACTACGGTATTTATGCCGTATGGGGACTTCACCCCTACAAGGGCAAGGGCGTTCACTCCTTCTTGCTGGAACCCAGCATGAACTACAGCGTGTTCAACCTGGCACTGACCTACTTCTACGCAATTACCGACAGCGATTACGCAGCAGAACCGCAGTTGACCACCGACGACCAGAAGCTGTTCGCCATCGAACCCAGCTTTAACCTGCACAAGAAGTTCACCCTGGGCGTGACCTACGAAATGCACGACCCGGATACCGAAGTCCATGGTGACGACTACCAGTTCCTTGGCATGAACTTCTACCTGTATCCCACCATGAAGACCGAAGTCGTGTTCTGGTTCGGCTACAACTTCGCAGACGAAGACTTCAGCCCCTTCGGCGACTCCAAGTTCTCTCTGGGCTTCAGCGGCAAGGCTAGCTTCTAGTTCTAACGGCTCCCGGAATTTCTCGTGAGAATCAAGGCTCTCGATTCTATCCGCGGGCTACTGCTACTGCAGATGACCCTGGACCATTTCGGGAAGCCTATTTCTTACTACCTATACCAGTGCTTCGGCTTCTTTAGTGCGGCCGAAGGCTTTTTTTTCTTGTCTGGTTTCGTAGGCATTCTGGCAGCCTTCAGCAAAAGCGCAAAGGATCCAAAACAAACCTGGATGCGCAGGCGGTCTTGCCGGATTTGGGTCTACCACTTGGCAACGCTATTCATTGTTTGCATGCTGGCCTATTTCGCCCTAGTCCGCATCCAGTGGTTCTTTGCTCCCATGTACAGCCATCTGGGGCAGTCCATTCCCCTTTCCGCCATTCTGGCATACACCCCTCTGTACCTTGACGTTCTGCCCCTTTACGTAATCCTGCTTCTTGTGGGAAGCTTTACCTTCCCCCTGTTCGTCAAGGCAAAAAACAAGACTCAAATCTTTCTACTGTGGATTCCTAGCCTAGTCCTCTGGGCATTCGCCCTTACCGGGTACATAGATTCCACATTGCATGGCCTTTTTCCAAAGTGGGTTAGCCATGGAGACTTCCGCCCCTTTTCCTGGCAATTCATCTACTTTACGGGAGCAGCAGTCGCCGCCTGGTGGAAACACTCCAACGACAACGACAAACAGTTAATAAGGAAAATTACCCCCTGGTTCCTGATACCGTTTGCCTTCTGTTTTCTCTGGTCGCACCAGTTCATTCCACTGGAACTTCCGTCAGACTTCATGGTCGATAAGCAGTTTGTTGGACCGTTGCGCGCAGCAAACTTCTTCATCTTCGTAATGCTCATTGCGGGCATCGTCCGTAAGTGGCCTGCAGCTCTGGATTTCAAGGTAACCAACGTCATCGGAAGGCACAGTCTCGACGTCTATTCGGCTCACATCGTGCTTCTTTACCTGTGGTTTGCTACGCCGGGCAATATCCGCTACAGCAGCCCCTGGAACGTACTCGCCCCCATTGCAGCCTGCATTATCCTGTGGGCCTTGGCAAAGCTTCGCGAGCCCCGCAAATAAACCAAACGATTTTTATAAAAAGAAAAGCCCCGGCTTTGAACCGGGGCATTTCTATTTTGAAATCTCTTTCAAGTACGCGTTCCCATCCCGAGAAACAGCGAGCGAAGTCGCAAGTTCTTCTCTAGACGAAAAGCGAGCGGTCTCCTACTGACCGAGGTACTTACGGCCGATACCGTATTCGTCCTTATATTCAATATAGTCAGGTACGAAATCCTTGGCGTAAGAGAAGGAAACGTTCACAGAGCACTGGAATTCGTTCATCAGCTTACCCTTGGAGCCCTTCTTGATGGGCTGCTTCTTCTTTTCGATCTTTTCGTCACCCTTCTTGCCAACGAGGACTTCTGCTTCGCACCAGCCGCCAGAGACCTTAGCGACAGCTTCCTTACCGTCGGTAGAAACAACCTTGATCTTTTCGGGATCAAGTTCGGTGTTGTTACCAGTAGATGCCCAGAACTGGAGTTCGCCAGAGAGAGAACCAGCAGACATCTTGATGGTGGGAAGAGCCATGACGTAGCCCCACTTGTCAACAAAGCGCTTGCCTGCAGCGTCGGCGATGTTTTCGCCAAAGATCAGGAAGTAGCCACGGGTGGTCTTACGGTTCTTGTTAAGTGCAGCCTTGACTTCTGCATTTTCGGGAGCGACGTATTCGAGACGCAGCAGGCCGAATTCAGAAACCACGGGATCAGATTCATCCTTGATTTCGGGAAGAGCCTTTGCGACCACGGCGTTTTCGGCTTCGAGACGCAGAGTCTTTACAGAGCCTTCTGCAACGCCCTTGGACTTGGCATAGGACAAGGCGGTATCGATCTTTGCAAAAGCGTTGATGATGGTATTGAAGTCGACACCATCCTGAGTAGCCTGCTGCTTACCGAGGGTAGCCAGCTTGGTCACGAATTCTTCGACAACTTCAGAGCTCTTGACTTCGGGCATGTTCACGGAAGCCTTGTCAAAGTAGTTGTCGATAAGTTCGCTGCTCAAATCCTTCTTGGCTTCGGCTTCGCCACCACGAACGAGGGCCAAGGTGAAGTTATCGTAGAATTCATCAGACATGCTACCCTTCTTCTTTGCTTCCAGGTAGGAGTTGATAGCATTGCGATAACGGCCTTCCTTAAGGTGTTCGTCACCACGCTTTTCGTTGGTTCCCTTGCAGCCAACCATCGTGAAAGCGACGGCAGCAGCTAGAGAGGCAAGAAAGATCTTCTTCATTTTGATGTTCCTTCAGCCGGCAAGGCTTTATGAGTGTTTTTACAATCTTTTCCCGTAAAAAAATTTTCTGGGACTAATCTTGATAAAAATAATTAAATAAATTTGTACCATCATTTGGGTGTAAGTAAAATTTTATTAGGAGACCCTGTAGGATCATGAATATCCTAGTCGTTAGCCCGGAAGCAGGCAATTGGAGGCAAACTAGCCCCCTGGCCACGGCCGTAAACCGTATGACAGACGCATTTGCATGCGCCGGCGCCAAGGTTTTGACCTGCTCCCCGTTCTTCAAGGAACTGATGGTCGACGTGGACACCTACAAGTGTGTCTTTTCGGGAGTCGAAAAGCTCCAGAACAAGCCCTACGAAATCTGGGTTTCCGAAAAGGACCCTCTTCATACTTACATCTACAACGAAGAATTTTTTGAACGCCCCTACGTGTACGGCCCCCCTGACGAGCGCCCCTACACCGACAACCACCTGAGATTCGCCTTCCTTTCTTCCGCAGCCCTGGCCTATGCCGAAGCCACGGAATTCAAGTGCCAGGCCATCATGGGACACGAGTGGGGCGGAGCTCTGGCCGGAGCCCTGGCTAAGACTCTCTACGCTAGCTATGCCGGCGAAACACCGTTCTTCTTCAACATTCACAACATTACCTACGACTTCCACGTACCATCTAGCGAAATCGAGAACATAGGTCTCCCACGCGAAAACTACAATATGGATGGTTATGAATTCTGGGGTAAGGTCAGCTTGCTGAAGGCCGGCATCCTGTATGCAACAAAGGTTCTGTTCCCGTCTCCGGGATATCGCGACGCAATGCTGAACACAAACCTGCCTGGCGGGCTCAGCGGATTCCTGAACCGCAACGCAGACAAACTTATCGGAGTTCAGTTCGGGGTCAGCTACCAGGTATGGGATTTTAACGACCAGGAATGCCTCCCTATTAAAGAAGCCAAGCGTCGCGCGAGGGCTAACCTGCAGCAGCAGTTGGGCGTAAATTTCCACGACAAGATGGTAATCTACGTTCACCTTGACGCAGAGGCGGGCAATACTTCCGAGACTCTGGCCACCATCCTTTCTGACGTGGCCCACCTGGACGTATTCATTATTGTAGGCGCCTCCTCGAAGAACAATTCCGACTGGAACTACTACAAGGAATTTTCGATCCAGTATCCCGAAATCATGTGCCTGCAGGATCTAGACGACATTGCCAACACGGCTTTCCGTCTCCGCGATACCTTGGCGGGTTCTGACGCCCTGTTCGCGGCAAATCTCCGCGAGCCGTCATCTTCTATCATTCTAAAGGCAATGGCCGCAGGAACCCTGCCCCTTACCGGACGCACAATCGGCGTTGCCACCATGCTGACCACCTACAGTCTCGAAACTGCGGGCGAAGCAAACGCCTTCCTGGTAGACGATGCCAACGCACCTCACCAGATGCTGCGCTGCGTCAAGGACGCCGTGAACGTCTATAAGACCGAAGTCCAGGACTGGGACAAGTGCGTTGTCAATGCCTACAGCGGCTTCCATTACGAATGGTGCAGAACCATCTCCAAGTACTTACTGATCCTTGGAGAACTGGGACTTTAATCCTGCAGAAAAACAGTGCAGTTTGTATAAAAAAGACAGGCCTTACGACCTGTCTTTTTCAATGGAGCCTCTCGGGCTTGAACCGAGGACCGGCGGGTTATGAGTCCGCTGCTCTAACCAACTGAGCTAAAGCTCCGGTACGCCTTGCAACGTGAAGCGTAATATAGTAAAATTATCCGTCTCTACAATTGTCAAAGCATCCCCAAGAGCATCATTTTAAAACAATCCGGCATTTCATCAACGCATAGTTTCGTATAATTACATACCACCTCGGATTAGGTTTATGGAAAGAAAATTTTTTCACTCTTGCGCAAAGATCGCCGTTACCTTGGGATGCGTGACTGCGCCCAACACAATCGCAGCGCCTCTAGAAACCATCCCCTGGAACGGTCATATCGGCGCAGTCAGCTTAACATTCGATGATGCACTAGAAAATCAGGTTTTGAACCTTAAGCCAATCCTGGATGAAATGCCCGAGGCTCACGTCACCTTCTTTTTGACAGGGAGCAGCTACTACCTCATTAACCAGGGCGGGAACAAAGGCTTTGCAAGCCTGGCCTTGGCCGGACACGAAATCGGGAACCACAGTCTGTCTCATGGGAACTACGTCGGAATGAAGCAGGCCGAATTGGTCGACGAAATCATAACACCTGCAGACACGATCGAAGCCCTGATAAAAGCGGGCGGCGCCAATATAAAGGTAAGCGCATTCGCAACGCCTTACTGCGCCAACGATGATGAAATTTCGGCAGCCATTAGCCAAAGGCACTTTATCAATCGCGATTGCGGAGACTGGGGTTACCGCCATAGCTGGAACAAGGAACCAAACTGGTTCAAGTTTTCGGCCCTAGGCTGGGATCGCGGAACAAAGACCCCAGAAGATCTCATGGTTGCCATGGACACCTGCATCGGCAACGCTGACTTTAGCGGTCTAAATCCCTGGGAAACGCCCCCTGGCCCCGAGGGAGAATGGATGATCGTTCTGCACCATGGTGTCGCCGACGAAGGCGACAACATGAGCGTCAGTACAGCCGACATCAGAAAAATTCTGCAACACGCCCTAGACAACAAAATGTGGGTCGCTGGCTTTGGCACAGTTGGCGCCTACTTCAAGGCCCATTTTACGCTGGACTCCGCCACAGCCATCTCCGACGGCGATGGATATAAAATCAGCTGGGAAATGCCCCACCCGCAAATGCCCCAGAGCATTCCCATGAAAGTAAAGATCCAAAGCGATTTTCTATCCCAGGCATTCGGCGATATCGCGATTCGCACTGACGGGTCCCAGCCTAGAATCGTGATGGAGCAAAAGGGCAAGGTCATCTGGCCCGATTCCAAAGGCGTTTATGACATCGAGTTTAACGAGCTTAGCGTAACGATCCGTCTAGAAACAGCGGCAGATTCCTCAAGTCGCCCAGAAGAGGGGCAAGAAAACGACACAGGAATAGCCCCTAGGGCTGCAGCAAGGCTAAAGGCAATGCTAATGGCGGACCCTCGTACGGTATACACGGTCTTCGACCTGAACGGCAATCGTCTCGGCTATACAGACAGCTTTGGCATTCCCGAATCTATGCCTAGGGGCATTTATATCATCCGCGGAGAAAATCCCGATTTTCCACCGGTCACACAACAAGTCAGACATTAGTACACGTCTGTAAACCCTGATTTGTTCCATGGGTTTACTCTGCACGTCCAAATGCGGTATATTACCTATGAAAAACTCTGGAGTACTCATGAGCGTTATTACCGCAGTTCCATGGAACGGCCACAAGGCCGCCGCAAGTTTCACCTTTGACGACGCTTCCGAAAGTCATATTACAAACCTGATGCCTCTGGCAGAAAGGCTAGATGTTAAGGTGACCTGCTTTCTGACAGGCGACAGTTACTACTTCCGCCACAATTACGACAAGTTCCTGCAAATGGCTCAAGCCGGTCACGAAATGGGGAACCATACAGAAACACACCCCAAGTTAACACAGCTAGGCGACGCCGACCGCAAGCGTGAAATTCTGGATTACAAGAAGTTCCTGCAGGAACAGATGCCCGGTTTGCCCTTTAATGTTTTCGGGACTCCTTACTGCGACAACAATGCGGATGTGCAAAAAATTATCGGGCAGGCCCATTATATTAGTCGAGATTGCCGAGGGTACGGACGCATTTGCTGGAACAAGGAGCCCAACTGGCTGTCAATGGATTCCAAGGCCTGGCAGCGCTCCCTAAATACGGTAGAAGAATTTCGCCAGATTGCCCGCAATACAAATGATGCCGGAGAATGGATCATCTATATGAACCATGGCGTAGACGAAGATCAGAACAACGACTACTCCATCAATCCCGAAGATCTCGAAGCCATCATACAGCAGGCAAAGGATCTGGACATGTGGATAGCGCCTTTCGGTACGGTAGGCGCCTATCATAGGGCTGCATTCGCCCTGGAACATGCCACCGCCCAAGAAAGCGAGGACGGTCTTTTAATCCGATGGAAATCACCTCACGCAAAAATGCCAGAAAGCGTCCTTGTGAAGGTAAGGCTCGATACCGACGGGAATAGCAAGGTTATTCAAAACGGAAACGAATTGGAGCAAAATGACGACGGAAGCTACACCATAGACTTTATGAAGCTTGCACTGGACATCATTTTCTAAACAAACAGCAATAAACCTGAACAAGCATTAAACGCAAAAAAATCTCCCGGCCTCAAGCCGAGAGATTTTTCATTCAGAAGGTTCGCCCGAGGCGCAACCCTTGAAAATTACTTGACAACAACCTTGTTCATCTTGTTGCCTACGCGGACCATGTAAAGGCCCTTGTTAGGCACGGTAATGGAGGTCGCACCAGCAAATGCCTTGGTAGAGGCAACAAGCTTGCCCTGCATATTGAATACGGCAACACTTGCACCGGCAACGCCATCAACCATGATGTTCATGCCAGATACAGAAACCTTTGCCATGGCAACGGGGGCAGATGCAGCAATAGCAATCGGTTCATCGACACCCGGAGTTGTGCCAGGATCAGTGGTTCCCGGAGTAGTGGGATCGGTGGTACCCGGATCAGTAGTGCCCGGAGTAACCGTCGGAGTGCTAATCACAATGCCGGTAATCTTGGCAGGATCAACCACATTCTTGGAACCATCAAGGAATTCAATGGACTTCACAGAGATTGCGCCGTAACCACCCTTGGAGTCCTTCACTTCGAACTTGAGGCCCTTTACGGACTTCAGGATTTCACGACCCTCGGGAGCAGTGTTCTTGTTGACCCAGCCAAGGACATCGATGAGTTTTTCGCTACCGGTATTGCAGCGGGATTCAAGTCCATAGAAACCGTAGTCACAGGGAGTCAAATCGTAAGTAGTTGCAGTGTAATCGTTGGTGTTGGGAATGAACATACCCGGTTCGCCACCAGCTTGAACAGTGGCCTCGTTCAAGATTGCAAAGCGTACAGGACCTTCGGTCTTGGCGGTAATGCGGAGGTACTTGATGCCGAGTGCAGAAAGATCAATGCCGGTTTCAGCCTTGTTGAAGGACATGGCAATACCAGCAGAAGGATACCTACCGGCAGTAGCTTCAGGAGTTCCATATTCCGGTTCCGGGCCAATTTCCATCACAGCGTCTGCAAAGTAGGCACCATCGCGGAGGTAAACGGGCGATGCGCCAGAGTCCGGAGACATCTTGGTTCCAATGCCATACTTATCATGGTATGCACCCCAGTTCCAGAAGCCCGAAACGCCAACGGTAGTATCACCACGGGTCTGCTGAACACCGTCAACACCACTATCAGAAGAACGCATGAGGCTAGGATCCGGAGTGAATGCGGTAAAGCCAGTCAAGTCATAGAGGTTAGGCATGTTACCAGTCATGAGCAACAGGTAAAGAAGGTTCAAGGTAGAAGGATAGTACTTTTCACCCTTCACGCCTTCCATACCGCAATCGGCGGCAGCCTTACAGCTTGTCAGCTGGGAAAGAGCCTTGTACACAGTTTCCATGTAGTTCTTGGAGTTCTGATCGTCAGCCTGGGAAGAGGTTGCAAGACCGAGACCGCCAGAGAATGTGGAAGAAACAAAGCGACGCTTTTCGCTCAGTTCGGCTTCGCCGTTCCAGTAGTAGCCGGAATTAATACCACTTGCAGACATGGTAGTAGGAATGAGCCACTTTGCAACTTTATCGTTGAACTTCTTGGCGTCTTCATCACCATACCAGTAATATGCCCAAGCGGTGCGCCACGGGGTACGGGCAGCATCATCGAAGAAGCCAGCATCTTCACCCTGAGCCACAGCGGCAGAGGTTTTGGTGGGCTGATGAGAGCCCCAGGAGCACCAGTCAGTAACAAGGCCGGTAGTAGAATTCTGGCAAGCCAGCAAATCCTTGGCCACATCAGAGCGATGAGTGCCCCAATTACCGCCAGAGACCTTTTCGAAGAGCTTGAAGTTGGCAAGGCCAGCATAGCTAGGGTTAAAAGCGTCGTTCCAGTTGCTACCCGGCTTCAGCTGTGTACCGTTAAAATCGTTGGTTTCAATCCAGCTGATAAGCTTCTTTGCATCATCGAGATACTGGGTGTTGTTCCACTGGACAGAAGCTTCAACAAGGGCAAGAGCAGCATCAATATCGGAGTCCGTTGCAGAACCGGTACCACCGCTACAACCAATGCGCCAGTGCATACCACCGTTAGTCGGAGCATTACCAGTCCAAGTGCCATACAGCTTCTTGAACATGGTTTCATCATCCATGTATACCGTAATCAGCATACCATAGGCAATAGCTTCGGAAACGGTAGAGCAGGTGCCTTCCGGAGAAAGGATCCAGCCCTTGCTAGCGTCATACCAAGCACCCTTCCAGGCCTCGTAATGATCCTTGATCATATCGGTGCTAGCAAAGGGGACCGTGTAGCCATAAGGGCTCTTCATGTTCTGCGGGAAGGGGTACTTGCCGGCAGCGGATACTGCTACAGAGGTCAACAAAGTTGCACCCAGAGCAATTTTAAAGATGTTCTTCATACATACCTTCTAACTGGTGAATTAAACCGACCTAAATATAAATTGAAAAGAAAAATCATGCACCTTGGCCTTTGTAATAAATCTATTGCACTTTTTTTCAAAAAACGGCTTTTCCTAATCAAAAACGCAAAAAAAGACCTTTTAACAAGGTCTTTTCGCAATTCGTATCTTTATGTTTACAACTCGTTTTTCGTTCTCTTTGTGTTCCCTACCGTAGCAGAAACTTTCTTCTTTTGGCGGCGCCATGTCTTAAACTCATTATAGAGAGTGCTAATCGTGTAAATAAAAATTAAAAGTTTAACGGTATTCGCCGGCTGGTTCAAGTTACAAATCCCCCAAGCTATTGTAATGATGGGAAGATGAATCAAGTATGGATAGAAGGAAGCCTTGCCCACCTTTCGCACAATGCCTATGGTAAAGAATTTTGCAAGGAAACCCTTTCCACTCAGGAGCGAAACCAGGAACATTCCATACAACATAATAGGCAACGAATGATGGGCAAAGTAGTTCCACCCAGGATTGGCCTTGGGACTCATAAGAAACAGGCTGCCATACACTGCCGCCAGCATCAAAAGTTGGGCCACGCCACTAACATAATCTTTCTTGAGAAAATCGAAGAAGCCTTCTTTATAGAGGCGAAAAAGAACCATGCCAAAAAGATATTCAAAAATACGAACCGGAGCAAAAATGTGGAAGAAACGGTACTTGGCGCCATAGCCATCGAACCATAAGTTATCTGTAACGCCAAAGGTAACAGCCCAAAGAATTCCAGGAATGAAAAGAGCTCCAAAAAGAATCCAAAGCGTGCGATTGCTCTGCCTGAACAGCCAACGGCTAAACCAGGGCGTAATGGCATAGCACAGGAAGAAACTTGTTAGAGACCATGACGGTTCATTCAGTTTCATGCCCAGATCCGGAACTATGGACCAAGTGAGAGTCAAGTGCAAAAGCAGACTGCGCCAAGGATTCACCATCTGCGAAAGTCCCTTGTTTGCACAATCCGCAAGTTCTGCAAAGAACGGGCCTTCTCCAAAACCGGGCAGATGGTTGTAACCGCTGAACTTGAAAACCAGCACAGCAAACATAAGCAGCGTCATAAAGAAATGCAGGCGGTAAAGTTTTGCAATGCGGCTGAACATAAAAGGAACCACGGGGATTCGGCGGTCGGGATCGCTGAACTTACTTGCAAAAAGAAAGCCAGCCAGCACGTAGAAGATACCTGCGGCAAAGGCCGGAGCATTTACCAAAGGCATTAGCCACTTGTAATCAGCCATATAGCCGAGGGCGCTGGAGCTGCCCAGATGGAGCATTACGATGTTGATGCTTGCCAGAAGGCGAAGACCATCAAGAGCCGGAAAGTAATTACGAGCGGCGGGCTTTGTAGAAGAATTTATTGCAGGTTCAGTCATAAATCAAACTTGTGCATTTTGCGAATCAGAAGGTTCCGCAGCGGAGGTGTCGGACGAGGCCTGCGACCGTGGAACAGCAGGCATTTCCCGAGTAATGACGCTTTCGCGGGCAAGGGCTGCAGTCGAACGAGTCACGGCGCGACGCTGCTCTCGCATGCTGGCCAAAGCCTTGGAACGCTTGCGGGCGGATTCCTGCAGGTCTACGGATTCGTCGTATTCGTCTACGATTTCACGACCTAGAATTTCTTCAAGAACATCCTCGAGACTGACAACGCCTGCGATAGCGCCCCATTCGTCAACAACGCCCACAATATGGCCTCGTTGCTTGAGGAATCGAAGCAAAAGCTTATCCAACGTAAGGGAATCGGGAATCAGCTGCAGAGGGCGCATCAGCTGTCGCAATTTTATATCGCGATGACCGTCGGCCAGCTTGTTGTAGGCGTCACGACGAAGGATGGTTCCAATCCAGTTATCCTTGTTTTTTTCGTACAGAGGGATGCGTGAGAAGGGCCAGTTGCCACGTTCATCCAGAGATTCCCCTAAGGTCTTGTCGGCATCCAGAGAGAATACCACCTGACGGGGCGTCATCACTTTGCGTACAGGCACAGATTTTAGGGACAGGATGTTCTTGATTACCAGAGACTGCTGACGATCAATGACATCTTCACGAAGACCAAGACTCACAAGGCTGTTGATGTCGTCGATGCTCACGTCCTTCTTTTCTTCGGATTCATGAGTCCAGCGTTTCGTAAGGGTCAGGCACAACCAAATGAGTCCCGTAAAAGAAAGTACCTTGGTAATGTAGTAGAAGGGGACCGCCACCAAGGGGGCCACCACCTTTGCCTGCTTTACGCCCAATGTTTTTGGAGTGATTTCGCCAAACAAAAGAATTAATACCGTAAGAACAATGGGCAAAGCCACCTGGCCTACAGGGGGCAAATTACGAACAGCCAAGGCTGTGGCCAACGATGCGCCAACCGTATTGGCCACGGTGTTCACCACAAGAACCGAAGCGATATACCTGTCGATATTTTCCTTCACATGGGTCATGTATTTTGCAGTAAACTTCTTCTGTTTCTGCAAAAGCTCGATGGTAGCGGGAGGCACACTATAGAAGGACGCCTCTGTTACCGAACAAAACGCCGACGCACCAAGGCAAGCCAAAACTGTCAAGACAATGGCAAACATTATTCTATTCCCCACAAATTGGGATCAATGGCCCACAGCTGAGTCTGTCCCATTTCAGAAACGAAATCCACAAAGGCTCTGGAACTGGGCATGGGCAACGTGTAACTTTTGTCCGAGTCAAGAACAATTAATTCTATATCCGTAGACTTGCCGATGCCAGCCAATTCCTTAGCTTCGGCAATAGCTTCATCCATAGCGCCCAACTTGTGAACAAGCCCGGCTTCAACAGCCTTCAGACCAGTCATAACGCGGCCGCCGCCGTAGCTTGAGTCCACAGTTGCCTGAGGAATTCCCGTAGCCCTTGAAACAACTCCAGTAAAGCGATTATAGAAATCATCCATATACTCCTGAAGGGCAGCCTTTTCCTCATCGGTCCAGGGGCGAGCAAATGTCTCTGCGTCTGCATAGGCGTGACTCTTTACAGGTTCTGCACGAAGTCCCAATTTTCCCATAAGTCCAGAAGCATCCACCTTGCCCCCATAAATTCCGATGCTACCTACAATAGCCATAGGTTCCGCAAGAATGCGATCTGCGCCACAGGCTATGTAGTAGCCGCCAGATGCCCCCATATAGCCAATGCTTGCCACCACAGGAATGCCTTCTCTTTCGCTTACATTACGGAGAGCCGCCCAAATCTTGTCAGATGCAATAGCACTCCCCCCCGGAGACGAAATGCGAACGATGAGGGCTTCTGCCCCAGTCCCCGGCAACCTGCGCAGGGATTCCATTACAGAACGTTCCATGCGGTTATCAATGGATCCATCAATATTCAGCACGGCAATTTGAGTACGATGAGACCAGCTTTCGTCAAAAAGCTTTGTATCCGTAGGATTCCAGGTACGATATTTTGCCCAAGGCGCATCAAACCCAAAGAACGACTTGATGGCGTAAGCAGGAACCTGGTCAAGGTAAAGCAACGTATCCACAAGCCCCGCCTTTTGGGCCGCAGAAGCCGTAACCATAGGCTTTGACGCCAAAGAATCCAGGTGGGCCAAGGCAGGTTCCATTCCCATAGTCTTGGCCAATTTACGATTGGCTATAAGGATTTCAGAAACCTTCCATAAATCCTTATACAGGGAATCCATATTGGAACGTGCTTCGACAGACATAGAATCGGCAATGTAGGGTTCAACAGCAGACTTGAACTTTCCGTGACGAAGGAATTCCACCTTTACGCCCAGCTTATCAAATAGCCCTTTGTAGAACAGGATATTTCCACCTAAGCCGCGCCAATTCAAATGGGCCGATGGTTCCACCACAATGCGATCCACATTGGCAGCCGCCAGCAAGACAGAAGGACGAATATCGTCCATGTAAGCCACCACCATACCACCGCGAGCCTTCAGTTTCATTACACAACGGTTGATTTCTTCAGAAATTCCAAGATTACCCTTATATCCAGAAAAATCAAGAATTACAAGACCGCAGGCAGGATCGCGGTAAAGATGTTCAAACAGATTGCGAACCTTCCAGATACTTATGGAACTCTTGCGGAAGAAAGCAAATTCATCTTCGGTTTCAGAAACAAGCATATCCAGAGGGACACGAATCACCTGGGCGCTCATGCTG
This sequence comes from Fibrobacter sp., assembly GCA_024398955.1. GTDB lineage: Bacteria > Fibrobacterota > Fibrobacteria > Fibrobacterales > Fibrobacteraceae > Fibrobacter. The sequence continues at coordinate 86,989 of JAKSIG010000001.1, read as the reverse complement.
GCACGAGGACTGCGAGCGGAATGGTATCCCCAGGCACCACCCTTGGGAAGCATATCATCATATACGTGAACAGCAAGATTATTGTAACCGCCAATAGGCATCGAAAAACTTAGGCGATAATCCCCATCACCATACACAGGAATACGCAAGCCCCAGCGGAAACCATAAGATTCCAATTCCAGAAGCAAGCGATGGTCTTCAAAGTTTTCCACATCATAGCTAAGGCTGAACATATAGCCAAAGCGAATGGTGGCACCAAGATTGTGGACACGTTCCATGCTCTCGGGGCCAACGTAAAGCAAATTGTCACAGGAATAGCCCAAAGACAAACCGCTAAAAGGACGAATCAAAATGCCAGGTGTATAGCTCCATTCCGTCCCCCTGAATTCGGAACTGCGAAATGCGGTAAAACGCGTCCCCAGGAATACCCAGCGATTAAACCAGTCCGAGCCATGGGTCAGGCTCCAGCGAGACTCATCCAATCCGTAAGGACCCTGTATGTAATCAAAGCCAGCAGCCCAGTGATCCAGGTTTCCGCCAATCCGAACGTTGGTAACTTCGTTATCGAAATCGTAGGAAATCAGTGCCCCCTTTGAATCCAGAGCAGGAACCCCCGCAGGGTTCCCCCAGATGCCATGTTCATTTTCTAATGAAACAAAACCGGATTCACCAGGAATGTAGGCAAGAGCCGAACCCACCAGGCCAAGAAGCATCAATCGTCTAAACAGTTTCAACAACACTGGCATTTTTCTCCATCAAGATCAAAAAACAAATTTTGTATACAGACCTAGAGAATGACCCGTCTCAAAGCCAAAAAGATAGCCGCGATTCATCTCGTAGAACAAGGCAATCCCTAAAGAATGCGATGACATCGAAATATAACGCGCCGCATCTGCACGCATACGAAAGCCACGGAACTGATCGTTCATTTTCTGGTATGGTTTATCAAGACTCAAATTCTCGGATTCCAGAAGCCTCCAGCGATATAGGAACACATAGTCAAATTGCCATCCAGACCGCTTTTCATAATCCCAGGCCAGACGCCACTCCATGGAGCCTTTCAAGCCGAGTTCGTCGCCTGGCAGAAAATCATCGCTTTCTAAAAATGTAAAGTAGCCAGCCGCAGCCCCTAATTGCAATCCTCTGGAAAAGTCATGCACGTAAAAAGGTTCCACCCCCAAACGATGAAAGCGATTTGTCTGCGAGCCTTCACCAGGAGGCAAGCGCCAGCTTACATCTACGCCAAAAAACGGATAAGGCATGAATTTCATGCCCAGGTAAGATTCATTAAAGCCATTGACCTGAAGGTCCACAAGCTCATGACGCTGACCATGAAAGGTTGCATCAAATTCATAGCTAACAAACCGATAAGAGACATCCCCGTAAACGCTAAAGCAGTCGCAAGGCGCATACTCGCCCGCAATTTCCATATCGGCGCTGTAAACATCGTCCAAAAGTTCTGCAACGCCCCCCAACAGCACACTACTTTGGGGAGCCCGAATAACTGAAACTGATTCCCGGGTAAGGCCTGCTACAGAAAGCAAAAGCACCATCACGACAGGAATAATCTTTCGGAACTGAGATTGCATATAGAACTTTATGACAACTTAAAAAATTTCTAGATTTCCTTCAAATGAAAAAAATCATTCTTTCCACATTAGCAGCCATGTTTATAGTCGCAGGGCTAAGCGCCTGCGTGTGGGAAGAAACCGCATCCAGTCCAAGTTACCTTCCCCTGGATGATTCAAAGTATCCCTATGCCGACCTCCCCCGCCTGGTTATTGAAACCGACGATTTTAAACAAATTAAGGACCGAGAGACAAAACTCCCTGCCAAGCTTCAAATTTACGGAGAAAAAGGTCCCATTAGCGATGTCATGAACCTGACCGTAAAAGGACGAGGAAATTCTTCTTTTGTTTTTTCAAAGTACGGAATCAAGCTGGAATTTGAAAACAAGGAATCTCTCTTCGGAATGCCTAAAAATCGGGACTGGGCCTTAATTTCAAACCATCGCGACAAGAGTCTTCTTAGGAACTATATCACCTATCAGCTAGCCGACATTCTTAATGACGAATACTCCCCCCGAAGCCTTTTTGTAGAAGTCATTCTGAACAGGGAATACATAGGAGTCTATCAGCTGTCAGAGCACATGAAAGTTGCCAAGGACCGCATCAACATTCCTAAAAACGACACATGTTTCTGGATTGAAAAAACTACAGCAACTACAACCGGCATAGAAGAGGAAAGTGACGAAACCGGTGGCGACCCAAAACTCATCAGTACCGACAAAAGTATATTCATTTCTGACTTAGGATACATCTTTCAGATTAACTCGCCTAAGGAGCCAAGTGATTACTCTATTCAGTTAGTGCAAGACCACATCAACGATTTTGAATCATTTCTAAAAAGCAAGAAAGTCTACAACATGGATTCTCTTGCCCGCTGGATCGACATAGAAGATTTTGTCCGCTACTATATGATTCAGGAATTCACCAAGAATTTAGACGGCGCCTTTCGCAGAAGCACATTTCTCACCTGGGAAAAGGGCGACGTCTTAAAAATGGGCCCGATATGGGACTTTGATCTTGGCTACGGTCTAGGAAGTTACGACAAGGTTTCTAGCGACGACTGGTACGTTCGTAAATATGGGTGGTACCGATTTCTATTCAAGAGTGGAGATTTCAAGAACATCGTAAGGGATTACTGGCAGAATCATAAGCGGACATTCGCCTCTCTAAATGATTCCATTGACGCAATGGTCCCAAGATTGAGCAAGGCCGCCAAAAATGAATTTAAACGTTGGCCCGTTCTAGACGCCAATGACTACTGGCCATTCATCGAATCTTACAATTCCTACGAAGAAGCTGCCGACACGCTAAAAGCGTGGATTAATCGGCGGTATGACTGGATTGAATCCCAATTATAATTATATTTCTCTTATGAAAACAGCCATTTATACAGTTCTTACCGGTGGCTACGACAACTTGATGCAGCCCACCGTAATAGACGAACGTTTTGATTATATCTGCTTTTCCAACGACATACCTAAAGAGCAGATTGGAGTCTGGAAGATACGAAAATTCAATGGCAGTTTCAAGTCAAAGCAGATTGAATCGAGATACCCCAAAATGCACCCTTGGGAAGTTCTTCCTGAATATGAATACAGCGTCTATATGGACGCAAACATCCGTATCGAAAAGAAGGAATTTTATGACGCTGTCTGTCAAAAAATTCAAGCAGGTGTTGCATTATCTGGCATCAAGCATCCCTATAGAGAATGTGCCTATCTTGAAGGTTACGAAGTATTCACCTACGGTCTTGAAAAAAGCATGAAGACCATCATCAGCGAAATGCGTTTTATTCGCAAGGAAGGCTTTCCTCGTCGCTATGGAATGTTCGAAGCCAACATCATCTTGCGCAAGCATTCCGATGAACGCATCAAGCAGCAGTGCAAAATGTGGTGGCAGATGGTCAATACCTACTCCAGGCGAGATCAGCTATCTTACCCCTACACCCTATGGAAGGCTGGCATCCCCTTTGACTATCTGCTTCCCAACGAAGAAAACGCAAGGAACAGTCCTTGGCTCTATATGGAAAAGCACGTTCGCGAAAAAAACATCTGGGGAAACCGCCTAAAAAAAATCGGCCGTTTCCTGTACAGGAAGGCCGTTGGATATAGCAAGTAAAAAACAGCCCGTGTTCCGGGCTGTTCTACTTTCTATTTTTTGGGGGGGAGCTTGATCCACGATCCAAGAATTTCATTGTATTCATCCGGTTCAAAATTTTCAAAACCAGAGGCATCAAAGAAAGTCAGCTCTCCAAAATAGAGTTTGCCCCCCACACAATACCAATCCACACGAACTTGAGGTATTCCGGAAGACAGTTTCGCACTCAATTCTAACATTTCCTCAAGATTTGAAGGCTTGTCAACGACTTTTTCTGCCATAGGGGTTCCCTGAATTATCGGCAAGCGATTCCAGTCAACATCATAAAAATCCTGAGTGTGTTCCGAGAAACGTCCCATGTGCAACTGAATTAACTTGGGCACTCCATTAAAGCACATGACCTTATAGTCATCAATAGAATCCTTTCCATCATTCAGTAATTCTTCTACAATAATCCTTGGCACCACATTTTTGTAAGGCCATTCCCTCCATAAGGGGAAATAGTTAAATTCTAGGCACTTTTTCAATTTACCAATAGCGTCCTGTCTGTCAAGTTTATTTTTATCCTTGCAGATAACTAGACCTCCGGAATCATGAGTACATTTGATTACGAATTGATCCGGTAATGCGTCAAAATCAAGATCCTCAACCCTATCGCAAATCTTGATTGTAGGAACTACATACTTTTCGCCAATTTTTTCGGCCACAAAATCTTTTACAGCAGCCTTATCAACCATAGTCGTATAAATGTCTTTCCGGTCATAAAGCTTCATCCACTGCAACTTTTCATTAAAAGTTATAGGATTATCCAATCTTAAGGCAGATCCGGTAAAACGGCGATACATCAATTTTAAATACAACCGATCTGGCATCCAATTACAATAGCCTTTACGAGCCAACTTGTAAAACAACTCAATTGGATGACTCAAATATTTTCTCACGTTTCTAATTTTCATGAATTCCAAAGTTCTCCAACTCATTTTCTACAAAGCTTCATGCTTTCAATTGTTCTTTCAAACATTTGGTATAGGCTATATTCAGCCTTCCAGCCAAGGGTTTCCAGTTTGGCTGTATCCAGACAAATCTTGACGACAGGGTTATAGCCAAGCTTTGCCGCGTCTTCGGCGATATCAAGAACCACCTGGCTTTTACCTTCCGAGAAGTTTTCACAAACAAACTTCGCCATATCCGCAATAGAGATGGCTGTTGCTGGGTTTGCCACATTATAGGCTTCGCCCACATTGCCTTTAGCAAGTACGATAAGCAAGGCGCCAACGGCATCTGCGGTGTAGCAATAATTGCGAAGGGTTTCGCCCTTTGTCTTAAGAACGATATCGGTTCCTTCAATAGCGCTACGGGCAAACTGTGCAAAAACTCGATTGTCTTCATAGGCTACGCCCGCTCCAAAGGTCTGGCAAAGGCGAGCAATCTTTACGGGAACGCCATATTCAGAAGCATAGGACGCGCAAAGACATTCCACCATCCGCTTACCCTCGGAATAGCTACTACGAACCTGCAAACAATCAATATAGCCGGAATCCTTTTCAGAAACAAGGACCTTGTTTTCGGGAACGCCATAAACTTCCAGAGAAGAAAGATAAAGCATTCCCTCTATCGACTGAGAACGCGCCAATTCCAGAACATGGCGAGTACCATCAATAGCTGTACTAATAGTTTCGACCGGTTTAACTACAAAATCCCTGGAGCTAGTAACACTTGCTGCATGAACAACAAAATCCACTTTACCTACATGATCAAGAGCTGAATTTACATCTCCAACCACGATCTCAAAATTTTCATCATCAAGACAGCCCGTAAACAAGGCTTTAGCCTTTTCCAAATTTCGAACAAGAGCCTTAACCTTTATGCCCTGTTTATAAATTCGATTTCTGCAGGCAAGAGACATCACCAGCAAAGAACCTATTAGCCCCGTAGCCCCTGTTACAAGGATTGTCTTTTCAGAATAGCGATTCCAGGGAACAACTTTGGATGCGGCTATTCTTTCAATGTCTTCCTGCAAGTACAAATCTTTAGGAGATCCCATGACTATATTCCAAAAATCTGAGAATTTTCGCGAGCCTCATAAATTGCTCGGAAGAGATAAAAATCCATGGGGGTGGTAATTTTGATATTTTCGGCAGGGCCATCCACCATGTGTAGAACATGACCATAATATTTCATTAGGCAGGCGGAATCAATCATATCGTTGATTCCTTCCGTTCTTGCTTTTTCGTGAGCCTCAAAAAAGTCTCCCACCTTAAAACACTGGGGAGCCCTAGCCATATGGCATTCGCTTCTATTATAGATATCGGCCACTTGATTGTACTTATCTGTACGAATAATAGTTTCTACCGCAGGAGCAACGGTAATGGCATTGCCATTCTTTTGAGCGCAATCAATGCAATCCGTAATTAGCTGATCTGAAATCAGAGGACGCACTCCATCATGAACAAGAACAACGCTGTCGTCAGGGACATTTCCGTCGTGAATGGCTTTAATGCCGTTATAGATAGATTCTTGACCCGAAGAACCTCCCGGAACAATCCAGCGAACTTTTTTGATGTTGTGTTTGTCTAGCAAAATCTTTAAACGATCAATCCAGGATTCAATGCAAACCACACAAATGGCATCTATTCCAGGATTTCTGTCGAAATACTCCAATGTATGAATAATAATTGCACGCCCACTCAAAACAAGGAACTGCTTTGGCGTGGCCTTGGAATTCATGCGGGTTCCAGACCCACCTGCAAATATAAGAGCAACATTCATAGAGTAATCCTTTTGTACGAAATATAAAAATTCTATCTTACAACTTACCATGGGTTCTAAGAAACGTTTCGCTATTAATGGTTTTGCGCAGGTATTCGCCTTTCTTGTAAGTATAGGCATTACCTTCTTTTTAACTCCATACATTGTTAGCCGCCTAGGAGCAGCAGCTTACGGTTTTGTAGGCTTGGCAAGTAATTTCGTAAGCTATGCTCAAATTATTACCATTGCGCTAAACTCAATGGCAGGACGCTTTATTACCATCAGCGTCCATCAAAACCGAATCGAAGACGCTCGTCGATACTTCAGTTCTGTATTTTTTTCCAATCTAATTCTTGTAGGAATCATTAGCCTCATTGGAGTCGCCGTCCTTTTTAGACTCGAATACATCATCCAAATTCCAAGCGAACTCATGAGCGATGTAAAAATGCTCTTCGGGTGTATTTTCCTAAACTTCTTTATAAGCATCATTTTTAATGTCTATAACGTTAGCACGTTCATTAGAAACAGGCTGGACCTATCCTCTACACGAACCATTATTGGAAACTCAATAAAGGCACTTTTCCTTGTTGGTGCGTTCTATTTCTTTGACCCTGCCGTATGGTTCATTGGTCTGGCAACCGTCATAAGCACCATCTACATCGTCATTACCAACATTCACTTTAGACGAAAGCTAACGCCGGAACTGATTATTGCTCCTCGATATTTCGACGTTAAATCCATCAAGGAACTTTTATGCGCTGGCGTCTGGAACATCATCTCTAGACTGAACACCTTACTCCATCATGGTTTTGACTTGCTCATAGCCAACCTTTTCATTGGTCCAGTAGAAATGGGAGTCCTTGCAATCGTAAAAAGGATTCCTGCCCTAACTCTTACATTGTTTGAACAAATCAACGCTATTTTTGCGCCTCCCTGGACAAAATTGTATGCAGAAGAAAAAACAGGCGAACTACACTCCAGCATTTTAAAGGCCCTCCGTTTTTTCGGCATCATCAGCTATATTCCCACAGCCTTCATTTTTGTTTACTGCGATTGGTTCTACCAGATGTGGCTTCCTTCTCAAGACGCCAGGTTGCTGTACTTGCTGACCGTAGCAGGCTGCATCGATTTGCCCATCGCCATGCCCCTACAACCCATCTACAATATCTACCCCATTACCAATAAAATTCGGGCCAATTCCCTTTTTGGCGTAGGCATTTATGGTCTTACCTTTGTAACCGTAGTTACAGGCATATACCTAACCGAAGATCCGTTCGCCCATATGGTCATCATTGCAGGTACCGGTTCCTTCTATAACGCAATCAAGTCTATTACGTTCTTGCCCATTTATGGCGCCCACTGTATCAAGATGAAGGTAAAGTACCTTTACACCTGTACCTTACGTAGCATCATATCCTTCACCATCCTTCTGGTTCCTCTGTTTGCCATCAAGAATACCCTCATTACAGCAAGTTGGCTGCACCTCGGAATTGGAGGCGCCTCCACCTGCATCTTTGGAATTCTGATAGGATATCTGTTTGTGATGACAAAGGATGATCGCAAGGCCATTCCCGAAACAATTCAAAAAATTTCAAATCGTTTCAAGAAGAAGTAATCCTATGATTTCCATCGCAATGGCCACCTACAATGGCGGCAAGTATGTTCAGTTACAGCTTGATTCCATTCTGCAGCAAACGCTTCAGGATTTTGAAATTATCGTTTGCGATGACTGCTCTACAGACAACACGGTTGAGATCCTTCAACAGAATGCGGCAAAAGATCCAAGAATCAAAGTTCATCGCAACGAGACAAACCTTGGTTTCAAGAACAACTTCGAAAAGGCCATGCAGCTCTGCTCTGGGAAATTCATAGCCCTTTGCGACCAGGACGACATTTGGGAAAAGGACCATCTTGAAACTCTTCTGAACCTCATAGGCAATCACGACATTGCTTGCGGAGACGCCCACCTTATCGGCAGCAACGGAGAAGACCTCGGGCAAAATCTAAGCGACCGCGACTTCATGGAAGTGGCTCCAAATCCTGGTTTGGACACAGCCTACCGAGTCTTTTTCAATAGCAGTTGCTTTCAGGGAGCCTCTATGCTGGTCCGTCGCGATTTTCTGAAAACCGCGTTGCCCATTCCAGAAAATGTAAAATACCACGACGCCTGGTTTGCCGCAATATCCTCATTCATGAACGGGCTGAAATTCACCTTTAAGATAGTCACCCAGCACCGACGTCACGAAACCAACGCTTCAGTGCCTCTGAAATGGAAGAAAATCGGCCCCATCAACATCAGAAGAGCCCCTCGTCTGCTGGATCGTCTTTTTTGGCTAGATGCCATTCAAGAGCGTCTGTCCGATTTTAACGCAAACCAACAAAAGTTCCTAAAAAGCGCCAAGAAGTATTACACAAACAGGCTAGCAAAATCCAGAAAGTTAAAAAACTTCTTCTTTAGGCTGCCACACTACAAAAAGATTTATACAACCCGCTCAAAGATTTATCTGGAATGGTAGGACGATGAATAGCGCTCTCAAAAAAATTTACAGTCTGATTCCTGCTCCCTTAAAAAATCTGCAGAACAATTTACGCATTAAGGACCGGCTTCTTCTTGCAGGAAAATCCCGTCGAGAGTCAAAAACCATCAAGGACATTCAGGCTAAAATTCTGCGTGGAGAAAAGATTAATGTCGCCTTCATGGCCATGTCTGTTTCTTTCTGGAAATACGACGATGTATTCAAACTGATGGAAAAAGACAACCATTACAATCCTGTCGTCATTCAAGTTCGACGCCCCGAAGATACTGAAGCCATACAGGAAATGCACCAGCAGAAAATGGATAAGTTTTTCTCGGAAAAGGGTTACAGAAACCTTCACAATATTGATGAACTACGAGACTTTAATCCCGATATCATCTTTTACGCCCAGCCGTACAAGAACAGCGTTCTGGAATCGTTCCGCGCCTACAATTTTTTAGACAAATTGCTTTGTTATGTTCCTTACGCCTTCTTTGTATCAAACTACACTTGGGCTTATGACGCCCAGGTGCATAACCTTGCCTGGAAACTTTTCTACCCTTCGGAACTTCACAAAGAAAACGCCATTCAAATAGCCTTGAACAAAGGTAAGAACGTAGACGTTGTTGGATACCCTCTTGCAGACAGGTTCATCACTCCTGCAGTATCAGACCCATGGAAACTCAAAGACAGATGTATCAAGCGCATTGTCTGGGGGGTCCACCATTCTATATTCAGCAACGATCTTGCCGATGTTGGAACATTCCTGGTTCATGCCCAGTCCATGCTAGATCGCGCTCGCAAAAGCACAACAATGCAATTCGCCTTTAAGCCTCATCCCCATTTGAAGGAACATCTATACAAGCATCCAGACTGGGGCAAGGAACGCACCGACGCTTATTATGCAGCATGGAACGAAGCTCCGAATACGTTCCTAGTCGATGGGGATTACATCGACTTGTTCAAGACATCCGATGCCCTCATACACGACTGCGGATCCTTTACCGTAGAATACCTCTACATGAACAAGCCGGTCTTGTTTATCGGTAACAATCAGGATAAAATTCTCTGCAACTTCGGCAAGATGGCACACAACGCCAACTACCACCTAAATGACTACGATATTGACAACTTCCTTCTGATGGTTCAAGGCAAGCCAGTAAAGTCAATAGATGGAAAACAGGAGGGAGACTTCAGAGAATCACTCCGAAAAGACGCCGTTGCAAACTACCTGCTACCACCTAATGGAAAGTCTTTTGCACAGAATATTCTGGACATTCTCAACGAAACCTTAATTAAATAACTTATGAGAATCCCAATTTTTCTGCTTCTCACTTTTGCAATCCTGACAAATCCGATTTTCGCCACGGAATCGGATACAACAGGCAACCGAGACTGCGCACAGCATATTCCAGCAGAACGAATCCGCTACGCAACCTGGAATCTTCGATGGGAAGATAAGAAGGACATTGAAAACGGTGATGCCTGGGAAAAGCGTAAAGGTCCCATATCCGATATTATTCAGTTTAATGATTTTGATATTATCGGTACCCAAGAAAACAGCGCCGATCATGCGGCAGAACTGATGGAACTTTTACCTAGTTACGAAATCATCCAAATAGACTCCCTTGAAGACAATCCTATCCTTTTAAAGAAGGGCATGTTCAAGATTCTCGAATCAGGACGTTTTTACTTTTCAAAGACTCCGGAAGTCAGAAGTAAAAGCTGGGACTCTAGAAGGGTCAGGTTCTGCACCTGGGTAAAGCTTCAACGCGCCCAAAAGGAATTCTTTGTATTCAATGTTCATTTCGACTATCGCGGCAAGGACGCCCAAGCGGAAAGTTCAAAATTGATGAACAAGAAAATTTTGTCTATAGCCAAGAATTCACCGTTTATTTTCGCGGGAGACCTAAATTTTGTGTATGCGTCAGATTCCTATAAACTTCTTGGCAATTGCATCAAAATGAACGACGCAAAGGATGTTGCCGAATTCGCCTACCGTCCCAATGGAAGTTATGATTATTTTGATCCGCAAAAGTTCAGTAAATGGCAATTTGACCACATTTTTGTCAGTCCGAACGTCAAAGTCTACCGCTATGGCATTCTGAATGAAACTTATCATGATGGAGATAAATTCCGCTATCCATCAGATCACCTGCCAATTATGGCTGTCATTGACATACCTTAAGTTTTTTTTGTTATATTTTAGGCATGAAGAAATACAAAAGAGCCATAACTTACGGTACGTACGACCTATTTCATGTTGGGCACCTTCGTCTGCTCAAACGAATTGCAGATATGGCCGATGAGCTTTATGTAGCAGTATCTTCCGATGAGTTCAACGCCCTCAAGGGAAAGGTATGCATCATTCCATTTGAGGATCGCGCAGAGATCGTCAAAGCCTTAGCTTGTGTAAAAAAAGTCATTCGCGAAGACAACTGGGAACAGAAGATTTCCGACATCAAAGACAACCACTGCGACTTATTTGCCATGGGTGATGACTGGGAAGGAAAGTTCGATTTTCTCAAGGAATACTGCGACGTAGTATACCTGCCGAGAACCCCCGGAATCAGCACGACCGACATCAAGAAAAATCTGAAAAAGTAATACTCCAGAAACAAAATGAGCATTTTGGTTCTCCTCTTGTTCTTTGCCTTAATTGGCACTATGATTTATGGAGACAGCCAAAGTCGTTTTATATCGCTTATTGCAGGAACCGTTCTATTTCCTACAACAGCCCTTTTTGTAAAGAATCCCTCCATATCCCCCCAGCACATACTGCTGTATGCGTTCTTACTCATAGAATTCTTTCAGGACAGGGAAAACTTCTTTAAGAGCATTTTCAAGAATCCGCTTATCATCCCCCTAACATTAATCCTAGGAAGCTACTCCGCAACATCCCTGTTCAATTCTGGGTTGGCTTCCAAAGAAATGTATTACGGCATCCGCGACTTTCTTGACACCTTTGGATATATCCTTGCTGCTTACATAGCCGGAAAAAAGCTAGACATCAACGAATTCGCCCACAAACTGATTCCCTTTATTGTAATTTGCTGTCTATTTGGTATTCTTGAAGGTCTTATAAACGCCAACTATCCCTATAAATTTATCAATTCGGCCTTTCCCATCTACGAAGGCATGTACGATCTTAACGGAAGCGTAGGCCTAGGTCAAGACTGGAGAACAAGAACCTGTTTTACAACCAAGCATCCCACGGCCTTTGGAACACTGATTACGTCATTGTTCCTATTTTACCTTCCTTATTTCAAAAAAGAACGTATCCCTCAATCTAAGGTCGTACTCGTACTGGTTCTTCTAGGAATGAATGCGGTCATATGCGGATCTAGAACATGTCTTTTCTGCGTCGTTGTTGGTGCGGCACTCTATATCGTAGACAAGTTTAGCATCATCGCAAAAATTGCAGTTACAGGTATATTCATTTTCTCGCTGTCTACGCTTCTAGCCATCGCCGTTGAAAACGTCGGTGCTTCTGGTCAGGGTCGAGGATCCTCATTGGATTTTCGAGCCCAACAGCTAGCCTTCTCCTTCATGGCCATCCAGAATTCCCCCATTATCGGAAACGGCAATAAATTTACCGCCAATACGATTCTTGAAGAAGGCGACCGCGGCAAACGAGCCCAGGACAGTAGCGGTCAAGATATGGGCGGTCTAGAATCCATCGTATTCACACTGCTAATTGACAGAGGATTCGTAGGACTGGGTAGCTACTATCTATTCCTTCTTTGGATGTTCTTCATTCTGTTTAGAAACAGATCTAAATTTGAGGAGATTAACGGAGGATTCACACTGATCATCGCAGGTTCCGTATTCCTGACCTTATCAGGAACCATCGGAAACAGTTCCTCGTTCCTATTCTTGTTTGCGGGCATCCAGCTCGGCTATATTAGGCAAAAACAAGAAGAATTACAGGAAATAGAAAGTCGAGAAGATTTAGACCGTTTCCAGCAAAAGATTTCCGAAAGCCAAAAGCTTATCGAATCTGATTCCTAGCCCTTTAATTTAGAGCGAATGTCGTACATTAGTGCTGTAAGAAAGCTTAAATGCAAATGCAGCATCTTGCCGTACAATTTTTCATTTCCGATCAATTTCAGCGAAGGTACACTTTTTACAGCGCTGCAGTAAGGATCCTGCGAAAGCAAGTTCCTATACGACTTATATCTTCTAGCAAAAGAACCTTCACAGCCCTTACAGAAAAAACTGCGCAAAGCCATTTTCTTTGTCAAGAAAAGGACACGGGCCAGAAAAGCATCCTTTAAAGTACACTCCTTGTCATAGTCGTTCAAGAAGGATTGAATTTCGTTTATAATGCAAGAGCAATCGGAAACAAGCTTAGCTTCGTTGAGATGACAAAGCGAATTATTCAAAATGCGGTAATGGTAGGTAGGAACTTTTTTATAGCAGACCATTTTTGCAAACTGAAAAACCTGCAAAGCCACAAGACCATCTTCATACAATTTCAGGGTCTTGGAGAATTGAATTCCATTATCAACAAGCAAGTTTCTGCGAATCAGTTTTGACCACAAGGCAGAGAACATGTAGCTACAACTAGCAGACGGATATGGAGAGTATCCTTTATAAAAAACCGTCCGCTGAACATCCCGAATAATGGATTTATCATCCGTCAGAAAATTCTGAGCAAAGAACGAGTACTGTTTTTCAGTTCCATTATCAAACCAGTTCCAGTGATCTGTAATTACCACGTCTACACGTCCATCAGACGTTGCATCCGCATATTGCAGCAGAGCATCCTGTGCCAGCCAGTCATCCGAATCCACAAACAAAACATACCCGCCAGTTGCCGCAGCCAGACCATCATTGCGAGCCGCAGAAACACCGCCATTTGCCTTGTGGATTACCCGAATTCGGCTATCCCTAGCGGCATACTCATCTAGAATTGCCGGAGATTCATCGGGGCTGCCATCGTCAACGGCAATGATTTCCCAATCAGTATAACTCTGGTTGCAGACGCTATCCAGACATTCTCGCAAATACTTTGCAGAATTATATACAGGAATAACAACACTAATCTTTGGAGCGGACATTTACACTCCAGATTATTGATTCGATACGGTTTCCAGACTATGGTGGTTTCGATCATCCACCTTCGGAGGAGTCATATAATCGCCGTACAATTGTGTACAGACAAAGTCATAATCTACAGGGCCGCGAATCTCCGTATCTTCGAAGGGATACATCTTTCCCTCTCCATAATACTTCTTGTTAAACATTTCGCGGAACTTGTAAGCACCCATTGCATTCACCAGGTAATTGGACTTTTCGTAGGGGGTGCTAGTCAAGACCTTTTCCATACGGGCAAGGCACTTTCTGGTATTAAAGAGTTTCTGAATAGGGGTATGGAGGCCAACCCAAACCAGGATACGTTCATGAAGGGGGCGTCCCTTCTTGTTCACATCCACCAGACGGTCAAAACCAGAGAAGCGGAACATGGCACGCAGTAGTAACACATGATAAACGCGAATTTTCCGACGGATGCTATTGTTAGGCATCGCATCCAGAGGGAACAAATCTATCCAGGCATAAGTTTCTTCTGCCTTGATCTTATCATGACGAACAATCTTGAAGCTCGTATCTTCAAGATGTCCAAAATAGCGAATATACTCTTCGTTATTATGAAAGGTATGAAACCGGATGTTTTCACCCAGATTTTCATTTTCAAGAATCTTGCAAAGACGTTCATAGTCAGGGCGAGGGATGCCCACATCAATATCATCATCCCAAGGAATGAATCCCTTATGACGAACAGCCCCTAACAAGGTTCCGCCTAACGCAAAATAAGAAATGTTGTTGTCGGCACAAATCTTCTGGAACACCTTCAGCAGTTCCAGTTCCTTGAGTTGAAGCTGTCTAAGAGAGGAATCAGACATGGTTACTTATTCTCGTCGTCTTTAACCATATGAGCGTCGTGAACGTTCTTCTGGCAATCCTTCGGCTCCTTCATGTATTCGCCATACATCTGGGACAAGACGCCATCGTAGTCTTCGGGGCCCATCAGCTTCATGTCTTCAAAGTCATAAAGCTTGCCATTGCCATAATAGGACTTGGGGAACATTTCACGGAACTTATACTGGCCCATGAAGTTTACAACCCAATCAGTATCGTCTACCTTGTACTTTCGCAGCAGAGCATCCAGCTTGACCAACCACTTCTTGTAGTTCTTGCCACCCCTGCAATGAAGCTTCTTGACAATCGCAATCACGATGCGTTCAGAAAGGGGGCGGTTGGGGCGGTTCAAGTTCACCTTGTCAAAGCAGGCGATATGATACCACATACGAACCCACAGCAGGCGAAGCATGTGTATTCTGCGTACGATAGGATTATTGGGCATACCGTCCAACGGGAAGATATCCACCCACAAGTTTTCGTTGCGGGCAACGATACTGCCTTCTCGACGCATATAGTAGCGCTTGTCTACAATTCGGGAGAAGTAATAATGATGATCAGACTCATCCCTATAGGAACGCAGTTCCAGATTTTCCGGTAAATTCTTTGCAACGGTCGCCAAAAAACGTTCGTAATCATCACGAACAATACCAATATCAATGTCGTCATCCCAAGGGATAAAGCCCTTGTGACGAACTGCACCAAGCAGCGATCCGCCTAGTAAATAGTACGGAATAGAGTTGCTGTCAAGAAACGGCTTTATGTCCTTGAAGATTTCAAGGATTGCAACTTGAGCTTCCGACAGCGGCACCGGCTGCTTTGTTCTTGAGTCAAGACCCATGACTACTCTGCCTTACCCTTACCAATGCTTGTAACTTCGAAGCCAATCTTACGAAGGGCTTCGGCATCAAGAATATTTCTACCATCAAATACAAACGCAGGCTTGGCCATAGAACCGTAAATGCGATTCCAGTCCAGTTCCGCAAAGCACTTCCACTCGGTGCACACCACGATAGCGTGGGTTCCTTCTGCAGCCCTGTAGGCGTCTTCTTCAAATTGGACCTGGTCAATAACATCCTTCAGATCGCGTTTTGCATCGGGAATTGCCTTGGGATCAGTGACGACCGGCAGTGCATGTTCGGCCAGCAAATCACGGACAACCAGGTTGGCAGGGCTTTCACGAGTATCACCGGTATTAGCCTTGAAAGCAAAGCCAAACACAGCGATTTTCTTACCAGCGATGGTATTGAACATGGTTTCCAGCATACGATCCACCACGCGGTGGGTCTGCCATTCGTTAATCTTTACGACACTTTCCCAGTAGGCAGCCACTTCAGGAAGACCGTAGTAACCACAGAGGTATACCAGGTTCAGAATATCCTTCTTAAAGCAGGAACCACCGAAACCGATGGAGGCCTTTAGGAACTTAGGACCAATACGGCGGTCCTTGCCCATCACGTAGGCAACTTCGTCTACGTCAGCACCGGTACGTTCACAAAGAGCGCTGATGGAGTTAATGGAGCTGATACGCTGCGCCAGGAAGGCGTTAGCGGTCAGTTTGGTAAGTTCAGAGCTCCACAGGTTGGTAGTCAGGATGCGATCACGGGGAACCCAGTGAGCATACACATCAACCAGCTTCTGGCAGGCAGCAAGACCAGATTCAGTCTGGTGACTACCAATCAAAACGCGGTCCGGCTCAAACAGGTCCTGAATGGCAGTACCTTCGGCCAGGAATTCCGGATTGGAAAGAACTTCGAAGTGAAGGCCCTTATCGTTGGAATTCAGAATACGTTCCATGGCAGCGGCAGTACGAACGGGCAACGTGGACTTCTCCACAATGATCTTGCCTTCGTTGGCAACTTCCAGAATGTTACGAGCGGTCTTTTCCCAGTACTGAAGGTCAGAAGCCTTGCCAGCACCATGTCCAAAAGTCTTGGTGGGAGTATTTACAGATACAAAAATAATGTCAGCTTCTTTAATGGCGGCCGGAATATCGGTACTGAAGAAGAGATTGCGACCACGAGCACGCTTTACGACATCATCAAGGCCCGGCTCAAAAATCGGAAGGTTTTCGCTGTTCCAGGCATCAATGCGGCTCTGGTTAATATCAACAACGGTAACCTTAACATCGGGGCACTTGTCGGCGATAACAGTCATAGTGGGGCCACCGACATAGCCCGCGCCAATGCAAAGAATCTTAGTATTGAAACTCATAATGTGCCAAATCTAAAAAAATACAGCCTATACACAAATCAAATTATACAAAGAACGGCAAAATCACGCCGTTTGTAGCAAAAACATCACGTTTTATCGTTCCCCAATCGTTCTCAACCAAGGCAACACGCCTATTTGAAAATCGCAGAGAGAGAACCAATGTCTTCCGGTAAAATAAATCGAGACTCATCCATTACGCCATCACTCCATCCAGTCCAAATGCTACCTGCCTCAGGCATCGCCGTCAACAGCACCGGAGTTCCCGTAAAAAAGTTGACGCTCATAGGATTCTGGTCTAGGGGAAGATTATGCACCATGATTTTTCCACGCCCCTGAACAGACAGCGTTATGGCCTTGACAGCTCCCAGATTAAAGAAAATCTGCAGATCCGAAAGGATCTCTATGGGGCGTTCAGTTGCAAAATTCTTTATGGAATTCAACTGCGACTCCATCTGCGACGAACTCAGGCGCCAACGCTTCTGGTCTCTTTTGATTTCACTTTCGATTTCGGACATCATGGCGTTAATTCTGGCGAGAGTTCTTCCTGAATTAAAATTCATCGACAAGAGCGTTGCCATTCTATTGATGAATGCTGTTTTAAAAGTTTGATTTTCAAGTAACTTTCGCAGCAGGAACGTAGACTGAGGGCCGTTAGGCCAAGATTCTCCGTCTTCGGCGGTGGCGAATTCAAAAATGTTGTTTGTATAATTGGAGTAATCATTTCCGAATCCAAAATCAGTATCGTAAATAAACCATTTCCACTTGGTTTCCGGATTAGTGCAGCGCCACTTCTTCAAATTGTTGGCAGGCCAGTCCCTATTGTTGACAAACAACTCTAGGTGCATATAGTTCATAAAATTATCAAGATCCATTTGCGCCCCGACATAATCCAGGCTCTCCCCTAGTTTCATGTCGTGGGAGTCTATCCAATCCATCAGACGTTCATACTCTACCGAGGAACCGGCCGACACGGAGTTGTCGGCCTTTAGCAGGTCTATATTTTCAGGGTCGTATCCGTAATTAGTCTCAAAGTAATACTCCGTAGAGCGTTCACGAATGTTGTGGATACCATAGTATTCGCCATTGTAGTACACAATAGAGCCACGGCCGTGCTGGTAGTCTACGCCAAGGCCTTCAGAAATAGAGCTGGCCAGGCGATCCCGAATGTAGTCGTTTCCAAAATTGCTGCCATTGTTGCGAAGGAGAAACACCTTGAATTTTTTTAAGTGCGGGAATTCCGGGAAAAGCGGATAATTCAGGCGTTTATCCCCATACTTTTCTCTGAACGTTATGGAGACAGATTTTTTCTTGTTCTGCCTGCTGTAATTTCCAAAGATTTTCAGGCCCGCATATTTTGCAAAGGCAGGCTGGTTAACACCCGTTTCAAGAAGTTCCACAAAAACGGGGATTTCCTTATCAAGCCAGTAATTCGCACCATAATGGGGTTCCTTAGCCTCGGCATTATTGCCTTCCATATAAATTCCAGAATCCGGGTCAAAAAGCGATTTTGGATCTGCGGTCACAAAAAATACGGGCACCATCGGGAGACTTTCAAAAACATAAGTACGATTAATGGTTTCACCGGGAAACATTCCAGGAACAAAACTTGCACAGCGAAGAACTGTTGTCTTTTCGATACTCTTAACCGTAGTCAGGGGGCTGTTTTCTGAAGGAACTGTCCCATCCCATTCACAACGCACGTAGTCCTCTTCCGAGAAGAATACAGCAAAGGGCGCCTGATAAAAACCAGAAGGGGGCAATTCAGACAAGGTATCCATCGCGGGCGCGCGCTCAGAAACAACCGTAGATTCGGTAAACCCGTATGGGGATTCTTCAGAAAAGCCCCAATGCAACGAGGCTCCATCTGCAGAAGAAGTTCCAATCGACCAGGTTTTTCCTGTGGGGACTTTGGGATAGGAAACCTGGTCCATGATTTCATTGCTGGCGTTAACAAGGTACAAGGTCCCAGGCTCATTCTTAATTTTGAAGGATGCGTGCGGTTCGTGTCCACGATTGCGGGCAATGTACGAAAAGATCTTTACGGAGACTTCTTCTTTTTCCTTGGATTCCGGACTAACGCGGGTTCCATAAATAATCTTTAAATCAGGAAATGTCCTATTCGTCGGAATTCGAGTGCGATAAACCGTAGAAGAATCGCCCGTTCCTGTCAAAACGATCTCGTATCCCTTCCAGTCGTCCACCCCAGTCTGCACCAGACGCAAAGACACCTGGCGGTCCCTGGTAATATAGGCATGAATCAGCATTTCGTTTGTAGCCGACAGGTCCAGAACGTCTTCGGGATCTGTACTACCCGTTCCTATAAAGGAAGATATGGATGACCAGCCCAAATCCCTATTTTCACCTAGGCGCATACGGGCACCGAACATTCTCGTTCCGTCTTCGGTAAAGCACAATTTCTTTTGACCCTCAAGAGGTTCAGAATAGCTTTCTCCAGGAATGTCTGCATTTTGAGCATCGGTCCAGCTCCAGCAACCAGGCCCAATCATATTGGCGCTATCATGAGGAGCCTTGTAATCAGGAAGATTCTTTCCGGAAAGATAGACCAGCATAAATCCTTGCGGAGGAACAGTCACATCCCCAAAAGTCCACTTGCGACTTTCTGCCAGGGAATTTGTCAGGGATACGCCCTTCAGGTTTACAGGTTCTGCAGATGTATTGAACAGTTCAACCCAGCCAGCATCATCACCTTCATGATCTTCGTAATTCAAATTGACGGGATCGACTTCAGTGAAAATAATCGGACCACCTACGAATGGCAAGGTCAACGTTTCTGAAGATGAAAACCTCTCGTCAAGGCTACCCGAAGATTCTATGGCAGGTTGATTGGGCAGGACCTCTGCAACATCTATAGATTCGCTTTGTTCGCTTGAGCAGCCGAACAGCAAGGCTGCCAACAGAACCGTCGGCAGCACTGTTCTACAAGCAAGAATCAGGCCCAACAATTTTGACAGCTGTTTCATAATTACTTTTTTTTCTGGCCAGGGCGACGAACCACAAAAAGCCCGGCACCGGTAAGTACCAAAGCAACCGAAATCATTTTTCCAATAGGGAACGCCTCACTAAATACAAGGGCTCCGGCAATGGTCGGAACAGCTGCACCTACAGCGGCGCTAAAGGGGATAATAAACAGCGCTCGTCCACGAGAAAACGAGACCTGAGAATAGATAAAGGCGATTCCATAAGTGGCAATGTAGCCCAAGGTTCTAAGATCCAAAAGCAAAGAACCTACAGAAGACAAAGTCACGTTATCCAGGTCAAAATCCATGGCTAAACTTTTATAGAAAGCGGCAGAAATACCAAAGCCGACACCCATAATCAGGGAATCAACCATTTCGCGGTCCTTTCCAAAAATGTGAATCAGCAAAGTAACGCCACAGATGATTCCCGCGTAAATCCATAGCATAGGGACATTCTGGATGCTGGTGGTTTCACCAAGAGATTCTACGGAATAAAGCAGCCCCACCACCACAAAGCAAATCGCCACAACAATTCGGCGAGTCAGAACTTCTTTCAGAATAACAAAGCCCATCAGTGCGGTAAGAACCGGATTCAAAACCATCATCGGCTGTACCTGGCTCAAGTCATAGCGGGCCATTGCAACATAATAACCGAGAGTCGCCAGGCCGGAACATCCTATGCCAAGCCACCAGAAGCCATTGCACAAAACACCCTTCAGGAATTGCCAGGGTTTGGACACTCCTCCAGTACGCTTGCCCACCGTAGACACTCCGGATTTTTCCAGAATGTTTCCGCAGGCAAACAGAAAGGCAGGGCCAATGGTAAGCAACAAGAACAGCATGATAAATTACGAGTTACGAACTATGAATTACGAGATAGAGCACATCCTTTTTAAAGGCTGTCGTAAATTTCCTGATAAATCCAATAATTGCCCATAACTCGCTTTACATAATCGCGGGTTTCCCAGTAGCTAATGTCTTCGGCACGAACATCCCAAGGTAGCCCCTGACCGGCAGCCTGCCAACGTTTTGTAGGCTTGGGTCCGGCATTGTAATTACCCAGAACATACATATAGTCATCGCTATATTCAGCCTTCAAGTCAACCAGATAACGGATTCCCAGACGGATGTTCATGTAGGCATTGTAGAGTTGCTTGGGATCGAAGTTGTCGATATTTTCAAGCTTGGCCAGCATCTTACCCGTGGCAGGCATAATCTGCAGCAAACCGCAGGCACCCACAGGAGATGCGATTTCAAAGTTGAAGATGGATTCCTGACGCATTACGCTGTACACAAAGAAAGGATCAATGCGTTCGCCAGAGTGGAACTTCACCTGGTCGCGATAGGGAATGGGGAACAGATAATGCAGAACTGCAATGGGCGGGGCCATCAGGCGACGACGATCAATGTTGTTCTGGAACTGACGAGCCAGACGATAACCGGCAGCGGTTTCTCCCATTTCATAGAAAAGCTGGCCATATTCATAAAGGAAATCAAGGCGTTTGGCATTCTTCTTGCGAGCCTCGTCATAAAGAGCGAATGCCTGATCTGTAAATCCGTAAAGGAACAAAGTCCTAATACGGTTGTAGCGTTCCGGACTGTAGGAAGCGTCGGGCTTTCCAAGTTTCTGGGATTCTCGAATCCACGCCAAAGTCTGTTCAGGAGACATGGCAACACCATGAGCGTACGGGACATCCTTTGCATCCATCAGTTTGTATTCCACCAGCTTCATACGGCTGCGATGAGCATAATAAGCCAGAGGGAAATCCTGAATGCAATCTAGGTAGGCTGCACGAGCCAGGGAGTCTCTTCCCAGCTTCATGTAGGCATCGCCCAGGAACATGCGGGCGCCACTACCACTCCACAGGAATTGTTCCTTGGCAGCTTCGGTAAAGGCGTCAACAGCTTCTTGCCACTTTTCCTGTTTAAAGAAAACAAAGCCTATACGGAATTTTGCCCACTGGCGCTTTACATTGTTCTTAAAGCGCTTATGGGACAGTTCCTTGTAACAGACAACAGCACTATCGTACTTTTGGTTCTGCTCATATTCAAAACCGCGGACCCATAGGTTGTTCGCATTTTCCTTGCTGTACTTACTTACATCTGCCAGCAGGGAGTCAAGGGTCTTGATTTCCTTCGCATACTTTGCAGAATTGTTCCGAAGCAAGCGCAGTGTGGACTGAATCCACAGTGGGCGAACTTCAACGGAATCCAGCAAGAAGCGGAACTGCCTGATGGATTCTTCTTCACGCTTCAAGCCACGAAGGGCAACTGCACGCTTTTCCCACAGGATAATGCGGGTGTCCATGTCCAGGGTACTTACAGGCAACTTACTTTGGATTGAATCTTCGGGCAAAGCCACTGCCGCTTCCGGAGACTTTTTCAACAGGGCTGCATCAAGAATCTGAATGGAGTCAAGCAGGGTCAGACAGCTGGCAGCCTCATCCTTTGCACAAGCCATCTTTGCATAGGCCACCTTCTCGGATAAATCCTCGGGAGCCCCCTGCACCTTGCGCAAGCGACGGATAGCGGAGAATGCGGAATCCTTATAGACAGAAGCACTGGTCAGCAACTGCATATAAATACGCTTTGCATTTTTCAGCTGCTTAAACTGTTCCAGGTACTGAGCATAACGATACTTAAGGGCGGCGGCCTCATCGGACTTCGGGAACTTGTCAATAAAGGCCTTAATAGAGTCTGCATGGGCCCGGTCGCTCAAGGTAGAGTCGGCCATGGCGGCTTCAATACGAAGACGACTTGCCTGACGATCCCAGGAAGGATCCTTTTCTAGATTCTTGTTCTTGCGCAAGGTTTCGCGCATGGTCTTGTAATCGCCCTGCTGGAACTTAGCCTTTGCCATTCGAAGAACAACGGCGCCATCCAGGGCAGAATCACGACCCATCAACTTGCTATAGGCATCAAACGCGCTATCCCATTGTTCCCTATAAAAGAATTGAGCTGCCTTGGCAAAATCACGAATATCCTTCGGCTGCTTTTCATCTTCGCTGGCCGCCTTGGCTCGATCATAGCGCACCACCATATCCTGAAAGCGGGAAGGCGCAATTTGTTCCAGGTCCACATATGGATTGGATGGAGTCAAGGGCATAGAAGCCACTAGACTATCTGTAGCCTGCATCGGCTGGGGAACAACACTAGCCTGAGCAGAACTTGTCTGAACAGAATCCTGAGCCCAAGCACCCATTGTGCAAAGGCTTAACAATGCAACAAAAACACCAAATTTCACGTTTCTTTTACTTCTTGCTGTTATCGGCCTGACCTACTACACTCAGAACGCCAAGGTCCCTAATGGTCTGAGCGTACTTCTTATGCAGATAGGCATTTACACTTTCGGCATCGTCCATCTGAAGCACGGTCAAGGCTGTTTCTCGAACCTCTTCAAAATTGATGGAGCGAATAATCTTCTTCGTAGACATGACGTTCCACGGAGTCATGGAAAGTTCGTCAATACCCAGGCCCACCAGGAGCAACACGCTCATTGGGTCTGCACTCATTTCACCGCAAACCGCCACGGGAATGCCCTCACGATGGGCTGCCTTGATGGTTTCGTAAATCATGCTGAGCACAGCCGGATGATGGGGCTGGAACATGTCTGTAATAAGTTCGTTGGTACGGTCTACTGCCAAGGTAAACTGAATCAGGTCATTGGTACCAATGCTAAAGAAATCCACTTCCTTTGCTAGCTTATCCACGATCATGACTGCTGCAGGGACTTCAATCATGACGCCAACCTTAACCTTGGCGCACTTCTTTCCCTCTGCTTCCAGTTCCTCTCGACACCGCTTAATACAGGCCTTGGCCCGACGGAATTCAGTCATCCCAGAAATCATGGGCAGGAGTAGGCGCAAATTGCCCTTTGTATTTGCGAGAAGCAAAGCCTTCAGCTGAGTACAGAAAATATCCTCTCGATCAAGGCACACGCGAATAGAGCGCCACCCCATGAAAGGATTGGATTCGCTAACTGCATTAATACCGCTTACAAGCTTGTCACCACCAGCATCCAGCGTACGAATGGTCACCGGGCAGGGAGACATGGTCTCAAGAATATAACGGTAAGCGTCTCGCTGTTCATCCTGAGAAGGAGCATCCTTTCGCAGGAACAAAAATTCAGAACGGTACAGGCCAATTCCCGTTGCGCCAAAGTCTGTTACTTTGTCCGCTTCGCCAGGAATTTCGATATTCGCATGAAGCGTAATGTACTTGCCATCACGAGTCATGGGTTCCAGCTGTCGCATCGTAAACAGTTCACGACGCTGGCGTTCAAAGACTTCCTGCCTTTCGTGGAATTCCCTAATGTCTTCTTCGTTGGGGTTTACAACGACCTTGCCGCTGGAGCCATCGACAATAAGCGTATCGCCAGCCTTAATGATGGCAGCCGCATTACGCAAGCCAGATACCAGGGGAATCTGCAGGGACCGGGCAAGAATGGCTACATGGCTGGTACGACCACCGGTATCCATCGCCAGACCGCTTACCTGGCCAGGCTTAATGGACATCAAGAGACTGGGAAGAAGTTCGTGTCCAAGAAGAACGACACCTTCTTCATTAGCCACGTCCTCCAGCACAGGTCCGGAGTCTTCCATTGCCGTCATAAGACGATTATACAGGTCTCTAAGGTCAGCCGCCTTATCACGCATGGCAGCAGAATCAATAGATTCAAAACGATCTATATAGGCACCCAGCACCACATGCACCGCCCAGCGGGCATTCTTATGGCCAGTACGGATTTTGTCGATAATGCCGTTTACCAGCCCCGGATCCTGAAGAATCATCAGATGGGTGGCAAAAATCAGGCTATCCTTCATGCCTGCACGGCTCTCGGAAATTTCCTTTATCTGGGCAATTTCCTTAGCAGTCTTGCTGACCGCCTTTAAGAACAGCTGTTCTTCGTCAGCCAGGCGACTTTCGGGGAGAGTCTCCTCCACCACGGATATTTCACGATTGGTAACCGGAAAAACCCGGCCCATTGCAAAGCCGGGAGAAGCAGGAACACCGATCAGAACAGTGCGAGGCAGTTGTTCACGATCCGGATTCAAGCCTTCGTTGCTAGCAGGGTTCTTCGTTGAAGTGGTCATTGAACAAACCTTCCAACAAAGAGGCCACGTTTTCTTCATCCTCGCCATCGATTTCGAATTTTACTTCGGAACCTGCGGGAATGGCGAGCATCATCACGTTCAGGATGCTCTTGGCATTTGCCTTGGAACCTTCGAAAACGATGGAGATGTCGCTTTTGGCCTGACCGGTGATGTCAACGATCATACCGGCAGGTCGTGCGTGAATTCCCAATTTGTTTGTGACCACCAATGTCTTAACTATCATTTTTTCCTCAGAAAATATCCACGTTGACGTCTAAGCCATCCTGCAGAATAATGCGGAACAGACTGTCTGCAGACTGAACCGTCTTAACAATGTCATCATGCAGAGCGCGATCGTTCAACAAAAGGCCAGCGGTGTTATCCTTAGAATCCAATTTCGTCTGAACCTTATTAATCAATTCATCCAGGTGCTTCGTCACACCTTCAAGTTCACCGATCAGGTTGTTGGCGTTGCCCATCACCTTATCAGTATTTGCAAACATGTTGTCAATGGGAGTCTTGACCCCATCAATCAGGTCATTAACCTTGACCGTAACCTGATTCAGGCCTTCGAGACTCTTCTTCAGCTGAGGATCGGTTGTATTCAGCATGAGCATCAGGCGATCTTCCAGCTTTTCGGCTTTTACCAGCAAGGTCTTAAAGCGTTCCTGGAATTCAGGATTTACAATAGTCTGATTCAAAGCCTGCTTTACGGATTCCAGAAGAACCTTGGTACTATCGCAAACTTCACCTGCAAGACCAATAGCTTCTGCAATACCCGCGTCAAACTGGCCCGTAATCGTATCTCCCGGAGTAAAGTAATCTGTAGAATCGCCAAGAATCATGCCAATCTGACGCTCACCCATGATACCGATATTCTGCACTCTGATCTCGGAATCCTTCGGGATCTTCACATCGGTACGAAGGCGAATGGTTACAACCACTCGGTGGCCCGAAAGCTCAATGGCCTCTACCTTACCCAGACGGACACCGTTAACCTTAACAGGGTCATCCAGCACCAGGGTACTTACCTGGGAAAAACGAAGATAGTAGGTGTTGAATGTTTCGCGGGGATCCTTCTCGTTCAAGAAGAATACACCAAACACCAAGATGATAAGGGCAAGGATAACTACCAGGCCCACAGAAAAATACAGTGCAGAATACTTTTTCATTTGGGATTCAATCTAGTTATTATTCTTCAATCCGTTTAATGGGACTGTTATTTTCAATGCCATTTACGTGGCGGTCCAGCCAATCATAGAGCAAGGCGTCTCGTTCATCCTTGGGCAAAAGGAACTTTTCGCGGCCTTCCTTCTGCATAAACACATCCAGATAGGTCATCAGAACGCCGCCGGCCACAGAAACGTTCATGGATTCGGTAATGCCATACTGGGGCAGCTTGAACTCATAATCGGCGTGGGCCAAGGTATCCGGGTGATTTCCGTGGAACTCGCTACCCAAATAGAATGCCGTAGGCTGGCTCAAATCCAAGTCCAGAACAGAATTCGTGGTATTGGTGCTGGCAACAGCAATCTTGTAGCCCTTGGCGCGCAGCTTTTCCATACAGAGCATGCGCTTCTTGTACAGATACAGATTCATCCACTTGTAGGAACCCTTCAGGATGGACTTGTTCACGCTATACGCGTTATCTTCTTCAATGATATGCACATCCTGCAGGCCAAAAACTTCAGCCGTACGAATCACAGCGGAAATGTTATGGGGGTCAAAGAGATCTTCCAGCACCATGCAGAAATGTCTTGTACGACGATCCACCACAGAAGTCAAAAGCTCCTTGCGACGATCGGTCACGCGTGCCAATAAAGATTCCAGGCTTTCCTTTTCGCTCATTTTATAACCTTCACTTATTTCCGTTTTTGTTTACTTAGCATTCTTGTTGTCATCTACAACGATGGGCACCGAGTTCATATTCTTCTTCTTTTCTTCGGCTCTCTTCTGCTGCAGCTTAACAAAGTCACCCAACTTCCAGGGGGCGCCATTTACCACATTCTCAAAGTCAATTACATACTGAACATTTTCAGAAGACTTGAGGGCAGCGCTATTCAGTATAGGTTCCTTGTCTCCGGCAAAATACTTGCCAGAAGCCTTCTTGACGTCATCAACAATGCGGTCAATCTTTTCGTTTACAACCTTCTTGAAAACACCCATCTGCATAATTGAATTCAAGACAGAATTTGCAGGGAACACAATTGCAGTTAATTTGTACTTAATCCTGTTTCCCGGAATATTGTCCATGTCCAGATAGGCAATGGCAGTCCCATGTAAAGACCACTTTAGAACCTTTGCATGTCCATATCCAAAGAACAAATTTCGCATGCCCAACCTCATGCCGGCACTGTCCTGCAAGGCCCAGTAAAACTCTCCCGAAAGGCTGCGGCCATTGCTTCCATTAAAGAATCTGCGGCTAGGATGTGCATATTCCAGAGTGTAATTTTCGTCCAGGTAGGCGTTAATTAGCTGAGCCGTAAAAGGCATGTTGTCAAACAGGTAGCTAATCATATCCTCATTTAACGGAAGGGTGCCTTCGTTAATGTAGATTGCGCGGTACTGGCGACCTAGACGTGCATAAATTTCAGGAACCATGGGCTGTTTCGGGTCTGGAACAAAACCACGTTTAGCCACTTCCTTATAAGCACCGCAATACTCTTCGTCGTACTTAACCTTAGGCCAAGGCTTCTGGTCATCGGCAAAGCAGCCTTCGTAGTCCATGTTCATACAAACTTTCAAACCGGAACACAACGCCCTTAGGTCGTCATTGCCTCCTAGTTTTTTTCGAAGTTCGTCGTGAGCCTTAATCTTTGCCAGGGAATCCGGCGATACGGCCTGCACAGGTTCATCGGCCCACGACACAGTCGGAAGGGCTACACATAGAACCAGCAGAACAAGACCAGCAATTTTTATAAGATTCGTTTTCACTAGTTTCTAAAGTCCAGGCTATCCAAGGGGACAACAGTAAAAGGTTTCAGGGCTTCCAGCTTAGACACCGGCGCCACGATAGAGATCGTCATTTTGCTCTTGTCAAAATACTTCGCTATCATTGCCTTGACCTGCTCCGCCGTAACAGCATTAATTTCCTTGACATAATTCAAGTAGTGGTCAAAGTCCTTGCCAGTAAGTTCACCCTTGGCAAAAATAATGGCCGTCGAGGATGGGCTGTCAAACAAGCTCGGAAGGCTCTCGATCAGGGCCTTCTTGGCTTGCACCAATTCTTCTTCGGTGGGGCCTTCCTTAGCCAGCTTATCCACTTCCTCGAACACAAGCTTCAGAGCATAATCAACCGATTCAACCTTTGTCTGCAGGGCAATGGTCGTCATTGCCGTATCGCGATAATCACTACCGGCGGAACTATAAACGCTATAGGCCAAACCTTCGTCACTGCGGACACGGTTCATCAGACGCGACGTAAAGCTACCTCCACCCAAAATAAAGCTAGCCATGGCGGCAGGATAATAATCCGGATGAGGGCGCTGTACAAAAGGCTGGTGCATAGAGATGTTGGCCTGGGTAATGTCCTTGTCTACAACATAAATCCCCGGCTTACGCAAGAATGTCAAAGGTTCGGGCTTTGCACGGGCCGTCTTTGGAGGTTCCACATTCCAATTGCTGAAGAAGTCTTTCATCATGGTTACAGCGGAATCCCGGTCAATGTCTCCTGAGAGCGCAAAGATAATCCTCTTGGAAGAGAAAACGCCTTCGGCCAGGCGTTTTACGTCAGCAGCCGAAACGCTCTTGTACTCTTCGGCAGTCGCATCCCACAAGCGGGGATTCGGCGCGTAGTTCACCTTGGAATTCAAGGCCGAAAGAATCTTTGACGGAGTGTCGTAGCGTCTATCATATGCAGTAACAAAATTGGCCTTGATGATTTCCAGCTGTTCTGCATCAAAAGCAGGAGCCGTAAAGACCTGGCGGGCTAAATTCAGCATGCCCGTAAAGTCCTTGGACATACAGTCGATGTCGAACATAGAACTGAAAGTTCCCACAGAAGAGGATAGCCCGGCGCTAATAAATTCCAGCGAGTCGTCCAATGCACTGGGGGTAATTCCCCCGCCGGCACCCCTGCGAATCATGGAACTAACCATTTCATCGGCGGCTTCGTCCTTGATAGAGGTAACCACGCTGGATTCGTCAAAGTAGACGGTAAAATTCACCAGAGGAAGACTTCTGTCGCTAACGATGTAGCCTACAATATCCGGTGTAATTTCTACACGGTAATCCGTAGGATAGGGAGCCACATACTGAAACTCAGGAAACTTAACATCCTTGTAGCTCTGGGGCAGAGCAGACTCAGCAGCCGCACTGGAAACAGAAACGGCAACTGTTCCCGCAGAAGATTCCGCTACAGGAACTGCCTCTGCGGAAGCATTCTGGGCAGATTCAGTCTTAGGGGCGGGAGCCGATGAGCAAGACGCAATCACCGCTACAGAACCCATAAGAACTGCAGCACAGGCCATACTCTTTATAAAATCAAAACGTCCATTACGCATTTGCCATTCAAGTTAGCAAATAAAAGCCCCTCGCATTTTTTAACTTTGGAATATGACAGGTAAAATCCGATTCGCCCCCAGTCCCACAGGGTATTTACACGAAGGTCACCTCCTTTCGGCCCTCTACGTATGGGCTGCCGCAAAAAAATGGGATCTGCATATTCATTTACGAATCGAGGATCACGACCAGGGCAGAGCCCGCCAGGCATACATCGACGGAATCCGCGAAGACTTGGAATGGCTGGGCTTTGAGCACCACAGCGAAAGCATTCAAAGCGAACGCTTCTGCTTTTACCAGCAGGTTCTGGAGAAACTTAAGGCCAAAAACCGGGTATATCCCTGCACCTGCAGCCGCAAACTTCTAGAAGCAGAAAACCCACGCAGCGAAACCGGAGAAATCATCTATCAGGGGAAATGCCGTCACCGGGCCCTAGACAACGGCATCGCCCCCATGCCACCTCACAACACCCGCTTTAAGGTTTCAGACAAAGTAATCAACTGGACGGATCTGCGTCTAGGAAACTTCAGCGAAAGCCCTGCCCTACAGTGCGGCGACTTTCCCATTCAAGACCGTGATGGATTCTGGACATATCAATTTGCGGTCTGTATCGACGACCTGAGCCAGGGCATAACCCATATTGTGCGAGGAGAAGACATCAGGAACTCAACAGCACGCCAGATCATGCTTTCGGAAGCAATTGCCGAGACATGCCAGGACGCCCCACAATTGAACATTCCTGCCTACCGCCGCCCCCTATACCTGCACCATGGCCTAATCGTGGACCCTAACGGTAAGAAGCTATCAAAAAGGGAATTGGCCCACAGCATCCGCCAGGATAAGGAAGCTGGAATCACACCCGAAGAACTACTCGGAAGAGTCCTATACAAGGCCAAATTAAGGAAGGAACTTGCACGGATATCCCTCTGCGAAGCCATTGACCAAATAGCAAGCACATTATAAGGGGCAAGTTAAACTTTTTCCCGCAAAAAAATTATATTCTGGACATGGCGCAAGTGTCCCCCTCTGCAATAGTTTCAAAGATTTGTCAGGAAGCATCCCTTTTTGATTCCAAGGACCG
This sequence comes from Fibrobacter sp., assembly GCA_024398955.1. GTDB lineage: Bacteria > Fibrobacterota > Fibrobacteria > Fibrobacterales > Fibrobacteraceae > Fibrobacter. Next base: position 56,272 of record JAKSIG010000001.1, on the reverse strand, counting down.
TCTGCTTAGTTTTTCGACCAAGGGCGATTTCCAGTCCCCCCTCATTATGGAGGCGGGAGACCTTTTTTATGAAAAATGGAAACAGTCCGGTGGTCCCCTGCCCCTTGATTCGTTCTTCCCCGTAAGCGAAAAGTTTACGGCTCAGCAGAAAATGACCGTCATGGATACGGTCTGCACAGTCCTTAGAGAAAAGGACGAAGACTTTGCGCAATCTGATTTGTACCTAGTATTGGGATTTCTCAAGTGGGACGGCAACGCTCTTGCCCCCAGCCTCCTAATGCCGGTCGACGTAGACTTAAGCAAAAGGACACTGACCCTCGCCAACAGAATGCCTATCGAAAATGTCATTCTGCGAGAAAGGCTTAAAGATGTCGTGGCGCTGCCAAAGGCAAGCGATGCCGCCATCAATGGCCAGTTCAGCCTTCTCCTATACTTCTCAATGTTCGAGAAGGCCATCGCCAGCATGAGGACCTGGAAATTCACACGCCACGGGCTTTGTCTCGGATTCTTCAATACCAACAGACTGTTTCTCAAGGATTGTCTGGAATCTGGCTGGTCTGACAAAAAAGTCGATTCTAACCCAATGCTTTCTTCTTTACTCAAGGAAGACGGTTTTGAAATCAAGGAATCCCTGTTTGAAGACGCGGACTTCGACAAGGTCTTTAATCCTTGCGAGCATCACTTTCTATACACTGTAGATTCCCATACCAGCAAGGCGACGCTAGATGCCATGAACCCCGAAGCGCCGGCCTACGCCCTTCAGGCTTTGCCAGGGACATCCAAGGCAAAAGTCGCCGCAAATATCGTAGCTGACTCCATAGCCCAAGGCAAGAACGTTCTTGTGGTCCATCGTCGTGCCGTTACCGCAAGGGAATTCCAAAACGCCTGGAAGCCTCCCTTCCGCACCTTTCCAAATGTAGATCGCGACGCCCTGGCCAAGGAACTGAATACCGCACGCAAGAATTTCGTTGACTACTACGCCACGGTCAACAAGCCGATTCAGCCCTCGGGTGCAATGCTGTCGAGCCTCCTGACCGAATTTACAAAAGCCCGAGCCCCAAAGCAAAAACTTCCAGAATCCATATTCCAGGGAGTCGGCAATCTTAGCTTTGACAATTACGAAAAGCTAAAGAACGACCTCAACGAGCTTACGGATCTTTATTTTGCCAGAAACGGAGTCGAGGCACGAAAGGCATTTCAGGGAGTCAAGGTTCCCAGCCTAACGCCAGAGCAAAAAGGCAAACTAGCCGAAGAACTGAACAGAGCGTCCACAAGAGCAACAGAACTTGACGAAATCATCAAGCGCTTTGAAGAAGCCGGACTCTTCCCCACAGGAATTTTCCTGGCAGGACTTGCCGACATCCTGAACCTTATCAGCGAAAACTTTGATGCAGAAACACCTGTCTTTGAACAGTGGCAGCTCAGATCCAACAACTGGGACGCCTATAGGGATACCCTGCTGGAATTACCCGAAGCTGGCGACATGTGGGTGCGTTATCGCAGGCAGACATCCGAAATCTACACCGACAACGCCGCCGACGAAAACATTCTTTCGGCCCGCGATGACTTTGTAGAAAGTCAGAAGGCGACCCTCAAGGGCCTTTCGGATCGATACCGTTCCTCTAGACGCCGTCTGCTGCAAGTTCTCCGTAATCCCAAGGATGTCCAATCCGACAACCAGCTCATCGACCTTATCGATGCCCTGCTGGAATTGCAGGAAAACAAGAAGGCCTATAAAGAGACTGCCGTTCTAGGCAATCACCTGTTAGGAAAGGACTGGCTATACGAACGTTCCAACTGGGTAGAGCTTAACACAAAGATCCAGTTCGTTTATAGCTTCCGCGACAAGCATAAGAAGGATCCCCGTCTAGATCTACTTCTGCAGATTCTTGAACAATGGCACCTGTTCAAGGACATCCAGCCGCAAATTCAAAATTTATGCGAATCCGTAAAAAGCCTGCAGATTTCTATCCGTCAGATTACCAAGGATTTAAATCTTGAGGAACCTCTAGAAAGCCAGAGCATCGAAAAATGGCTCGGTACCATCAAGTCCTGGAGCAAGAACTGGGAAAATCTCGATGTGCATCTGCAGCTAACAGCCTTGCTCAACAAGATAGAGGAATACAACTGCCCCAGCCTTTCAGCATTCGTCAAGGACGCAGGCAACGTAAGCAAGGAAATCAGCCAAGCTGTGGTACATTATTGGGCCGGAAGCCAGATCCAGTCGGCCACACGCGCGTTCCCGGAACTGTTTTCCCTAACGCCCAAGGTCCACGCCCAAAAGAGCAAGGAATACAGAGACCTAACAGACCGATTCAACAATGCAAACTTTAGCGAACTTCATAAAGCCCTGCAAGACGACCCCAGCAAGCTGACCGCAGTTAGCCTCAGTTCCACCTTTACAATTGCTAAAGACAAGCATTACGACATCGCCATCCTCCTGGATGCAGACTGCATTTCTATCGTCGAGGCGATTCCCGCCATACTCTGTTCCGACAAGGTCATCCTGATTGGCGACCCCCATGCCCCAACATTGGAACCGCAGCCCTTTGACGCATTCCAGGAACCGGCAATATCCCACACGTCGTTCTTCCATGACAGCATTCTGTCCGCGGCGCTCCGTCAGGGCATTCCGACTCGAGAACTGTGGTTCTCCAGCCAGTACGCCGACGCCTCGCTCATCAGTTTTGCCAACCAGAAGGTTTACAACCACAGCATCAAGCAGTTGCCGGTACCAAACCGCGAAAAGTTTAACGGTATCAAATTCAGGACTGTACAGAACAAGATCCTTTCCATTGCACAGGCTGCTATTCGACACGCAGAAAAGTCCCCGAGCAAGACCCTGGGCATTGTAGCCTTCCACCAGTCAACCTGCCACGAAATCGAAGAAGCCATCCATGCCCTGGTAGCCGCAGGTTCCGCAACCGCAAGATTCTTCGCGCAACAAAATCCGGACATTCGATTCTATGTCAAGACTCCAGAAAGAGCTGTGGGTCGCTTCAGAGATGTGGTTCTTGTATGTGCCGAAACAGACTATGTAAGCAGCGCCAATAACGACAACAAGGTCTGCGTCTGCACCACGCTCGCCAAGGCCGAGACACACGTATTCATTTCCGAATCCGATACCTCTAAGCAGGCGAATGCCAAAAAGTCATTGTTCTGGGAATGGATAGCCTACCTGCAGGCCAAGGACTTCTCAGAAGTCAACGAGCAGCACACAGCGAGCTCCATCATACGCGATAGCATCATGGCGGCCTTGCAGAAGGAAAACATCCAGGCCGAAGAAAGCTTCTCCAAGGGAAGCATTCCCGTAGGCCCCGTAGTTGTAGACGCCAACAACAGCAACCGTTTCCTGGCCCTTGTAGAAGACGACTGCACCACGGAACGTTTCCGCGACTCTGTCGAAGACCGCGACTATATCCGCCCCACCATCCTAAAGCAGATGGGCTGGAAGGTTCTTACCGTCTGGTTGCCGTTCTGGTTCATGGCCAACCAAGACGAAGTAGGCCATCTGGTGACCACCATAGCTATCGAGCAAAGCATCGCTCCGCCACCTCGCGACGAAACAGAACCCGAAGAAGAGGAACTGGAAGAAATCTTTAACGAAGGCTCCCAGGTAGTCCCTTACCAGGTGCAACACCCCAAGATCGAGGGAACCCCCCACGACAAGCCTATTGCAGAATTGCCTGTTGCGGCCCTCATTACACAGCTCAAGTTCTATGTGGATCACGAAGCGCCCATTCACGAAGAAGTTCTCAAGCTGCGACTGCTGGAATTGCATCATGTGGACCGCGCAGGCCCCATGCTGCAGCAAGCCATAACAGAAGCGCTGAACCAAGGTCTGCAAAAGAAGCGCTTTGTAAAGACCGGTCCCTTCTACTATTCGCTGAAGCCTCTAGACATCACTCCTCGCAACCGCGAAGGACGCCCCGACTTTGAACGCAAGCTCGCCTTTGTGGGTCCCGAGGAACGTGCGCTCATGCCTGCCGCCATGGACGAACATTCCATCAAGCAGGCACTTGGGCTTCTTGAATAAGAAAGTTCTAGAAAGCAAAAAAGGGACTGTTAAAACAGTCCCTTTTTTAATTGCAGTCTGTCCAAAAAACTGAAGGTATTACTTTACCTTGACCACAAAAGCATTAATGTTGTAGGCGGACAGCTCACGAGCCTTGTCTTCGGCAGCCTTCTTTGTTGTCCATCCACCACCGCGGAGCTTGTAGAACGGAGTGTCAAACACAACCTGAATGGCATAGCCGGTGCTTGCAGAAATCTGGGCTCGGCGACGCTGTGCAGCATCGAAATCAGCCACAGCTTCAAACTGAAGCATATAGTAGCCTTCGGACTTCCCGGACTTTGCAGCGGACTTGCTGACAACCGCAGCCTGACTTGCTGCAGAATCCCTAAGGCCAGCATTCAATTCGGGCCTGTATTCCTTGCCCTTGAAAAGGGAGTCTAAATCCGTAGGTCCATCTGCAATTGCAGCAGAGAATCCCACAGCCAAAATTGACATGATAGCTAACATCTTTCGCATGGTGCAAATATAACAAAAAGGGACGGAATCATCCGTCCCTTTTTGCAAATCGTTTTGATCTTGACCTTAATTAGTTGTGCTTCTTAAAGTCTTCCCAAGTACGATCGATGGGGTAAGCAGCGTTAGACTTTCTGATACCGAAGATGGAAGTTTCTTCCTTCTGGTTTTCCTTATTGCCAAGGATGCGAACGTAAGAACTCATCTTGGTAATGTAGGCACCGGTACCCACTTCACGACCCTTGTCAGACTTCATGTTCCAGGCAAGGAAGAAGTTCGTGCCGTGTTCGGTACAGTCATGGCCTTCGCCACCGAAGTAGTAGGCGCCGTTTTCGGCCATGTTCTTAGCATCGCTGCAGTAGATCTTACCGCTCTTGCCTGCCACATAGGCACCCAGATTAGTGTAGTACTCAACCTCATAAGAGAAGTACAGTTCGTTAATGTCAATTTCTGCACCAGACAGCTTCATCTTGTCGTAGAGAGCCTTCATGTCAGACTTGACGAACTGACCCGGAAGACCGCCAAGGCTCTTGATAACCTGTTCGTTACCGTCGAGGCTAGAAACCGGGAACACAGTAATCGGTTCAACGCAAGTTTCGCAGTTTGCGGCATTACCGGTATAGGCGAAGTTAACATCAAAGATACCCACTTCTGCGTCACCCGTAACCAGAATCCAGCGAGACGGCAGACGAGAGGTTTCCTTGTAACCGGTGGGAGCGTTCCAGTTGTAGGCTGCATCGGCAGAGACACGCTGAACTTCTTCGGTTACGTAGGCATTGATAGCGGCTGCATCAATCCAGACAGGCTGCTGCATATCGCCACCGAGACGCATATAGTCGCCAGCGTGGGGGGTAACAACATTGCTTGCAGGCTTCTTGGGATCGTTGTAGTAGATAACTTCAATCTTGCCCTTGCCATTGTCGACAGAGATCACCGGAGCACCCATTGCAGATACAACATACTGAGTAGCAGCGGTTGCAGAAGCCAGGCGGTCAGCGGAATCAAGGCTGGTTGCAGAGTTCAGGTAGAAGTCAAGAGCAGTAACGTTAGCCTGGTCAATCAACTTAACCGGTTCAGAAACGGTAATGGTCAGGTTGTCGTAACCAGTCAGTTCGCCATCAGCATCCTTACGAGAAAGAACGATAGCTTCGAGAACCACAGGAGCAATACGATCAACTACGTGACCATCGAAGCCCTGCTTCATTGTCTTACCCTTATCTTCGAACTGAGCGAAGGAGTAAACCATACCTTCTCCAGCGGTCTTTACAGAACTAGAGAGCTCAAGGCCTCCGATTTCGATACGGTTTGCGCAGTAGCCAGTACCTGCATCCAATTCTAGGCAGGAATACTTGGTCTGATCCACAATCGCATTACACATGATCGGGTTTGCGGAATCCTTCGGGATATTGGAGAGACCTTCCTTATAGGCATTCACAGTCTGTGCAGAAGTGGAATCCCACAAGATACAGATAGAGTTGGGCAAGGAGTCCTTATGAATGGGACGGTTATAGTAAATAGCAATGGAGTCTGCGATACCGTCCAGATATTCATCAGCCTGGTAAGGCAGATAGATTCTGAGCTGTTCAGAAGACGGAGCGCCCTTCACATCAAAGATGTCTGCATACTGCGGCACAGGTACAGGCGGTTCACGGAAGTAAATCGGATAGTAGGTCGCAGTAATAGCCGGATTACCACCAGTAATCACAACTGCAGCGGGCTTTTCGATAGACGGGTCGTCACCGGCAGCAGCATGGCGGTAAGTCTTGCAGGCATCACCGATGCAACGCAGAGAGATGGTAGCAAAGCCATTTTCGAACACAGCTTCTTCGTCGCTGAGAGTGATACCATCAGAAGTACCAATAGTCAGGCTCAAAGGCAAGGAGCATTCTTCGCAACGATAGTAGACACCCTTTTCGTCGGGCTTCATTGCGACAACGTTAAAGTCATAGAAGGAACCCACCCAGTATTCAACAAACTTGGGGTCATTCACATCTTCACCCTTCTTTTCCTTCCATGCATCCGGATCCTTGCTATCCACAAAGGAAATCTGGGGCAAGTAGTAGGTGAGCTTAAGCTTCTTATCGGCATGACCAGTTACATTGATGGAGTAGGTTTCAGTCGGATTTTCGAGAACATTCATGTCGACAGTGGCGTAGAGCGTATCCACACCGCCATCTTCGCCAAAGACGCGCTTTTCGCCAGCAGCCAACTTACAGACTTTACCAATTCCTTCAACATCCATGCAGGGGCCAGAGCCACCCTTTGCATAAACGTCAAGGATGCGGCTGTCATAATCCAGAGTGTAATCCAGGCCTCTGGCATCGTAAGGCAGCAACTGGATAGAGTCACCAGATTCCTGAACGGCAGTAACATAAACCGGAAGCAGTACGCCACCCATAGCAAAGGTTTCAACCTTGTAGTTGGACTTTTCGACGCCCATAAAGCCGCAAGTAGTCTTGGTACAGGGGAGAGATTGGTCAGAGGAGTCAAGGGCAACGGCATTGCCATAAACCACATCAACCACACCTGCAGAACGGTAGGTATAGACCAACTTAGTCTTACCGGAAATTTCAGACCAGAGGGTCCACTTACCCGGGCCAAGAGTCAGCTTATCCTTATGGATAACAGGCATTGCAGGGTTAGACAGATCGAAGCCGCCCTTTACACCCACAGCGTTGGGGAGCAGTTCTGCAGCAAAGGTACCATCGGCGCCCTTTTCGAGCTTGCTACCGTTAACAAGGTAGTAGTGAATCTGAACAGCAGCACATTCAGGCTTTTTTGGATCTGTAAAGTCTGCACCGCAGCATTCCACACCGTCGCTAGAGCCAGTCACTGCAGCAGCGCAGGAACCGTCACCAGTTTCCTTATAGCACAGTTCGTAAGAAGGATTGGCTGCGGTATAGTCCTTAGTCTTCTTAGAAGTGATAGCCACCTTCTGCTGGATATACATATTGGTCTTGATGATCACGTTACTCATGGTCGTACGGCGGTCACAGAAGAAGATATCCAGGTCGTAAGTGTTATCCTTTTCCAGGAAGCCTTCACCATAGACTGCGTTTAGATTCTTCAGCACAACGTGGCCAGGTGCTGCCAAGTGGGCACCACCGTTATCCACGGCCAGTTTCTTGTTAATGAACACCCAAATGTCATCGTCACCACGGAAGGTAAATTCCTGGTCTTCGTGATAAACGAAGGTTGCATGAGACTGGAAGCAGAACTGCTGGTTACGCTTTTCATTTTTAGTAAGCGGAAGGTCTGCAGAACCATCACCCCAACGCTTAAAGTTAGCATTGCAGTAGTTGCCCCAGCACCAGAAATCAGCCGGGTTATCACCATTGTCAAACTTTCCTTCACAGTCTGTACCGCCAGTCCAACCCGGGGTATTGCAATAATGGTCAAAGTCCTGAACAGTGTTAACGCCCACCTTCATGGGGAAAATACCAGGCATGGTGGGAACAGGACCTGCGGCAGGACGTTTGGTTCTTGCTTTAGCAAGGGGGCCCATGGTCACACCATTAGTTGTTACCACGCCAAGATCAGTGGTTTCTTCGAGGGGAGAGAAACCGCCAACAAGATCATTGGTTACAGCAGAGTCAGAGTCGTAGCCCCAACGGGTATCGGTGCCATAGTGACGGAAAGGCATATCATAGCACTGCACTTCGTTCTTACCCGGGGTATAGTTAAAGAGGGTATTGAAGTTAGCTTCGTTGCCGAAGCACTTAATTGCATTGGCGCTACCAGAGAACTTAGGCTTACCATCGGGGCCAAGGTTCACGTCAACTATGCCATGGTGCACGCCAACGCAGCCATCATTATATCCGGTAATTTTGCCATAGGGATTGGAAATATCACCACCACCATCGTGAGAGAACACGGGGTTCACCTCTTCATCGCTATCGTAAATCAAGGCTGCCAGAGAGAAGGAGCAACGAGCCTTGTCATCGGGGTCAGGTACGCCTGGGTCTACAATGTTCCAGCCACTAAGAGCCCCATCCGGCCAGTCTTCTTCGTCGGGCATAAAGTAAAGTTCATCTACGCCAAAGGTTTCGTACTGGGTAGCCAAATCAATAGGTGTGGCAGGCTTACCTGCGTCATAATCCGGAATACCGCCCTGACCAATCTGGGCTGCGGGGTCATTCTTTCTGTAGAAATAAACTGCAGAAGGAGCACTTTCAAAAACCATGCTGACCCAACCACAAAGATTCGGGTCCGGAGACATGGCGGTATCCTTGACACCATCAATGTTCATGATGATCTGGTCACCCTGCCATTCTACGTTATCGGGAACGAGGAAATGGAAATACTTTGCACCCGACGGGACATCACCGGTATAGGTGGTACCCGGCTTGGTGGGATTATCCATAACATAAACAGAGGCACCATCACCCGGGCACTTAATACCGATGTGACCAAGAGTTGTATCCGGCTGACCAGCAGCGTTCTTCAATCCAGCTTCAGGACGACCGGCATACACCTGGTTATAAATTGCAGAGTTAATAGACAAGACACCGGGATGGTCAATAGAACTTCCTTCATCGGTGGAGTAGACCAGGAAGTAGGAATTCATATTGCCTTTCAATGTTCCAAGGTCTACAATATAGTAGTCGGAAGTTGCATCGTAGGCGGTCTTGGGAATAACAGTAGTCTCGTTACCGTAGAAAATATTCACATCAGACCAGGTACTCGGGACACGAATATAGGCTGTGCCCGTACATGCCATAGCACTCTGAACGCCCATCAGTACAGCACTAGCGCCCAAAATCCACTTAAGGGATCCGCCGAGCAGGGTATTCTTTGCATTCTTCATAATCTTAATATCCATCGATGGTTTTCCTTCCAACATTCTGGCAAAACAGAAAGACCGGTCATTCTGAAATGCCACACCGGCTTGAAATTTATCCTTTTCAAACCGAAAATGCCAATTATTTTTTGAAATTTAAGTAAAAAAAGCGGTTTGTTTTGTATACAAACGGTGGATATACTGCGGAATCGTGCATTCATCACACAAAAACGCATTAACAAAAGTTTACACTCGCATTTTTACTTGCCTTTTTGAGCAAACGCCCCTATAAATTGTTAGATTTCGTAGTGAATTACTGGAGTTATTATGCAAGACATGGACCTGACCATAGCCACAGGCAACAACACAATCAAATTCCCAACCGTAGAAATGCGGCCTCACCTGATTGTGCTGTACCCCCAGACCATGTTCAAACAGATTGCCTTGACCAAGGGAACAGTGATCCTTGGACGAGGAACCGACGCAGACATTCGCCTAGACGACGAACTGGTAAGCCGCAAGCATTGCCAGCTGGAATTTGACGGCCGTTATGTAACAGTAACCGATCTTAACAGTACCAACGGGACCTTCGTCGACGGATCTCCGGTACAGAGCCGCCGTCTAGAATCTGACAATAGACTCCAGATCGGCAAGATGGTGCTGAAAGTGGATTTCAAGGATCCCACCGAAGAGGCCTTCGACAAGGAACTGTACGAAGCCGCCACTATGGACCCCCTGACCAAAATCAGCAACCGCCGCACCTTTATGGACCGCAGCCTGGGAGAACTGGCCCTCGCCCGCCGCAATAACTATTACGTTCACTCCATTATGGTAGACGCAGACCACTTCAAGCGGGTCAACGACACCTGGGGGCATCAGTGCGGAGACATGGTCCTTAAGGAAGTCGCACGCATTCTCAAAGAAGAAAAGCGGGAATCCGACCTGCTGGCTCGCTACGGCGGCGAAGAGTTTGTGCTCCTCCTGTCAGGAATCGGGGTCGAAGACGCCAAGAAAAGTGCCGAAAGGCTACGCATGGCCGTAGAAAGGCATCATTTTTCCTGGAAAGACACCATCATTCCTGTTACAATTTCCCTCGGCTTATGCAGCAGGCAGGGCGAAAACATCGGAAAAATTGACGAAATGATTGCCGAATGCGACAAATGCCTGTACATCGCTAAAGAAAACGGGCGAAATCAGGTAGTTTCGGGCTAACACAGTAGCCCGAGCCGGCAAAACCTTGCCTTGCAGGGGGCAAATTTCTAAATTGCGCCCCCGAAATGAGCGAAATCCATAACGAAAAGCTAAAGTCCTTCGGAACAGCCAGCATTCCCAAGCTGGTGTTGCAGTTTTCTGTTCCCGCCATCATCAGCATGGTGGTAAACGCTCTATACAATATAGTGGACCGTTTTTTTGTGGGTCAGGGCGTAGGGAGCCTAGGCATCGCTGGCATCACCCTATGCTTCCCCATTATGCTCTTCATCATGGCCATGTCCATGATCGTGGGCGTAGGCGGCAACACGCTGTTCTCTATCCGACTGGGCGAAAAGAAGTACCAGCAGGCGGCCATCATCCTGAACAACTCCTTTGTGCTGCTCATCATTATGGCAGTGGGAGCATTCGCCTTTGGCGAAATATTCATGGAACCGCTGTTACGCTTGTTTGGAGCCAGCGACCAGACTTTGCCGGTGGCCTCTAGCTACATGCGGATTATTTTGCTGGGCTGCGTTTTTCAGACGGTGGCCCCTGGTATGAACCACTTTATCCGTTCTATGGGCCACCCCAAGACAGCCATGTTCCGCGAGATCATCGGTGCGGTGACCAACGTGATTTTGGACTACATATTTATAATGCGCCTGCACTGGGGTATTGAAGGCGCCGCATGGGCAACCATCTGCTCCCAGCTGGTCAGCAGCCTCCTGATCACCCACTTCTTCCTAAAGAAGACGACTCCTGTAAAGATCAACCGCCGCTACATGAAGCTGCGCCTCCCCTACGTGCGCAAGATCTACATCCTGGGACTCCCCCCTTCTGTAATGCAGATTTGCAATAGCCTGATGAACGCAATTCTTGCCTGGAGCCTGACCACCTACGGAAACAAGAGTCTGGAATCTTCCGCCACCATGAGCGGTGGCGACATGGCAATTTCTGCCTTCGGTATATTAAATAGTGTTGTTTCCATTATCGTGCTGCCGCTGCTTGGATTTGTGAACGGAACACAGCCCATTACAGGATACAATTATGGCGCCAAACTTTATGACCGTGTGAAGGGCGTGGTAAAGTTCGCCTATCTGTATTCCCTGATTTTCATGTTTATCGCCTGGGCATTGGTGCAGTGGCAAGCCGAAGCCTTTGTGGCTCCCTTTGCACCAGGTGACGAAACCATGCAGGCAGTGGCGGCAAAGGCCATGCGAATCTTTACCTGTACAATCTTTATGGTTCCCTGCGGCATGATTGCAGGAAGCTTTTTCCAGGGTACAGGAAAGGCAGGCAAATCCATGTTCCTGAATGCCTGCCGTCAATTGATTCTGTTTATTCCGTTCCTGTTGATTCTTCCACCATTCCTAGGGCTGAAGGGCGTTTTCTTTGCCCAGCCCGTGGCTGACGTAGGAACAGCCTTTATCGGTCTGTTTATGCTACGTCGGGAATGGAAGAAGATGAAGTAAAAAGCGTTTTTTAATACAGCTTTTTGGCGTCGGTGAGTTCGCCAGCCTTTTCGTGGAAGAGGATCAAGGATCCGCCATTCATCTTCTTGAAAAGTTTAACCAGCTTGACAATCGCATCGGCTTCTTCAAAACCAATTTCATTGGCTGCGGTTTCACCGATGACAACGCCTACGGTGGTCATCTGTGGAGAAACCTTACGAAGATAGTTCAGCATGTCTTCGTCGGAATTAAGAATATCCGTTGCAGTAGGCTTTTCTATTTCAGAGGGGTCGCGGGTACTGACCAGCAGCGGATACATGTCGTCGGCAACCATCTGCTTGGCATTCAGGTAAAGGGTGTTACCCACAAAAAGGCTGATGGAGTCATTAAGAACTTGACGGACTTCGACCATCACGTCGCTCTGAGCGGACATTTCCTGAATTTCAAGCTTGGAAGGGCCACAGGCCATAAAGACCATAGATACAGCAGCCAACAGGGCAAGAGCCATTTTCTTCATAATCATTCCTTTGTTCAATTCCCAATTTTGACAGAACCCAAACTTTAAACAACAAAGTATGCGTTCTATTCTTGAGCAGAATATAAATAAATTATAAAAACAGCGTTGCCTGTCTAAAATTATTTTTCCAAAATATGAAGTGCTCGTTCCACCAATTCAGGTTTCAAGTCAAAAATCCGGCTTAAAGTTTCAACCCGTGCAGGAGCCTCTATTCGTTCCATGCGGGAGCCGTTGGCGTCGCGAGTGACCAAATTGCCCTTTTGATAGTAGTATTGGATTCCTCGTTCCCGATCCAGACGATTCAAAACCGGATAAGTCATCATCTCTCGATAGAAGCTTTCGTTCCAGTGCAGCTTGAATTCTTCTACAGAAACTCCTTCCACAGGATAGTCAAAGCGGAGTTTCATAGGAGCGCCGGCACCTCCGGTCCACAAGGACATCGCTTCTTGGCTAGGGCGATCCAGGCGAACACAATTGGGAACCAACGGAAAAAAAGCGGTTCCTGTACCAAAGGGTGGCGGCAAGGGAATGGGAAGCGGTTCAAAAATCAGATAACCAGGGTCAAAAAGGTACTCGCAAGGTATTTGCGTCTGCGGGTCTGTTGTCGGTAGTATCAGGGCGCAGTGAATGTTACGTTCCTTGCGCTTGTGTCCCATGACCAGGCGGGGATTAAAGCCCATGTCAGTAAAAACCTGATAAAGGTGCCAGGTCATGCTAAAGCAGGTACCACCACCCATCCAGGCATCAACATCGTTCTGAAAGCTATCATCCAGCTTCTGTGCAGCAGAAGAACTTCCTGTCTGTTCTAGACGGATTATCTTGGTGAGGTTTTCATAAGTGACCTTAGAAAGCCGGTCACAGATTTCGTTGATTTTTTTCCACTGTTCTGGAGTCATGCGCAGTCTTTATAAAGGAATTACAAGATGCAAGATAAAAAAATTTAAAGGAGCAGCATGATACCATCGACACCTAGAACTGTAACGCAAGCCACTGCGGCCACTCCTACGAGCCCCGCACCAAACAAGGAAGCAACGACTGCAGCAACCAGAGCACAAGCCCCCGAAAGCTTACTGTCTGTGGAATAGAAGATGGCGGGAACAGTCATGGCTGCAAGTACCGTATAGGGAACATATGCCAAAAAGGAACGCCAAAAAGGGCTCTTCAGTTTTGATTTTAGCAAAACGAACGGAACCGCACGCAGCAAGTACGTAACTACAGCCATTACCGCAAGGTAAATAAAATACTGCTTTAAATTCATTTTGCCTCCCCCGCCTCGTTCTTGGCATCAAGGGATTCATCATCCTTGATGGGGAAAAGCGCTGCACCGATCAAGGAAGCGATTAGGGCGCAGATAATGATGGCAAAACCAACGGTAACTCCACTCAGGGCCGGAACAAACTTGAAAGCCAAGCTACATGCAATGGCAATAGCAACGGCAATCATTGTCGGTTTGTGCACCTTCATCTGCGGAACCACAATAGCTATAAACATTCCATAAAGAGCAACCCCCAGAGCGTTGGTCACGATGGCAGGCAGGATTTCGCCGCAAACAGCTCCAGTCAAAGTTCCCAAGGACCAACCCGCATAGGGCAATGTAAATAGACCCAAGAAATAAATGGGGGTAACAGGCTCCTTTTGAATCATGGATACGGCATAGATTTCATCTGTTATGCCCATTGCCAAAAGCAGACGTTTGCCGGTACCAAAACTGGGGGCAACTTTCTGGGAAAGGGAAATCGCCATCAGGCTGTAGCGTAAATTAATAAAGAACGTAGCAATCGCCATCTCGACAAAGGTTCCCGCGGCATCTGCCATAATCTGGAGGCCTGCGAATTGACCCGCAGATGTCACGTTGGTCATAGAAATCAAGGTGACTAGAGGCCAAGTCAAGAACTTGGACCCAGCAATGCCAAAGGAGAAGGATACAGCAAAATATCCTATTCCGATGGGAAGACCGTCTTTTACACCTTTTGTAAATTTCATGGGGGCAAATATAGTAAAAGGGAACAAAAAAGCTTCACCTTTCCTGAGGGTGGGTGAAGCTGATTTTATAGAAATAGTTTCGTATGATTAGCGAATAGCGATTCGACTTGTACGAACTTCGCTGCCGCTAGAAATGCGAACTAGGTAGTTACCTCTATTGAGATGATCAAGGTTCATACTGAAGCTACCAGAAACGTCTTCCTTCTGGGATGCGACAGCATGTCCCATCATGTCAAAGATCTGAATCTTGTAGGTGGCCGTTCTAGAAGAAGCGAGAGTCAGGACATTACGGGCAAATCCAATGTTGAAGGATGTTCGATTTGCAACGACAAGTTCTGTACCATCGTCTTCAGAACTACTGCTCGAGTCAGAAGGTTCCTCGGAACTGCTGGAAACTTCCGGTGCTTCGCTGCTGCTGGAAATTTCATCAACGGAACTACTGCTAACTTCAATAGAACTACTGGACAATTCTGGTTCTTCGCTAGAGGAAGACTGCGGCGGAATTTCGGAACTGCTAGAAATTTCCGGAACTTCGCTGGAGGAAGACTGCG
Source organism: Fibrobacter sp. (assembly GCA_024398955.1). GTDB lineage: Bacteria > Fibrobacterota > Fibrobacteria > Fibrobacterales > Fibrobacteraceae > Fibrobacter. The sequence goes on along the minus strand of JAKSIG010000001.1, from coordinate 41,271 downwards.
GCGGAATTTCGGAACTGCTGGAAACTTCCGGTGCTTCGCTGCTGCTGGAAATTTCATCAATGGAACTACTGCTAACTTCAATAGAACTGCTGGACAATTCTGGTTCTTCGCTGGAAGAGGACTGCGGCGGAATTTCGGAACTGCTGGAAATTTCCGGAACTTCGCTGGAGGAGCTGACGTATTCTTCACTAGAACTGGAAAAATTCGCTTCTTCGCTGGAGCTAGAGACTACAGGTTCTTCGCTGCTGCTGGAAATTTCATCAACGGAACTACTGCTAACTTCAATAGAACTGCTGGACAATTCTGGTTCTTCGCTGGAGGAAGACTGCGGCGGAATTTCGGAACTGCTGAAAAATTCCGGAACTTCGCTGGAGGAGCTGACGTATTCTTCACTAGAACTGGAAAGGTTCGCTTCTTCGCTGGAGCTAGAGACTGCAGGTTCTTCGCTGCTGCTGGAAATCTCATCAACGGAACTACTGCTAACTTCAATAGAACTGCTGGACAATTCTGGTTCTTCGCTGGAGGAAGACTGCGGCGGAATTTCGGAACTGCTGAAAAATTCCGGAACTTCGCTGGAGGAGCTGACGTATTCTTCACTAGAACTGGAAAGGTTCGCTTCTTCGCTGGAGCTAGAGACTGCAGGTTCTTCGCTGCTGCTGGAAATCTCATCAACGGAACTACTGCTAACTTCAATAGAACTGCTGGACAATTCTGGTTCTTCGCTGGAGGAAGACTGCGGCGGAATTTCGGAACTGCTGGATATCTCGAGTTCCAACACCTTGATGGAACCTGTAGCTGTCTTATTTTCATCTACACCGAAGAATATTACGGTATAGTCGTAATCACGGGTTGAGAGTTTTTCATCAACAGTACCTTTGATTACATAAGTTCCCGCCAACTGATCCACAGATCCACTCAAACCCAGCGGAAGACCATCAACAGAAATCTCGGTCACGTTTTCATAGCGGAAAACAATAGGATCGATTGCCTGACCGGCGACAACGTTCTGATCAGCATTATTGCTAGTCAGTGCAACTGTTGTTACGACCGGAGCACGAGTCACATGAATGACACCTGTAGCGGATTTGTTCTCATCTACACCTATCACGGTCACGGCGTATTCGTAATCATGAGTACCGAGTTCTGCATCGACTGTTCCGCTGATGGTGTAAGTCTTGGCTCTTTCGTTAAGAACTGCGCTCAGGCCCTTCGGCAAGCCTGCAACAGATACGCCCTTCACGTTTTCAAAATTGTAGACAATCGGTGTGATGGCCTGACCAGCTACCACATTCTGAGTGGTATTGGCGGCAGCGGGATTGAATACTGTCACTACAGGCTTGTGAGCGACCTTGATGGTGCCAGTGGCTGTAGTATTTTCATCTACGCCGGTGACGGTCACTGTGTATTCATAGTCATGGTCAGTAAGGGCGGCATCAACCGTACCAGAAATCGTAAACGTCTTTGCATTGTTATCAATTACTCCGTTCAGGCCCTTCGGCAAGCCTGCTACGGACACACTCTTAACATTCTCGAAGTTATACACAATCGGAGTGATGGCCTGGCCAGCTACCACATTCTGAGTGGTGTTGGCTGCGGCAGGAGTAAACACGGTCACTACAGGCGTATTGGAAACAGCATCACCACAGCTAGTTTCTACCCACCAATAAGTTTCTGCCACATTATTGTTTATCCACTGAGGAGACGGAGAACGTTCCGGATTCAAGGTATAACACTTTCCGACAGCCATACCTGTCAAGCCCGAGTTATAGCAGTGCTTGTCATATTCACCAGCACCAGCCACATAGGCTATACAATTACCCGTAACAGCAGAACTACTAGATACCGTCGCAGAGTTTGAGTATGCAACGCTGCTGGAGGAAACGCTAGGCAACCATGGGGAACTAATGCCCCCCTGCCAAGGAGAACTAATACCGCCCTGCCACTGGGAACTGCTGCTCTTTGCAGAGCTAGAACTAGACCTTGCAGAGGAGCTGGAACTATTGCCCGAATTGCCAGAACTAATGGAAAGAGGATTCTGCTTTGTCCAATTCATGAAAGACGCACTTGGGGACTTGATGGTAAGACCAATAACACCATCACTAATGCGAGATTTCAAGTTATTGACATTCTGCCAATCGCTATAATTTTCTTCAGCACCGCCACCAACGCCGTAACCATCGTCGGCAATAATCTTTTTTCCCAGGAAGCCGCTAGCCTGAGCCCAGGTCATGTTATTTTCGGAACGGATCTTGGTATTGTTACCTTCGGTGCGACCACCAGAAGTGAACATGTAGTCAATCTTGCTTGCATCAAAATTGGAATACCAGCCCTGGGGATTGGAAATCCAAGGAGAAATATCGACGGCAATCTTTGCATTTGGAAGATGCTGTTTAATGGCAGCAACAATTTGATTGAACTTAGTACCAGCCAAATCCGCATCAGGAATGCCACCACCAGACTGCTGACCGCCCCTCTGGTTATCTCCGGAAACTGAATACTGATAAAAGTCTGGTTCAATCAGCCAGATCGACGGAATCGTATTCTTTTTAGAGCCCATGTCCGAAGCAACACCCTTTGCCAGCTCACCGTAGCGCCACAAAATGGTCTGCCAGTCATTGCGTATGGTTTCTGCACCATTGGTACAATGGTTCGGGCTGCCCACATCGCAATCGGAATAGCCAAGATGTTTGTCCCATTCAGCAATCACGTAGGCGTAAAACACCGGAGTAATATCGTTTTGGGCGCAGAACTTGACCATGTCCGCTTCCCAATAGGGATTATACGGTTGATTAACACGGTCGGACCACTGCGTATTGGCATCGCCGATATACATGGCTACATGGGAAAGTCCAAGGCTAGCCCTGTCGGAACGATCCTTGATGCCTTCCCACATGGCACCATAATTAAAATTGCTTTCACTAAATGCAGCCAAAGAAGGCATGACACAAATAGAAAGGGCCGCTGCCACAAAACCAAGCCAATTTTTCATATGGTCTCCATATAAAACATCCAAGTTGGAATATAAATTCAACATGCCCTAAATCCAATGCAATTTTTGTTTGCACTGACGAGAATCACAAAAAAAAAGCCCACCACAACGGTGAGCTTTTCGTTATAAGGATGTCTTTTTCAGGACTACTTCAACATAATGCGCTTGGTCATATTGGCGGAACCAGCACGAACTCGCACGATGTAGTTGCCGTTGGCAAGAGCGTCAAGAGCAACTTCGTTCTGAACGTTGCGGAGACTCTTGATAGGACGCCCCTGCATGTCGAACACGTCCACATTCACCAGATCGGCTCCGCCAATCTGGAGGGTACGCCCCTGAAGGGAAACGGAGAACTTGACAGAAGCGACCGCCACAATAGCAGTGGAAGGCTCAGAAGAAGATGATCCCGGAACAACAGCTCCGGAAGAACTGGAGCCTGCAGGAGCAACAACCTTCAGACCATCACACTTGAAGTTATCCACGTAGAGGTAGTTGGGAACAGGCGTTTCGCCCTTCACTTCCCAGTGGAATGCAGAAACCTTGGACTTGCTGAGGGTCACGCTTTCACCCCAACCAGCCTGTTCCAAATCGGCCCAGGCGATACTTGCGGTGGTCCAGGAAGTAGAGGCAGGAACTGCAACCATGTGACGGTCGTAAGAAGTTACAGCGCCCTTGCCGTCGCCAGCAAGAACAACCTTGAAGTTGTGGGCAGCGCCGATATAATCATAAGAGATTTCGCGGCACTTGGAAAGATCATAGGCCTCGTCTTCTTCAGCCAGGTTCAAGCCGAGAGCAACATAGGGATCGTACTCGTTTTCGCCCTGGTCAAGAACGATATCCTTGAGGCCACCCATTGTGGTGGAGCCGTTTGTGGCCGGGAAGATGACCACATAGCCGCCGTTTGCAGCATCTTCTTCATTAGCAAAGGAAGAAGCGCCCTTGTCACCCGCGTCATTATAGGCAAACCAGAAGCCACTAGTGTACGCCTGATTGTCTCCATCTTCGAAGTCGTCTACCATACCGGCCGGAGCAGCTACTGTAGGTTCACTGGAAGAAGAAGCAGGAATTACAGCACTAGAAGATGCAGGCAGCACTTCGCTGGAAGAATAAACCGGCTGCACGCTGGAAGAACTTGCAACGCTGCTAGAACTCGTGACTGAACTGCTAGAAACAACACTGGAGCTAGAGACTGAGCCAGCTTCGGCAACAATCAGCTTAACAACAACCTTTTCGCCATTGATGGTCAAGGTTTCAGAATTAGAAGTAGCCCAGTTGGGAACAGTACCAGAAACTGTTACAGTTCCATTCTTATTTTCAATGTTCAAATAGGACAGATTCCATGTATCACGATTGAAGGACGTGACTCCGGTAATCGTAATCGTGCCAAACGAGCTACCCTTAGCAACAGTCTGAGTCAAATCTCCAGTCACCTTCATACCGGCAGCAATACTGGAGCTGGACTTCACAACACTGGAGGACGAAGCCACGCTACTAGAGCTTCTAATAGAGCTGCTGCTTGCCACATAGGAGCTGGAACTGCGAGCAACGCTGCTAGAAGAAGGAGCAATAGAGCTAGAGGACTTCGCAGAAGAACTGGAAGCGACGCTGGACGAAGACTTGGCGCTACTGGAGCTTGACTTTGCAGAGCTAGAGCTGACCTTGACGCTGCTGGAACTAGAGCTTGGTGTCACAACATTGATGGACATACCATCGCACATCACATCGTCAATGTAGAGGTAGTCATACTTCAAGGTAGTAGTTGCGGCCTTTTCATCACCCTTCACTTCCCAAGCCAACTTGTTCACAGTATTCTTGAACTTGGAAATATCAAAGTGAGTTGCCGCTTCTGCTGTGCCCCAGTTGCCCTGAACCAGATCAGCCCAATCAATAGTCACAGTTTTCCAATCACCCTGGTCAATAAAGCTTGTGGAGTGATAGTTGTAGTTTTCAACCTTTGTGGACTGAACCTTAAAGTTATGGGCAGCGCCCTTGTACTTATAGCTGAAGGTCTTGCAAGAAGTCAAGTCGAAAGCGGATTCATCCTTGTTGAGGTTAATACCCAAGGCAATATAAGGGGCATATTCGTTTTCGCCCTTTACAAGCTTAATTCCTGTTGCAGCCAACATACCCTTGGTGCTGTTGCTGTTATCAGTGGGGACAACCACAGTCCAGCCTTCTCCATCATCATCGACAACGACCTTGTTGCTAATGGAAGACAGGCCCTTATCATCCTTATCGGTGTAGGCATACCAGACACCGCCGGTAAAGGCATACTTGTCAAGGTCTTCAAAGTTATCGAACATGTTGGTCTTGCCGCCAGAAACAACGCCGCCAACGCTAGAAGAAGAGGCTGCGGAAGAAGAGGAATTTGCAGCACCGGAACGCCACGGAGCCTTTGCAGCCCAGCTCTGAAGCTGATCGTAAACATACTGGCCAGATTCAGAATAGCCGCTATAGCTCCAGTTCTGGGGATTTGTGTAAGTGGACTGATTTGCAAAGATGGAAGCACTTTCATTCTTACTGTGCACAGACCAGTTACACCAGGAGATCTTCTTCTGGTCAAGGAAGCTCATCCAAGCGTCAGAACTAGACTTGTTGTAACCGCCATCGCCGCTAGCATTCACAGTACCCCATTCCGTCACGAAAACGGTGAGGCCTGCCTGAATGGCATTGTTGATGCCGGCTCTGTATGTAGGATAGCCACTATATTCTCCACCATCCAAGGAATGTGAACCTGCATAGAAGTGGAAGGTATAAGCAACATTGCTGTCCTTAATCGGATTAGAAGCGGCTTCACCCGGGCGAATGGAGTATTCGCTGTTGCCCACGATAATCAGGTTGTCGGTACCACCATTCTGGCGGATCACAGGAATCACTTGATCAGCGTAAGTTTTAATAGAACTCCACATGTTTGCGCCCATGGGCTCATTAAAGATTTCAAAAATCACATTGGGGTACTTGCCCCACTTGCTGGCCATGGTTCTGAAGAATGACTTTGCATCTTCAGTCTGAATATGAGCTTCATGGGAATGAAAGTCAATAATGACATAAATGCCGTTATCGATGGCAGCCTGAATGACAGTTTCGTCAACATTCTGCCAGTCGGCCATAGGGCCACCGCCCTTTGTACCGCCAACACCATGGGGAACTCGGATGATTTCAATTTTCCACTTGTCCACCAGTCCCTTAATCACGCCTGCGGTGTAAAATTCAGAGGACCAGACATCCCAGAACATGCTCATACCCTTCAGCTGAACCGGCTGATTGGTCCTAGCACCATAGAGCATACCATTTTTTGCCTGAAGCTTGCCGTACACGTCCACAGGACCTGCTGCAAACAATGTTGCGGCCAGCAAAAGGCATAAACCAAGAACCTTTTTCATTGACAAAACCTCACTGTTTTGCGGATTCAATTCACCAAACTGCAATCTATATCCGGATCTTCTCAAAAACTGATTTTCCAACAGCAAAAACGTATACAACTGTACCCACTGTATTACAAATCCTTGCCTCCAGAATACAAAAAAAGCCCTGCGGTTCGCGCAGAACTCCTGATGGAATTTTTGTATTCCCAATATGCGCTTTTTGTTTTCGCTGGCAGGGTGGGAGTCTGGGGGCGGGGCCGCGCCCCCGCATTAGGCGGTCGGGGGAAAGGAGTCCAGGGGAAGGGGGGACGCATCCCCCTTCCCCTGAATGAAAAAAGGCCCCGCATAGTGCGGGGCCTTTTGGAATTCCCTTAATTAGTTTTCGTTGTTGTGCATTTCCATCTGTTCACGGTCCATGGTATGCTGGAGATATTCCTTAAAGTCACGGTCGATGTTCACACCGTCGAAATCAAGGTCATCGTTTTCCAACACGAACACTGCAGACGGGTTGTCGAGCCAGCCGACCACGTCCACGCCTTCCAACTTCATGGACTTATCGCCAGCAGCCTGGGCAACGTATTCAATCTTGGACTTGGGTACCCAACCCTGACCGCAAGAACCCTTAACGAGAACTTCGGTATCGCCTTCCTTAACAATGGTCAATTCTTCGTTAAAGCCAGCGGTACAAACAACGGAACCGCCATCCTTTTCCTTAGTCAGGTCAACATCACCCAGCTTAGACTTAACCTTCTTGCCTGCGGCAAAAGACATACCGACCATCAGGGCAAGTGCAATCAACAATACCTTTTTCATATTCTTCCTCAGAAACAGGGTAAAATTCAATTATGCGATAGGAATATACCTTTTATTTTTGCGATTTGTCATATTTTCTTTTAAATTTTTGCCGTATGAAGAAGATTTTACTTTGTTTTACCCTCATTTTGGCCCTAATCGCCGTTTTTGGAGCCTATTCCATAAAGTCTAGACTAGATGAAACCGCCCAAAACAAGGATTCAGTCCTTATAGAAATACCTAAGGGGAGTTCTCCAACCAAGGTTTTTCAGGTTCTGCAAAAGAACGGAATCTGGTCCGATGAGCTGGCATTCAAGATTGTCTGCCGTCAGCAGAAGCCAAACCTGAAGGCTGGCTGGTTCGAAATCCCCGCAGGTCTAAGTCTCCCACAGGTGCTGGCGATCATCGAAAGTGGTAAAAACGCCGTCAAGAAGGTTACGATTCCCGAAGGCCGCGCCAGCTGGGAAATTCCCGCCTACCTGAAAAAGGCGTTCCCCAGCCTGGACGAGGACCGCTGGAACAAGCTAGTCCAGGACCCGAAGTTCGCCCGCAGCCTGGGGCTCGAAGCCTCATCTCTGGAAGGTTACCTTCTGCCTGACACCTACCCCTTCGCCATAGACGCCAACGAAGAAACCATCCTTAAGCAGATGGTGGCTGCCAACCTGAAGCTCCGCGACGAACTGCAGGGCAAGCCTGGTTCCATGTGGCAAACCTTAGGGAACTGGCACCGCGTGTTGACCCTCGCTAGCGTGGTCGAAGAAGAAACAGGCATTCCCGAAGAACGCCCCCTTATTGCCGGAGTGTTCCACAACCGCCTCCGTATAGGCATGCCCCTGGGCGCCGACCCCACAGTAAGGTTCATCTTCCGCAACTTGACAGGCCCCATCTACAAGAGCCAGTTGAACAGCGACAGCCCCTACAACACCCGCAAGTTCAAGGGACTGATGCCCGGCCCCATTTCTAACCCCGGTCGCAAGGCCATTACGGCAGCGCTCTTCCCCGCCAAGACCGACGCCCTTTACTTTGTTGCCAAAGACGACGGTTCCATGACACACTTCTTTAGCAGCACCCTGGCCGACCACAACAAGTATAAGGACGTGGCTGCCAAGAACCGCGGAGAGTAAGGCTTAAGAAAAAGCCGATACAATTGTATACAGATATAGCAACAATGTAACTAGCAATGGGTTCACCCCATTGCTACGTTTGTTATATGCAAGTTAAAGATCGTTCTCTACTGAGTTTGTCATGGCCGTTGTTTCTAACATTCGGCATCGCCACGTGCCAGCCCATGATGGACAGCTGGTTCCTTGCAAGAACCTCTGAAGCCGCGGCGGCAGGTGTTGGTGCGCTCGGCCCCCTTCTGGGAGCGCTCTTTATGGCAATTACCGCATTTTCACAGGCCGGCGCCAGTATCGCCTCCCAGTTCCTTGGGGCAGAACGCCCTCGCCAGGCTGGAACCACCCAGACCATGGTGCTTCTCGGAAGCATTCTGCTAGGCATTGCATTCACCCTGATTGTCATTCCGATCGAAAGCAATATCGTAAGCTGGATGGGCCTTACAGGCGAAGCTGCAGAACACGCCTGCGATTTTCTGCATATCGTAGCATTCGGTTTTGCATTCAGATCCCTGCAGACCACTTTGACAGCATTGATTGCGACTCACGGCCTAACGGGCTGGAACCTTATTGGCAATATCATTACCATCGTTTCCAATGCCATCATGAACATTATCTTCCTAAACGGCTATCTGGGATTTCCTCAGATGGGCGTCAAGGGAGTAGCTCTTGCCACAATGCTTTCCTGGCTGATTTCATCTGCGATTCTCTTTGCCATTCAGCGGTACAAGGTCCATCATAAAATTCGCGGAACCGATTTCAAGCGTTCCAGAATCATTCTTCCCGACTGGATTCGCATTGGAGTTCCTGCAGCAGTGGAACCTGTCAGTTTTCAGATGTTCCAGGTAGTACTTACAGCCATTATCGTTCATCTAGGCATTACCGCCATGACCGCCAGAATCTTCAGCGCCAACTTTGCCATGCTGGCAGTAATCCTTAGCGTGGGTCTCAGCAGTGGAAACCAGATTCTGGTAGCGCATCTTGTTGGCGCCCACGACTACGGCAAAGCCGACAGAAGGCTGCACCAGAGTCTTATTGCCGGATGTTCCAGCGGTCTTATCGTAGCGGTAATTGTCGCCATTTTTGGAACTCAACTGCTTTCTTTTTACACCAATGATCCCGAAGTTCTGAGACTTGGCAAAATTTGCCTTTGGTGCGATGTAGCCTTGCAGCCCTTCAAGGCAGCCAACATGACCATTACTGCGGCACTACGAGCCGCCGGGGACTCCAAGTTCCCTGCAATCATTGGAACAGCAATGATGTGGACCTGTGGTCTGGGCACAGCACTTCTTCTGGGCTTTACCTTCGAATTGGGGCTTGCAGGCATTTGGCTTGGCATGGCGGCCGACGAGTTCTACCGTTCCATCGTCAACTACATTCGCTGGCGCACCGGAAAGTGGCAAACTTCCGGCGTAGTCTAGTTCCAGAATTCATCTAATCAGAACGAATAGTTTCCGACGCGAATAAAGTAGGTGTAATCATCAAACTTTGTCAAATCAGATAGCGATCCCGCTTCTGCAATCCTATTCATTCCTGCATAAACGAATACGGACTTGTAGGCGAAACGTAGCGCAGGTTCAAGTACAACCTTGTTACTGCCCATTGAGGCCAACGGGCTATTCTCAAAGTCATGATAATAGGCTCCAAAAAGCCAAACCCCAAAATACTTTCCATGAAGGCTCCCGCTGGCACGCAGCAGGCCATACTCATGAGAAGACAGCTCCGGGTCATACCATTCTGTAGACCAGGGAGTTGCGCCGGCATGCAGCCTGTAAGCCAAATCTAAGGGAGCGTAGTCAAAGGACTTTGGATACACATAGCCGAAACCATCATCGTGATAACGTTCAATTCCACCTGCTGCGCCTGCGACAAACGACAAGTAAGGCTTCGGAGAAAACGCGAATTGAAGGTCCAGCAAAAGTTTCCAGTAAATAGGAACCAAATCGATGATGCCAAAACTGTAGCCAATGGATTCCATTCCTGCCAGGGCGTTCACTTCAAGGCCATCTTGTGCAAACCAGCCTGACTCATCGGAAGTACTGAAGGTATAGTGCAGCATTGGCGACACCGGATACGTATTCACTTCGTCATCCTTAAAATATGTTGGATCAAGGCTAAAACTTCTGTGACCGAATAGGAATTCGGCTGCGATACGTTGGCGGTCATCGAGATCATAGGACATGACCAAATTCAAGTCACTACGAATTTCGTAATCTGACCTTAGGGAACGCCTTATATTGTTGCTATAGGATTTTAGAGGATGCAACTTGAGATAGTCATAGCCCAACGACAAGTTCCAGTGCCTGCTGAACAATTTCGAAATTTGCAATTTAGGCTGAAAGCCATATGAGGTATTCCCCCAGAAGCCGGCCAAGATCAGCTGCATTTCTATATGGTCTACATAGCGGAGGTTCGCCTCTGCATAGGCATTAGCCCCAAAGTAATTCGAGCCGAACCCACCTGCAGCTACGTCAACAGTCAAAAGAGACGCAGACTCAATTTTCAAATCGCCGCTAGGCAACATCGAGAAGTTTAAGGAATCGTACACAGGGTTTTGCTGAATTCTCGCCACAAAATTCCGAGGCCCAGTCATTCCCGTATCAGAATCCACCCAATAGGTCTTTACAGCATCGTGAATCCTGGGAGAAAGATATTCCAGGGAAGGCATATAGCGGAACCAGGGCTTTGCCGAAGCGCGTCGAATTTTTGAATAGTCCACCTTGCGATTCGTTAGCACGGCATGCGACGTACGACGTTGCTCCATGGCAGAAAAACCAGCCTGGATCCAGGCATTGCGAGAAGTGTCCTGTATCGCATGGGCTCGAATCACGAGCCCCGGCTGATTCGTTAAACGTTCATCGTTCATCTTATGAAGCAACTTGTTTTTAGAATCGCCTGCCACAGGATTTCTGAAAGGGTCGGCAACAACGACAATCGCCAATTCATCGGGACGGTCTTCAGCAGGAAGGGCGTAGAATGGGCACAGTTCTCCAGGCACGTCCTGCATTTTTTCTGCAGTTGCAGAACCCCACAGGGGCAATGACTTCATGATGTTGTCTACAGTAATCCCTGACAATTCCGGCGAAGCGTTTTCGTTGCATACCTGCAAGGCGAATGGACGAACATACTGTACCGATTGGCGGTACAGAGTTTCTTGAAGGCGAAGCTTAGCAAGAACTTTCTGGGTTCTCGAGGTGTCAACATCAAGAGGTTTCCTCGTCAGTACAAGATTGCCAGCAGCATCTTCCGACAATGTGATTCGCTTACGTAACGAAGGCACCCCCTCTCGGGATACAGGCCAGGCATAGGAATCAGATTCACTATCCAAAGAAACTCCGGAATAGTCATGCCCCACGTAAGGAGCAATGGCAGAATCCAGCATCAGCCTCTGGATTTCATCGGGAGAAATTCCCTTAGCCCACAAGGCACCAATCCAAGCGCCCCAGGACGTACCCACAACAGAATCTACAGGAACCCCAAATTCCTCAATGGCATACAAGACGCCCAAATGGAACCATGGGGAACGTTCACCACCGCTTAAGTAGAGAACGGTCTTGATATTCTTATCTTGCAGGACAGGAGTTGCAGACGGAGTCGTTGCAACCTGGCGAGCTGTATCTACTACAGTAGAATCTACAGCCAATGCCTCCTTCGGACTTTCTACGGAGGGCACCCCTGCAGTAGCATTTTCTGCAGGCTGGTCAAAAGGGAGCGAATCTACGGGAACGACAGCCTGTAGCGAATCCTGCGCAAAGGCGTTTTCGGTTTCAATGGAGACAAATGCCAAACAGGCGGCAAGAACTGCCGCCGATTTCTTTAAGCGCAATCGATTAGCCCAGTCGTGCAGGATTTGCCACATACTTTGCAGCATCCTCGGGCAAGATATAGCCGGCCTTAGCCAATTCAGCAAGGCAGTCATCCATCAAAAGCATTCCATCGGAAGCAGAAGCCGCAATGATGGAGGGCAAAGTATACTGTTCGCCGTTGCGAATTCTAGAGGCAACATTCTGGGTACCGTACATGATTTCCCAGGCAGGAACAGCGCCGTTGCCTTCGGCCGCAGGAATCAGACGCTGTACAACGACCGCCTTAAGCACAGAGGCAAGCATATTGCGGGCCAAGTTGCGGTCGCCGGATTCTTCGGATGAAAGCAAGGCCTCAAGAACACCAACGGTGTTTCCTGCAGAAACGTTGACTACCACAAGGGCTCCTGCCTCGGCAGCCTGCAGAACGGGAATCAGCGAAATTCCTTCAAAATCGCCAAGCCATATCAGATCCGTTCCGCTACGTAAAGCCTGGTCAATCTTATCCTGAATACTACCATTAGTATCTTCAAGAACAAGGCTATCGCCGGCCTTTACCTTAAGTTCCTCTTTCGAATTCAGAAGGCTTGCGCGTAAAATTTTGGACTGGCACAATGCTGAAACATAAGCTGTCGCAGTAGTTGTCTTACCGCAGCAGGCAGGACCGCCAAACACGACAAGACCCGAACTAAGGCCCAGCAGGTCATTCATCATCTCGGGAGCGCCCAACGCACTAAAATCAGGACATTCCTCGAGAACAGGGCGGAATACGGCAGCATTGCCTAGCGCCGCACGAAAATAGCGAACACGCCAGCGGGAATTGCACCAGGGGCCGCCAATCACCAATCCGGATTCGCCGTCCATGGAGCCCAGAAAGTCACGCAGTGCGCCAAACTCTACAACAGGAGCATCGGGAATGGCGCAAACCTTTCCTGCCAGGCGAACAGCTGCAGGGGCGCCTTCGGTAACAACAACTTCACTGGCTCCAATTTGCAGAGCGTAATCCAACAGAGATTCAATTTCAGTAGCCATTACAACCTCCCTTATTTCATCGAGCGATAAGATGCAAAACGGCGGCTGTCGCAAGCACGTTTCCAGGCTTCGGCGCCTTCGATATAACCAGATTCCACGCATTTCTGCAAGGAGTCATCTAACGTAATGCCAAGATCCTTCTGGCTGCTGATAGCGGCGGCAACCTGAGAAACATCCCCACGTCGCAGCAAGTTAGCCATGGGAGAAGTCATCTTCATGGCTTCGGCCGCAAGAATCAGTCCCTGATTCTGGACAATGGGAATCAGGTGCTGCACGATGACGCCCTTCAGCTGGTCGGCCAAAGTATTGGCAAACGCATTGCGATTGGCCTCGGGCACAGAAGCCAGCAATCGAGAAAGCAGGGCGTGCACGTTATTACCCTCGGTAACAGCAAACACAAGCGCACCGGAATTCGAAGCACGAAGCAGCAGGTTCAATTCGTCCATGGATTCCAGATGATCAAAAAGAATCACATCGGCGCCACTGGCCATGGCCAGTTCAATGCCTTCTACACCGGAACGCACATGCAGGCCGACTTCTCGCTGGGCAATTGCGCCACTGGGATTTTCAAGCAGGCGTTCAATAGGCTTTTCGATTGTCTGAATGTACACATTCCGATTTGCGGCAATGGTAGACGCAAAAGTCGTCATGGTGGTCGATCGACCGCTTGCAGCAGGGCCAGCAATCAAGACTAGACCGCTGGTCAATTCGGTAAACTGATTACAGAATGCAGGCAAGTACAAATTTTCTAGGCTTGCAGATTCTGTAGGAATCACGCGAATAGAAATGCTGGGAGTTGTATCGTTCCAGGTAACAGTAATGCGGGCTCGTCCAGCTCCGGCAAGGCCAATAGTCTTGCTAAAGTTCTTGCCCACCACAATCTTGTAACCATCAGAAAAACCAACAACAGCTTCATTCAGGCGTTCGTTAATGCGGTCCAAATCCAGAGGTGCTTCTGACGCCACAAACAGGGCGCCAGATTGACGCATGACAACCGGACGGTCCGCAAAGAGGTAGATATCCGTTGCGTTAAACTTGCGAGCAAAGGCAATCAACTGCGGGAGCGTTGTCATGGGGCGGATATTTTCGGGAGCCTCAACGGGAGTTCCTTCTCCTGAAGCTACCGCAAAGCGAGAAGGCAACTTGCCTTTTTCTTCTTCGGATTCAGCCTCTCCAGATTCCGTCTGCACACGTACAGAGCCGATGCTGGTCGCTTCGAGACCCGCAACCGTTTCCACTTCCATGTTGGTGGTAGACGCAGATTCGCCATAAGGATTGTTACCTTCAATATGAAATCCAACAGGTTCCTCGGAAGGCGCCGGAGCTGCACCCGTTGCAGGCTTTGCAGCCATTGCTGCACTCATCGAGGGCATGGCCGGAGCAGCGGATGCCGCCGGAGCAGCAGCAGGAGCTGCTGCGGGAGCCGGCTTTGGGGCAGCAGGTTCTGCAGGGACAGCCGCACCATTCTTCGCCTCAAGATTCTTTACAAAGGCAAGAACCTTGGCATACACGGCCGGCTGCAAAATCCCAGCCTCTACTAAAACCTGACCAATATCCTTCTGGTCTGAAGCCTTGGCCCAATGGGCCTGAACCTGTTCCTCGGACACAACCTTGTTATGCACGAGAACTTTTGCCATATACTGATTTCTCATAGGAAATCCCTCCGGCTAAACCACCAACTTGCGATGGCCAAGAAAACGCCTGTGTAGCCAATGGCATAAACCGTATTCCAGAACATATACATATCCGGAAGAGCTAAACCATGAACTACATAATTTGTCACATTATAACGATAAAGGCCCGGGAACACCGCGTGGATAACCACGGCAGCCTTTTCAAAAATTGCAGTCGAAGTCCCGTCCATCTCGCCCATACGGCTGGCGAAACGGACCTGTTCCAAAAGTTGATTGCTCAGGTGGCCGGCAAAATAAACACCCAGGGTAAACAGGGCGCTCAAAACAGTGCTGCTAAAGCTGCTGAACAGCAAGGCTACAGAAATTACAATAGCCATTTCACAAAAAATCAGGTACACCGCATTCAGCAAACTTAACGTCGGGTCTGAACCGGTCAAGAAAAGCACCACATAAAAAATACAGGTCAGCAAGACCAGGTGTACAGCGACCACCGCCAAAAGCCCAAGGTACTTCCCCACAATAAAGGACGCCCTGCTAATGGGTTTCGACAACAAGGTCAGCACTGTTCGCCCCTTGATTTCCTTTTGCACAAGACTGATGCCCACGAATATGGAAATCAGCAAGCCAGACAGGCTCATCACAGAAAGAGTTACAGACTTGATCATGTAGGAGCGGTCAAAGACAGACCATTCGCCAAGAACAATGCTGAACAGGGCAAGGGCAATTGCCAGAAAGCCAATGTTATAGAGGATCTTATCGCGAATTGATTCGCGGAAGGTATTGAGGGCAATAACGCCGATATGCTTAAACGTCTGCACGGGCAATCTCCTCTGTCAAAATATCTTCCAGGCTGGGGCGCTTGTGATCCATACGTTCCACAGCGATTCCCTTTTCTAAGCAGTAGCGGAGCAGGCGGTCGCGGGCAGCGTCATCGGCGCAGACGCATTCCTGAGGGTGTCCTGCAGGAGCAACGCCCTCGGGCAGATCCGTCTGAAGAATCGCCTGACGGGTCCGAACATGGTATTCCACGCCGCAGGATTCAGTAATCTCGTCGACGGTTCCTTCGCGAACAATCTTTCCGTCTACGATCATGGCGACGCGATGGCTAATGCTCTCTACATCGCTAAGCAAGTGACTGGAATAGAATATGGTAATGCCGTCGCGGTTCAGCTGCTGGATTGCCTCGCGAACATCACGACGTCCCATGGGGTCAAGGCCACTCATGGGTTCATCTAGAATCAGGAGCTTCGGCTTTCCAAGAATTGCCTGGGCAATCCCGACACGTTGCATCATGCCCTTGGAATAGGAGCGCAGGCGACGGTCGATCCAGTCCTTATCTGCGTGCAGCAATTCCAGTGCCCACTGAATGCGCTTATCCAGTTCTGCGCCTTCAAGACCCACCAGCCTTCCATAGAACTTCAGCAATTCACGTCCAGTCAAGTAATCATAGAAGTAGGGCTGTTCGGGAGTATACCCCAAAAAAGTACGGCTCTTCACATCACGCGGGCTTACGCCGTTAATCAGAACAGAACCGGAATCATAATTCAACAGACCCGTCAAGACCTTAATAGTGGTTGACTTGCCTGCCCCATTGGGGCCAATAAATCCGTAAACCTGACCGGGTTCCACAGAAAAGCTCACATCCTTAAGAGCCTGTTTCGGCTTCATCAAAAAACCGCTGCGGTAGGTCTTATGCAAATGCTCAATCTTTATCATATCAAAAACCGAATAAATCACCTAACGATTCAACCCATTAGGATTTTTCTTCTCCATCGCGAGGGCCAAAGGCTCGTTCTTCTGCTTCCTCGATTTCACGGCGGCGCCTTTCCGCCTTTTCCTTCTTATTCACGAAGAAATAGATAACGGCACCAACCATGTACACCAAAATTCCAGAGTAGAAAATCGGATTGATAGACTGGCCTTCGAGACCGGGGAACAAATTCAAAATCAGGCTGTGACCAAAGAGACTCAAAAGGACAAGCACAAAGCCCAGGCCACGGAGCACGTAAGTCACAATCACAAGTTTTTTCATACGAACCTCAATAACACCGCGACAAAACTCACGGTTTCTCTTTTCACTGAAAAATACACTTTTACAAGGCAAAAGCAAGCATGGAATCTTGCGAAACGGGGCAAAATCAGGCAAAAAAACGCAGTTTTTATAAAATCCCCAGCCTGTAAACAGGCCGGGGATCATTAGAGTGGATTGGAGTACAGATTAAAGCCGTTTTAGCTATTGGGTACGCCCTTAAGCCATACTATACAGCACGATTGCAAGGACCTGCCCACTTAGGATTCTTAGCAGCATCGTAAGGGGGTAAACAGAGGCATATCCCACGTTTACCGCTTCGCTGCTAGAAAGCCCGTTGGCAAAGGCAAGTGCCGGAGGATCAGTCATGGAGCCCGCAATGGCACCGCAAAGGCTCAGGTAGTTTACCTTAAAGACCAACTTGCCAACGATGCCAGCAACCATCAGAGGGACAAAAGTGATAAGAGCAGCAAGTCCCATGTAATAGAAGCCATCGCCATTCAGCAGCACATCAAAGAACTTGATGCCGGCATTCAAGCCCACGCAGGTTAAGAACAAAGTAATACCCAATTCACGAAGCATCAGATTTGCGCTTGTGGCCATAAAGAAATTCAGAGGGCCAATCTTGCGAACGCGGGAAAGAATGATGGCGATGACCAGCGGGCCTCCGGCAAGGCCAAGCTTCAACGGCGTCGGCATGCCAGGAATTGCCAGCGGAATAGACCCTACGATAATTCCCAGGAAGATTCCAACAAAGGCAGGAATTATTTCGGGATGTTCCAGGGCCTTCAGGGAATCGCCCAGCTTGTGAGCCACAGCGTCAATACTATCTCTAGATCCAACCACAAAAATCTTATCGGCAAATTTCAGGCGAAGATCCAATCGTCCGGTAAACTTGAATTCGCCACGAACAACACGGCTAGCGGTAACGCCATAGCGTTCAAGAGCCAGTTCACCAAGAGTCTTCCCCAGCACCTTCTTGTTTGTCACAAGAATGCTGCGGGTTTCAAGTTTAGAGTCTGCTTCTGTAATGGGTTTTGCAAGACGCGTTCCAATAATCTTTTCCATCTCGGCCACCGCTTCGGGGAAGCCCACAATGTGCAGGCAGTCACCTTGCTGCAGCACGACTTTCCCATTAGGCATAGAGACATTTCCATCGCGAAGGAGTCGAGTAATAACGACCCCGCTAGAACGAATGCCGGGGATCTCCTTGATCATGACACCGAACAGATTCTTATTATCCAACGAAAGGCTGGCAGAGACAATATCCTTGCGGGTGGCGGCGATTTCGGCAGCATAGTCTTCGGCAGACTTCTGGGGGTTCTGTCTGAAGAACAGGCGAATAAGAATCATTACCAGAATAATACCCATGACACCGAAGGGATATGCAACAGCGTACCCGATACCCGTAAGGGACGTGTCTGCTCCGGCCGCGACAAAGGCTGAATTTGCGGCACCAAGAGAAGGCGTATTTGTGACAGCGCCACAAAGCATCCCAATGAGCACGGGTACGTTGTTATGCATATCCGTAAAGAAGTATAGGCAGAGAGTGACAATCACGCCCATAAGCACAATACTTACGGCAAGAATGTTCAGCACCAGGCCATGGCGGCGAATAGAGTCAATAAAGCCAGGCCCTACTTGCATACCGATGGTATAGACAAATAGAATCAAGCCAAATTCCTGCATAAAGTGCAAGACGTTAGGTTCAATTCTCAAGCCAAGATGGCCCATCAGAATGCCAACAAATAGAGCACCCGCGCCACCAAGGCTAATGCCCTTGACTGAGATCTTTCCGACCATAAGGCCTACGGCAGCAGTGAAGGACAGCACAACAACCTGTTGAGCGACGGATGTTCCAGTAAAGAGATCTAGAAACCATTGCATAGGAAGAGCTCCGTTTTTAATTATGAATTACTAGTTACGAAGTACGAATTTCAATTAGGCGGCACAGCCGCGATTACGACTCTCGTAATTCATAACTTATATCTCGTAATTATTTCTTGATGCAGCGAACAGAGTAGGCAATGTTCTTGCTAAAGTGTTCGAATGTGACAGTGTCATCCTTGACACGCACCATGGTACCGCGGGCATCATCAAAGGAATCTGCAGTCCAGAAGTTGGCGCTTACACCTTCGTCAGCAAACTTACCGTTACTTGCATAGCGATAACCGCCGAACTTTACATCAAGAGACTTCACATCGGCCTTTTCGAAATCAGCCTGAGTAGGCAAAGCCCAGCCCTCGGGGCAGATTGTTTTGGCAGATTCATAAGGATAAAGACGGCCATACTTTTCGCAATTGTCATGATTGCTTCCGTAGCAGAAACTGGAGTCGGAATCAAAACGGGCAAGATTTTCGGCCATCCAGATCTTATCCCCAGTCTTTACAGTCTTATAGGACTTTTCCTGGCAAGAGAGCATATTTGCACCTTCATTATAAGAGCAAACGTTTGCCTTATCGCAAGCGGTAAAAACGAGAGCGGCAACGGCGAGGAAAATAAGCTTTTTCATTTTGTATAATCCTTATTCAGCAATCGGATGTTTGTTAATCTAAGTCTTTGGTCATTTTTCCAAGACGAGCCAAATCTAGATGGATTCATCACTTTTGACTAATATTTTCTTTTAATCAAATCAATAACAAAAAGTGATTACAATTTTTGTAACTAATCATTTTTTATTATCATTATATAAATTTAAAGTATAATTATGAAACCTTGTGATTTAATCACAATTGCCTATATTTGTAAATATGGAACTTACGCAGCTCAAATATTTTCTGGAAGTCGCAAAGAACGAGCACGTAACGCAAAGCGCCAAAAACCTTTGCATCGTACAGCCCGCTCTTACTCAAGCCATACACAAACTAGAAGACGAGCTGGGAGTTTCACTCTTCAAGACTTCAGGCAGAAACATCAAGCTTACTGAAAGTGGCAAGTTCTTTTACGAGCAACTGCAACCCATCTATAACGAAATGGTCGCGCTCCCCAAAAAACTGCAGGAAGTCGCCAATCAGCAGAACAACAACATCAAGCTAAATGTACTGGCGGCATCTGCTCTTTTTACCAATGTGGTAATCGAATACAAGCAGACCCATCCGAACATCAACATCGACATGATCCAGAACGAAGAAACGGACCTTTCCGATTTCTGCGTAAGAACATTCAGCTCATACAAGCCCGAACTTGACAACTTCAGGAGCGACGAGCTTTTTGTTCGCTCCGAAAAGATTTTTCTTGCGGTGCCCAACATTGCAAAATACAAGAAACTCGATTCCATATCCCTGTTCGATCTCGGTGACGAAAAATTCATCCGTCTCTACGGATCCAAGCAGTACCGCAAAATTTGTAACGAACTGTGCGAGAAGATCGGGTTCAGGACAGAAACCACATTCGAAAGCGACAACTCCGCAGCAATCAAGGAAGCCGTCGCCGGCGGCATCGGCGTCTGTTTCTGGCCCGAAGTGACCTGGGGAAAAATGGACCACAAGAAAGTCAAGCTTCTTGAAATCACCGACACCGAGTTCAAACGCGACATTGTGGTAGCCTACCGACGCAACAAGCAGAACAGCATCCATACCGACGAGTTCTACAACTTCATGCTTAATTACGACGCCAAAAAACGCTGGAAAAAGAAAAACTTTTAAAAAAAGAAAAGGTCCGTTCATCGGACCTTTTCTTTCGCCTTCTAGAATTTTTCTCCGTTTTTGCAAATATCACGAAGCGTTCGGCCTTAGCCCTTAACGTGAATCGCAGCAGAGAATTCCTTAAGTAGGGCGGGATCCTGAACCTTTTCCCATAAGGTGCCAGTCACAATAATGTTCGCACCGGCTGCAACGCGAACGGCTGCAGTCTGGGGGTCCTTGATGCCGCCTCCGGTAATGATGGTCATCTCGGTAGCCTTGCGGGTGTAGGCAATGTGTTCCACAGGTACGGGTTCTTCTGCGCCGCTGCCAGCTTCAAGATAGACGTAACGCATACCCATCAGCTCTGCAGCAATGGAGTTCACCATACTGAGTTTGGGCTTGTTAGCCGGAACCGGCATAGTGCCGCTAATATATTCAACAGTAGTACGCTTGCCGCTATTGATCAGCTGATAAGCCGTAGGAATGGCCTCCATGTTCAAGGCACGAACCAGGGCGCCACCGCGGACCTGTTCATCGATGAGGTAGTTGGGATTGCGACCGCTGACCAAGGTCATGAACAGCATGGCGTCAAAACCGGGAACAACCTGGGACGCGCCACCCGGAAAAAGCACCACGGGAAGATCCACATTGGCCTTAAGGGCTGCCACCTGCTTGGGAAGAGTGAAGTTGCCAAGATAGGAACCACCCACCAAAAGCAAGTCTGCACCATTTTCGGCGGCCATGGCACCAGCCTTCACAAAGGCGGTTTCGTCAGAAGTATCCGGATCCAGCAGCACGGCAAACAATGCACCGCGCTTTTCTATTGCCGCATTCAGACGAGCTTCAGTCTTTCCGATTTTCATAACAAATCCTTTTTTACGTAAAAGTACGTAACCACAGTTGCAAAATAGCAAATGAACGGCACGACAAAGTGCGCATTCCCTTACCTTCCCCCGATTTTCGCCTTCTAACTAAAAAACAAGTACTTTATTCAACGAACAACATGCGCATTTCTGAATTCGTTTACATTCCAGCTGCACCAACCCGTATTGCAAGGCCGCCCCATTTTCTTCACAAGTCTGCAGTCTTTAACTAGATTTACATTATGGAACTTATCACAAAAGCAGATATACCAACATCCGACTTTAAAATTGACTACAAGACGAATCTTGTTTTCATAGGTTCCTGCTTTGCAGACAATATTTCTCGCAAGTGGGCCTGCCGCAAGTTCCATGTTTTAGCAAACCCCCTGGGAGTTATCTACAACCCGCTTTCCATAGAAAATTTTATTGAAAAACTGAGCGGAACAAATACGGAACTTTGGAACCGCTGGGATTACCAAGGAAATTTTTCTGGCGAAGAATTAGATGGCATCGTCCATTCAAGTCGCAAATTTTTCGCCAAGGCCGACGTCGTATTCATTACGCTAGGAACGGCTTTCGTTTACTTCCTGAAAGAAACAGGCAAGGCTGTGGCAAACTGTCACAAGGAGCCTGCAGATCTTTTTGAAAGACGTTTGATTTCGGTGGACGAGGCTGCAGAGGCGCTAAGGAATATCGTCAAATGTATTCTGAAGGCACGGCTAGATTCTCGCTTTTGCGAGAATGACGATGCGGGAAATCAGAATGACGAAAAGAACACATCACGCGACGTGAAAATTGTCTTTACGGTTTCGCCGATTCGGCATTTAAACGATGGCGCCCACGGGAACAATCTGTCCAAGGCAACACTGCAACTTGCCGTAGAAAAAATCTGCCAGGAATTCGCGAACGCTCCCCTGCTTGACGGTCAGAACGTCAGCGCCGGCAGGTGCTGCGCCGCAGTCTCCTACTTCCCCAGTTACGAAATCGTCATGGACGAATTGCGCGACTACCGCTTCTACGCAGAAGACATGACTCACGTGGGCCCCATCGCAGAAGATTACATCTTTGAAAGAATGTGCGAGACCTATTGCAGCAGCGAAACAATTGCAGACATGAAGCGTGTAGAAAAATTCATGAAGGGTGCAACGCACCGCATTGAAGATGCGTCATCCCCTAGCACAATGGATTTCGCACGTCTGCAAATTGAACGTGCAGAAAATCTGGAACACGTGATCGATGGTCTAGATTTAAGCAAAGAGAAGGGATACTTCAGAAAATTCATCTAGCCCCCGACCGGCAAGCGAGATATAAAAACAGGTCTCTGCAGAATTGCAGAGACCTTGTTATGCTAGACCCTTCAGCCTACGGGCTTCAGGGTGACACTTCGTGTCAATTAGCCGAGCCTTGTGAGCCACAAGCGACTCATATTAATGAGTCTGCTGCTTAGGACTAAGCGAGCTTAGTAGAGACCCACTTTTCGGCTTCAGCGAGAGCTGCAGCGATCTTAGCAGGTTCGCGGGTACCGGCCTGTGCACGGTCCGGACGGCCACCGCCCTTACCGCCGCAAATTGCAGCCAGTTCCTTCACCATGTCGCCAGCCTTGACGCCCTTGCCCTGAACGTTCTTGCCCACGATAACGGCAACGCTTCCGTTGTCCTTACCCTTGTTGGCAATAACTGCAACAGAGTCAACATCCAGCTTGTTCTGGACGCCGTCAAGAAGTTCCTTGTACTTGTCGTCGGCAAGTTCAAGTTCGCGAACGAAGAGCTTGACACCCTTAACGTCGGTTGCATCCTTCAGCAGGTCTGCAGCGGCGAGAGTTGCAAGTTCAAGCTTCACTGCCTGGAGGCTCTTTTCGAGAGCCTGGGTCTTTTCGAAGGACTGCTGGATACGATCCAGAACTTCAACATCCTTGCAGCGGAGCTTGTCGCGAAGAGCGTTCACGATCTGTGCGCCTGCGCGAAGCATTGCCATGGCACCGCGGCCAGTAACGGCTTCGATACGGCGGACACCAGCGGAAACGCTGGATTCAGAAACGATCTTCACCATGCCGATGTTACCGGAATTGGAAACATGCAAGCCACCGCAAAGTTCCTTGGAGAATTCTTCGCCAGCGGCACCCATCTTCACAACGCGTACGGTATCGCCGTACTTTTCGCCGAAGAGAGCCATAGCGCCAGAAGCCTTGGCTTCGTCCACGCCCATAACGTCGGTGTGAACCGGCAGGCATTCCATGATCTTTGCGTTCACGATGTCTTCGACCTTCTGAATTTCTTCAGCGGTCATGCCATTGAAGTGAGTAAAGTCAAAGCGGAGGGAATCCGGAGTCACCAAGCTACCCTGCTGCTGTACGTGAGTGCCCAGCACTTCGCGGAGAGCGGCCTGAACCAAGTGAGTAGCGGAGTGGTTGCGACGGATGTCCATGCGACGTTCGTCATCCACAGTTGCCATGAACACGCCACCCATGGTCTGTTCGTTAGCTTCACCCTTCACCACCTTACCGCGGCAGAGAGCGGTGTCGTTCACCTTCACGGTGTCGAACACGGCGATTTCAAGATCCTTGGAAACCAGCATGCCCTTGTCGCCAACCTGGCCACCCATTTCGGCGTAGAACGGGGAAGTTTCAAGAACGATGGAAAGAACGCCCTTGTCTTCGCGGTAGCGGACAACCTTGGTTTCGCAAGCGGACAGTTCGTAACCAACGAAGTTGGTAGAAGCTTCGGAGTACTGGGTCCAGCCTTCGGTACCCATGGTGTTGATGCCCTGCTTCATGTTGGCGCGGGCACGTTCCTTCTGTTCTTCCATGCACTTTTCGAAGCCGGCTTCATCGATGGTGAGGCCCTTTTCTTCGGCGAGGATGCCAGTGAGGTCCGGCGGGAAGCCATAGGTATCGTAAAGCACGAAGACCTTGTCGCCCGGCACAACCTTTGCGGAACCCATTTCAGCAACGATGGCTTCGAAACGTTCGAGACCTGCATCCAGAGTCTTGATGAAGCGGTCTTCTTCGCTCTTGATGACTTCGGTAACGAAAGCCTGACGCTGACGGATTTCGGGGAATGCTTCGCCCATGGTATCTGCAAGAACCTGGACCAGCTTGTAAATGAAAGCTTCCTTCTGACCGAGGAGGCGAGCAAAGCGGCTTGCACGGCGGAGAATGCGGCGGAGCACATAGCCACGGCCTTCGTTAGACGGGAGAGCGCCGTCGGCAATAGCGAAGGAAACTGCGCGGATGTGGTCTGCGATCACGCGGTGGGGAGTACCGTTTTCGTCGTCGGTGTAAGGAACGCCGGAAAGTTCAGCAACCTTGGAAATAATCGGGGTGAACACGTCGGTGTCGTAGTTGCTACGCTTGCCCTGAAGGATGGCGCAGATACGTTCGAAACCCATACCGGTGTCCACGTTCTTAGCCTTCAGCGGAATGAGGGAGCCGTCGCTAATGCGTTCGTACTGCATGAACACATTGTTCCAGATTTCGATGTAGCGGTCGTTTTCACCGTTCACGCCCAGGATCGGGTCCTTGAAGGTTTCAGCCTGGGTAGCCAGGTCGCCGCGATCGTAATGAATTTCGGAGCAGGGGCCGCAAGGACCGGTGTCGCCCATTTCCCAGAAGTTACTGTGAGCGTCGAAGCGCATGATGCGGTCATCGGGAAGACCGGAAACGTCCTTCCAGATCTGCCATGCTTCGTCATCGTCCTGATAGACGGTTGCAAAAAGGCGTTCCTTGGGGAGCTTCCAGACTTCGGTCAAGAGTTCCCATGCCCAAGCGATAGCTTCCTTCTTGTAGTAGTCGCCGAAGGACCAGTTGCCCAGCATTTCGAAGAAAGTGTGGTGGTAGTTGTCGCGACCCACAACGTCGAGGTCGTTATGCTTACCGGAAACGCGGAGGCACTTCTGGCTGTTGCAAGCACGCTTCCAACCCTTGGGATTGTCACCCAGGAAGATGGCCTTGAACTGGTTCATGCCAGCGTTGGTGAACATGAGGGTGGGGTCGTCGTGAGGAACCACGGGAGAGCTACGGACAAACAAATGGTCCTTGCTCTCGAAGAACTTAATAAAAGATTCGCGCACCTGCGCAGAAGTCATAGTAGGCATAATGTGTCCCTTTATAATTTTGCAGAAATTGCTTCGGCTCGGTCATGTCAGAAAGCATACTTTCTGCCGCGACGCTCGCCTTGCAACTTTTTATACGGCGGGAAATTTAGAAAAAACAGCAGTCTTTAAAAAAAACTATAGAAGAAAAGACTGGCGTTTTACCACCAGTCTTTCAGAGAGTGTTCTATATGAAGGTCTTAAAAATTACTTAGCTTCGCGCGTCATCATCATTTTGCACATGCCATCAGCAACAACAACGTTGTCGGCACTCAACATCACATTTTCCATTTCCCAGTTGCCGGCAGTCCAATGTTCAGAAAGATCGGAGCCTTCGAAATCGTCCTGCCAATCCAAAGAGAAGGTCTTGGAAGCCTCATCATACTTGTACACACGAACGTAGTCAATGTACTGAGTCTGAGGACCATCAGCCAATTCGGCACCCGTAAACTTGCCCACCCAGGCAGTACTCTTGGCAGACCACAAGTTGAATCGGAGTGTCTGAGTTTCGGTCATGAATTCCACCTGTCCCTTCTTTTCGCCAAGGTAATCACGACGCACTTCTACACTATCGATTTCCCAGGAAATATAATCCGGAGTCCAGATCATGGCGTAAAGATGGAAGTCTTCTGTAGCATCGAAACCGAACTGATGAATCTTTTCGGAAGTGGTATTGGTCTTTGTCACCTTGCCAGAAACGTCATCGGGAATTCGGGTAATCAAATTAGACTGCCATTGTCCCTTATTCTTACCAAGGACTTCAATGTCAATTTCGTTCCAGGGGAAAACATCCTTTCTCCAGGAATCATCGTAGTAAAGGAACATGGAGCTCACCGTACCCGGGAAGGACACCATCTTCATACGAGCTTCAAAGCGGCCGTAGTGGAACTGGTCTACGCCAGAAAGTTCTGCACCAAAATAATCGTAATCGCTCTTTACTGCAGAAATGGTGTCGTTATTAGGCATCCTGACAAAGTCGTCATCGGGACGCACCCAAGTTACAGCATAGCCACTGGCGTCGAGAGTCGGAGTCGCAGGAGCACCATTTGTATTTACCGGAGGTTCAACAGGATTTGTTACCGACGGATCGGTCACAATAGGTTCTGTGACAATCGGATCAGTGACAGTAGGATCAGTTACTACCGGATCGGTGACAGTCGGGTCAGTCACGACAGGATCGGTTACAGTCGGGTCAGTAACAGTAGGGTCAGTCACGGTAGGATCGGTAATGGTAGAATCAGTAACAGAAGAATCTGTCGCAGGGTTCATTACTGGAGGATTTGAGCTGCTATCATCCGAGCAAGCCGCAAACATGCTCATAGAAAGTGCAGCGGTAACAATCGGGAGAATGAATTTTGTTTTCATGATAGACCTCTTTGTTTTTACATGATGTAATCTATCCAAAATCATAAACACATGCAAATCGCTCTACACGCAAAAATAATTAAACTGTATCAACAGAGTCAATCAACAAACATCCCCCACCCCACGAAAAAAACGGGCCGGCTACATAACATATAGCCAGCCCGCAATGATCTATTTAAACAGCTAATTAGCTCTGGTTACCCACTGCATCGCCCATACCGAACATCGGCATGTACATTGCAATCAGGAGGCCACCCACAGCGCCACCAAGGAACACGATGATCAACGGTTCCATCATGCCCACCACGGCGTCCACTGCAGCGTCCACTTCTTCGTCGTAGAAGTCTGCAAGCTTCAAAAGCATGCCGCCCAAATTACCGGTCTTTTCACCCACACCAGTCATCTGAATCACCATGGGCGGGAACAGCTTACATTCTGCCATAGGATCGGCAATGGACTTACCACCGGCAATACCGATAGCGATTTTATTAATCGCCTTTTCCACAACTTTGTTCGAAACGGTAGACGCAACCACCTTTAGGGAGTCCATCACAGACACGCCTGCATTCAAAAGCGTGCCCAGGGTTCTTGCAAAGCTTGCCGTAGCAGACTTAATCTGCAGGTCTCCCAGCTTTGGCACCTTTAGCATAAAGCCATCCCAGGCAAACTTAAGCTTCGGTACCTTCATGGCCATTTTATAGCCCACAATAAGGACAGCGACGCCCATACCAAGGAACACGCCATTGTTCAGGATGAAGTCAGAAATGTTCATCACCACCTGAGTCGGCATAGGCAGTTCGGCATTCAATGCTGCAAACTGCTCTGCAAAGGTCGGCACAACGAAGGCCATCAAGGCAATCACCACCAACACACCCACGATAATCAACATCACCGGGTAGGTCAGGGCTTTCTTCACCTTACGCTTCAGGCGCTCGCCGTTTTCCAGGGTATCAGCAAGACGGGCAAGAATTCCATCCAAGATACCGCCAGCTTCACCGGCAGCCACCATGTTGGTGTACAAAGTGGAGAACACCTTGGGGTGCTGTGCAAGAGCATCTGCCAAAGAAGAACCACCGTTAATGGACATGGTCACCTTGTGGACCACTTCCTTCAAGTCGGGGTTTTCGCACTGGGATTCCAGAATGTTCAGGCACTGCAACATCGGCAAACCTGCAGAACTCATAGAAGAGAACATACGGGTAAAGCGAGAGATGTCTGCGGGCGTAATGCCAGAACCAAACTTAATCTTGATTTCAGTAGGCTTTTTCTTTAAGCTTACAATAATCAAGCGACGGCGCATCAGCAAGGCTTCGGCTTCGGCCTTGTCCTTCGCTTCGATGGAGCCCTCAAAGTTATTGCCAGCGCTGTTGGTGGCTTTATAGAGAAATTCTGCCATAGTCTACTAGATTCCTTCCTTCACGAACAGCTGTTCCAACTGGTCGGGACTGGGTGAACGGGACAAGGCCTCGAAACGGTCCACCTTACGGTTCTTAACCAGATCGCACAAGCACATGTTCATGGTGTTCATGCCGAACTTCTGGCCGATTTCGATCATGGATTCAATCTGATGCACCTTGTCGTCACGAATCAGGGCGCGGATACCCGGAGTAACGTTCATGACTTCGTATGCCATGACACGGCCACCGCCAATCTTGGGCACCAGGGTCTGGCATATAACGCCCTGAAGCACAAAGGAAAGCTGAGTACGCACCGTCTGCTGTTCTCCCTTAGGGAAGGCATCCACCACGCGGTTGATTGTCTGTACGCAAGAGTTGGTGTGCAAAGTTGCAAAGGCCAAGTGGCCCGTTTCTGCAATGGTAAGAGCAGCGCGAATGGTTTCCAAGTCACGCATTTCGCCGATCAACACAACGTCCGGGTCCTGACGGAGGGCCATCTTAAGAGCGTTGGCGAAGCTGTTTGTATCGCTACCCACTTCGCGCTGGTTGATCATGCAGTTCTGATGCTTGTGCAAGAATTCGATAGGGTCTTCTACCGTCAAGATGTGGTCGTGACGTTCCTTGTTGATCTTGTCGATCATTGCGGCCAGGGTGGTGGACTTACCGGAACCGGTAGCACCAGTCACCAGCACAAGGCCAGAAGGACGGGTCGTAAACTCCGCCATAATCTTAGGCAGGCCCAATTCCTTAAAGGTCTTGATATCAAGAGGAATAATACGGAGAGCCAAAGCCACGCAACCACGCTGAAGATACGCATTAGCACGGAATCGGGCTAGGTTTGCAATACCGAAAGAAAAGTCACATTCCTTATTCTGTTCAAAAGACTTTTTCTGGCCTTCGTTCATAAGGCTATAAGTCATTCGCATGGTTTCGTCTGGTTTAAGCTTGTTTTCTCCGATCGGAGTCAACTTGCCATGAAGACGAATTAACGGAGGGGCGCCTGCAGTAATGTGCAAGTCAGAAGCGCCACGCTTAACCATTTCTGCGAGAAGATCTTGAATATTGTATGCCATACCAAAGAATATAACATTATGCAGGGAAAGATTTCACTTTCATTTTTTCAAAAACAAAAAAAAACGCTATTTTAATAGACATAAGATGGGTAAACTGGGTTTTATAGGAATTTTGGGATTATTCCTCCTTCTGGCAGGTTGTGGTCAGCAGGAATTTCAGGCAATTCCTACAAAAATTGCAGATTTTAAGGGAATTTTGATTAACGAAAAGGTCTCCTCAAAAAAAAACAAGGCAGACATTACAAGCTACAGATCCCACAAGGGCAAGGCAACGCTCATCGTTTTAACAGCCTCCTGGTGCCCCGCATGTCAAGCGGAAGTCCCTCTTCTTAAGGAACTTTCTGTTGGCTACAAGGATCAGGGGCTTGAAATTTTAATGATCAATGAAGACGACTCCCCTGCAGTCGCCGCTCGCTACAAAAAAAAGGCAAATCTCCCCTGGCCCATGATTCACTGGAACTACGACATCATGAACGCGCTGGGAAACCCAGGAGTACTGCCGGTAAGCTACCTGGTCAACGAACAGGACAGTATCGTAAAAGTGAATGTGGGCATCTTCGAAAAAAAAGAGATGCAGAAAGCCGTCGAAAAGCTGCTGAAGTAAAAACTAGGCAATAGGACTGGGAAACAGAATCACGTCAGAAATTTCGCTTTTGCCCATAGCCAGCATGAACAGGCGATCCAGCCCCAAAGCCACTCCGGAACAGGCAGGCATTCCAGACTCAAGACCAGCAAGGAAATGTTCATCTATGGGCGGCAAGGGTTTTCCCATCTGCTTGCGAATTTCTAGGTCTGCGGCAAAACGGCGTCGCTGTTCTGCGGCATCGGTCAACTCCGTATAACCATTGCAGAGCTCCACCTGATCTACAAAAAGTTCAAAACGCCTGGCCCAGGTAAGGCCGTCTGCATCAACGTAAGTCTGCGCAAGCGCCGCCTGAGAGGGCGGGTAATCCAGAATAAACTCAGGTCCGTTGCTAGCGAGAGCGGGTTCGATAACGAAGACCATCAGGTAGTCCCACCATTCCTCACGGGGCATGCTTTCGCAACCTTCGGGAACGGGAATTTCACGAACCTTGCAGGCTGCAGCAAAATCCTCAAGCGCGCAGTTGACCGGATCAACTCCTGCGTAATTTTTAAAGGCGTCGATCCAGCGGGTACGGCGAGCGTTAATCGGAGTCCCAAGAATTTCGCTAACGAGAGTTTCCACCTCGTCCATCAATTTTTCTTGAGGCCAGCCAACACGGTACCACTCCACCATGCTGAATTCATTGTTATGATGGCTACCGAATTCATCCTTGCGGAAAGACTTTGTAATCTGGAAGATATCGCCAAAGCCAGCAGCCAGCAAACGCTTCATGTGAAATTCGGGGCTGGTCATCATAAAGCGTGGAGGCTCGCCTTCTACACCTACCTGAAAATAATCCAGCTGGGGATCGGTACCACCTGCATTAGAAAGGGTGGGCGTTTCAACTTCAAGTGAATTACGGCTCGTAAAAAAATTGCGGACCTTGTTCATGAGAGCCTGGCGCTTGAGCCAATTCTCACGAGAACATGTAGGAGCAAAGTGGCGCTGATTCTCGTTCATAGACTACTCTTCGGCAGAGATTTCTTCTGTTGCATTTTCTTCGCCGCCACTAACCACGGTATTTACAACACATCGCACTGACATCGAAAAGCCTTTGTCCACAGGCATCGAAGAAACGTCCTTATCAGTGTTGAACATGGAGCGAGCAACCCCACGACCATCGCCTACATCGGCATCGGTCCAGAAGTAGGCCCCTTCGCCTTGAATAACAGAAATGTTGTTCTTATTGATGTAACCACCGAAGAGTACCGTAAAGGCGTAATCATCGGAACCATTGCTGCGAAGTTTTTCTGCAGCCACGTTGGCGCCACCAGCATAGACTTCCAGCATTTTCCATTCGTCATCCGTAGAAAGGTGGGTTCCCTCGGGACAGGCCACCTGGGCGGCATCAAAAGAATAGAGGCGTCCGAACACCTTGCAATTTTCAGACTCGTCATCGTAACACTTGGACTTTTCTTCAATCACATAGTCGAGGTTCTGTACAAACCACTTTGTCCCATTGATTTCCTTGACCTTGTAACTCTTGCTGTCGCGAGGGTCGGTAAAGACTTCAAACACAGGGCAGCGGGTTTCAAAGCCCTTAGAGGCAAGGATGGAATCCACCTTAGGTTGCCACATATAGCAGAAACGGAACAGCTGGCCACCTGGCAGTGCAGTGCTATCTGCCTTATGGGCATCGGCCCAACGGTTGACATAGGCAATGTTCACAATGGAAGTATCAGCGACAGAAAGCCCCTTGGCATTAGCCTGTAAAAGTTTCGCAAAGGATTCCGCAGCAGCCATGGGTACCTTCCAGAAACCATCTACAATTCCATTGCGAAGAGCCTCATAGAGTGGCGATGGCTTGGATACAGAAATGACCGTATCCACATAATGTTCGGGAGCAGCATCACAGACAGGCTTGCGATCTACACCGCGCAAAGTATCTGCCTGGGCCCAGCATTCTTCAATACAGGCCTCGCGAGCCTTGCCCTTCTTGGCACAGGGAACCCAAAGAGAAGTATCCACCTGTTCCTTGACAGGCTTTGCAAAGGCCTTTGTCTTAAGGGCTGCTTTTGTAACGGCACCGAGTGCATCAATGGCGTTGGAATTACCGGCAGTCGCATCGGCAATCAGCTTGTTAGAAACCTTAAGGCAGGTTTCCATTTCCTTACCATTGGAACAGACCTTTGCTCCATAGCCATAGGCGAACTGATTGGGGCAACTTTCAAAGGATTCCGCAGGCATGGCCTTGAAAATTCTTTCGTAAACCTTTACGGCATCGTTTGCAGAAAGTTCGCCGCAATAGATTTCCTCTGCAGCACCTTTCTTTACGATTTTCTGAGCCGTAGCCACGTCGCCCGCATCTACAGCATCGCGCAGTTCCTGCTGGGCAAAGGCAGACACAGATAGCATCGACACCAGCCCCGCAATAAGAAAAACTTTTTTGTAATTATAAACCATACCAATAACCCTTTTATTTTACAGAAAACAAATATAGAAAACTACTCACTGAAGGACTTCCACCGCAATTTTTATAATTTCAATTTCTATTTTTACAGCCATGATTGATGCAGAAAAGATCCGTAGCGAATTCCCTATGCTGGTGGCTGGAGACAAGGAAGCCAAGCCCCTGGCATTTTTAGACAGTACCGCCACCACCCAGAAGCCCGATTGCGTCATTGACGTAATGAACGACTTCTACCGCGAGCATTATAGTTCCGTAAAACGTGGCGTGTACCGCCTGAGCGCCCGCACTACCGAGGCCTACGAAGCTACACGCAAGAACATTGCAAAGTTCATCAACGCAAAGTCCGAAAGCGAAATCGTCTTTACCCGCGGTACCACCGAAAGCATCAATCTGGTAGCCTGGAGCTATGGACGCAAGTTCTTTAACGCTGGCGACGAAGTTCTGATCAGCGGTCTGGAGCATCACGCCAACATCGTTTCCTGGCAGATCGTTGCAGAAATGAAGGGCGCAAAGATCAAGGTCATTCCCGTAAAGGATGACGGCGACCTGGATTTGAATGCGCTGCCGAGCCTGCTGACTGAAAAAGTGAAGATGGTTGCAGTGACCCACGTAAGTAACGCCGTAGGTACAGTGAACCCCATCGAAGAAATTATCAAGACGGTACGTAAATTGGCCCCTCAGGCAAAGGTCCTGATAGACTGCGCACAAAGTTCTTCTCATTTGAAGATCGACGTGCAAAAGCTGGACTGCGACTTTATCGCATTCAGCGGCCACAAGATGTATGGCCCCACAGGCATCGGCGTACTTTACGGAAAGTACGACGTTCTGGATTCCATGCCTCCTTGGCACGGCGGTGGCGAAATGATCAAGAACGTCACCTTCGAAAAAACCACTTACGCCGACGTTCCCGAGCGCTTCGAGGCAGGTACACCCGCCATTGCAGAAGTTATTGGCCTGGGCAAGGCTGTAGAATGGCTGCAGGAAATTGGACTTGACAACATTCGCGAGCACGAAGAAAAGATTGTCGCCTATGCGTTGGAGCAGTTAGCAACAATCCCGCAGATTAAGGTGCTTGGCAACCCCAAGAATCGCGGTGCACTCATCAGCGTAACGCTTGACGGAATCGCCGTCAGCGACGCCGCCATGATTCTTGACGAAGAAAACGTCGCTGTGCGCAGTGGCCACCACTGCGCTCAACCTGTCATGGACAGGTTCGGCGTAGACGCCACCCTGCGACTCTCCTTCGGCGTGTACACTCTTGAACGGGATGTAGACCGATTTATCGCAGGCATCAAGCGAGTGGTAAGGCTGTTCGCTTAAGATTCAACGAGCATTAACGAAGAAATCCCCGGCACTCGTTGTAAGTGTTGGGGTTTTTGCAAGACATTCATCTTAATAAATAAACATCATCTCTCTATACTTAGGCAGGGGCCACATTTCGTCGGAGACAACCTTTTCGAGGGCGTCAACGATCTTGCGGGTTTCCGCCATGGCGGCGAGAATGTCCTGATGCTCGCCGGCGAGGGCGGTTTCCATCTTGGAGACGGCGGCGGTCAGGTCGCGGCAGCCTTCACCCAGAGACTTTACGTAAACATCCACACCGGGGAAGCCCTGGTTCAGAGCCATTTCGTTAGTCTTGAGGGCGCAGGAGTACGCTTCCACTGCCTTGGGCAAGATGATGTTCTTTGCCATGTCGCGACAGATTTCGCCTTCAATGCGGACGCGCTTGTGATAGTCTTCCACGTTCACCTCGTAACGGGATTCCATTTCCACGCGGTTCATGACGCCGTACTTTTCAAAGAGGGCGATGTTGGCTTCGTTCTTCAGAGCCTTCAGTGCTTCCAGGGATGTGCGGATGTTGGGAAGGCCGCGGCGTTCCGCTTCGGCGATCCATTCGTCGGTATAGCCGTTACCGTTGAAGATCACGCGTTTGTGATCCTTCACGATCTTCTGGAGAATCTTCTGAAGACCGGAATGGAAATTCTTGTCGTCCAGCTTTTCCAGCTGTTCTGCAATCATGTCGAAGGCTTCGGCCACGATGGTGTTCAAAACCACGTTAGGTTCGGAGCAAGACTGGCTGGAACCCGGCGCGCGGAATTCAAACTTGTTGCCGGTGAAGGCGAAAGTACTGGTGCGGTTACGGTCCGTAGCGTCGCGGGGCAGCGGCGGCAAACTGTCGGAGCCAAGCTTCATGGCACCGGCCTGCTTGCTGGACTTGGGAGCGCCCTGTTCCAACTGTTCAATCACATCCATGAGCTGGTCGCCCAGGTACATGGAGACGATTGCCGGAGGAGCTTCGTTTGCGCCCAGGCGATGATCGTTGCCTGCGCCGGCAGTTGTCATACGGAGCAAATCAGCATGAGAATCCACAGCGTAAATCACAGCGCAGAGAGTGGTAAGGAACACCGCATTTTCATGAGGGTTGGTTCCCGGATTCAGCAAGTTTGCATTGCCGTAGGAAACGCTCCAGTTGTTATGCTTGCCGGAACCGTTCACGCCAGCGAAAGGTTTTTCGTGAAGGAGGCAGACGAGACCATTCTTGTCGGCCACATTGCGAAGGACTTCCATGACCTGCATATTATGGTCGCAAGCCAGGTTCACTTCTTCGAACATGGGGGCAAGTTCGAACTGAGCAGGAGCCACTTCGTTATGGCGGGTCTTGGCGGGAATGCCAAGCTTCCACAGTTCCATTTCCACTTCGTTCATGAAGTTCAGAATGCGTGCGGGAATAGAACCGAAGTAATGGTCATCCATCTGCTGATGCTTTGCAGGAACAGCACCGAAGAGAGTGCGGCCAGCCTGATACAGGTCAGGGCGCTGCAGGTAGAATCGCTTGTCAATGAGGAAGTATTCCTGTTCGGCACCCAGAGTAACGGTAGTCTTCTTCTTGCCTGCCTTGAAGCAAGCCATCAAGCGTTCGGTGGACTTGGAAAGAGCCTGCAGGGAGCGGAGCAGCGGAGTCTTCTTGTCCAGAGCTTCGCCAGTGTAAGAGCAGAATGCGGTAGGAATGCAAAGGGTTGCACCGTTGCCATGGCGCTTGATGAAAGCGGGGCTGGTGGGATCCCAGGCAGTATAGCCGCGGGCTTCGAAAGTAGAACGGATACCGCCGCTGGGGAAAGAGGAGGCGTCAGGTTCGCCCACGATCAGATTCTTGCCGCTGAACACCATAATGGCTTCGCAGCCGCCAAGGCCATCGGGCTCCAGGAAGGAGTCATGTTTTTCGGCGGTGGAACCGGTGAGGGGCTGGAACCAGTGAGTAAAATGAGTAGCGCCACGATCCATGGCCCACTTCTTCATGGCGTGAGCCACTTCGCCGGCGATGTTCGGATCCAGGGGAGCGCCCTGCTCGATGGTGGCAAGAAGCTTCTTGCAAATGTCCTTGGGCAGGTAAACCTTCATGGCGTTGGCGTTAAAGACGTCTTCGCCGTAGTAATCCACGTTGACGGTTTCGGCAGGCTTTACCGGGGCGGTAGCGGCCTTGGCGATTTCAGCGATGGTATCCTTTCTATAAGAGCTCATAAAATTTTTCCTTGTGTGAAGCACAAATTAGGAACAAAAAAGAGCCTTTTCACTTGATTTTTTAGATAAACAACGCAATTTTTATTACAAAAATGTAAAAAAGTATAGATTTATTACATTTTAGTAAAACAAATCTGAAAAAAGTTTGTATATTTAGACCAGTCAAGAAAGAATTTCTCTCCTAGAACATGCTACGCCGGGGGTAGAGTACTCCAAAAAGTCCTCCGGCGTAGCAATTTTCATAAGGAGACCCCAGAACGAATCCGGGGTTGACAACGGGGAGGCGAAAACCGATTGATGTTGGATGGATTTTTGGAATGGACTTTACAACGCTTGAAAAAACAGCATTCGCAGAAATTGCGGGCGTCCTAAGGACAGTCCGTAAACGCGAATCGCAGCTGGAACAAGTCCATCGCATCCTTCAAAAAAAATTCGCCACCGCAGAGACCCTTCACGACGAGGAATGCGACAGCATACGCAATCTTCTCGAAGGCAAGTCCGGAAAGATTATCGGCAACACCAGCGAAATGCGGCAGGTCTCAAAGCAGGTCAAGCAAATTGCCCCATCTATCGCCGTGGTTCTCATCCGCGGGAACGCAGGAACCGGAAAGGAATACATCGCCCGCGCCATCCATCAGTTGTCCGACCGCAGCGACGCTCCATTCATCACCCTAAATTGCGAATCCCTGAACGACACCATCGCCAACAACTTCGAAACGGAACTTTTCGGCTACGAGCGCGGCGCTTTTACAGGCGCCACCAGCCGACGTCTCGGCAAGGCGGAGCAGGCAAACCACGGCACCCTCTTTCTAGACGAAGTGGGCAACCTCTCCCCCACCGCACAAAGAAAGCTTCTTGAATTCATCCAGGGGCAAAGTTTCAGCCGACTGGGCAGCAACATCGTGCAGCATACAGACGTACGCATCATGGCGAGTTCCGGCAAGAATCTTGAAGAAATGATGCAGCAGGGGCTTTTCCGCGAAGACCTCTATTTCCGCCTGAACATCTTCCAGATAAACCTTCCCGACCTTGTCCAGCGCAAGACCGACATTCTTCTTTTGGCGGACCATTTTATTGCCAAGATGAACCTGAAGTACGGCAAGAAAATTTTGCGGCTCAGTTCCCCCGCCATCGATATGCTGCTAAGCTACCACTGGCCCGGCAACGTTCGCGAATTGGAAAACTGCATTGAGCATGCCTGCCTTGTTACCACCGACGTCGCCATTAACGCCTACGACCTGCCGCCAACATTGCAAACAGATGTCACCAGCGGTTCCGCTCTCTTACCCGAAGGCACCGCATCCCTCGAAACGCTTCTGGACTCCTACGAAAAAGAAATCATTTCCGAAGCTCTTCGCCGTAACAAAGGCAACATGAGCGCCGCGGGCCGCGATTTGGACTTAAGCCCCCGCGTCATGCACTATAAAGTAAACCGACTGGGAATCGAAGTAAACAAGAGTTAAGTTAAGCGAAGTTGAATTAAGTTAAAAAAACAAACATCAATAGAGCTACACAAAACTCTTTTTTTCAGTTGTTAACGAAATCGTTAACTAATAAACGTAAAAAAAGGCAAATTTCGCAAGTATTAGTTAACCAAATCGTTAACAAGCAAATAAAGCTTATACCCAAAGCGCCCCTTTGGCAACCTCGATCCATCAACAGTCTTCTTTACAAAAAAAATGGCCTGGCGTAACGCCAGACCATTTTTACAAAATTTGGAGCAACAAGCCTTCGTGAAAAATTACTTCACAACAGCAAGGCTATAAGGATCCAAAGTCTTGGAATCGCTGTTTTCAATCAAGGCAGCCTTCTTTCCATCATAGGAGCGAACGCCAGGTTCCATGAAGGAACGGTCACCAACGTAAAGAGTTCCAGTTGCTTCATCAACAACCAGACCACCCTGGCCATTGTCAAGACCTTCGATAGTCTTGACATCACCGGATTCAAGATCGATCTTGACAACAGGATATTCACCGTCGCCATATGCAGTTGCGTAAGCAACATTTGCCTTATGGTCTACAGCAAACTGATAGACGCCAGCACCAATCTTCTTGCCGGAAACAAACAGCTTAGAAGTCTTCTTGGCCAGATCAACCTTTTCGATACCGCGCTTGTCATCGGCATCGGTACCCCAAGAATCATTGTATTCACCCATGGAGCTTACGTATACATTACCGTCAACAACAGCGATAGCCTGCGGATTCTGCTTTGCAAGCTGAATGGTATCCAGGAGCTTGCCATCCTTCAGGTTGTACATAGCGAGCAAGCCCTTCGGATAAACAGTGTTCCAGTTTTCATCGGTTACATAGCGCTGGAAAATGGCAAGCAAAGTATCGCCAGTTACATCCAAATCAGCAAGGTTCGGGGAGTAAGCATCCTTAGTCATGAAAGCATCGGTCTTGATGGTCTTAACAGTCTTACCATCCTTCATGGAAACCTTCACGATTTCAGGAGTGCCAGCCATGCCAACCCATACTTCGTTATCATTGATGGCAACGATGTCAGCAGGATTTGCGCCATCGCCCAAAGAAACTTCCCATTCAACCTTCTTGTCTTCGGTATTGATAAGAGCAAGGTTGTCAGAACCGTAACGTTCCAGAGCGAACAGCTTAGAGCCAGCATAAACCAGCTTGGTATCCTGATGGATAGAGATGGACTTCTTGGAAAGCTTGCCATCTTCGATCCAGCGAATTTCGCCAGATTCGTAGTCAGAGCCAACTACAAAGAGCTGGCCTGCAGTTGCAGATTCTTCAGCAGGCTTTTCTTCATCCAAAGCAGCAGAAGAGGAGGAGGAGTCGTCACCGCAAGCCTGCATAAAGAAAGCGAAAGAGCTTGCAGCAAGAAGAGTCAAGTATTTATTCTTCATTGTGTTTTCCTTTTTGTGTCGTCGCAGTAATGTATTTACCATTCGATAAGTTTCATTATTGCGCGGGGGCTAGAACCCCTGGGTTAGAGTGAATTTGTATTCCCGCCCGGGAGTGGGAAATGGGGTATAAAGATTTCGATAGTTTTCGTCAGTAATGTTATCTACAGATGCAGACAATCTCGTTTTTTCAAAGGGACTGAACCCCAATGTAGCCTTGTGAATCGCCACAGCCGGCTGTTCAATTCTATTAGCGCGATCGCTATAAATCTTTGTGCGATAATCAGAAGACCATGTCAAATCAAAATGGAACGGCAGCAACAGCTGAGCCTCAGCATAATAAGAACGAGCCGGTTCCCCAACCAATTTATTCCCATTATATTTTTCAGTCTCAGATTCGTCGCGAGCATCCTGGAATGTAGCTCGCAGTACTGTACGCAAGAAACGGACGGGGTTACTTTCCAAATCAATTTCCAATCCGCGAATCAAAGCATCATTCAAATTAAAGGGCTTTACAAAAGTCGCGGTATTCAGCCAGAAAATCCCATTTTCCGAATGAGTTTCAAAATAGGAGGCACGAAGAACCGTCTTTCTTTTGGATGTAGTCACGAAGGCATTCGCTTCAAAGCGTAGCGCCGACTCATCCTTCAATTCCGGATTGCTAACAACACCGGGGAACACTCCATAAAGTTCCATGATATCCGGTTTCTTGTAAAAACGGCCAAAGCTCGCTCCGCCACCAAACCGCCCCCGTTCCTGACCCAACTTGATTTGACCTCGGGCAGAATAAGAAAGATTTTTCTCGGCTCCATTTTCCAGATTCTTGGAGAAGGTCGGCAAAACAAGCCAACCACTTTCCACGTTATCCTTTACCCCTAACAGGGAACCTTCCGCACCTAAGGCAAGCCAAGGCAAAATGCGATACTCGCCGTCTCCTGCCAACGAGAAAGAGTAACGATCAAGAGCCCAAGCAGACGCGTATCCCCGCGGGGTATAATAGTCGGCGCCACCCGCTACACGAACGTTAACGTCAAGACGATCTCCATAATAACTGGCACTTAGCTCAGGAACAAACTTGTAACCCGCCGTACCATATTCCATAAAGTCTGTAGACGCGTATCCAATATGATCAACGGGATAATAAGAGTGGGACACCGACTTTTCAAACTTTCCCGTAAGGCCCACTTCTAACCAGAGCCATCCAAAGTATTCCGGAAATTCCATGCGGTAATTCAGCAGGGCATTCTGACTTTCAAAACCCGCAAAAGTGGTCTGATAGTCTTCGCGGCCAGGATTTCCCGCTTCGGAAGCAGATGCGTTTAACGACAAAGTCGAGAACCCGCCAAAGCCATGAAGAACTCGATACTTCAAGTTCCCGGAATATTCGGTATATTGGGCGTTTCGACGGACATCCGTATAGTCATCGTCTTCGTTATACTTGGTACCGTTGCGGTTCTTAAATTCATAGTCGTTGTCGGAATGGCGGGCAGAAAGAGTTGCTGCAAATGAAACGCTATCCGTCACGTTGGATTGAACCTGGGCGGCTCCTTCCC
Organism: Fibrobacter sp.; assembly: GCA_024398955.1. Classification (GTDB taxonomy): domain Bacteria; phylum Fibrobacterota; class Fibrobacteria; order Fibrobacterales; family Fibrobacteraceae; genus Fibrobacter. The sequence continues at coordinate 1,132 of JAKSIG010000001.1, read as the reverse complement.
AGAAGTTGTGGCTGCCATAGCTGGCAAGCACACGGCCCGATGTCTTTTTCGACGGGACTCCGTCAGCACTAGGCACAACATTGCGCTGCACAGCAGACTTGGTCACAAAATTAACGGCGCCGCCTATTCCCGCACCGCCGAACTTCGCAGGAACGCGATCCTTGTACACCTCGATTTTTTCAATCTGGTTCAAGTCAATCTGGCCAAGATCCACCGCACCGCCACTACCGTCATTCAGGGGAACGCCATCGACACAAATCACGATATTCTTGGCGGCAATCCCGCGAATGCTGACAGTCTGAAAACTACCCAAGCCACCCTGGCGGTAATACTGGACGCCAGGCAGCGTGGCCAGAAGTTCCGCAGCCGAGTACGGCTTGCCTTCCCAGGCCTCCCTGGAAATCTCTACGACACTTGTACTTTTTGAAATCTGGGCAACAGGAGTCAACGCCACCACATCGGTGGAACCCAGGTCCTGTACAGGATCTTCCTGGGCATGCACAAACGCGCCAAAGGCCGCAGCCAATACCAGCGCGGCAAATCTTGTCGATGTCTCTCGCATCCGACTCCAGATGGGCGCAGCACACGACCGCACCCGACTTGTCTCACAGTTCTTCTGACTCGGGGATCATTCTACTCCTGGCTCCTTCACACCCGATTAGACATCGCGCGAATGCACGGCGCCCACTTGCGAGCATTGGTTTATGCCAGTTTCGTCCTCCCTTACAGCGGCGGGACCGTTCCCGGATTTGGAAAACTGCGACGCAGTTCCAGCACGGGATTCTCTTACGGGCAAGTTCGCGCATTTTTGCGACACTGGCCTCGCAGCTTTTCACGGCATGAGGCATTTTTTTTTGAACCAAATATAAAAAAGAAAACCTACTACTCAAGTGGGAAATTTTTGTTCAGGTTTCACCACTTTTCCGACCTCGTAAGTTTTCCGTAATAAAACAATACACTTCGTTTCGTTTTCTATACAAAAATCGCAGTCAATTCCCGCAATCTTTTTTTGAGCCCTTTATAAATAAGGTAAATTTTGTCTCAACTAAACATTAAACTAACACACTTGGCGGTTTGAACCCGCTAAAGAAATAACATTATGAGTCTTAAAATCGTTGTACTTGCTAAGCAA